>JAKBAM010000015.1:35628-67147 GCA_021809105.1 Actinomycetes bacterium
CACCTCAACCAGCCCATAGTCGGCATGGCCTCCACCCCCGACGGCCACGGCTACTGGCTCGTCGCCTCCGACGGCGGGATCTTCGACTTCGGTGACGCCGCCTTCTACGGCTCCACCGGCAACGTCCACCTCAACCAGCCCATAGTCGGCATGGCCTCCACCCCCGACGGCCACGGCTACCGGCTCGTCGCCTCCGACGGCGGCGTCTTCACCTTCGGTGACGCCGCCTTCCAGGGGTCGGCAGTCGGCGCAGGCCAGCGGGCCGTGGGCATCATGGCGACCTCGGGCGGCTACGCAGTCGCTCTCGCTGACTTGCAAGTGCTGCAGTACGACTCCACCTCGAGCGGGGCTAGCGCGGCCAGCAGCCCGTCGCTGCCTGCCGCTCCGTCGGCACCGGCGCCGGCCCCCCCGCCCGTCACGACGGGGACCCCGGGCAGCGCATCGCCGTCAGGGGAAGCGCTGCCTACAACCGCTCCGGCCGGCTTCCACCCGCTCTGGTCGGACGACTTCAACGGGCCGGCACTGAACACATCCTTGTGGTATCCCTACTCCGGGCAGCCCGGGGGGGACCCACTCGCTTGGTGGAATCCCAACCACGTCACCGTCTCGGGAGGGGAGCTGCATCTCAGCACCTACCAGGACCACAAGGGCGGAACCAATTCGACCGGCTGGGTTTCCGGCGGGGTGGGTTCGACTCAGCCCCAGACTTACGGGGCGTTCGAGGTCCGCATGCGCGTGGACTCGGGACCGGGCCTCTCGGCTATCGCCCTGCTCTGGCCTACCGTTGGCTGGCCGCCTGAGGTCGACTTCTACGAGGATGCCCCCCAGGGGACGGCACGCAACTCGATGTCAGCGACGCTGCACTTCGATCCCAACAACGATCAGATCCAAAAGAGCCTGGCCGGGATCGACTTCACCCAATGGCACACCATCGGCGTCCAATGGACCCCGGGCCAGCTTGTGTACACCATCGACGGCGCCGTATGGGCAACGGTCACAAGCAGCAACGTGCCAGACGTTCCGATGTCATTGGACCTGCAGACCCAGGTCGTGCCCGTCTCGGGCATGACTGCCCCGATGGCCTCCAACGTCAACATGGACGTGGACTGGGTGGCCGCTTACGGCATGAACTGACGGGGCCCTGCGGCTTCTTCCAACTGCCGGGCGTGCCGATCGAGAGCCGCGACCAGGCCCGGGGTGCTCGTAGCAGATATCTTGCGCCCGAAGAGAGCCGGCCTGCTCCCTGCCGCCGCTTCCAATAGCGCCAAGAGATCGCCTTCCTGGAGCCAACGGGGATGGTCTGCGCCCCTCACTGGCCAATCGATGAACCAAGCTGGCCAATCGATCACTGAGTTCGTCAGGGAGCCCACGAGCACCTCGCTCTGGAGCACAGTTGCGACGAACAGCTCGTCGGGGACGAGCGCTCCCGAGAAGAAGCGGCGGACATCAGGCGTGCCGTCTACGACACGGATGAGCGCTTCAGCGTGCGCACGGGAGATGACTTTCCATTGCGAGGCGCTCGTGTAGCGAAGGCCGGGAAGGAGGCTGCGCCTCCAGAAGGGACGCACAGAGCGGCCCCGGATCGTGGCCCATCGATGGTAGAGCCTGAAGTACCCCCCGGTAGGTCCCCAGTCAGCGCGCGGCAGCGGATGAAGGTCCAGCAAGGACGCCGCTTCCGGCAACGCCGCGAGGGTGGAGGCGATCGCCTCCTTGGGGGCGAGGGGGTAGTCGCTGCCCGACAGCAGCACGCAGTGGCGCACGCCGCGTCGCAGCGCTGCGCGGTAGCCGTCGATCTCCGCCATCACGATGGCCCAGCTGCCCCAACGGGTGCGACGCCGGGGCAACAGCACGACGGGTCGTCCCACCCCCTCCACCATCGCCGAAAACACCCGGGTGGGCGTCGACGAGTCGCAATGCAGGAAGACCGGGCCATCCGGGAGCGCCCGTATGAGCCGGCGCACATGCCCCGGGTCGGTATGAGCCATCACGATGTAGGCGACGGGCGGGTCGACCACGCTTCTATCGGCCGTTGCGCTGGTACACCGCGACCCAGGCGACCTCCGTGTCGACTTCAGGTGGGGTGGTTGCGTCGGGGCAGGGGCTGGGTGTCCCCGCACAAGCGAGCGCCTGCGACTGGAGGTCGAGTGTCATCGGCACAGCCGGGACCTCCGAACCGGTCACCGTCGCCCACGTGCGACCATCCACCGTGTACACGAGGCGTCCCGGGAGCCAGTCGAGTCCGAACGTGTGCCATTTGGTGAGATCGATACCCTTGAGCTCCCGCTGGATCATGTGGTTGCCGGGTCCGTAGTGGAGCGTGGCAGCCGTGCTGTCTCGGCGGCTCGTCGTGGGGCCGTCCTCGTAGAAATCGATCTCCGGCGGCCACGTGCCGGTGGGAAAAAGGAGAGCGACCGTGGAAATCCCTTTACCGGATGTGGTCCGCATCCTCACCAAGTACCGGCCGTAGACCTGGGCTCGCCGCTCGACCTGGCCTATACCCCCCGACACGTAACGTATTCCTTCCGGGGTCGCGGCCTTGTAAGCGCGCAGGACCAGCATGCCTTTTCCAACCTGCACGTGGCTGGGCGACCACCAACCGTTGGTGTCCCCGCCTGGTTGGCCGGAATAGGCACCCCACCAGTTGGAGGGATTGAGCCCGCTCGACTGGAAGTCATCGGCCATCGTCAGATGCCACCCTGGGGCGGCCGCCGGGATCAGGCTGGTACGCATGTGCCGGAGCACGAAGACGCCGGTGGCCACCACGACGGCCAGCATCACCGCCACGACCGACCAGAAGCGGAAACCAAGGCGCGCCCAGCGCCTCGGTGGAGGGACGCGCCTTTGCGCGGGTCGAGATGTGCCGCTGGCGACGGTCATGATCGAGACAGATCGATCAATCCGCCGAGGGCAGCGACCGCCAGGCACAGCAGGTAGACCGTAAAGGCATCCCAGCGGTGGACGTCGAGCAACGTGATCGCGACGAGGATCACCATGGCCACCGACAGGCCGAGGGCGACAGACAGCTCGAGTGCCACACTGCGGATCCTCAACAAGCGACCTACCGCCCACCCGGGTACGGTCAGGACGTATGCGATGACCAGGAGCTGCCGCAAGGCGCTCGGGAGGTGGGCGTAGGGGACCGCTATCATCAGCAGCGCAGAGAGCACGATGCCAATGCTGGCGCGCCGGCCTCCTCGCGCCTCCCCCAGAGTGGAGACAGTGTCGTTGGCGTCGATGGACATCATCAGCTCTCCGCCGGCGGTCAACGGGCTCGGACTCCCCAGACGGTAGTGGGTGGCCCGAGCGATTCGAAGTCAGCCCGGCACATACTGGAAAATCGTGGCATCCGGCTTTTGGAACACCACCCTCAGGTCCGGCCGGGCGCTCAGCTGGCTCTGGATTTGCTGCTCCCAGCCCGGCGCCAGCCCGTCGTTGATGATGCCATAATCCTGTTGGCTGGCTGTCAGGACGACGTAAGCCGGCACCTTCTGCTTTTGCAGCGATTTGACGATCGCCGGCGTGGTGATGGGACCGGAAAGAGTGATCCAGGGGTCGGTAGCCAACTTTTCTGTCGGACCGGGGACGTCCGGCTCGAGAGCCAGCAGCACTGACCCGTCGACAGCGTGGGCGTAGAACCACGTCACCGCCGCCACCTCGTTGGGCCGGATCTCCTCGAACTGCTCGTTGCCGTATGCCGCCACCACATAGACCGGGATCGCCACGAGGAGGACCGCCGCCAGCGCCGCCCAGCTCCGAAGCTTCCTACCCGACGGGAGAAGCGCCGAGGCGACCAGGATCGCGGCGAATGGAAGACCGTAGAGGAAAGCACGGATCAGCGCCTCCCCGCCGTAGGGTTGGACGACTGGAAGGATCAGCGGCGTGGCGAAGAGGCAGACCGTCGTGACGTCGGCCCGTCCCCTGCGCAGGCGCCGCAAGGCGCCGGCCGCGGCGAGAACCCAGATGGAGGCCGTGAACAGGAGTCGCAGGTAGACCACGATCCGGTGAGCTTGGGCGCCGACGATCCTTTGTCCCACGTTCTGGGAGAACGAGCTGCCTCCACCCCCCCCGATGCCGATCAGCTGCGAGAAGTGGCCGGACCAGAAATCGGTGGCGAAGTAGCTGATGTAGAGAAAGATCATGGCGGCCAGGAGTACCGGCAGGCTTCGCGCCCGAAGCCTGCCGAGCAGCGCCAGCACGCCCAGGTCGAGGAACAGCGCGACTGGGGTCAGCTGATGGCTGACGGTGGATGCCGCCATCAACACGAGCAGCACGACGAGCGCGCCGATCCGCTGCCCGCGCGACGTCACTGCGGCAACGTCCTCGAATTTCGCCGTGCGTCGAATATGCGCGGCCAAGCGGCTGGCGCGGGCGGAGAGTGACGACACCCGCCGGCGGCAAGACAGACCCGTTGCCTGCGCTACCTCGCCCGCCCGGTGACCGAAGAAGTGGAGAGCAAGCGCTACCGAGATCAAGAAGAGGAGGAAGATCACGCCCTGCGGCGAGAAATAGCTCTGTTGGGTCCAGTTGGCGCCGGTGAAGACCCAGAGGGCCAGCCACGGCGCGCGCCGGGACGCGGTGACGGAGCGCGCGATGGCCATGAGCGGGGCGAGGTAAGCCATCGAGAGCACGACGGGAGTCCAAAGGAGCAGCTGATCTGCGTTGGGTATCCCCGCCGGCCGCAACAGGGCGGCCGCACCGGCGAAGAAACCCGGCCAGCTCCAGCGAGCGTCGGTGTGGGCCAGCACCACCCCCGCGCTGTTGATCTGGTTGACGAATCCCGCGGTGTACCAGCTGATCGACCAGCGAGCGGCGTTCTCGCTGAGTGGTGCAGCCCCGTCGAGAAGGAGCACGAGTCCGACGACGTGCAACAGGGGGACCACCATGTCGTCGGGGCGCCAGTACAGGGCCGCAACGAAGCTCACCGTCAACACGGCCAAGCAAACCCACGCCCCTACGGGAAAGGCCGAGATCAGACCGTACCCTCCGGCCGCGCGCGCGTCCGCCTGCGAGAGGAACGCCATCCCTGCGCCTATCGTCACCAACGCCACCACCGCGTGCGGCCAGTGCAGCCGGGGCTGATCCGAGAGCCGGCTCGGCGTTGGCACCTCTTCGAGGGTGATCACGCGAAGCGGTGGGGCAGTAGGAGAATGAGTGTGACTACGGCGACGGCGTGAGCAACCACCGTGGGAGCGACCGTCTCGAAGCGGCGAGTGATCCATGAGGCGCCGGCGCCGCAGGCGGCGATGAGCAGGAGGAGCGGCCACTGGCGGGACCCGCCGTAAGCGCTGGCAAAGACGATTGCATCGAAAGGTAACGCCCAAGAGCCGAGCGTCGCTCCGAGAGCCGGCGCCACCAAACCGCGGAACAGGTACTCTTCCGCGGTAGAGAACACCACGCTGGCGGCCACTACCTCCTCGAGGAGGGCCGTCCCGTGCGTCCGTGTGATGGCATGGAAAGGCAGCAGCGCAGCCGCCACCACCCCGACGCCGACCCCGATCGCCGCGACCACGACCAGCAGCCGCCAATCGCGGGCGGAGCGGCCGGCGGCTTGCGTTATCCGGCTCGCCGAGTTGAGAGGCTCACGCCAAATCAATGGGCGGGGAAACGTCGCCCGTTGCGCGCCGGCCACAACGACCCAGAGCAGGAGCCCCTGGATCCCGAGCCGTTCGCCGGGCGTGAGGAGAGGCAGGGGCGTAGCCAGCAGCACGGCCTGAGCCGTTGCCACCGCTGCCAGCGGCGTCAGCAGGGGCCGGGCTGGCAGGAGGGCCTCCAGCGCGCCGCATCCGCAAAGGGCAAGAGCGAACGCGACGTCAACCGCGGCGGCCGCGGTCAGATCTCCCCTCCAGACCAGCGCCGCCGCGCCCACCAGGACGGCGGTGGAGGTCGCCACCAACGCCACGGTGGCGGGCGGGATCCCTCCCTCGTCCGAGCGCCGACCAACCTCATGCGGCCCCCGGCGGTAGAGGCTGCGGGCAACACTCACGACAGCAACCGGAAGCGCTCAACGACGGTGACGGCGCTGACCAGGAGCAGGGGCACCAACACCACGTTGAACCGTCGCAACCAGACCCGGATGGGCCCGCTGGGCTCCAACTCTCGTATGACCTCCCGCGCCGCTAGCCCGATGAGCACGGCAATACCGACCGCGACCCCGCTTGTCTCGGTAACCCGTAGCTCGCTGTGCGAGGCGAGGTAGTGATAGATGGACGGGAGGAAGTAGGTGTCCAAGCTAGCTGCCTGCGATACGGCCGCTGGTCCTCACCCGAGCGACGCTAGTGGCATCAAATCCCTGCCAGGCTCCGCCCGCACGCCTCATCGGGCGTCTCCACCCTGTCGTCGGCGGATGTCGCGCCGGCTCCGGAAGTACGACATCGGCCCCAATGCCATGCCGAGGGCCTGGCGTAGGTAGAGCTGTCGAGGTATTCGGATGCCGACGTCGCGCCGTGCCACCGTGCCGCTCCGGGAGCGCACGAGCAGCCGCAGGGCCGGCGGTACACGCCACGCGATCCTGGCGGCGTGGCGTGGCTCTTGCACGATCAGCGCGGTCAACATGGCCGTCAGTCCCGATCCGTACGACTGGACCCTGGACAGCAGCTCCTTGCGGGTCGTGCGATGTCGATGGCTGGTGATCGCCGAGGGCTGGACGACGAGCGTGCCTCCCGCCAACACGACCGACGCGAAGATGGCTAGGTCCTCGCCTCCCTTGGCCAGCGTGCCCGCCCCGAGGGCGTCGTCGAACCCTCCCAGGTCACGCAATGCCGCAGTCCGGAAGGCCATGTTGGCGCCCGTGCCGAACCGTCCCGCGGCGTAGGGGTAGAGCTGATCGGGTTTGGGCTTGCCAGGTCCGTAGGTCGTAAGCTCGAAGGTTCTGTTGAAGCCGCCGTAGAACGCCTCGAACAGATGCTGAGCCTCGGTCGTTAGGTCGTTCGGAAGGACCAGGCCGGTCACGCAACACGCCTGGGGGACATCGAGGAAGGTGGAGCCGAGTGACCGCAACCAGTGCCGATCGACGTGGATGTCGTCGTCGGTGTAGGCGATCAACTCGGTCGTGCACATCGAAAGGCCCCGATTGCGCGCCACCGACAATCCTCGACCGCCTTCGTGAACGATCCTCACGTCCGGGGCCAAGGACCGCAATGCCTGATGCTGCTCGAGGTCGGCCGCCGGCCGGTTGTCGACCACTAGGACCTCGACGCGCGGGTAGTCACAGCCGAACACCGACACGACGCAAGCGCACAGCTCGGCAAAGCGTTCGAAGGTGCTGCAAACCACCACCGTAAAGGCGGGCAGCTGGCAATCTGGGCGGCTGGACCTCTGAACGTCAGCCGGCGGTTCACCCAGTTGCACCCCTGCGGCCCGACGAGCTAGCTCGGCCCGGACCCGGGCTTCGATGTCGGCGACAGCGAGACCTTCCTGGAGGTCAATGGTCACCATCCCCGTGGCCGTGCCGCCGCGACGGATCACGACCCAAGCCTCGCCGAAGACCAACCCGTCGGGGGCGACTAGAGAAACATCGCCCAACCCTTCTTCGAGGTCGGCGACGAGCACCTTCGTTGGTGTCCACGTCGACGCAGTTGCCGTCACCACTTCCTCCTGGCGTGCTCGAGCTCCCGTTGCGACCTCGGCGAGCCGATGCCGCCTCTTCCCTGCCGGCTGCGACGCAGCAATCGCCACGCCGGCCGAGCGGCCCTGACGGCGATCATGGTCCCTCGATTGCGCTGGCCCTCCGCCAGGAGCCGGAGGACACCCGGCCCGGAAAGGCCTGGTCCGACCCGCAAGCGGCGGACTTGGAAAGGATCGGACCCGGCCTGGTGGAAGGCGTAGCCGACGGTGCACGCCACCCGGTATCCCGCCTGCTTTGCCTCAGCACGCACTGCGCGCGAGTGATAGCCGTAGGGATAGGCGAAGGATGTCACTGCGCGCCCCAGACCCTCCTCGAGCAGCCTCCGGCTGAGCACGGCCTCCTCGGATGAGCGTTGACCCGACATGACGTCCAGCGCACGGTGGCTGTGCCCGTGGCTGCCGACCTCAACGATGTCTGGATCGAGCGCTCTCAGCTGTGCCCAGCCCATGACCTCCGGGCTCCCGGCTTCCCTGCGATGCCAGTGGGCGCTCTCGCCGATGTGACCGGTGGGCACGAACAGGGTGGCGGAGAGTTGCCGTTGGGAGAGCAAGGGCATCACCAGCCGGGCGAAACTGGTGAGGCCATCGTCGAAGGTCAGGTAGACAGTGCCTTCGGTGGCCGGTTTATCCGCCAGCGCGGTGATCTTCTCGGTGCGCCAGCCGGCACCTACCAGCGCGTCGAGGTGATCGGCCAACTCGCTCTCCGGGATGGTAAACGGGTCGCCGCCCGCGGTATCCGAGTCGACATCGTGATACATCAACACGGGCACGGGCTGCCGGCCACTCACTGCGCGCCCGCTTCCTGCGTAGTGCCGGCCCGACGCTCGCTGTCGATCAGCCGGAGTGCCTGACTGCCGAGCCCGAAGCGGCCGAGCCCGTAACCCAGGGTGGTCACGCCCAGCCCCCCGATCAAAGCGGCGAGCATGCCCAGCTGTCCTGGGCGACGGTGGAATACCCCCCTGGCAGCGCGCCACATCGCACGCGGGAGGACCGTGCGCACGTAATCGCGCTCCGACGCTGTGGCGTCGGACGCACCGACCATCGTCGAGACGAGGGCCTTGGAGAGCCCTTCGGCCAGGCAGCGCCGTAGGAAGTAACCGGGCTGCACGCGAGGTTCGCTGACGGCGTGACCGACCGAGGCGGCCGGTTCGTACCACAGCATCGCCGTCGGGTCCTGCTGGGCCAGGCGGATCGACAGCTCGGTCTCTTCGCAGCCGAGGGGAGCAGTCGCGGAGCGTCCAATCCCGGTCGAAAACAATCCGACCGACTCGATCGCCTCGCGCCGGAAAGACATGTTGGCCCCGATGAGGTTGCGGACGGGACCGGCAACCGAAGGCAACCCTGTGTAGCTGCAGCCGACAACCCATCCAAACTCGGCGGGGAACCATTCCGGCCGGCCCGCCGGCGGCCACTCCGCTCGCACCATCCCTCCGGTCCCTTGGACCGCGGGATCACGGTAGGGAGCGCGGAGGTGTTCGATCCAACCGGGATCGGCGCTGGCGTCGTCGTCGAGGAACGCCACGACGTCACCACTGGCGGCACGGACCCCCGAGTTGCGGGCCCCTGCCAGGCCTTTGACGTCATCGTTGGGGATGATCGTCACCCCTGCCAGCTCCTCGTTGGCCCGCTGGAGGAAGCGCTCGTTGTGGTCCACCACGAGTATCACCTCGTGAGGGGCCGGCTCCTGCGCTTGCAGGGACGCCAGCGCTCGCAACACGAGGTCCCAGCGTCGCTCCGTGTAGGCGCACACGATGACCGAAACCTGTGGCACCGCTACGGATGCGTTTGGGTGCGTCAAGCCTCGCAAGGATACGCCACGAGTCGGCAGAGGTCACGCGTGGCGGGTTGGTCCTCAGATCGGATCACGCCACCATATCGACGGCAGCGGCGGCTGCCTTGAGCCCGACGGGGGCCGAGCTTCAGCCAGCGTCGAGGTCTTCGCGGCGCCGTCCCATGCGGACGAGGATGATCCCGCCGCCCACGAGGACGCCGGCTGCACCCACGACGGCGCCGATGTCGACACCAGTAAACGCCAGCTGCGACGCCGTACCCTGGCTCGGGGTCACCATCGCCGCGGTTGCGGCGGCCGGTGAAGTAGCGGAGGCCGGGATGATGGTCGCAGGCTGGCCTGGCGTACCGCCGTCGGGCGTCGAGTTGGGGGTGGGTGTGGGGCAGACGGAGGTCGAGAGCCCGCTGACGCCCGACGCGCTGGTCGGCGTGGCAGACTGCGCGCTAGCTGGCGCTGCCGTCAGGGCAATCGTGAGGCCCGCTGCACCGCACCCGGCCAGTAGGCCTTTGAAAAGTCCTCGCATCTCAGATCTCTTTTCTCCTCGCCGATGCCCTTCACGGAGTGTCGGTCCATCGAACGACACTGCAATCATACGAAGCAGATCGGGACGGCCGCAAGGAGTGTTCTTTGATGGCGTTGTCCGCCACAGGGAGTGGTCGAGGGACCACGATCAAGTGATACTACGGGGGCGGATTGCCCGATAAGCCCGATATCTTTCGTGTTACGCCAATCGAGACACGGTGGGTTGTCGTGGCCCCTCCGCCTCGTTACTCTCTGTGTCACAACCATGCAGCATGCTCACACAGAGTGGCTGAACGTGCACAGTTCGGGACCAGTTGGATGTCACGAACCGCCTGCTGGGTTCGCCCGCCGCCGAAAGGTCGACATTGTCTCAGTCCCCCCGCCCATCACATAGTTCAAGCGGCATCGTCGAGTTGCACCCCGTAACCGACAGCGCGATCGGGGTTGGTAGGGACCGGATCGAACAGGCCCCCCCGACGGTCAGCGTCGTGATCCCGACCCTCAACGAGGCAGAGAACATCGGTTTCGTGCTGGACCGGATCCCCGACTGGGTCGAGGAGGTGATCGTCGTCGACGGTCACTCGACCGATGGGACGCCTGAGGTCGTACGGAGCCATCGACCTGATGCGGTGCTCGTCAACCAGGACGCCAAGGGCAAGGGCAACGCCCTCAACTGTGGTTTCGCCGCCTCTACGTCCGACATCATCGTGATGCTGGACGCCGACGGCTCGACTGATCCGGCTGAGATACCGCGCTTCATCGCTGCCCTCCGCACCGGCGCCGACTTCGCTAAGGGAACTCGCTTCGTGACCGGGGGCGGATCAGCCGACATATCTCGGTTGCGCCGCCTCGGCAACCTGGCGCTAAATGTGCTGGTAAACCGCCTTTGGGGAAGCGACTACACGGACCTGTGCTACGGCTACAACGCCTTTTGGCGCAAGCACCTCCAGCGCTTGGCTGTCGACACGAACGGGTTCGAAGTCGAAACTCTCCTCAACATCAAGGCCATCAAGGCCAACCTCAAGGTCGTCGAGGTGCCATCGTTCGAGGCGGACCGGCGGTCGGGTACTTCCAACCTGCACGCCGCCCGAGACGGCTGGCGGGTGCTGCGCACCATCCTGGCCGAGCGGATTCGCCCGCGCTGAGGCATCCCCGCTGTGGCATCCGCGGCGCAAGGGTCAGGCTACGAGCAGCTCGGCGATCTGGACCGCGTTGAGCGCCGCCCCCTTGCGGAGGTTGTCACCGGAGACGAAGAGGATCAGGCCGGTACCGTCCGGCTTGCTCCGGTCGGGGCGTACCCTGCCCACGATGCAGGCATCCGCACCGCAGGACGCCAGCGGCGTGGGCACGTCGGCCAGCTCTACCCCAGGAGCGCGGGCGAGCAGCTCCATGGCTCGGGCCGGAGCTAGCGGCCTGGCAAACTCGGCGTGCAGGGCGATGGAGTGGCCGGTGAAAACGGGGACCCGTACGCAGGTGACCGCTACGCGCAAGCCGGGTAGGCCCAGAATCTTCTTGGCCTCGTCCCTGAACTTGATCTCCTCGGTCGTCTCGTCGTCGACGAAGGTCCCAGCGTGGGGGAGGACGTTGAAGGCGATGGGGGCCGGGAAAACCTGAGAGGGCGGTAGGTGCACTGCCTTCCCTGAGAAAGCCAGCGCCCCCGCCTTCTCGCCGATGGCCACTACCTGCTCCATCAGCTCACCCGTCCCGGCCAGACCAGCCCCAGACACTGCCTGGTAAGTGGAACCCGAGAGCGCAACGAGACCGGCTTCGGCGTTCAGCGGCGCCAGCACAGGCATGCAGACCATCGTCGTGCAATTCGGATTGGCCACGATGCCCTTTGGGATGGTGGCCAGCTCTCGGGCGTTGACCTCAGGCACCACCAGCGGCACCTCGGGATCTGCACGCCATGCCGAGGAGTTGTCGATGACGGTGGCCCCCGCGCCTGCCACCTCTTGCGCCCAACGGCGCGACGCCTGGGCGCCCATGGAAAAGAGGGCGACATCGACGCCACGGTGGTCGGCCACGGCAACGTCTTCCACAATGAGCCCGTCGAGGACCTTGCCGGCACTGCGCGCCGACGCGAACAACCTGATCCGCTCCGCAGGGAACCGGCGTTGCGCCAGGATGGTCCGCATCACCGCGCCGACCTGACCGGTGGCGCCGTAGACCCCGACGGTGGTCACGAGGCACCCTCCAGCTGAAAGGCGCGGTGCAGGGCTGCGACAGCTTGCTCCGACACATCCCGTCGGATCACGCATGTCAAGCGGATGGCGGAAGTCGAGATCATCTCGATGTTGATGCCCTCCGCCGCCAGAGTCTCGAACATCGTCGCGGTGACGCCAGGCTGGGTCTTCATCCCGGCGCCGATGATCGAAACGGTGGCGATGTCGGGATCGGCGGTCAAGCCGGTGGCCCCGATCTCCGGTCGCAGGCTCTCCACCACAGCGTGGGTGGCGGTGAGGTCCTCGCGCGGCACGGTGAAAGAGATATCGGTGGTACCGGCCACCGAGACGTTCTGCTCGATCATGTCGACATTGATGCTGCGGTCGGCCAGCGCTCGGAACATGCGGGCGGCGATACCCGGCTTGTCGGGCACGCCCGTCACGGTGAGCTTGGCTTCGGACGTGTCAGAGACGACCGCTGATACCAGCGCTTGCTCCATGGAAGGCTCCTCTTCTGTGATCCACGTGCCCGGCTCCCAGGTGAACGCCGAGCGGACATGTAGCCGCACACCATGGTTGCGGGCGAACTCCACAGAGCGCATCGCCGGCTTCGGGCACCCCGCAGCGTTCATCTCGAGCATCTCCTCGAAACTGACGCGCTTCAGGCGGCGGGCATCGGGAACGACGCGCGGATCGGCGCTGAACACGCCCGAGACGTCCGTATAGATCTCGCACGCGTCCGCACCGAGCGCCTGGGCCAGTGCGACCGCCGTGGTGTCGGTCCCCCCGCGCCCGAGGAAGGTCACGTCGCGATCGACCGACACCCCCTGCGATCCACCCACCACGGGTACCCGGCCGGCGTCGAGCGCCTTGCGGATGCGCTCCGGGCGGATCTCCAGGATCTTGGCCCGGGTGTGATCGATGTCGGTGATGATGCCCGCCTGGCTACCGGTAAAGCTGTCGGACGCTATACCGATGTCATGGAGTGCCATGCAAAGTAGCGCCATCGCCTTGCGCTCACCGGCAGTGATCAGCATGTCCATCTCGCGGCCGGGGTGGGTCGACGACACCTGGCTGGCGAGGTGGAGCAGCTCGTCGGTCTCCTTGCCCATGGCCGAGACGGCCACCACGACCTGGTGCCCGTGCCTCACCGTCCGCCCGATGTAATCGGCGACGGTCCGTATCCGTTCGGCGTCGGCCACCGAGGTGCCGCCGAACTTCTGGACGACGAGGGCCATCGCACAAGAGTACCGGACGACCCCGAGCCGGTCCGGGCCGGTGGAGCGCCGAAACGACCGCCCGCCTTCTTTTGACTACTTTGACAGGCCGTGCCTTCAGACAAGCGAGCTCGTCAACGCGCCGGGCGGCAGGCCAGGATGGCCGAGCTGCAGCGAGCCCAGAAGCGTCGGCGCCAGTACCGGAGGTATGCCGTCTTTGCCACCGTGGTCGTCGTCTTCGTCGGTCTGGCCGTGTACGCGGGCACCCGCGGCAGCTCGGCCAAGAAGACGACGAGCAACTCCCCAGCCAGCACCGTGGCCGGGCCGACGACGACCACCACCAGTGCGACGCCGCCGACGGCCGCACCGGTCCCGGGTGGCAAGCTGACCGGTGCCACCCCCTGCCCGCAAGCCAACGGCAGCTCTCCTCGAATCACCTCCTTCGCCTCGGCACCCCCGATGTGCCTCGCCGCCGGGAAGTCCTACACCGCGACGTTCGCCACCAACGAGGGCAACATCACAGTCGCCCTCGACACCCAGAAGACGCCGAAGACCGCCAACAACTTCATCGTCCTGGCCCGGTATCACTACTACGACGGCACGGCCATCTTCCGCACCGACACGTCCATCGACATCATCCAGGGTGGGGCCCCCAAGTCCCAATCGTCTTCGGGCGCCGGGCCCGGCTACACGATCCCGGACGAGGGATCGGGATACACCTACGCGCCGGGCGACCTGGTCATGGCCCGCACATCCGCACCCAACAGCGCCGGCGCCCAGTACTTCTTTTGCACCGGCCCGGCATGCTCGAACCTCAACAGCCAGGGCACGTATGTCGTCTTCGGACACACGACCGCCGGCCTTTCCGTGCTGCAGAAGATCATCGGGCTCAGCGAGGGATCGGGCAGCCTCGGCGGCGCACCCCGAACCCTGGTGACGGTCAAGTCGGTTACCGTCAACGAGTCGTGAGACCCCCCCTCGACCCGATCGGAGACGCCCCGTGACGACCCCTTGCCCGGCCGTGGATGGATCAAGCCCCAAGACCCAGAAGTTCGACGGGCCACCGCCCATGTGCATCGACACGGCGAAGCGCTACAGCGCCGAGATGGTGACCACCAAGGGGACGCTTCGGATAGCGCTGGACGCGGTCGCCGCCCCGAAGACGGTGAACAACTTCGTCGTGCTCGCCCGGTACCACTACTTCGACGGGATCTCCTTCCACCGGGTCATACCAGGTTTTGTCCTCCAAGGCGGCGATCCGCTCGGCACCGGGACCGGTGGCCCCGGCTACCGTTTCGACGACGAGCTGCCCCAAGCGGGGCGCTACCAGCTCGGTAGCCTGGCCATGGCCAACGCGGGACCGAACACCAACGGCAGCCAGTTCTTCGTGATCAGCGGCCCGAGCGGCGTGCGCCTCCCCCCCCAGTACAGCCTGTTCGGCCAGGTCATCGACGGGCTCGACGTGGTGGCCACCATCGACGCCATCGGCACCGGCTCGGGCAAGCCGAAGGAGACGGTGACCATCGAGTCGGTGACGATCACCGAAGCCGACTGAACAGCTGACCTTCCCGTGGTCGCAGGCTGGATCAGCGACGGCATAGGAAAGTCCATCCGGGCCCTGGCCCGCCACCCAGGCGCGAGACGCCTACTCGAACGCCTGGCGCAGGAAATAGACGAGGCGGTCGAGGACCGCACGGGTACAGGTTCCACCCGGAGCCTGTACCAGATGCGCTTGTCACGCCCGCCCACCAAGGTGGTCGAGCCGCTGGCCACCATGCCTTACCGGCCGGGAGTCGACGACGCCGCCCTGCTCGGCGTCTTGCAGGCGGCCTTCGCCTGGCATCCCGAGGAGCAGTGGGACCAATCCCGGCTCCAGGCGGAGAGCGCGGCCGCCGGCTTCCAACCCTCCGATGTCCTCCTGGCCCGTTCGGAAGGGCAGGTGGTGGGCTGCTGCTGGACCAAGGTCCACACCGGCGGCGAAGCACCGCGCGGCGAGATCGTCATCGCCGGGGTACGGCCCGAGCACGCTGGGAAGGGTTTCGGGACCCGGATGGTGGCAGCCGGGCTCGACCACCTTTGGGACCAGGGAATGGACTGGGTCTACCTCTACGTCGAGAGCTCCAACCTGCGCGCCGTGCGCGCTTACCTGAGGCTCGGCTTCAGCGTCTACCGGACCGAGCACCGCTTCGGTGAACCACCCCTCGTCATCCCGTGAGGGGGCGCTCAGTGACGTAGCGCCGCCAGGCCAGCCGGACGACCGTCGACATACACCGTCACACTGCCGGCGCCAGCACACCGCCACGTGCCATCCGGCTCGCGGACTAGCGCTGTTCGCTCGTCGACGGCAGCGATGCGCAAGTGGCCGGTGGCCAGCTCGAAGGTCCGCTGCGCCCGCCCCGCCGACCAGGAGGCCGCGTGCGGCAGGACCGCCAGGTGCTCCACCAGGCCCAAGCCGAGGGTCAAGGCACCACCGCGGGGATCGATCATCGGGTCGCAGAGGACCATGGCGCCCGCCGAGGACCCTGCCACCGTCGCCCCGGCCGCCCACGCCGAGCACACCGCGGCCCAGACAGGCGAATCCTTGAGAACCGAGCGCAGGTGCAGCGCAGAGCCTCCACTGAAGTAGACCATCCGCGCGGCACGAACCTGCTCCACGAAGAGAGGATCGGCGGCGTCACGGCGCGCCAGCACCATGCAGGGCGCGACGCTGGCCCCTATGCCTTCGAACCATCGGATCGCGGTGTCCACCGCCCGCTGCGGGTGCTCGTAGGCCGCCGCGGTCGGCACGACGACCACCTCGGGGCGCCCGGCCTGCTCCCAGAGCTCGGCGTCGAAATCACAGCCGTCGGTCCACTCGCCGCCTCCCACCAGGGCAAGTGAGCCGGGATGGCCGATCGCAGTGACCGGCGTACCGCCCGGGTCTTCTCGTGGGTGGGCTCGCTCGACCATGGCTGGCTGGCGGTCAGCCAGCCCCGGATCGGTGTCAGGCGTAGGGCAGTCGGGGCTCATGGTGCTCCTGGTGTGTTCGGCAGAGGAGGGGCTCGATGCAACCGGGCCACCCCAGCCAGGCAGGGGGTAGGGACGCCTGCCGCCAGCCAGGCGGTGAAGCGGGCTGCGTCAATGAGCTCGAACCCCGCTCGGCGCAGGGCGGCCGCCAGATCATTGTCGATTCGACACGCCGTGCTGGCGGCGCCCCCCACCGGCCCAACTAGGCGCTGGGCCAGCCCGGTGAAACCGGAGCCGAGGACGTGCTCCAGCACCAGCAGCCGGCCTCCTGGCCGGAGCCATCCGGCCACCGCCGACAGCGTGAAGTCGAGATCGGCCGCCGTGCAGAGCGCCAACGTCGACACCACGGTGTCGAAGGCGCCTGACGGTGGCTCCGCCGTGTCGAGGGTGCCGCCGAGGATCTCTGTTGGCATGGGCGCGTGGCCCTCGACCGAGCCCCGCGGCACGCCAGCCCGGCCCGGAAATCCCAGCACGGTCAAGGAGTCCACGGCTCCAGCCAGGTACAGGTCTCGGTTGGCCACCCACCGGCTGCTCAGGTCCAGCACCCCGCCAGAGGCTCGCCGCAGGATTCGGCGCCGATGGGCAGAGATGCTCCTCGGCTCGTGGTAGGGATAGATCTGCTCCATGGCGGCGGTGGCCAGGCAACGACGGGGCATCGGCCGCTCACCGTAACAAGACCGCCCTCCCACGGGCGGCGGTGGCCGAGGCTCGGCCTCGACCACCAGCAAACCCGGGCTGGCGAGTCCCCTTCTCCGGGACGACACCGATCGTACCGGCCGCAGGCTGCGCTCGCCTCTTCGACTTCTGGTTATGCCCCCATGGCGGCGAACGCCTGCGACAATGACCGGATGGCCGCCGCCGCGGGATCCGACCAGCCCTCCCACCAGCCGAGCCGGCCGAGGGCGCCGTGGGTCATGCGCACTTACTCGGGCCACTCCACCGCCCGAGCTTCCAACGAGCTCTACCGATCCAACCTGGCCAAGGGCCAGACAGGATTGTCGGTGGCGTTCGACCTGCCGACCCAGACGGGTTACGACCCCGATGCACCTCAGGCGGCAGGCGAGGTGGGCAAGGTCGGGGTGCCGGTGGCCCATCTCGGCCACATGCGCCAGCTGATGGATGGCATCCCAGTCGAGCGGATGAACACCTCCATGACGATCAACTCCACTGCAGCGTGGCTCCTGGCCCTTTACGTCGCCCACGCCTCCGAGCGGGACGTGGACGCCGCGGTGCTCACGGGCACCACGCAAAACGACATCGTCAAGGAATACCTCTCACGGGGCACCTACATATTCGCTCCCGAACCCAGCCGGCGGCTCACCGTGGACACCATTGCCTGGACGCTGCGTCACGCCCCGAAGTGGAATCCGATCAACGTGTGCAGCTACCACCTCCAAGAGGCCGGCGCCACGCCCGTGCAAGAGCTGGCCTACGCATTGGCTACCGCCATCGGCGTCCTCGACGGCGTACGGCAATCGGGACAGGTGGCGCCGGCTGACTTCCCGGCGGTGGTGGGACGGATCTCGTTCTTCTGCAACGCTGGGATCCGCTTCGTCGAGGAGGTCTGCAAGATGCGGGCTTTCGCCGCGATGTGGGACCGGCTCTGCACCGAGCGCTACGGCGTCACTGACCCGAAGCTGCGTCGCTTCCGCTATGGGGTGCAGGTCAACTCCCTCGGCCTTACCGAGCAGCAGCCGGAGAACAACGTGACTCGCATTGTCCTCGAAGCGCTCGGTGTCACCCTCTCGAGCGACGCGCGAGCCCGGGCCCTGCAGCTGCCGGCGTGGAACGAGGCACTAGGTCTTCCCCGCCCCTGGGATCAGCAGTGGTCCCTGCGTATCCAGCAAGTGCTCGCGTTCGAGACGGACCTCCTGGAGTACGACGACATCTTCGCCGGCTCCCACGTGATCGAGGCGCGCTCCGCGGCCCTGGCGGAAGAGGCCGAAGTGGAGCTTGCTCAGATCCTGGAGCTCGGCGGCGCGTTCGATGCCGTCGGAGAGATGAAGCGGCGCTTGGTAGCCAGCCAGTCCGCCCGGACCCGGGCGATCGAGTCGGGTGAGCTCCCGGTAGTGGGCGTCAACCGCTTCACCACGACCGAGCCGTCGCCGCTCGGAGGCACGGGCTCCATCCTAAGAGTCGATCGCGATGTCGAGGCGCAGCTGGTCGACGACGTGGTCAGCTGGCGGGCGGAGCGGGACGGCGACTCAGTCGCCCGGGCCCTCGACGACCTTCGGTCCGCCGCAGCGGGAACCCGCAACTTGATGGAGCCGACCATCGCCCTGGCTCGCGCCGGGGGGACCACCGGCGAATGGGCCGGGGCCCTTCGGGACGTATGGGGCGAGTACCGCGCCCCGACGGGTATCGGGGGCGCGGCCCGGAGCCCTGCGTCGCGAGCCTCGGGGATGGACGTCGTGCGCGCCAAGGTCCAAGCGCTGGCGGCGACGCGTGGCGGACCCCCGCGGCTGCTGGTGGCCAAACCGGGCCTCGACGGCCACTCCAACGGGGCCGAGCAGATTGCCGTCGCCGCGCGCGACGCCGGCTTCGAGGTCATCTACCAGGGGATCCGCCAGACTCCCGAACAGATCGCGGCAGTGGCCCGGGACGAGGACGTCGACCTGGTGGGGCTGTCGATCCTCTCGGGGTCCCACCTGGACCTGGTCTCCGACGTGCTCTGCCGATTGAGATCCAACGGCGTGGATGCCCCGCTCGTCGTGGGTGGGATCGTCCCTCCCGAGGACGAAGAAGCGCTCATCAGCAGGGGTGTCGCCGCCGTCTACACCCCGAAGGACTTCGAGCTGACCAAGATCATCTTCGGCCTCGTCGAGTTGGTATCTCAGCGGTAGCGCCGTCGGCTGACAGACAGGGCCCGGCATCACCTCAGGCCGTCGAGCTCGCCACGCCAGTCGAAGTCTGGGTGCTTCCACACGCAGCGGTCGTCGAGCGCGTGATCGTCCATGTACGACCACTCCTTGTCGACGACCTCCCAATTGCCGTAGTTCGCCCTCAGCTCCAGGTCATGGTCCTCGTGCTTGAGCCAGCTCCGGCCGACGAAATCAAACGGCACTATCGGCTGGTCGGGGACAGAGCCCTGGGCCTCGACCGCTCCGTCAGGCCCATCGGCATAGACAAAATACCGCAGGTTGCCCGCCCGTGGATAGAAGCGAAAGAACTCGAAGCATGCGCCATGTCGCATGAAGGTGAGCTCGGTGATGTCACCATCGTTGTTCATGAACCTACGGTGGGCTTTGAAGCCGGCTCGAACCAACTCAGGAGCCGCTGAAACGAGCCGCTGGAAATCCTCATCCGCAACACCGAAATCTGCGTCCAGGCTGTCATGTGCGAGGATGGAGCCCTCACGCGCCCAACCCAGGAGCATGCCGCCACAAACCCAGTAGTGCCCGGAAAGCTGCGTTACCCCGAGGACGTCATGCATGTAGCGCAGGTCGTCCTCGAACTGCCCCAACATGCGCTCTCGGAGGACTGGCAACCCACGGGCAGCTCGGGCAAGCCTTCCTGCAACCAGGTGCCGTAGGTGCAAGGCATTCCACCTCGCCACGTCAGCGGACCCTGAAACCGCACAGGTTGAAGCGGAACGCGCCATTGACGTAGTTGCGCAAGGTGACGTCCGCTGTCGAAACGTCGGTATAGCCCTGCGCAGAGAGGAACTCTGCCATCTCCGTTCGATCATAGCGCTGATGGCCCAGGCCCCGATAGCGCTCGGCATACTCAGCCGGGCTTCCGAGCGCTGCGATTCGACTCTCTCGCTCTTCGACTTCTCTGGTACGGTCCGGTAGGTCGAGCACCAAGACGGCGTGCTGGGCGGCCGCCGCCATGGTCCCCAACACATCCCACGAGTACTCCGGCGAGGGGAAGTACATGAAGACTCCTACGGACAGCAGGACGTCTGCTCGTGCCGAGGAGACGGCCTCTTTAGCGTCGCCGACGCTGAAGTTCCCCTCCGGCATGACAGCGCGAGCGAGCGCGATCAGGCTCGCCGACAAGTCGACCCCTCCGACCGTGCATCCCCTCTGGTAGAACGGATACAGGAAAGCCCCTGCACCGCAGCCGACCTCGTACACCGACATTGCGGGCGACACTCCCAAGTTGTCCATCCAACCGGACACGTACTCTTCCCACGCCCGTTCGTCTACATCACCGAATCCGGTGTCATATCCGTCCGCCCGCAGCAGGTCAGGCAAGCTCGGCGTACCCTCGGCACTGACCTGGCGGCCCTTCCATATGTCATCCCACCCGGAGCGGCGATCCGAAGCCCCCGCCGGCTCTGGCGGTAGTCCCTGTGCCTGGTCGGGCGGGGTCATTGGCCGTCGACCATAGTGAGTGAACGCAACGCCTGCATCAGCCGATTGTTGTCCTCCATCGTCCTCACCGCCAGGCGTAGCCTCGGACAATGATCGTGGTAGCGGTCGGACACGTCCTTTACCTCGATTCGGAACTGCGCCAGTAGGTCACGACGCAACTTCGAGGTCACAGTGCCATCCTTGCCTTCGAACTCCACCAGGAGGAAGTTGGCTCCGCTGTCGTGGACTGTCCTCACCTGCTCCAGCTCGTTCAGCGCACCCATCATCCAGGACCGTTGCCCGATCGTGAGGGCGATCGACTCTTCGAGGTCCTTGCGAAACTTGATCACCAGCTCGAGGAAGAATTCCGCGAGAGCGTTGACCCCCCAGATGGGCATCAGCTCCGAGAAGGATCGCAGGATCTCGGGGTTCCGGCTGTACACGTACCCCAAGCGGAGGCCGGGGACCCCGAGCGCCTTGCCCAGGCTGGTGAGGACCATGACATTGTCGAGCGGCGCCCGCTCGAGGAGATCCAGGATCGAAGATTCTCCACTAAAGGCGAGAAATGACTCATCGATCAGGAATGTGGTCGACGGTGTACTCGCGGCTAGATCGTACAACCACGTCGTGGAGATGGTGGTGCCAGACGGGTTGTTAGGGTTCACGACGACAACCAGATCAGCTTCCGCGGCACATCCTGCGAGATCGTCGAGGTCGATGCCTGGCGCGTCCAAGTAGCGGCGAGCTTGGGGAAAGCAACGGCTGTACTCCCCGAAGGTCGGTGAGGGTATGAGCACGCGGGCATCTCGGTAGCGTTGACTCAGGATGGGATACGCCTGTGACGCTCCGTTGAGAAGTCTCACATGCCCGGGCGTGCAACCGAGCAAGAGTGCTACTTTCTCGTCCAAGACTTCTTGCGACGAGCCATATCCGGTTATGACGTCGACCAATCCGTGACGCAGACCGGCATTCAGCGCGGGTGGCGGAAAATAGGCGTTGCGAGGAAGGGAGAAGTCAAGTATATCCAGGGACCAATGGCCCCCGAATGAGCGGTCGAGCGCCGAGGATCTGGAGCCCGGATCGAAGAAGAATCTGGCGACTACCAGATCGTTCGGGTCATCTACTTCGACCCAGTCCGTACTGCCCACGACATGTCCGGAGATCCTGTGTGCGGGAACGTTGGCCAGCATGCCAAGCACGAGCTCGTAGTAGCAGTTGGCGTCGACATTGTTTGCGTAGGCGCTCAGTACCGGTCGCAGCACCTTGTGACAGAAGTCACGATGAAATTTGTAGATGTTCAGGGTCTTGAACTTGTCGTGATAGGAGAAATACGGGCCCTGACTCGACGTCGGGAATACGCCGGTGATATAGCTGCCTTCAAGGGAGACTACGGTACCATCCATCCCCGTCCGGTACTGGTCGACCATTGCCACGTTATCGTGCGGATCGTCTAGTAGATCGGTTACGAGGTGGGGAGCGAACAGGAGATCACATTCGATGAGAATTAGATGATCGTCTGACGATACGTGGTCAAGAGCCAAGGCAAGTGACACAATGTTGTTCGTGTCCTCGAACCGGTCGTTGTGGATGAAGTGGATCGGCGCCCCCGGGTACTTGGCGGACACGAAAGCAGCGACGTCGTCACTCCGATATCCCGTGACCACGGTAATAGGCGAGACACCGGCCGCCAGTAAGCTATCTAGTGCTCGCCCCAGGATCGTACTATTTCCCACATCCAAGAGTGCCTTGTGACACGAACTGGAAAAGGGCTCCATTCGTCGGCCACGACCCGCCGCTAGGATGACAGCCTGCACGGAATGATGCCTTTCGTATTATGGGTTGTGGTCTACGCTACGAATACGTCGGGCTGATCGAAGTCATGCCGACGCTGACCGGCTCGGCGCTCCTTGGCCAGCCCTTACGGGCGGTACGCAGCTCGGCTGCTAGGCGGTCGGCGGCCTCGGCGACGGCGGGCTGTTTCAGCATGCTGTTGTGATCGCCGGGCACACCCACGATCCTCAGATCCCCTCGGTGGAGCGCACCCCACCCGAGATCTCCGGGCTCGCCGTCGCTCCCGGAGGTGGCAAACACCGTCGTAGGTACGTCGTGACCCCGCGGGGCGTATGACTCCACGAGCAGCCTGGCCCCGGTCCAGTCGAAGACGTACCGGACCGGCCGACCGGTCCTCACCCGTAGATCGTTGGCCCAACCGCTGACCATGATGTGCGCCTCCCTGGCGCTCGGCCGCAGCCCGCTCTCGACCCGCCGCCGCAACCGCTGCGGCAAGGCAAGCGTCCCCCGTTCCCGAGCGGCGGGCGCCAGCGCGTCGAGCAGGCCGAGCCACTCCACGTCATGCCCCAGGGATCTGAGCTGGCCCGCGGCTTCGTACGCGACGATTCCCCCGAGGGAGAACCCGGCGAGCGAGTAGGGGCCTTCGCTCTGTTGCGAACGGATGCTCTCGACCAGCTCAGCGGCCAGCTGCTCGATGGTGCGGCTCTCGTCGAAACGCCACTGCAGGGTCGGCACCCGCAGGGCAACCACCGGATCGTCATGCAGTGCTGCGGCGAAGTGCCGGGCCGCCAGTTGCCCCCACGCGTGGGGAAAGATCATGTACAACGGCGGGCGGCCACTGGCCTGGCGCGGCGAGGCCGGAGGCGAAGCCGGCGCCGCTCCCCTGCCATCGGATCGCTCGGTCAGCAGCGCGGCCATGCTACGCAGGTTGGCGCCGCCCCCCAGCATGGCCGAGACGGGAATGGTGAGCCCCCAGCGCCGCTCCACCTCGTGGATGAGCCGAACCGCCAGAAGCGAGTTGCCACCCAGGTCGAAGAAGTCATCGTCGGGGCCGACACTGCAGCCGAGCGCCTGGCCCCAAAGCTCGGCCAGCTCGGCTTCGTCGTTGGACAGGGCCGCCGCTGGTGCCGTCACCTTGGTTCGCACCGGTGCGGGCAGAGCGGCCTTGTCGACCTTGCCGGACATCGTGGTGGGAATGCGTTCCAGCGTGACGTAAGCGGAGGGCACCATGACCGGCGGCAGCCGTTCGGCCAGAGCCTCTCGCATCTCGTTGACAGCGGGCGGGGTGCCGGTCACGTAGGCCACGAGACGCTCGATGCCGTCGTCGCTGCGTAGCACCACCGTGGCGTTTTCGACGCCCGGCAGGGAACGCAGCGCGTGGGCGACCTCGCCAGGCTCGATTCTGTGACCTCGCAGCTTGACCTGTTCGTCCAGACGCCCGAGATGCTCGAGGCGCCCGTCGGGTCGCCAACGCACCCGATCTCCGGTGCGGTAGGCGAGGGAGCCTTGTCGAGCCGGGTCGGGCACGAAACGCTCAGCGGTGAGCTCCGGACGGTTGAGGTAACCGGCGGCGACACCGACCCCTCCGATTACCAGCTCACCTGGCACCCCTACCGGCTGCAGCTGCCCGTGCTTGCCGATCACTGTCAGTCGGGTATTGGCAATGGGACGACCGATGGTGATGGGCCGGCCCCGCTCGACACGCTCGAGGGTGGACCAGATCGTGGTCTCGGTCGGTCCGTAGGCGTTGTAGAGCTCCACCCCGCGCGCCAGCAGCCCTTCGGCGAGATCGGCGGGCATCGGCTCACCACCACAGATGCCAACCAGACCAGGAAGCCCGCTCCATCCGCTGTCGATCAGTGCCCGCCAAGTCGTGGGAGTGGCCTGCGCCAGCGTGATGCGCTCTTCTCGAAGTAGGCGCGCCAACGCCGCCCCGTCCCCGCCGGTCCCGGGCGCGGCGACCACAACGCGCGCGCCGGCCACCAGCGGGAGGAACAACTCGAGCATCGAGATGTCGAACGAGATCGTGGTCAGCGCCAGCACCACGTCGCTCGGGGATATGGCCAGGCGAGATCGGAAGAAGGTGATCAGGTTGAGCAGCCCGGAATGGGCGATCACAGTGCCTTTGGGCCGTCCCGTGGAGCCTGAGGTAAACAGCACGTAGCACGGGGCATCGGGTTCGACATCCACCTGCACCGGCGGAACGTCGCGCCCGTACTCAGGTCGGCCGGGCAACGGGATCAGCCTCGACGCGCCCGTGGCCTCACCGACGGGTTCGGCGCCGGGTCCCACCAGCACCACGTCGGCTTCGGCATCCGAAACCATGTCAGCCAGGCGGGAGACCGGCGCCGCAGGGTCCAGGGGCAAGAAAGCCGCCCCCGACTTCATGACCCCGAGGAGCGCCGCCACCATGCCGGCGCTGCGCTCGACACACACGGCGACCACCCGTCCCGGCGTCACGCCGGCTCGTACCAGGTCGGCGGCGACAAGGTCGGCCCATAGGTCCAACTCGGCGTACGTGAGGGTGTCGGCCCCGGCGGAAACCGCAACCGCGTCGCTACTGCAGCGGGCCTGTCGCTCGATGAGGTCGTGGAAAGGGACGGGGGGGAGCGGGCAGTCCGTGGCGTTGACCGCCGCCAGGCGCCGGCGCTCGCAGGCATCGGCTCGGGCGAGGTCCGAAACGCTGAGATCCGGCTGCTCGACGACCGAGTGGAGGACCTCGCGCCACTGGGCGGCGAAGGCTTCCGCCCGCCACCGGTCCCACAGATCGGTGTCGTAGATCAGCCGCGCGGCCAGGCGCCCGTCCGGGCGCTCGTCGAGCCCCATCTCCAAGTGGAACTTCGACGCGCCCATGGCGTCAGAGACCCGGCCCTCGATGGAGACCGGCTGCCACGCGGGATCCGGGCTCGATGCGGGCGGCTCGAGGATGATCATCGCGGAGAAAAGAGGTGTGGAATCGCCTGCTCGCCCGGGTCCGACGGCGCGGACCACCCGCTCGAAGGGCACCAGGTGATCAAGGCCGTCCAGCAGCTCATCGCGGACCCGACCGACGAGGGCGGCGAACGTCGGATCGTCGTCCAGGGCCACCCTGAGGAGCAGTGGCGTCAGGCAGTAGCCCACGACGTCGCGGTGCTCAGGGCGCTGGCGGGTGTCAGCGGCGGTAGCGAAGAGAACCTCGTCCTGGCCGCTGTAGCAGGCGAGCACAGCGGCGAAAGCGGACGCCAGGACCTGGAACAAGCTGGCCCGCTGCGCAGTAGCGATGGCCTTGAGCGAGGCGACCACGGGAGCTTCGATGCTCCACGTCACCGTGTTGCCGCTCCACGACCGCCGCTGTGGCCGTGGCCGGTCGAGCGGCAACTCCAGGGCCTCGGCTCCTGCGAGGTGCTGTTGCCACCAATCCACGCGTCGCTGGGCTTTGTCGCCGTCGATCCACCGGCGCTCCCAGCGGGCGAAGTCCTCATACGTCGCCTGCGGATCGCCGAGGGGGATGGCAAGCCCGGCCGCTGCGGCCTCGTACGCGGTGGCCACCTGACGAAGGACCGTCCTGTACACGCTCACGCCGTCGAAGACGATGTGGTGCATCGCCAGATAGAGCCTGTCGCGATCGGCTGGTAAGCGGACCAGGTGCGGCCGGACCAGGGGACCTGTGTCCAGGCGGTAGGGGTGGCCCGACACCTCTGCCATCCACGCCGCCGCCTGGTCCTCGGCATCATCCTCGGAAAGATGGCCAAGGTCGAGCACCCCGAGCTCCAAGGCGACGACGGGCCCCACCACCATGATCGGCTCGCCGGAAGCGCCATCGGTGCGAAACGTGCTGCGCCAAGCCTCGTGACGGGAGATGACCGTTTCCAACGCAGCAGTGAGAGCGGCGACGTCCAGCCGACCGAGGTGCTCGATAGCGATCAACTCGTGGTAGACGGGCCGGGCGGGCGCCAGCCTGTCCAAGAACCAGAGGTGCTCCTGGCTCACCGATAGGGGGTGGGCGGCTCCGCCGCCGGCGTCGGCGGCAGCGAGCTCCTCCCAACCTGTTGGTTTCGGTGTCGGCAGGAAGATGGTCAAGACGTTACTTTCACGGGGAGCGCGGTGAGGCCGCGGAGGCCCAAGTTCGGGCGCCATGAAAGGTGTTCGGCATCCAAGGTGATCTCCTTGAACTTGGCTGCCAGAGCCCCCAAGACCACCTGACCCTCCAACCGGGCCAGGGGAGCGCCGAAGCAGAAATGGGCGGCCCACCCGAAGGCCAGGTGCCGGTTGTCCTGGCGTGCCAGGTCTAGGCGGTCGGGGTCCGCAAAGCGCTCTGGGTCGCGGTTGGCTGCCCCCATCACGGCCATCACAGCCGCATCCTCGGGGATCTCCTGGCCACCGAGCACGGCGCCGGCGGGAGCCAAGCGGGCGGTGTGCTGGCTGGGGCTCTCGTAGCGAAGCAACTCTTCTACAGCCGAGGGCAACAGCTCCGGGTCGGACCGCAGCGCCTCCAGGGTGCCGGGATGTCGGAGCAGGGTCATCAGCCCGTTACCGATCAGGTTGGTGGTCGTCTCCTGGCCCCCGACCATGGTGACCACGATGTTGGCCACGAGGTCCTCCTCGTCGAGCTGGTCCCCGTCGACCTCGGCGCTAGCCAGTGCGTGGATCAGCCCGTCGGTCGGCTCCAAGGCGTCTCGGCGCACCGCATCGGTGAAGTAGGCACCCATCTCTTCGACGCTGGCGAGGACCTTGTCGACGCGCCCTGGGTTGTGCTGGAAGTTGCCGAGCATCTCGGCGAAGTCCTGGGACCAGGCCTTGAGCATCTGGTGGTGCTCGGTGGGGACTCCGAGCATCCTGGCGGTGACGATGGCAGGGAGCGGCTCGGCGAGTTGCGACATGATCTCGATCCGGTCCCGCTCGGGCCGTCCATCGAGCAGCCCGTCGGTGATACCGGCGATGTCGTCGCGCAGCTTCGCCACCTGCCTCGGCGTGAATGCCACTGACGCCAGCCGCCGGACCCTGCCGTGAGCGGGCTGGTCGAGGAACAGCATCTGTCGAACCATCATCCGCGCGACCGGCGTCAGCCGCTCGAGGCCCAGGGCCGCCAGGCGATCAGGCCCCGGCGTCCGGGCCGCCTTGAAGCTTCGCAGCACCTGCTCGACGTCCTGGTAACGGGTCACGACCCAGGTGTGAAGGTAGGGATCCCAGAGGACCGGTGCCTCCTCGCGCAGCTGGCGGTACAACGGGTAGGGATCGGCGAGCACCGCCGGGTCGAGCAAGTGGTAGAGCCCGAGCCGGCTGCTTCGTCCCGCAGTTGCCACCTCAGGCCGGCGCGGAGCAGGCGGCATTCACCGACGCGGCGATCTCCGCGACCGTCGGGGCATCGAAGAGGGCCCGCAGCGACATCTCCACTCCGAAGAGGTCCTCGAGCCGACCGAGCAGCTCGGCTCCGAGCATGGAATGGCCACCGAGCAGGAAGAAGTCCTCGTCGGCCCCGACCGAGTCCAGCCCGAGCAGGTCGGCGACAACGCTGGCGATCACCGCCGCCGTGGGATCGGCCAACGGACCGTCGCCCGGAACCCGGGCACCGCGGGCGGGGCCGGAAAGGCTGGCCAGGAGCATGTCGCGGTCGACCTTGCCATGCGTGGTGGTCGGCAACGCCTCGAGCGGGACGATCAGCGACGGCACCATCGAGGCGGGCAGCTGCCTCTCGATGGCCTGGCGGACGTCGTCGACCTCCAAAGCTTCTCCGCTCGCAGGCACGACCCAGGCCACCAGGCGCCGGGCGGATCCCTGCCCATCGCCGGCGACGACGGCTGCGGCGACTCGCGGCAGGCGCTCCAGGGCCGCCACGACCTCCCCTGGCTCGATCCGGAAGCCGCGGATGCTCAACTGATCGTCGAGCCGCCCGAGGTACTCGAGGCTGCTGTCATGACGGCGCCGGACCAGGTCTCCGGTGCGGTAACGGGGCGCACCATCGGGGCCCGTGACGAAGCGCTCGGCGGTCTGTGCCGGCTGACCCAGGTATCCGAGGGCCACCGCGACGCCCCCGACGAGGAGCTCGCCGGGCGTACCGTCGGGCACCGGCTGGAGGTCGTCGTCGACCACCTCGACCACGGTTCCCTCGATAGGAGTACCGATGGAGGGAACGAGGGTTCCCGGCTCGACGACGGTCGAGGTGGTCACCACAGTGGCTTCCGATACGCCGTAATTGTTGACCAGCTGCCACGGGAGCGATGCGGGGGGGGCAGCACCCAAGCGGTCGCCTCCGGTGAGGACCGTGCGCAGCGCGGTGCTGGCCGGCCAGGGCAGCGCGGCCAGCCCCTCGGCGACCACGGTGGGGACGAAGCTGACGGTGATACCCGCATCGATGAGCCATCCGCGCAATGCGCGCGCATCGGCGCGTACCTCCTCTGGGACGACGACCAGGCTGGCGCCGGCCGCCAACGCAGGCCAGATCTCCCACACGGACGCGTCGAAGCCCGGGCTGGCCAAGAGAGTGGTCCGGTCGGTAGCGCTCAGGCCGAATGTGCGGTTGTGCCAGGTCACCAGCTGCTCGAGGCCGGCCGCGCCGACGGCGACGCCTTTCGGCCTGCCGGTGCTGCCAGATGTATAGACGACGTACGCCGTTCCCTCCGGCAGCCCTGCTCCCGGCGCAGGAATGCGCCCGCCGGCGCTCACGAGATCGCCGAGTGGATCGATCACTGCTGCAGGAGCCGCCGGCAGGACCGCTCCCAGGGGACCGTGGACCTCGGCGGTCGTGCACACCACGGCGGCGCCCGAGTCCTGCAACATCCAGGCGATGCGCTCTCCCGGGTAGGCCGGGTCAACCGGTAGATAAGCGGAACCGGCCCTCCATGCGGCTAACGCCCCGACCACCGTCGCCGCTCCTCGCGGCGCCACCACCGCAATCAGTGCTCCCGACGGCAGCTTCGCCGCCAACCGGTCCGCTCGGGCCACCAAGTCCCCGTAGGTCACCTCGTGGCCATCAGCCTCGACAGCGACGGCCGACGGCCGGCGCCGCGCGGTCGCCAGCACAGCCTGTGTCGCCCCACTTGGGTGCATTGCGGCGCCTTTCTAACGGCCGGGATGCCGGTTCGGCCTGTGACGGAAGCTATCGCGCCATCCGCGTCAGACCCACGCGGCGAAAATGTCGCTGGTAAAGCACCTTTGCTATCAAACGCTTCCCACGCCCATCGCTCACGCGTCCGTGTCGAGAAAAAGCGGAACGGAGCCTCGGCGGATACCTAATGCGGCGATCCAACCCAGATCTAACCCGGCGCGTAGGTCAGCCACGGGCGATCGCGGCGAGCAGTGAGAGGCCGGGCCCACGACCGCCCGGAGAACCTCCAGGGGTTCCCCTGTTGCACCTGCTCGGCGACGACCGGCCGGGGCCACGCGGCTTCGATCGCGGCCATGATCGCTGCCATCTCGTCGTCGGTGGGGACTGCCGTCACAGCGGCACGTTCCCGTGCTTGCGCTTGGGTAGCTCCTCGCGCTTGGTGCGCAGGAGGTCGAGGCTGCGGGCCAGTACCTTGCGGGTGTCGGCCGGGTCGATCACGTCGTCGACATAGCCCCGCTCCGCCGCCAGGTACGGGTTGGCGAACTTCTCCGTGTACTCCTCGACGAGCTGGGCCCGGCGGCCTGCCGGATCGGCGGACTCAGCCAGCTCCCGCCGGTAGACGATGTCCACTGCGCCCTGAGGGCCCATGACCGCTAGCTCCGCCGACGGCCAGGCATAGGCCAGGTCGGCCCCGATGGACTTGGAGTTCATCACGACGTAGGCGCCACCGTACGCCTTGCGCGTGATGACCTGGATGCGCGGCACGGTAGCCTCGCAGTAGGCGTAGAGCAGCTTGGCGCCGTGGCGGATGATCCCTCCGTACTCCTGGTCGGTACCGGGCATGAAGCCCGGCACGTCCACGAAGGTCACGAGGGGGATGTTGAACCCGTCGCAGGTCCGGACGAACCGGGCCCCCTTTTCCGAGCTCTCGATGTCGAGGACGCCGGCCAGGTTCTGGGGCTGGTTGCCCACGATTCCCACGACGTGACCGTCGATCCGGGCGAAGCCGCACACCAGGTTCATCGCCCACATCGGGAAGTACTCGACGAAATCGCCGTCGTCGACTACCGCAGCGACGACCTTCTTCATGTCGTAGGGCATGTTGGGGCTGGCCGGGATCAGCTCACCGGCCTCTGGCACCGACCGCTCCGGGTCGTCGCCGGAATCGACCCGAGGTGGTTCCTCCATGTTGTTGGAGGGCAGGAAGCCGAGCAGGTAGCGGACCTCGTCGAGGCAGCTCTTCTCGTCGGCGGCCACGAAGGTGGCCACACCGGACTTGGTGGCGTGGGTTAGGGCGCCCCCCAGCTGCTCGAGGGTCACCTCCTCACCGGTCACCGTCTTGACCACGTCAGGACCGGTGATGAACATCTGGCTGGTGTCCCTGACCATGAAGATGAAATCCGTCATCGCCGGGCTGTACACCGCCCCGCCGGCGCAGGAACCCATGATCACGCTGATCTGGGGGACGACACCCGACGCTTCGACGTTGCGCTTGAAGATGCCGCCGAAGTAGTGCAGGCCGACGACGCCCTCCTGCACCCGGGCGCCCCCACCATCGTTGATGCCGATCATCGGCACCCCGAGCGTGGTGGCCAGGTCCATGATCTTGTGGACCTTCTCGCCGAACACCTCTCCGAGAGACCCGCCGGCGACAGTGAAGTCCTGGCTGAACAGGCACACCTTGCGACCGTCGATGGTCCCGAAACCGGTGATCACCCCGTCGGTGTAGGGCCGCTTGTCCTCCGGCGTGCCCGGCGCCCGGGTGCGGGCCAGCATGTCCAGCTCCTGGAAGCTGTCGTCGTCGAGCAGGTAGTCGATGCGCTCGCGAGCGGTCATCTTGCCCTTGGCGTGCTGGCGCTCGATGGCATGGGGCGGCCCGGCGTGGATAGCGGCCGCCTTGCGTTCGGCGAGCTGAGCGAGGCGCTCGGCCATGGTGTGCTGCACGGGCGCCACTCTGGTGGCCTCCGGACTGGGGGCCGTGGCATCCGTTGCGGGGGTGTCTGAGGTGTCGTCCGGCATCGGAGTCGAGGCTATCCGTCTCGCTGGCGGAGCGCCTGGACGGGGCCCGGCCCGGCGGGCGGGGCGCC
>JAKBAM010000107.1 GCA_021809105.1 Actinomycetes bacterium
CGCTGAGCCTCTCGCGCGCCACCCCCATGAACTCCTTGGTCCCGAGCAGCGACCAAACCGAGTAGTCACGCGTGCGCGGGTTCATCCCCTCGTCGTAGATCCGCATCATCGGCTCGGTGTCGCCCGCCGTGATGGCCTCGAGGGCGTCGAAGATCCTCGTGGACAGCTTGGAGCGTGCGGCGGAACGCATCGACAGGGACCCGGGCGGCACCCGGACGAAATCGTCCATGTGCTCTTGCATACTCAGGTAGACCGGGCGAACCCACTTGACGTTTCCCGGCATTCCATAAAGGTCTTTGCGGGCCGATTTCGAGTCCCAGGTAATGTGGATGATGCCGAATGTCAGGTCCTGGTTTCCCATGACAATGTCGTGGATAACCGTCGACACGCCTCCCTTGAGGAAGGGGTAGGTCGACTCTGCCACTATCGCCACGTCCACCTCCTCGTGCCGGGCGTCCCGAGCGAGGACTCGAGGGTCCTCGCGCTCTCCCGGCGCAGCTGCAGGAGGTGCGTCGTAGGCCGAGGAGTGACCGCGTCGCCACAACCGATACCTATCTACCATAATTATCTCCCCTTTACCAGGCCGTGGCATGACGCCAGAACAAGTTGTACTCAGAGGAACGCCAGTGGACTCCCACGCTGTAGAACGCGCCCATGAAAATGACCGCTTCCATACCGATTAGCCATCCGTAAAGGCCGGCGCCCACGTGGAAGAGGGCGAAGGCCAGGATGCAGCCGACCAGGTGAGCAGCGCTGTAGCGCTGAGCCAAGGCCCTCTGGCCGATGTAGTCCAGCTTGTAGCAGAGCAACGTCGTCATCATGAACAACCACGAGGCGATCGCCACCGTCGTGATCAACGGAAGCGAGCTAGGTGTGGCGATCGCCGAGATCGTCGTGACCGCGAGCACCAGCGCCGCCGCTGCCAGCCCGGTGCGATGGAGGGAGTAGGCCACGTACTGGGACACCGCTTTCGATCGCTCGGCCAGTCGGCTGTAGGGCTCGTGCTCCATCGCAGCGCGCAGCTCCCCCACCGAGGAGTCGAAGCGCGGCGCCAGGTGCACGAAGTAGTAGTTGTAGGCAAGGATGGCGGGCAGCAGTCCCAGGAACACGGTCGTAATCGCGAAGTGGCTGCCGTCCTTGACGAACAGGAGCAGCTTGTCGGCCCAGAGCACCGAGCCGAGGAGGAGGCCCCTCACGAGGTCGGTCAGCACCTCACCGCGCTCGATCGACACCGGCCGCGCCATGCGGTAGAGGTGGCGCCGCAGCGGTAGCAGCTGCGTGGCCAGCGCGACGAGCGGCGGCAGGTACCACAGCGAGGGCGCCACCAGGAGGGTGGCCGCCAGGCTCCCCCACCCGAGGGCCCACAGCCGGCGGTTGCGGTTTACGATGCTCAGGATGAGGGACTGGGCGAAGGCCACGTAAAGCGCGCAGAGGGCGACGTAAGTGCCCAGAGCTGACGGGGACCACCGGGCGGACAGCTCGACTGGCACTGCGAAAACAGCCACCGTCGGGAGGCAGCGCAAGAACGCCGAGGGCCAGACATCGCAGAGCCGGTCGCGCAACTTGGAGCTGTCACCCTCCTCGATCTGAACGGCAACCGCCTTGTACAGGGGCAAGCACACCGCCTGGGTCAACCAGGGCACCGTGACCGACGACGCCAGCAGCAGGGTGGTCAGCGGCACGCCGCCCACATGGTGGTGCGCAAGGCGGGAGCTGGCCAGCGGGTAGGCAATGCCGAGAAGCAGCACTGGGGACAGGTACAGGAGCAGCTCGACCGCCCGGCTCCCCTGGGTCCTCTCGCGCCGAGTGGGCGCGTCAGCGTGCTCCGTGTCTATTCCGTGCGCACCGTCAAGGGGTCGGCGCCGCCATCGTTCGAGGCCCCATGCGGCAAGGGCGAGCACCGACGCCACCGCCAGCACCACATCGAATCCACGGTTGTGGTCGACGGCCACCACAGCGGTAGCCAGGAGCAGGGCGAAGCTGAGACCCGGGAAGCGCCACAGGTCGCGCAGCCGGCCAGTCTGTAGATCCATTCTCATTCCTCGTTGATTGGGGGGCAGACAGGCGTGCCGGAGAACCGCCAGCACAGGTCGACTCGAATCCACGTCTCAGCGCGGAAGGCTCTCGGCACGAGCCGGTGATCTATGAATGTTTGCTCTTAGATCTACTGATCGCTCTGGATTGCAATTACTGCTCTAGATATTGCAAATAGCCTGCGTCGCCAGGGACCAGAGAAACGCAAACATTGCGACGTTACGCCGTTGTTAAATCACGTCGCCGTCATTGTGTTACATCGAACCGCCGACAGTCTTAGCCAACTCTCAGGAAGTGGGAGTTGATGCGCCAGTGCCGCCTCACGGTTCGACCAGTTGGGGTTGTACCCAAATGGCAGCCAACCAGACCGTACCGCACGACTATCTCTTTGCGGCCGGGATCGGCGCGATTGGCTAGCAGACGGTACGATCAATTTTTAAACTGTTAAATCGAGATCTTCATAATTTGAGCGCACAGTGAACGTTCCCCCACTCTGCATGAGGCCTGGCGGCGTGGTCAGCGCTAGCCCCCCAGCTAGCCGCCCGGATGCGTGAACCACGACCATGCCCAAACGGCCGCACCCAGGCGCCGGCGGGTGTCGAAGGTCACCAAGGCGACCGCATCGACGTCCAACTCGGGTCCCGGGGCGGGCGGCGCCGTCCGCTACGGTGTGGCCGCGTATGTTGTGGTCGCCCTATGCAGTGGCCGCCGGGTACCCAACGCCGGGCGGGTGGTCCCGGAGAACGCCGGGCCGGAGGAGAGACTCTTGTCAGTACTGGACCGCTTCCGCCTCGACGGGCGGGTTGCCATCGTCACCGGAGCGTCCTCGGGACTCGGGGTGGCCATCGCCCAGGGGCTAGCCGAAGCCGGCGCTGACGTCGCCCTCGGCGCCCGGCGGGCGGACCGCATGAAGCAGACGGCGGCCCTGGTGGAAACCGCCGGGCGCCGGGCACTCGCCGTCCCCACCGACGTCAGCCGTCCGGAGGACTGCGAGGCGCTGGCCGCAGCCACAATCGAGGCCTTCGGCCGGGTGGACATCCTGGTCAACAACGCCGGGATCGGCACCGCCGTCGCCGCGTCGAGAGAGACACCCGACCAATTCCGGGCGGTCATCGACGTCAACCTCAACGGCGCCTACTGGATGGCTCAGGCGGCCGGCCGGCGCATGACCCGCGGGGGCAGCATCATCAACATCTCCAGCGTCCTCGGCACCGTCACCGCCGGGCTCCCCCAGGCCGCCTACAGCGCCTCGAAGGCCGGACTCGACGGTCTCACCCGCGACCTGGCTGCGCAGTGGACGACGCGTAAGGGGATCCGGGTCAACTCCATCGCGCCCGGCTTCTTTCCCTCCGAGATGACCGACCTCTACCCCGAGGGATACCTCGACAGCCGCCTGGCGACGATCCCCGCCGGCCGGGCAGGCAACGGTGAGGAGTTGGCGGCCGCCGCAGTTTTCCTGGCATCGGACGCGTCGGGCTACATCACCGGTATCACCATGGCCGTCGA
>JAKBAM010000056.1 GCA_021809105.1 Actinomycetes bacterium
CCAGCTCGTCGGCGGTGCGGTTGGCGACGGTCGACACCCGCCAGTGGTGCAGCAGTTGGTGGCTGCTTCCGCCGGGCCCGTCGCCTGGTGCGAACAGCCCGATAACGGTCTGGGTGTTGCCGACGTCTATGGCAACGAGCATCGTTCAGCGCTCCTGGGGGAACCGGTGGGGGCCGTCACCGGACGCGACCAGGTCCAGTCCGATGTCGAGGACCGGGGCGGAATGGGTCAGGGCGCCGACGGAGATCAGGTCGGCACCGGCCGCCGCGTAAGCCGCGACGGTGTCGAGGGTGACCCCGCCCGATACTTCGACGGGGACGGCCCCCGACACCAGCGCCACGGCCTCCGCCACCTGTGCTGGCGCCATGTTGTCGACCAGCACCATGTCGGCCCCGGCGGACAGCGCCACCCGGACCTGATCGAGAGTGTCGCATTCCACCTCGACCGATTGCCCAGGCCAGCGGGCCCGCGCCGCGGCGACCAGATCGCCGATGGGCAGGCCGGCCAGGTGGTTGTCCTTGACCAGGATGCCGTCGGACAGCGAGCCGCGGTGGTTGACACCGCCGCCGGCGCGCACCGCCGCCTTCTCGAGGGCTCGCAGGCCGGGGGTGGTCTTGCGGGTATCGCGGATCCTCGTCGTGGGTCCGGCCGCGTCGGCATAGCGCCGGGTGAGAGTGGCGATGCCCGACAGGTGCCCGAGGAGGTTGAGGACCGTACGCTCCGCGGTCAGGACCGACGCCAGGGACCCTTGCACCGTAGCTATCGTCTGTCCGCCCCTGAGTCGATCGCCGTCGGCTGCGGACCAGGAGACGACGATGGAGGGGTCGACCGCAGCGAAGGCCTCGGCCGCGCACAGACGGCCGGCCAAAACCCCTTCCCCGCGGACCGAGACGGTCGCCGAGACGGTCGCGTCGGGAGGGACGAGCGTGGCGGTGAGGTCCCCGAGGACTCCAAGATCCTCGGCCAGCGCTCGCTGCACTACCTCTCGCACCGCGCTCACCGGCGGGTCGCACCAGGTCAACGAACCCACCGGGTCAATGGACGGACCCCCTCATTGAAGGTACCGGACACGGTGGGCTTCCCCCAAATGAGGAAACTCCGATCGGCTGTGGGCCCCCCTACTTTCTTCACGGGCCAGGGCGGCCCCGACCAGGCATCGCGCCAACGTCACCAGGTTGGCCAGCTCGGCCTTCTCCGAGGTCTGTACGGGTCTCGGAGCGGCTCGCGCCCCAGGATCGGAGGGAATGGTCTGCATCTCCGACAGGACGGCTCGGACCTGGGCCAGGGACGATGCGCTGCGCACGACCCCAGCGCCCACTGTCATGGTGCGCTGCAGGTGCTCGCGAGCCTTGGCGGCATCGCCTACCTCCCAGCCGGCTTCAGTGCGGGAGGCGCCGGCTGCGGGCGGGGCGTCGAGGGAGATCGACGGGAGGTGGTCGGGGTGGTCGCCTGGCTCGAGGACAGTGGCCATGGCCCCGGTGGCGGCCGGGCCGATCCTTCCGGCGAGGACTGCGTCCACGACCCTGGCGGCGAAGACCATGCCCTCGAGAAGGGAGTTGGATGCCAGCCGGTTGGCGCCGTGCACGCCCGTGCATGCGGCCTCTCCCGCGGCCCACAGCCCAGGCAGGGTGGTGGCCCCGTCCAGATCGGTGACCACCCCCCCCGAGAGGTAGTGCGCTGCGGGGGCGACCGGGAGCCAATCCGTCGCCGGGTCGATGCCGAGTCGGCGGAGGGGTGGCATCAGGCTCGGGAAGCGGCGGTCGAAGTCGTCGATGTCGGTGGCGTCCAGCCAGACGTGGTCGCCGCCCGCCTCCAGCATCCGGCGGGTAATGGCCCGGCTGACGACATCGCGCGGCGCCAGCTCGTCCACGAAGCGAGCCCCGGCCGCGTCGCGCAGGAGCGCGCCCTCGCCGCGGAGGGCCTCGGACAAGAGGGCACGGGGGGCGCTGCTGTCGTGGAGGGCGGTGGGGTGGAACTGCATGAACTCGACGTCGGCCACCGCCACCCCCGCCCGGCGGGCCATGGCCGGACCGTCGCCGGTGGCCTGGGCCGGGTTGGTGGTGACCGCGAACATCTGGCCGGCGCCGCCGGTCGCCAGGAGGGTGTGGCGGGCGCGGAGCGCAACGGTGCTCCCGTCGGGATCCAGTGCCACGATTCCCCGGCAGATGCCCTGCTCGACGATGAGGTCGAGCGCGTACCATCCCTCGTGCAGCTCGGAGGCCCCGGCGCGGGTGGCGGCGACCAGGGTCCTTTCGATCTCGGCTCCGGTTGCGGCACCCCCGGCATGCACTACTCGCGCCTCGGAATGGCCGCCCTCACGGGCCAGGGCGAACGAGCCATCCGGGTCCCGGTCGAAGGTAGCCCCCTGACCGACCAACTCCCGCAGGGCGCCAGGGCCGTCTGTCACCAGCAGCCTGGTAGCTGCCTCGTCGCAGAGACCGGCGCCGGCGGCGAGGGTGTCGGCAAGGTGGAGCTCCACGCTGTCGCCCGCCCTGGCCGCTCCGGCCAACACGGCGGCCACGCCGCCCTGGGCCCACTGGGTGGCGGAGGTCGACAGCTCCGCCTTCGAGGCCACGCCGACCCGGATCCCCGGTTCGAGCGTCAGTGCCCGGACCGCGGCGGAGAGGCCGGCCACGCCGCTACCGACAACCAGGAGGTCGACCTCCTCGACGTCCCCAGCGCGGGTCATGCCCCTCGGAGCGGGTTCATTCGCTCGCACCCGGTGGCGCCGCCGCGAGGTTGTCGATCAGCCTCGCCCGGCCGAGGCGGGCGGCGATGAGGAGGCGGACCGGCGCCTCCGCTCGCACCGGGACCTCCAGGGTCTCGGGGTCGACGACTGCCGCGTACTCCAGGGAGAAGTGGGGTTGGCGCCCTAGCTCCGACTCCATCTCCTTGGCGACGATCGCAGGGTCGGTCTCGCCGCGGTCCTCTATCGCTCGCTTGCCGGCGAGCAGCGACCAGTAAAGAGAAGGGGCTGCGTCGAGCTCGTCGGAAGACAGGTAGGCATTACGGCTGGAGAGCGCCAGCCCGTCGGTGGTCCGCACGATCGGGCAGCCGACGATGCACACCGGCAGGGACAGGTCTCGGGCCATGCGCCGGATCACCACCAGCTGCTGGAAGTCCTTCTCCCCGAAGTAGGCCCGGCACTGGCCGGCCAGGCTCAGAAGTTTCGCCACGATGGTGGCGACCCCGTCGAGGTGACCAGGGCGGCACTCCCCCTCGAGCACATCGGATATGCCTGCGACGTGCACCGTTGTCCCGGGCGCCACCGGCCACATCTCCTCGACGGAGGGAGCGAACATGACGTCGGCGCCTACCGAGGCTGCCATTGTGGCGTCCGCCTCGAGGTCTCGCGGGTACGCCTCCAGGTCCTCACCGGCACCAAACTGGAGGGGGTTCACGTAGTTGGTGACGGCCACGAGATCGCAGTCGGCGCGGGCTCGGCGGACGAGGGACAGGTGCCCGGCGTGCAACGAGCCCATCGTGGGCACGAGGCCCACCTGCTGGCCGCGCCGGCGTGCGGCTTCCATAGCCTCCTGCCACCCGAGGGGGTCGCTGATCACCTCCACCGTTGGCCTCCGCCCGGCCCAAACCCACCGTCGGAGCGTGGTGCGGGCGTAGTTGGCGGAGCTGGCACTCGGTCCTCACAGACGTTCCGGCCCGGGAGGGTGCCGTTCGCTGGGCGGTTGGGGCCGCGAAGGGCGGCCGGTCTGCCCGGTCCGCACCGCCGCTCGGCCGTTCGGTGCTTCATAGGCTACCGGCTGGCACTACACCCTCTGCAAGCGCGGGGGTAAGGCGACCGGCAACGAGGTCTGGGGCCAGGTCGGCAAGGGGAACGAGGACGAAGCCTCTGTCCCACATCCTGGGATGGGGGATGGTCAGCTCGGGGGTATCGACGGTGCGTTCGCCGCCCTCCCCGGCCAGCAGGACGTCGACGTCCAGGGTGCGCGGGCCCCAACGCTCGAGACGGACGCGCCGGGCAGCGGCCTCTGCACCCCGCGCCGCCTCTAGTAGCTGTAGCGGGGAGAGGGAGGTGCGCACCTCGATCACGCAGTTGAGGAACGGTCCCTGGCCGGCGGGTCCTCCCATCGGTGCGGTCTCGTAGATCGGGGATACGGCCACGACGTCGGGTATGAGGGACACCCCGAGTGCCAGGTTGGCGCGGCGGTCCCCGAGGTTCGAACCGAGACCAAGGAACGCCCGCTCGGCTGGCAGATCTTCAGGCCTCACTCGACGGTGGGCGTCACGGGACGGGCTGGGTCATGGCCGGTCCGACGGGCCGCGACGGATCGTCACCGCCGACGAGCTGAGGTCGAACGGGACGGGCGGCCGGAGCTTTCGCACCGTGACGTCAACGGTCAGCCCCATGGGAACGGCGACCGCCAACACGGCGTCGGCCACCCTCTGGGCGAGGTGCTCCAGCAGATCCACATGGGGACCGGCCACGACGTCGACCACCACCTGGCACACCGCCGCGTAATCGATGGTGTCGGCCAGGGCGTCGGAGCCCCCTGCGGCGGAGAGGTCGGCGTAGAGGCAGACATCGATCTCGAAAGGCTGTGCCCGGTCTCGTTCCTCCGACAGCACGCCGTGGGCCGCCACGACCCGTAGGCCCCGCAGCTCGAGGCGGTCGGGCACGCCAACGGTAGCGCTCGGCGCCGACACCCGTACTGCCGTTCGCGGCGGGATCTCGCTCATCGGTTGGGGGGCCCGTCAGCTACCGAGTGGCTCGGCCGAATGCCCCGGCAGCTCGGGGGCGACCGCCACCAGCTCACGGCCTGCGGGTCCCATCTGGCGGTGCAGGATCCGCTCGACCACGGCGATGGTCTGGGGGCTCGAGGGCACCATCCCCGACCAGCGGAGGTAGCCGGCGACGACGCCCATGAGGCGGTCGTTGAGCTCCTCTTGGTGGATGAGGACGCGTTCGCCGCCGGCGAGCCACGCCCGCACCTGACGGTAGAGGTCCGGCAATACGAGAGCAGCGTCGTCCTGAGGCCCGAAGGGCACATGAGACCACCGCATCTCGAGCTCATCGTAGGCATGCAGGTTGTGCGACGACGGCAGCAGGGATACCACGCGGGTGAACCCCTCGCCTCTCAGCCACAGGATCTCCTCCTGCCTGCGCACTTTTCGATGGTTGCGGGCGTACCCTCCTGGCCGCTCGCTCACGGCTAGTTGATCCTTGATGATCCAGGAGAAGAAGCGAGGCGGTATCCCCTTCGCCCATTTGCCCTTCACGCAGCACCGACCCGGGCCTCGGCGGATGCACGCAGGGCCAGTTGGACTGCCTGGACGGTCGGTTTGACGTCGTGGACCCGGATCATTCCCACCCCGCGCGTCACCGCCCACGCCGCCGTGGCCAATGACGGCTCCAGGCGATCGACGACTGGGGCCGGAGTGCCGTCGGGTCCAGCGGCCAAGGCTCCGAGGAAGCTCTTGCGGCTGGTTCCGACCGCCACCGGCCATCCCGTCGCCACGAAGCGGTCGAGGTGACGCAGCAGCGACAAGTTGTGAGCAGCTGTCTTGGCGAAGCCGATCCCGGGGTCGATCCACACCCGTGACACACCGGCCGCTCTGGCCTCCTCCGCCCGGCGGACGAGGACATCCACCACCTCCCCCACGACGTCCCTGTAGCGGGCGTGGGAAGCCATGACGGACGGATCAGCGGGGCTGTGCATGGCGATCCACCCCACGCCGCCCGCGGCGGCCACAGGCCACAGCGAGGCGGAGATGTCGTTGACGATGCGGGCCCCAGCTGAGATCGCCGCCTTTGCGACCGCCGGCTTGCGCGTGTCGATCGACACCTGCACCTCGCCGGAGAGCGCTTCGACCACGGGCATGACGCGGCGCAGCTCCTCCCCTTCGGCGACGGGACAGGCGCCCGGTCGGGTGGACTCGCCCCCCACATCCACCACGTCTGCGCCGTCGGCGATCAGCTGGCGCCCGTGGGCGATGGCGAGGGCATGGTCGAACCACTGGCCCCCGTCGGAGAAGGAATCGGGGGTGACGTTCAACACGCCCATGACGAGGACCACGGCGGAAGGATACCCGGGCCGTCGATTGGAGGCGCCGGGTCGCCCCGGCGCACCTCACGAACCCCGGCGCAGGAAACCCATGGCCTCGCTGCGGGTGGCCACGCTGTCGCGGAAGACCCCTCTCACTGCCGAGGTAACCGTCGTCGTGCCGGGGATCCGAATGCCGCGCATCGACATGCACAGGTGCTCGGCCTCGACCACCACCAGCACCCCTCTCGGGACCAGGACCTGCTGCATGGTGTCGGCCACCTGCGCCGTCAGGCGCTCCTGGACCTGTGGCCGGCGGGCGTAGCCCTGGACCAGGCGCCCGAGCTTCGAGAGGCCAGTGATGCGACCGTCGAGCCCTGGGATGTAGGCGACGTGGGCATGGCCGAACCACGGAACCAGGTGGTGCTCACACACCGAGTAGAGCGGGATGTCCCGGACCATCACCATCTCGTCGTGGTCGGCCTCAAAAGTTACTGTGAGGTGGTGGCCCGGGTCCTCACCAATGCCCGAGAAGATCTCCTTGTACATCTTGGCCACCCGCTTCGGCGTATCGCGCAGGCCGTCGCGGTCAGGATCCTCGCCGATCGCGCTCAGGATCTCGCGCACCGCCCAGGTGACCCGCGCCACGTCCACACCGCCGTCCGATCCCGGTGGGCCGCTCCCATTGCCGCCGCGTCCTTCGATCGTTGTCACCTGGACTCCAGCCACCTAGATGTAGGGCTACGGTCGATCATCCTCATGCCCAGAAGAGGGTAGTGGGGACCGGGCCCCCACCCCGGCGTCCTCCCTGTAGGCCGCGATGAACGGCAGGTTGCGGTAGCGCTCGGCCACATCGAGGCCGTAGCCGACGACGAACTCCGGCGGGATGCGGAAACCCTCGTACGCCAGGTCCTGGTCGACCGTCTGCAGGCCCTCTTTGATCAGCAGGGCGCAGACGGCCAAGGACGCCGGGTGGCGCGCTGCCAGGTTGCGGCGCAGATAGGCGAGGGTCAGCCCGGAGTCAACGATGTCCTCGACGATGATCACGTGGCGACCTGTCAGGTCGAGGTCCAGATCCTTGACGATCCGCACCACACCACTGGTGCGGGTGGCACTCCCGTAGCTGGAGACGGCCATGAAGTCCATCTCCAGCGGAAGCCGGATCGCCCGGGCCAGGTCAGAGAGGAATACGCAGGCCCCCTTGAGCACGCCGACGAGCAACGGTGCCCGCCCAGCGTAGTCGAGCGCTATCTGCTCCCCCATCTGGCGGACCCGAGCCTGCAACTCCTGTTCATCCACGATGATCCGACCGATGGCGGGGTCCTCCCACCCGGCGGAGCGGTGGATCGGTGGGAGGTCGGCCACGGACCGAAACCCTACCGTCGCCGCTCCAGCACCATGTCAGTCGAGGTGCAGCCGCCCTTTGGATCGTGACACTCGCCGGCCCCCGCTGATCTGGCACGCGACAGCTGCGCCGGCAGCCACGTCCCTCACCCGAGCGACGTCGGCCGCCGACGGGGGATGGCGCTCGCCGTCGCCGCTGCGCAGCCAGCGGCGCAGCGCCCGGCGGGCGAGCGGAGCGGGGGCTGAGCGCAGAGCCGCGGCGTCGGTCGGATCCAGCTCTGCGGCCAGGATCTCGAGCAGCTCGGCGTCATCGCCGAGCAGAGCAGCCTGGCGGCCCAGCACCGGCACCGGGTCCCGCGCTGCGATGTCGGCCAGCAGAGGCAGCAGTTGGTGGCGGATCCGGTTGCGCCGGAAGCGCAGGTCCTCGTTGCTCGGGTCGCGCACCGGGTCCAGTCCGGCGGAAGCACACAAGGCCGCTGTCTCGTTCCGGCGCAGCTGGAGGAGGGGCCGGCGCACGGCCGGGGTCTCCCTACCGCCACCCCCGGTGCCGGCCCCCATCGGCGCCAAGCCGTCCAGGCCGGCGCCCCAGCAGACGTTCAGCAAGACGGTCTCGGCGAGATCATCGGCAGTGTGGCCGGTCAGGACCCCCGCAGGAAGCGCCTCGTAGCGGGCCCTCCGGGCCCGCGACTCGAGGTTGGGGCCGGGTGCTACCACCAGGCGACGGCGCTGGAACGCTGCCCCCCAGCGGTCGGCGGCCTCCGCCACGACGGCGGACTCCTCTTCGCCGCCAGGACGGATGCCGTGATCGACATGGACCGCCGTTACCTGCAGGCCAGCAGCGCTGGCCAGGATGAGGAGGGCGAGCGAGTCGGCGCCGCCGGACACCGCCGCTACCACCGCGCTCCCCCGGGCCGGAAACCGACAGCGGGTGAGCAGCGCCGGCACCTGGGACGGGAACATCAGCTCACCGCCGCGCCGGCCCTGCCGTGCTCACGCGCTCGACCCACATCCCCGGCTCGCGGATCTCAGGCCAGCTCGGCAACCACGCAGGTCCCTCCCAGACCTTCCGCAGCAGAGCTTCCCCTCCCGCCGCTTCGACAGCCTCGATAAACGCCTCGCCCTGTTCGTACTGGCGCAGCTTGGCGTCGAGGCCGATGAGGACGGTGACAGCCTTACTCGCGCCCCGCTGCCTGCGCCGTTCCCGCAAGGTCTGCGCGAACCAGGGGGCGTTTGGGATGCGACCTGCGCCTGCCCGATCCATCGTGATGTCGCCGTGGCCCTCGAGCAGGCTCATCAAACCTCCGACCTCCTGGATCGTGGCGTATTGATCCGGCGTCGCCAGCAGCGTCAGCAGACCTCCCTCGTCGAGGGGGTTTCGCCCGGCTCTGATCTCCGAAGCGCTGCGCCGGAGGGCTTCCACGAGGCGCCGCGGATCGGGGTCGACGCCGTCGAGGGTTCGGCGCACCAGACCCAAGAAGTGCTCCCGCATCCAGGGCACGCCGGTGAACTGAGCCCGGTGAGTCACCTCGTGGATGGCCAGCCACAGGCGAAACTCCCTCGGCGGAAACCCGAAGCGCCGCTCCAAGCCCAGAACATTGGGTCCGACGTAGTAGACGATGTCCTGGTCCTCGGTACTTTCGTCCTCGGTGAGCAGCTGGTCGTACTGGCCGAGGACCCGGCTGGACATCCATCCGAGCAGCATCCCGACCTGCGTGCCACTCAAACGGCGGCTGGCGCCGAGCGGCAACGAGAACGGTCGGGCGGAGCTGCGCTCGAGCGACGCGCCGAGCTTCGTGGTGACCGGACCCAGCAGGCGCTGGAAGGAGGCCACGTTGGCTTCGACCCAGCCTGCTCGGTCCGTCACGCGGGCCCGGGCCGGACCGGCCAGCGAACGCAGGCCCGTCTCCTCTGCCACCAGCCCTTCCGCCTCAGCGGTCAGCTCGGCGAAATCGGCTTCGAGCGCCCGCATCTCGAACGCCGGGTAGGGAGCGTGGCGGCTGGCTGCCCGCACGGCAACCTGTGAGGCCAGGTCCCAGTCGACGGGCTCAACCACGAATCCCCTGCCAGCCATCCGCTGTCTTCATGCCGTCAGGCTAGACCCCGGCCGGCGCCGAGTCCGTCGCATGGCCGGGTCGTTCGCCGACTCAGGCGATCTTCTTCCCGCGGGTACGAGGGACCGCCATCGGCTCATGTTGATAGCAATACTTGCCGTTGTTGTAGATAGACAGCTTGGTGGCACATCCTGGTTCACGGCAGGATCGGTCCTTGGCGAAAGCCTTGGACGGCCGCTCGCTGCCGCTCAGGGTGTGCCCTCCGAGAGAACGCTCGCTCATGATCTCCCACTAACTATGAGTAAATGTCTTTCTTTCATGCCCTTATTCGGGACCATCAAACGTCTTGGATGCCTCGGCGAGCGCCTGAGCCACACGAGTGCGGAGGTGGTCGGGGACTTGGTCGCGGCACCGTTTGGCGATGACGATCTTCAGCTCCGCCTCGAAGTCGAAGGCCTCGAGGCAAGGTGAGCAACGGTCCAAGTGGTGCTGGATCTCGACCCGGCGGTCCTCGGTGAGCTCGCCGTCGAGGAAGTGGTACAAGGTGTCCAGGGCCTCTTGGCAATCGCTACCGGGCCCGAGGCCCGGTCGCACGCCTTGGCTGTCGCTGGACATAGTCAGGTGGCTTCCATCGCTCGGCGTGGTTTCGCAGGTGTCGTCATGGTGATCACACTCAGGTGGGTAGGTCCGCGGCCGGCACCAACCCTCGCTGCTCTCCGAACAGGTGCAACGCCTTCTGGAGCGCCTTTCTTCCACGATGGAGCCGGCTCATGACCGTCCCTATCGGGACCCCGAGGATCTCGGCGATCTCCTTGTAGGAGAAGCCCTCCACGTCGGCCAGTAGAACGGCCATCCGGAAACCTTCCGGGAGGGCCTCCACGGCCGCCTTCACGTCGGCATCGGTGAAGCGGTCGAGCACCTCCTCCTCGGCACTCCGGTTGGCGGCCACCGCCTCCAGGCCGCCCAGCCGGCGATAGAGATACAGGTCCTCTACCTCATCCAGCTCCGTCTGCTCGGGCCGGCGCTTCTTGGATCGGTAGGAGTTGATAAAGGTGTTGGTCAGGATCTTGTAGAGCCACGCCTTGAGGTTGGTCCCTTCCTGGTAGCTGGCGAAAGCCCGGTAGGCCTTCAGGTAGGTCTCCTGCACCAGGTCCTCGGCATCAGCCGGGTTGCGGGTCATACGGAGCGCGGCGCTGTACAACGACCCCATGTGTGGCATGGCCTGGTCGGCGAAGGTCGCGGGGTCGGCCACATCTCGACACTACCCGTCACCCTGGGAACTGATGCCCGGATCCATCCGGGGGGGCCGGCCGGTTCCCTGATCCCGGGCGAACTGCTCACCGACCTCCGCCTGGATGCGCCGCTCCATCGCTCGGGCGAGCTCGGAGTCCACGACGGACTTCGCCAGCGGCCGCATGCGCCGGACCAGCGCGGCGAGCCGTGGCACTTCGGAGGGCGGCATCGGACTCGCGAGCGGGGCGAAGACATGGCGCACGATCAGGCCCACGAAGGCCCCCGCGATGTCCTCGGTGGCCACGGTGACAGCCTGGGCCACACTCAGCAGATCGGAGAGCGGGATCCCCGCCTGCACCAGGACCGCAGCAGCGTCGAGCAGTTTGGGGTTGGGGATCCGCAGCTCGCCGTCGACGATCTCGACCACCCCGGCCGCCACAGCCTCCTCCAACAAAGGTGTGTCGTCGATGGCACCGAAGAGGTCCGCCAACTGCCCGGTGTCCACCCGGGCGGCGCGGTCCTCCGACCACGGGCCGATAAGGGCCGACTCGAGGCCCAGAAGCTCGCTCAGGTCTTGCCCGCGCTCCCAGCCATCCACCATCTCTGCGATGTTGCCCAGCGTGTATCCACGCCCCAAGAGCTCGCCCACGAGTCGGAGCCGGGCCAGGTGGGCCTCCGAGTAGAGGCCGACCCGCCCCTCCCGGCGAGGGGGCGGCAAGAGGCCGCGATCCTGGTAGGCGCGCACATTGCGCACGGTTGTACCCGCCTCCCGCGCCAGCTCGTCGATGCGGTAGTCGGTCCGGGATGTCGCGTCTGTAGCCCCGACCACTGGGGGCGGATCTCCCCCTGGCCCCTGTATGACCATGAGCGATGGTACCGCTTCGACTGTCCCAGTCTGCACTGGCGCGTGCCCTCGCCGGCTCGGCCTAGTGTGGCGCAGACAGCAACGGGGGGCGAGGGAATGAACGTGACGGTGCTCGGGGGAGGCTCGTGGGGGACGACGGTCGCGTCGCTGACCACAGCCCGCAACCCCACCATCCTGTGGGCTCGCGACAGCGACGTGGCAGCGGAGATCAACGAGGAGCACACCAACGGCAAGTATCTGCCGGACCTACGCCTGCCCCGCCGACTGCGGGCGACCGACGACTTGGAGAAAGCAGTAGGAGAAGCCGACCTCCTCGTCGTCGGGGTGCCCTCTAAGGGATTCCGCTCGGTCCTGGTCGAGGCCCGTCAATGGTTGCGCCCTTGGATTCCGGTGGTCAGTCTCACCAAGGGCATCGAACGGGGCTCGCTGCTCCGGATGACCCAGATCATCGACCAGCTCTTGCCCGGCCATCCGGCGGCGGCGCTGACCGGCCCCAACCTGGCCCGCGAGATCATGGCCGGGCAAGCGGCGGCCAGCGTGATCGCGACTGGCGACATGAGCGTGGCAGTGGCCCTCCAATCCGTGCTGCGACACAAGCTGTTCCGCGTCTACACCAACCACGACGTCATCGGTTGCGAGGTCGGGGGGGCTCTGAAGAACGTGATCGCTATCGCGGCGGGGATCGCCGAAGGGCTCGGCGTGGGCGACAACACCAGGGCTGCGGTCATCACGCGAGGCCTGGCCGAACTGACCAGGTTGGGCGTCGCCATGGGGGCCGAGGCCCAGACCCTCTCCGGCCTGGCCGGCATGGGGGATCTCATCGCCACCTGCATCAGTCCCCAGAGCCGCAACCGCACCGTAGGTGAGCAGCTCGGCAAGGGCCGCAGCCTGGACGACGTTTTGGCCGATATGCACATGGTCGCAGAGGGGGTCGGCACGGCCGTGACCACCTTGGAGCTGGCCGAGCGCTACGGCGTCGAGCTCCCGATCTGCGAAGAGATCTACAAGGTCGTCATGGGCGAAGAACGCCCCGTCGACGCTTACCGGGGCCTTTCCAAGCCTGGCCACGAGGCTGAGCCCGGCTGACTCGGGGGAGGGTCTGCCGTACGCTCCAGACCGGTGCCAGCGCGCTACGAGTTCCTCGACCATCCAGGCCCGATCCCCTTCGCCCACCGGGGAGGAGCAGCAGAGGCACCGGAGAACAGCCGCGCCGCCTTTTCCCACGCCCTCGATCTCGGCTACCGGTACCTGGAGACCGATGTGTACGCCACCTCCGACGGAGAGGTGGTCGCCATCCACGATCCGGACCTGGCTCGCACCGCCGATCGCCCGGGACGGATCAGCGAGCTCTCGTGGTCGGAGGTCTGCGCCGCCCGGCTACCCGGCGACCAGCGGATCCTCCGCCTGGACGACGTCTTGGAGGAGTGGCCCGATGCCTGTTGGAACATCGACACCAAGCACGACGCAGCGGTCGAGCCGCTCGCTCGAGTGCTGTCGCGTGCCAGTGCCGTGGGCCGGGTGTGCGTGACGTCGTTCTCCGACCGCCGGTTGGCAAAGGTGCGTCAGTTGCTCGGGCCGTCGCTGTGCACCGCCACTGGCCCGGCGGCGATCACCGCGCTGCGGCTGGGGAGCCTGGTGCCACTGGCCCGGGTGGCTTCGGAGCTCGGCCGCACCAGGTGGGCGGCCGCGGCCGCCACCCAGGTCCCGATCCGACAGGGCAGGATCCCCGTCGTCGACGCCCGCTTCGTGGCGTTCGCCCACCGGTGCGGGCTGGCCGTGCACGTGTGGACGGTCGACGACGCCGCCGAGATGGACCGCCTGCTCGACCTCGGCATCGACGGGATCATGACCGACCGGCCCACCGTCTTGAAGGAGGTGCTGGTCCGGCGGGGGCAGTGGGTGGCTTAGCCCGTTGACGTACGTGCGCCCGGCCCGGGGACGGGGGCTGCGGCTACTCAGTAGGCCCGCCAGAGCTCCTCGAGCCGCTCGTTGACCCGGGAGATGTCGAAGTCGTCGGGACTGAAATGGTCGCCGTAGCGCTCCACCATCTCCTCGTGCTCCGCATCGGCCGTATCGCCGAGAGCGTCGAGGAGGTGCTCGTAGCCGGAAGGGCCGCCGATGTCCTCCGGTGGGCAGGCCCGCGCCCCATCGAGACAGGCCAATGGGATGACCGTGGCGTCGTAGGGAGTGACAGCCAGCACCTCGACCAGGTGCTCCCACCCCGCGCCCATATCGTAGAGGTAGGTGAAAGCAGAATCGGGGGGGCCGACGTCAGCCAATGTCACGCCTGACTCATCGAGAGCCCGCTCCCCCCAGTCCTCCTCGTCCGACGCCACGTACAGCCTGTCGCCGATGCTCCACTCGTGGAGGTGGCGATCCTCCCATCCCATGGCGATCTGGACCACCGCGTGGAGCAGGTGCAGCCCGACCACGCTCGGCGCCCGCAGCTCACGCCAGACAGGGGGCGTGACGTCGAGCAGCGTCACCCGGAAGCGGTGGACGGTGAGTTGGACGGAACTGGTCACAGTCCCCAGTGTGGGCGCTCCGGACAACCTGGCGCACCCCGCGGCAGGCGCAGGAGCCTCGACAGGGTCAGCCGTCTCGGCTGCCGGGTTACACACCAGGCGGCGCCGGTGGACGCTGTCGTTCCTCACGCTGCTCAGCCCGAAGCGCTGGCGTGATGGCGCGAAGCGGGAGTCGGCACCGCCTTCCAAGTCACCCGGAAGCGGGCTCCTCCCAGTGGGGCGTCCCCGATGAACCACACCCCCCCAGTCGTGCGCACCACCGAGTCGGCGATGGCCAGGCCCAGGCCGGTTCCGCCTGGTAGATCCGAGACCCGGTGGAAACGGTCCAGCACACGGGACCGCTCTTCGGCCGGGATCCCGGGGCCGTCGTCATCGACGGTCAGCACGACGTGCCCACTGCCGCTGGTGACCTGAACGAGGATGTGGCCACCCGACGCGCTATAACGTGCCGCGTTGTCGACCAGGACGGCAAGGAGCCGGTCGACCCAGCCGGTGGGGGCGAGGATGATCGCCACATCGGATGCAGCCAGCTCCAGGCTGACCCCCCGTTTGAAGGCGACGGCGCCGAACCGAGTGACAGTCGTCTCGGCCAGCTCGGCTACATCGACCGGTGCCGGTGCGGGGACCTCGCTGCCGGAATCACTGCGTGCCAACCAGAGGAGGTCATCCACGATCTCCCGCAGCCGAAACCCCTCCTCAGACACGCGTCCGAGCGTGTCGCGGTAGTAATCCTCGCTGCGCGCCCGGTCCAGCGCCAGCCCGACCTCGGCTTGGATGACGCTCAAGGGTGTCCTCAGCTCGTGGGAGGCGTCCGCGGTGAACGCCGCTTGGCGGCGCCGGATCTCCTCGATCGGGGCGGACGCCCGCAGGCCGATCAGTAGAGCGCCGGCGTAGACGACGACGAGGAGGACTCCTCCGAGGAGAAGCTCGGTGACGACCAGTTCGCTGCTCACCCGTTCGATCTGACCGACGCTCTCGGCCACCACTACCCATCCGCCATGGATCGCCTGAGCCCTGACCCGGAAAGGTAGCCCTGCCAGCTTCAGGGTGGTGGTGGTGCCGCTGCGCCATTGCCGGACCGGGAGCATAGGGGCGCCGCTCGTCACGGGAGTGGGCCTACCGTTGGCGGTGACGAGCCACACCAGAGCAGGCGCGTCATCGTAATCGCCATCGGCGTCGGTGGCCTGAGCGAGCGGCTCGTGGGAGGACGCTCCGAACGGTCCGGTGGCGACGATGCTCCCGAGTCGCTCGGCCAGCCTGGCGTCGGCCTCGGATTGCAGGTGGCGTAGGACGATGATGTCCAGGGCGGCGCCGATGACGACGGCGAAGACCGCGGTGACCGCGGTCGCGACGAGTGCCACCTTGACTGCGTGGCGGCGGTGACTGCGGTCGAGGACGTTGCGCAAGGGCAGCGGGGCCCGGCGCTTCATGGTTGCTCTAGCCGGTAGCCGAGGCCTCGCACGGTCGCGATCACCGCACCCGTCCCGCGCAGCTTGCTGCGGAGGCGGCCGATGTGGACATCGATGGTGTTCGAGCCAACAGCGTCAGCCTCGTCGCTCCAGACGTGGCTGGCGATGCTGAGGCGGGTGACGACACTGGGGCTGCGCCGAAGGAGGACCTCCAGGATCCCGAGCTCCGTGCTGGTGAGATCAATGATCTCGTCGCGGTAGGTGACCACCCGGGTGGCAGGGTCGAAGCGCAAATCGCCGAGGGTGAGGGCGGCGGGCTGCGCCTTGCTCGACCGGCGTTGCAGAGCCCGGATACGGGCTAGCAGCTCGCTGAAGTCGAAAGGCTTGGTCAAGTAGTCATCGGCGCCGGCGTCCAAGCCGGCGACACGGTCTGCATGGGTGTCACGGGCAGTCAACATCAGGATCGGGGTACGCGTGCCTCGCTGCCGGAGGCGGGTCAGTACCGTCATCCCGTCGACCTTCGGCATGCGCCAATCGAGCACGATGACCTCGTATTCATAGGTCTGCGCGTAGAGCACGGCTTCGCTGCCGTCCGCCACGGCATCGATCACGTACCCGTGCTCACGCAGGCCCCGGGCCAGCACCGACCGGAGGCCCGCGTCGTCCTCAGCAACCAGGACCCTCACTGCCGGGAAAATCGGGACGCCAACACCGCCTACATGGTAGGGGCACTCGCCGGTCATCAGCATCGATGAATCCGACGAGGGAGGAGCTCGCCACCGCATGGGTGCCCTTCACGCTCGAAGGGTCCGCCGACTGCTCCCGCTGGCGTTCTGCAGCTTGGGCGCAATCGGCGCCAGCGACCTGGGGGCGGTGGCGGCCGCACAGCACTTCCGCGACCCACCAGCGGCTGGCTGGCTGATCGCCAGCCTTTCTGCGGGAAGCATCCTCGGCGGCCTGTGGTGGGGCGCGCGCGATCACCGGGGCAGCGTCGGGCTCCAGGGCGGCGTCCTCTGCGGCGTCATGGGACTCGGCTTCGCGCTCGTGAGCGTCCTCCCGGGCCTGGCGGCCATGGGCATCGCGCTGGCTGGGACAGGCCTGTCGCTGGCGCCCCTGCTCACAGTTCAGAGCACCCTCATGGCGAACAGCGCCCCGGCCGGCTACCGGGCCGAAGCTTTGAGTTGGCTCAACGCGATGGGAGGAGCAGGCGCCGCGTCAGCCACCGCTATTGCCGGACCCTTGATCAGCACTTTCGGCGCTAACAGCCCCTTCCTCCTCGCCAGTGTCCTCGCGGTGGTAGCCGCCATCCTCAGCCTCACCACTCTCGTGTAGGCACGAAGCCAGACGGCGTCCCGTCAAGGTGCGACACAGGGTTGACTTGTCTGCCATGCGGCAGATACACATACCGGGGCCGTTACCGGCCGTGGACAGCTCGGGGGCTCGTGGTGGATGACGTTCAGGCGATCAAGCAGGTCAAGGCCCGGTACTGCCGGACGATGGACACCAAGGACTGGGCCGGGATGCGCCAGGTGTTCGCCGATGATGTGACCATGGACACCACCGCCTCGGGTGGCGGCGTCATCGCCGGCGCCGACGATTTCATGGCGTTCCTCGAGGAGGCGCTGGCTGGCGTGGTCACCGTGCACCAATGCCACACCCCCGAGATCGAGCTGACCTCGCCGACCACGGCCAAGGTGATCTGGGCCATGGAGGACATGTTGCGCTGGCCTGACGGCACCGACATGCACGGCTATGGGCACTA
>JAKBAM010000057.1 GCA_021809105.1 Actinomycetes bacterium
CTACTTCGTCGCCTCCGCCGTCGTGATGTTCGCCATCGGCTACAAGGTCTTCGCCCGCATGGAGGGTCGCTTGGCGGAGGAGCTGTGAGCGGCGTCGCCGTCTCCGCCGACAACGTCTCGAAGATGTTCCGGCTGGTGCACGAGCAGAACAACTCGCTGAAGGCCACCATCCTGCGAGGCCGGCGCGTCATAGCCGAGGACTTCTGGGCCCTCCGGGACGTGTCGTTCGAGGTGCAGGAAGGCGAGACGTTCGGGCTGGTCGGGCACAACGGGTCGGGCAAGAGCACCATGCTCAAGTGCCTGGCCAAGATCCTCCGCCCCGAGAAGGGCGAGGTCAAGGTCAACGGCAAGATGTCGGCGCTGCTCGAGCTCGGCGCCGGCTTCCACCCCGAGCTGTCCGGCAGGGAGAACGTCTACCTCAACGGTGCCATCCTCGGCCTCAGCCAGAAGGAGCTGCGCAAGCGCTTCGACGAGATCGTCGACTTCGCCGGCATCGAGCAATTCATCGACGAGCCGGTGAAGAACTACTCCTCGGGCATGTACGTCCGGCTCGGGTTCTCCGTCGCCATCAACGTCGACCCAGACGTCCTGCTCGTCGACGAGGTCCTCGCCGTCGGCGACGAGGAGTTCCAACGCAAATGCAACGAGAAGTTCGCCCAGCTGAAGGCCCACGGCAAGACCATCGTCCTCGTATCCCACGCCATGGCCAGCGTGCAGAACATCTGCGACCGGGTGGCATGGTTCGAGCACGGCACGCTACGCGAGACCGGCGAGCCCCGCGACGTCATCGAGTCCTACACCGGCACCGTCACCGTCGACCGCCACCAGGAGGACGATGTCGTGCGGTGGGGGTCGGGCGAGGCACTGATCGAGCGCGTCGAGCTGCTCGACGCCCACGACCAGCCGGTGGAGCGGGTGCCGACCGGTGCGCCGGCCGCCATGCGCTTCTACTACCGGGCGGGGCAGCCCATCGAGCGTCCGGTGATCTGCGTCAGCATCGACACGATCCAAGGCGTGCAGGTCACCGGCCCGACGATGCGCGACAACGACGCGGTGCCCGACAAGATCGACGGGGAGGGCTACGTCGACATGCGCTGGGACAAGCTGCGGCTCCTGCCCGGCACCTACGACCTGAGCGTCTCGCTGCGCGACTACACGCTCATGAAGATCTACGACTTCCGGCCGTACCTGATGCGCTTCGACGTCGACCGGGGCTCGATCAGGGAGCAGACCGGCGTGGTGTCCCTCGACCCGCAGTGGTCGCTACACGAGCCCTGACAACTTCACTCAGCGCAGCCACACAGGAGGGATCACGAAGCCGGCGCTGAGCGTGAGGTGCGAATGCAGGCTGGTGGCTTCCCGTAGTGGACGGGCGTCCAGGATCGACCACGCCGACGTCCGGGTGAACGCCAGGCTGCGGCCGGTGCTCGGTACCGTGCGCGCCCGGTACAGGAGCGGAGGGGGAGATCCGTTCCACCAGTCGCGAACCGCGTCGGCTAGTTGGCCGCAGGTGTCAAGCAGCGGGTCGGGGTCGGTCCGCCCGGAAGAATCTATGCGCCCCGTGCTCACCCGATCGTCGAGACCCAGCACGTCCAGGTTGGTCTGACGGGTCAAGGCCAGCACGGGTGCTGGAACCAGCAGATGCACGAGCCAAAGGTCCCCATCGGCCTCGGTCAGGGTCCGGGCGGGGAAGCGCTCGCGGGCGGCGACGACCGAGCGATTGGCGGCGTAGCGCATCCGGAATCGGCCCGATACGGGGTCGAAGCGATGACGTGGAGATAGGAACGGCTCCCAATCCCACCGGTCGGGATGGAGGCTGTCGATCCGCCACCACGCTCCAGGCTGGTGATCGAGCCTCAGGCCCTTCGGCCGCTGCGAGGGAAAGACGCTCAGGACTGGTCAGCCGACGCCAGGATCAAGCGCACCACGGTTTCGATACGCCCGGAAGCGAAGAGCTCCGCAAGGCTGCGGCCGTCGAGGTCCTCCCGGGAGGCCCTCATCAAGGCGTCGGCTGCTCGGGCATCCGAGGTCACCTCTCCCAGGGCGGCAATCACGCGGGCCAGCCCGAACCGGGTATCACCGCGGGATCGATCGAACTGCCAAACCGGGTGCAGAGTCCCGGCGCCGCTCCGCCAGCCGAGAAGCTGCCCGCGCCGGCGCCGGCGATCAACGCCGCGACGATCGCGTATCGAAACGATTGCCCCGACCACGGCGGCGGTGTCGAGGGTCGCCGCCCGCCGCTCCTCGTCTCGCTCGATCTGGCGCCGTTCGTTGACCCACCGGGTTGTCGCCAGCACCGATTCGGGAGGGATGGCAAAGGGATCGTCGGCGCCAGTGTCATTAGCCAGGTACCGCAACGTCTCGGCCAGGCTCGGGTCGTCAACGGCTCGCGCGCCGAGCACCCTGACCGCTTCAGCAACTGACAACGCCATCGCACACCTCCTCACGCCACCTTATCCCGGCCACCGAGCCTCTGTAGACGTTGTAGACAACATCCAGGTCAGTCTCGAGCCGCCCAACCTGACCCGCGCTCCTCACGCATAGTCCCTAGAGTGCGAACCGATCCCAACGCAAGAGGTGTCGCCGTGTCGGACCAGCCGCCGACTGCCCAAGAAGTAGCCGAGCGGATCCAGGACGCCCTGAGCGCTGCCGATCTGACCGAGTTCGCCGAGCTGCTCGACCCGGATGTCCGCTGGGGCGCACCGGATGATCCCGCCCCCGCCTGCCGAAACCGAAAGCAGGTTCTGCAGTGGTATCGCCGGGCACGGGACGCGGGCGTCCGTGGCACCGTCACCGAGTTGGTCGTCACGGGCAACAGGATCCTGGTCGGCATGGACGTCTCCGGGAGGACTCCCGCAGAGGAGGGAGGCGCGACGACGCAGCGCTGGCAGGTGCTCGACGTACACAACGGCAGGGTGACCGAGATCGTCGGCTACGACGACCGTGCCGAGGCGGCAGCTCGGGCCCGCCTCTGAAAGCGCGAACTGCTCCTTCGAGCGCTGCCTACACTGGCGTCGGGGAAGCAGGAGGATCTGCGCAGTGTCCGGGCGGCGCAGGCGTTGAGGATCGCAGACCAGACCCGGCACGCACTCGCAGCGGGTAGGGGCCGCCGCCCCCTTCCGCGCTTGCCCGGCATCACCGCCGAGCGTGCCGAAGAGATGATCCGAGCGATCAGGGCAGATCGAGACGCACCGCCGCCGATTCGTTCATCTCCTCGTCCGGAGCAGTAGGTAACCTCCGGCAGGGACGTAGACCTGTGTCGGTTCGAGGGGACTTGCGTGTGGACGTGATGAAGGTGGTCGAGGAGCGGCAGGGGGAGAACTTCCGCCTCCACAGCCGCTACCTCAACCCCAAGCTGGTGCAGGTCCTGAAGACGATCGGGTTCGACCGCTACTACGTACGCGGAGCGGGCTGCTACCTCTACGACGCCGATGGGCAGGAGTACCTCGACTTCCTGTCCGGCTTCGGCGTCTACGCCCTCGGGCGCAGCCATCCGGTGGTCAAGCAGGCGCTGCACGACGCCATCGACGCCGACCTGCCGAACCTGGTGCAGATGGACTGCGGGCTACTGCCCGGCCTCCTAGCAGAGCAGCTTGTGAGCCGGTCCCACGAGGGCATCCGCCGGGCGTTCTTGTGCAACTCGGGTGCAGAAGCGATCGAGGCGGCCATCAAGTTCTCCCGCCACGCCACGAAACGCTCCCGGGTCCTCTACTGCGACCACGCCTACCACGGGCTGACCGTGGGCGCGCTCTCGCTCAACGGGGGCAAGGAGTTCCGTAGCGGCTTCGGGCCCTTTCTCCCCGGCACTGGCAGCGTCCCCATCGGCGACCTCGACGCGCTCGAGCGCGAGCTGCGCGCCGGCGACGTGGCGGCATTCGTCTTCGAGCCGATCCAGGGGAAGGGTGTCCACGAGGCGCCCGAAGGCTACTGGCCGGCAGCCCAGGCGCTCTGCCGGCGGCACGGAGCGCTCATGGTGGCCGACGAGGTCCAGACCGGCTTGGGGCGCACCGGTCGGTTCTTCTGCCACGAGCACTGGGACCTGCGACCCGACATCATCACCGTGTCCAAGGCGCTCTCGGGCGGCTTCGTGCCGGTCGGGGCCATGCTCTGCACCGAGAAGGTCTCCGCCAGCGTCTACAGCTCCATGGACCGGGCGCTGGTCCATTCCTCCACCTTCGGGAGCAACGCCCTGGCCATGGTCGCCGGTCTGGCCACCCTTCAGGTCTTCGACGACGAGGACATCGTCAAAGGCGCCCAGCGCTCGGGAGAGCTCCTCTTCGAGGCGTTGCGCCCCCTGGTGGAGCGCTACGAGCTGCTCCACGAGGTGCGCGGCAAAGGCCTGATGATCGGCCTGGAATTCGGGAAGCCGGCATCACGAGCACTCCGGATGCGCTGGAACGCTATGGAGCGGATCCGGCCGGGCCTGTTCTCCCAACTGGTCGTCGTCCCGCTCTTCCACCACTACCGCATCCTCACCCAGGTAGCCGCGGACAGCGTGAACATCGTGAAGCTCCTGCCGCCCCTGATCACGGGCGAGCGGGAGATCGATCACTTCGTCAACGCCCTGACCGGGGTGATGGACGACGCGCACGGCGGGTCGAGCTTCTACGTCGACTTCGGGCGGACGATGGCACGGGGAGCTATGCGGCGCGATCGGTCCTAGACAACACGCTCAGCGCCCCGTGACCGGCTCGCCGTGCACGAGGCCGCTGTGGCTGAGGGCGAGGACCCCTGCGACGAGCACGGCGAGCGCGAATGCCTCGACCGCCAGATCTCCCGGACCCAGCCGAAGGTGCTCCTTAAATATGAAGACACCGAGGAGGCTCGCCACCAACGGGTCGATGATCGTGAAGCCGGGCTGGGAAGCCGGGAGCGGACCGGCACGCAGGGCGTTGGAGGCCAGGATCATCGATGCCGCGCCGACGCCGACCAGGACGTAGAGCGACCAGGTGGAAAAGATGCCGGCCACTCCTTGGCCGGCGTGCGACACCAGCTCCTTGATCACTGCCGCCAGGAACCCCCATGCGATACCCGTGGCCACACCGAGCAGCGCCGCCCGGCGGGCCGCCGAAGGATGGGAGCCCCGGCGCAGAGGAGTGAACGCCGCCGCTACCACGATCGCCACCAGGCCCAGCCCCGAGAGCCCGCCCAGCCACCACAGCGTCGCCGAGGCGTGCGAGCTCCCCCCGCCAGGCGAGGCGGCGAAGAGGAAAACTCCCAATCCCGCCGCCATGGCCGCTGCGGCGAGCCAGTCCGTCAACCCCACCCGGCGGGGACTGATCACCGCGATGTAGCCGAACACGAACAGCAGCTCCGAAGCCAAGATCGGCTGGACCAGCGCCAAGCTGCCGAAGTGAAGTGCAGCGGCCTGGCATCCGAAGCCGACGATCATGCTCCCGACCCCCAACAGCCACAGCCGGTCTCCCACCAGGTGGAAGACCAACTTGACGCTGAAACCGCCTGCCGTCCCCGGAGCGCGCGCAGCCCCGCGCCGCTGGCAGACAGACGACACAGCGGTGAACAACCCGGCAGCTACGGCCAGCACTAGCGCTCCGCCCACTGTTCAACTCTAGGCTTCGGTCCGCGCCGACCTCGGATGGGCGCCAAGGGATCGCCCCGTCGAAAGCGGTCGGGTCCCGAGTCCAGGTGCCAGTTGGATACCGCATAGGTCATCCAATTGGCCGTTGACGGGCAGGCGGCCCGGGGCGAGGGCCCCATTGATCCGCAGGTGTGCCACCATCGCGGTGCAGAGGGGAGGACGTTCCTCCGACTCAAGCTCAGCGCAGGTGCACCATCGCGACCTGCACCCGCGATCCCCCAACGGAGCACCGTTTTGAACGTCAACCACCTCCTCAGTCAGTACGGCTACTGGGCCGTGTTCGTCCTCGTCGCCATGGAGAGCCTCGGCGTGCCCCTACCGGGAGAGACGATCCTCATCGCGGCAGCGACCTACGCCGGATCCACCCACAAGCTGTCGGTGTGGGCCATCTTCGCGGTCGCGACAGCCGCCGCCATCATGGGCGACAACATCGGCTTCTGGATCGGCGACAAGGGGGGATACCGGCTACTGCGCCGCTACGGCCACTACATCCGAGCCGACGACACCAAGATAAAGATCGGCCGGTACATCTTCGATCGCCAGGGGGCGAAGGTCGTCTTCTTCGGGAGGTTCGTCTCGGTGCTGCGCACCTACGCCGCCTTCCTGGCCGGCACCTTGAAGATGCACTGGCGCAAGTTCCTACCCTTCAACGCGCTCGGCGGCATCGTCTGGGCAGCCATCTACACCTTCGTGCCGTACGAGGTCGGCAGCGCCATCAGCAAAGCGTCGCGCCCGGTGGACATCGGCGTCGGGATCGCGGCGGTGGTCGCGGTGGTCGCCACCGTTTTGGTGGTACGTCGCCAGGCCAACAAGCTCGCTGCCCGAGCCGAGGCCGCCTACCCCGGTCCCCTACCGACCAGCTGAGCTCCGGGGCGCCCCTAGAAGTAGATGACCTTCTTGGCGCGCTCAGTGACCTCGTCGATGTCGCCGGTCCAGGCATCAGTGGAGAGGTACTTCCAGCCGCCATCGCAGACGATGGTGACGATGGTGCCCTCGTCGATCTCGGCTGCGCACTTGACCGCGGCGGAGAGGATGGCGCCGGAAGATATCCCGGCGAAGATGCCCACGTCGGCCAGCCGGCGGGTCCACTCGATCGACTCACGCGGACCGACGATCTTGGACCGGTCCAGGAGGTCGAAGCCGTCGTTGTCGGTGAACACCGGGGGGATGAAGCCCTCGTCCAGGTTCTTCAGGCCGTCGACCATCTCACCGGCCGGCGGCTGGACGGCCCACACCTGCACCTCCGGGTTGCGCTCTTTCAAGAACCGGCCGACCCCCATCAAGGTGCCGGCGGTACCCAGGCCGGCGACGAAGTGGGTGACCTCCGGGCAGTCACGCCAGATCTCCGGCCCTGTGCTCTCGTAGTGCGTCTTCGGATTGGACGGGTTGGCGTACTGGTACGGGAACCACCAGTCAGGATGCTCCGAAGCCAGCTCCTGGGCCCGGCGCATCGCGCCGTTGGAGCCCTCGGAGCCAGGCGAGGGGAGGATCTCCGCCCCCCACACCTCGAGCAGCTGGCGGCGCTCCACCGACACGTTCTCGGGCAGCACGATCTTGATCGGGTACCCCTTGACCTTGGCGATCATGGCCAGGGCGATGCCGGTGTTGCCCGACGACGACTCGATGATCTGCTGACCGGGGACGAGGCTCCCGTCCTTCTCGGCCTCCTCGATCATGGCCTTGGCGGCGCGGTCCTTTACCGAACCGCCCGGGTTGCCTCCTTCGAGCTTGGCCAGGATGGTGACCCGGGGGTTGGGGCTGAGCTCGCTGATGTCCACCATCGGCGTATCCCCGATGAGCTCCAGGATGTTGGAGTAACGGGACATCGCCTCAGCCCCCCGCCACTGCGGGCATCAGGGTGATGGTGTCGGTCTCCCCCACCTTGGCCTCCAGCTTGCCCATGTAGCGGATGTCGTCGTCGTTGAGAAAGACGTTGAGGTGGCGGTGCAGCCCGCCGTCAGAGGTCAAGAGCTGATCTTTGAGCCCGGGGTGTCGCCCGATCAGGTCGTCGAACACCTCGCCGACCGTCGCGCCATCGGCATGAACCGTGGCCTCACCGCCGGTGGCCGGGCGGAGGATGGCGGGCAGGCGGACGGCGACGGACACTTGGGCTCCCTGTGCTCTCGGATCTGTGTGCACTTCGATCTTTCGGCGACCGGGGCGAATTCTCGACCCGTCGTGTCGTCATTGTACGGCGATCGGGCGTTCTTCGACTGCGCCGTCTCGGATCCGGTAGGCCCGGACCACGGGCTCCACATCGCGGAGCGAGACCAGCACGTACCACCATTCGGGGTCGGGCGCCTGCCCGACGTCGGTGGGTGACGGGTAGGCATCGGTGTGGGTGTGGGAGTGCCACACCCCGATCAGGCTCAGACCGCTGTCCTCCGCAGCCCGGTCAGCCCGCAGCATGTCGCGGGGCTCCACGGTGTAGACCCGCGAGGACGCCGCCGCGTTGGCAGCCTGGTAGCAAGCAGTGGCCCTGGACACGGCCCCGTCATCCACACCGCCCAGGAGCCCGCAGGCCTCCAGCGGATAGCCGGCGAGGCAGGCGGCCACCATCTCGGCGTGGACCGCCCTGGTCATGGCGAGCTCCGCCGGGGGCAAACCTGCCGGTGTCGACACGGCGCCGACGGTACCGTGATCGGACTGTGTCGTCGAAGTCCGGTGGTCAGAAGAAGGTGAAGCCCGGCGGTCCCCGGCCGGTGGCGCAGAACCGGCGCGCCCGCTACGAGTACGACGTCCTCGACAGCTTCGAGGCGGGGATCGTGCTGGTCGGCTCCGAGGTCAAGTCCCTCCGGGACGGCAACGTAGCGCTGCGCGACAGCTACGCCCGGGTGCAAAACGGCGAGATCTGGCTCCACGGCGTGCACGTGGCGCCATACTCCTACGCCAACGGCTTCGGAGCCGTCGACACCGACCGCAGCCGCAAGCTGCTGCTGCACCGACGCCAGATCGACGAGCTCACGATCCGCACCGCGCAGGAGCAACTGACCCTCGTCCCGCTGTCCATCTACTTCAAGGACGGCCGGGCCAAGGTGGACCTCGCCCTGGCCCGGGGCCGCCGCCAGTACGACAAGCGCCACGCCATCGCGGAGCGCGACGCCGCCCTCGAAGCCCGCCGGGCGGCGGCCGCCAGCCGGCGCGGATTGGAGCCGGACTGAGTGCCCAGATCTACGCGAACCGCTCGTCTGGGGACACCCTGGGCTGAAACTTCGTTGAGAACCTTAGGATGCTCTTTGCATTCCGCGCCCCACGGGGTACAACCGACAGCATGAGGGACAGCCTCCGGATCGGGCGCTTCGGAGGCGTGCGGGTGGGGGTGCACTGGAGCCTGGTCGCCATCGTCGTCCTCGTCGGCGCCGGCCTCGCCCGGAACCGCCTGCCCTACGACGCACCCGGCTACAGCGCGGCCACCTACGACTTAGTCGGCGCGGCCACGTCCATCGGCTTGATCGTCGCCGTGCTCCTGCATGAGTTCGGCCATGCGGCCGTCGCCCGCCGGGCCGGCATGAGCGTCGACGGCATCACCCTGTCGTGGATGGGCGGCATCACCCGGATCGACGGCGACACCCGCACGCCGGCCTGGGAGGCCGCCATCGCCGGCATCGGGCCGGCGGTCAGCCTCGCCGTCGGGGGCCTCTTCGCCTTGGCCCGCTACCTCGTCGAGCAAGGCGGCACCAGCCCCCTGGCCGTTTCGGCCCTCGGCTGGCTGGCGGTTATCAACGTGACGCTCGCGTTGTTCAACCTCATCCCCGCTTCGCCCCTCGACGGCGGCCGAGTGCTGCACGCCGTGATCTGGCGGCTGACTCACGACCAGTGGCGGGCCACCCGTATCACCAGCCGGATTGGTATCGGGTTCGGCTCGCTGGTCGTGGCCTTCGCCTTCGTGCTCCTGATTCGTGGTCAAGGCGGCCTCCAGGCTCTCATCCTGGGCTTCCTCGGGTACTGGCTCATGGCCGCCGCCCGCAGCGAGGACCAAGCCGGCACCGTCCGGCGGGTCCTCGACGGAGCCACGGTGAGCGACATCATGCGCCCCGTCGGCGGGGCGCCCGGGTGGGTGACGGTCCAAGCGTTCGTCGACGGCTACGACTCACCCCGACCGGGCTGGGTGTGGCTCCTCGAGGGCTGGGGCGGCGGATACCAGGGAGTGGTGGCAGGCGAGACCGTCCGCTCCGTCCCCCTCCACGAATGGGGCGCGCGCCGGCCGATCGACCTGGGCGTTCCGGTCACTTCGGTCGCCGGCGCATCACCCGCGGACGATGCCCTGGAGACCCTCAGCCGTACCGGAGGGCAGAAGATTATCCTCGTCGTCGACGGCGGCCACACCGTCGGCGCCGTACTGCCCGCTGACGTCCAGGCCATGCTGGCCTCTGGGCAGCGCAGCGTGCCCGGACGGGCCACTGCCGGCGCCAGCGCCCACTAACCCCCCCTCGGCTTTTGCCTCGCAGCGGTTCAGGTGGCAGTTGGATGACAGATGCGGTACCCAACTGCCACCTGGATCTCGTCGGCCCCGGTACGATGGTCCCGCTGCACATTGACATGGGGGTGAAGGGCTTCGACTTCGGTCGTCAAGTCGGGTGAAGCGAGCCGTGGTCTCCGGATCCACGTTAAAGAGTCGGAACCAACAACAAACGCCGAGCCTCAGCTCAGCATCGCTGCCTAACTAGCAGCGCGTCCGCCCGGTCTCGGCCCTACGGGCCGGATACGGATGTCATCGAGTAGGGCTCACCTGGTGGTCGCGTCGGCAGGCCATCGGGGACATCTAGCCGACTGAGGTCTCCCGCCGGTGCCGGTGGCGAGCGGGAGACCCGAGAATCCTGTCACCGGCTGCGCTCGGAGAAGCCCCGATGCGAAGCTGAAGGACGCGGGTTCGATTCCCGCCACCTCCACGTGATGTAACGAAAAGCCAACCGGTGTCCCCCTGATGGGTGGGCGCCGGTTGCGCGTACTGGCCGCGTTTGTCAGTCGTTGGTACGGCTTCGCAGGTAGCGGGCGCCCAGAAGAACGGGTACGCCTGGCGGTCGGGGGTGATCTCGACCCGATCGATCAGGTCCCGTAGAAGTTGCTTGACGGCGTCGGGGTTGCCGTCCTCGACGACCCGGTGGATTTTGGCGCAGAGGATCCTGAGCTGGTCCGGGGTGGGGATCTGGGGCGTGGCTGCTTTCATGGGACTGTCAGATGGAGCAGGAGTGGGACTGGTCCGGGGCTACTCCAGTGGCGCGATGGCGGCTCATCTCGACCAAAGGCCACCGTCATCCGGGGCAGGCTGAGGGTGGCCGAGGGGGTGTCAGTGCCGTTCGATTTTGTTGGAAAGAAGGCCAAAACCCGTTGTTCTTCTTGTAGGGGACATCCCCGGCTGGGACGAACGGCCTCTCGGGCGTCCCGGGGCAGTGCAGCGAGCGGTCGGGCAGCGCCGACGAGTTCCACTCGGCATGGAGGACCCTCCGCAGCGAGCTCCGTCAAGACGTCCACGGAGTACTCCACGGAGCCCTCCGTCCAGCATTGGAGCCCCCTTTCTGTGGCAAACCACCACGTCAGCGCCCTGGAGAGGGCTCCGTCGCGTCGGCCGACTCAAAGGGGTGGGGACACGAAATCATCGACTCGGTACCGTCCGGCCAGAGGCCGGTCACCCATCTGCCGGCGAATCGAGCTGGCGTTAGCGACGCCGGATGTGCGGCGTAGCTTCGCTCTACCGGAACGAGGCAAGCGTCGGTAGGCACCGCCATAGGAAGCCCGTCACCGTTGGCATGGCCGCCGTCATGCGCCGGCTGCTCGCTGTTGCCGATCCCTCGACCAACGGGACCAGCGATCCGTCATCGCCTCTCCCAAGCATCGCGTGCTCGCCACCGCGCACGTAGCCGTCGTCGGCTTCACCGGAGGACGCCGAGCAAGGTGCGTCCCGCCGAACGAGGCGCCGTGATAGCGGCAGCGACAACCCGCCGGTCAGCGTCCGCCTTGTGCCACATGGTTAGGACGAAGCCTGTATAGGGACTCCTGTCGACGAATTTCAGGTCTTGCCTTATCCTCTGGTTAGTGTTATACCTGGACTTGTTCCGACATAGACGAATTCCAGGTCTGATACTAACCATGCCCCGCCAAGAGCAGCCCTCACGCCACGAGGCGGCAACGGGCCGCCGAATCCCCGGCGCCTTGGCGACCCTCCTGGCCACGCTGTCCCGGAACCGGCCCCGGGTGATGACCCGCCGAGACCTCGAAGCGCTCATCGACGAGCACGGCTGGGACCTCGACGCCGAGCGCACGGCCCGGCAACTGCAGCGGCTGGGCTGGTTCGCGCCCGTCCACCTCAAGGGAGTCTGGGCCTTCCTACCAGCCGGCGAAGACGAGGTCGCCGACCCTTACATCGACCTGCAGGGGTGGCGGGCGAGAGAGCCCGAGGCCGCCTTCGCCCTAGCCGGCGAAGCCGCCGCCTGGCACCTTGGCTACCTCGACCGCCGCTTCGACGGCCCCGTGGCCGTGTGGGTCCCCGCCAAGGCCCGCCTCCCCTACGGGCTGCGCGCCCACCTCTCGGTGGTCACCCTCGGCTGGCAAACCGAAGACGCGCCCCGCCTCGGTCCAACCCCAGCCCTCCTCCTGCGCCGGCACCTCGACCTCACCGACTGGGCTGGCGGGCTCCCCGCGTTCGGACCCGAGGCACTCGTCGTTCAGCTGGCCGCACGACCGGCCTCGTTTGGCCCCTGGGCCGACCTCGTGGCTCACCTCGACCAGTTGGCCGGCGACGTCTACGTCGACCGCCTGGCCGGGCTGCTCGCCTCCCAGTCCACCTCCGCCCGGCAGCGAGCTAGCTACCTCCTCGACCAAGGCGGCCGCCACGACGACGCCGTGACCCTCCTCGAACGACGACAGATCGAGGCCATGCCCAAGATCCAATTCGGCACCGGCCCCGGTGGCATCTGGGCGCCCGAGTTCCGCCTCACCGACCACCTCATCGCCCCGTTGCGCGGCAGCCTCGCCAAGGCATGACATGCCGCGGGTAACGCTCAACCGCGCCCTGGTCCTCCGTCACGGCGCCGGACGCTCCGACACCTACGAGGCCGCCCTCCTCGACGTGGCCCAGGACCACCTTCTCTGGCTGCTCACCGAGACGGGTCTGTTCGACGACCACGACCTGGTCTTCAAGGGAGGCACGTCGTTGCGCAAATGTCGGCTCGGCGGCGCCGGCAGGTTCTCCACCGACCTGGACTTCGCCGCCCCCGACGACGACACCGTGCTGGCCGTCTGCGAAATCGTCGACGGGGCCGCCGTTTCCGGCTTCCGGTTCTCCCTCACCGCCACCCGCGGCGACGGCCGGCACTGGAGCCTGGCCGTCAACCACCCCGACCTCGGCCAACCGGCCATCGGTGCGTCTATTGAGTTCGCCCGGCGTCCGCTGGCCCTGGCACCCGAGCGGCTCCCCGTCATCCCGCTCCCCATCCACAAGGCCTACGGCATCACCCTCCCCACTCTGCCGGTCATCGCGGAAGCCGAGGCATGTGGCGAGAAGCTCGCCCGCTATCGCCGGACTGCTCTCGGACGTGACGTCTACGACCTGGCTCAGTTCGCCGGCCGACCCATCGACGAGCGACTGGTCCGACGCCTGTGGGTGCTGAAGGTCTGGGTCGACGTCATCGACGACGGGCGCGGGAGCGGGCCCCTCAATCCTCACGACGTGCTCGTGCCCCGTAGCGAGCGAGATTTCGCCCCCGACTCCATCGGTTCCCTCGCCCGACCCGTGGAGCTGGTGGCGTGGGAGCGGCGCGTCAGGGATCGTTTCGGTTTCCTGGCCGACCTCGACCAGGACGAGCGACGCTGGACGGCCTGTGATCCCCGTCACCGCAACGAGATCCAGGTCGCACTGTCCAACCGGGGCTTCCTACCCACATAAGAGCGGCTCGGCATGCCGACAATTCAAAGACGATGCGGAGGTTCATGAGCTCGGCTGCAGTCCTGGTCGCCTCAGCCCCTGCATCTTCATGCCTGTCCGACCTATGAGAAGACGTTGGCAACCGTATGAACGGTCCCATACGCTTGAGCCATGAGCTTGCCCACTGCGTACCTCACGAGAGCGAAGAACACGGGAGACATCCTCAAGGCGATCCAATCCGCTCAGGCCCCAGAACGGTTCACCACCAAGTTTCTTGAGGGCCTGGGCTGGCACTGGGTGGGCTGCGGGATCTCGAGGTTGCGTCACGGCGACTCCCATGTAGACGGCTTCGTGAAGCATGCCGCCGAAGACCTCTGGCTAGCGGGATGGCAAAGGGTGCCCGCATGACCGTCGAGCTGGCGTCACGAGCGAAAGCCGCAGCTCTGCTCGACTTGCGGCTACCTGTCCGCCCATAGGCAGTATCGATCGGTCCCAGCTCTCTCAAGCCGCAAGTTCGGCGGACGGCGGGCCGGGCGAGTCATCCGCGACATGGTCTTGGCGACCGTCGCCCGCGCCCAGCGGGAGCCGCACGAGACCATCGCGGTATGCACCCTCTCTACGTTGAGAACCGGCTCTCCCCCACCAACGACCAGCGCCTCGATAGCCGCGACCACCTCGTATCTGCAAGTGGGAACGGCCAGCTTGCGTTCCCCCAGGTAGATGGGCTGTGCGGCGAGCGGCAGCGGTTGGCTTTTGGAGGCACCACCACCACCCGACAAAACCCCTGCTCAGCAGGGGCTTTGTTTTGTTCTTCCGGGAAGGGTTCCAGGACACGCGGACTCGTGCAGTAGTAGGCCAGAAGGGTGGCGGGAAGCTTCTCCCGCCCACTTCTGACGGGCAATCGATGTTCCGCCGCCAGCGCGACCCTCCTCGACGACGCCAGATCGCCGGTTCCGCACTCGGTGGGTACACTGCTCGCTGAAGCCCGCGCCGTCGTTCTGGGCGTTTATCGAAACGCGGCAGACGCAGGACTGAGAAGCATGGGAACGCGCGGTCACAGCACGTGGTCCCCAAGTGCGGCGCGGCCGTGCCGGCTGTCGTGGGTGGTGGGTAGCGTCGCGGCCGTGAGCATTGAGAACATGACCGACGAAGCACACTAGCTACTGCCACGGTGGCTTGGGGCGTCGCCCGACCTAGGTCAGCCGGCTACTTTCGACAAGATCCGGAGCCTTCAAGCCGGGGAATACGAATCTATTGCTGAGGCAAATAGGGAACTCACATGTTTTGGCCCGACTTGGCCCCACACTATTGCCGTAACCCATGTCGAGTCATTCTTATCTGCCCTAGCCAGAATTAATGTCAGCGCGACGTTTCCGGTAGACGCCATCCATTATCTACTCCGATCGGCAGGCCTTCCCGAATCGAAGCTCCGGCTTTTTGGGCTCGAAGGGCTCCCGGCTGAGATATTTGAGGTTCTCAGTCCCGTGCATGGACTGAGTGTCGCATCGCGGGTGGATGCAGGGCGCCTTTATGCGAGCGAGGTCCGTATTGCTTAGCGGAACTATTCAGGACCCTCGCGTGAGTCCACCACTCAGCGCGCGCGGCTGTCGGGTGAGGGACAGCGCCGCTTCCGCGATGAACTCGCCCGCCTCGAACGCCATGAGGTGTTCGGCCCGCCGCACGGCCTGGCGGCATGCGTCCCTCGGCTGGCGCGCGCCCGGGCCTGAACCCAGCTCCACCAGACCCGAGTCCAGCCATGGGGCAACCGGGTGCCGCAACGCACACCGACACATTCGCCGGCACCCGGCATGCGACACGACGATGGAACCTGGCGGGAACGTGCCAGACTTCAGGCCGGTGCCGGTCCCCTTGGGAGTCGGCCTGAGGACCACCACGCGCGGTACGTTGCAGATGCTGCATTTAGCAGGTACGCTGTCTCTACGAGGAGAACACCATGCCTACCAACGCAGCATCTACTCAGCTGGTCCCGAGCAGGCGGACCGTTACAAAGGCCGCCGCCGGTACTGGCAAGCGTGTCGCGGCGGGAAACGCCGGCACGAAGCGAGCTGGGGTCAAGACCGCAGCCAAGAAGCCGGCAGAGAAGATCACTCCCGAAGCTCGCTCACGCCGAGCCGCGTCGGCTGCGGTCGTCCGGAAGCGAGGGACGATGGTTCTCAGGTCTTCGGACCCGCAGGCTCGTCGAGCCTCTTCGCGTCTCGTGAATGTGGTCGAGCCGGCGATCAAGGACGGCCAAACGGTCAGCGTGGTCGTTGCCGGCCAGTCAGTCGTACTACCGGCCCCGTTCGCCGCAGCCCTCTACCAGGCGGCTAGTGAGCAAGCAGCCGGACATCGCGTCACGATCAGCTTCCCGGATGCGGTCGAGGAACTGACCCCCAACCAGGCGGCCGCCGAGCTCGGCATCTCCCGTCCGTTGCTGGTCAGGCTTCTCGATGATGGAACCATCCCCTACCGCCGGCTGCCGGGGAGCCGGCACCGCAAAGTCGCCCGAGCCGACCTGGGCGCCTACCAGGCGAAGAAGTCGACTAGGCGACAGCGGATCGCCGAAGCGATGAACGACGTGGCCGCCGCTGGAGAGTACCTGCCGAAGTAGTCCGCCAACTCTTCGGGGCCACCGGCAACCATGACGGCCATGAAGGTCTTCGCAGACACCAACACGCTGTACCCCTACTACGTCTGCGACCTCCTCCTTCACTGCGCCGAGGAAGACATCTTCACTGTGTTGTGGACCGAAAACCTCCTGGCAGAGCTTCTCGACGTCATCCCACGACGTCACAAGAAGAGCCGCGACGCGGTCGAGGGGATGTGCAACGCCATCCGCGCCGCCTTCCCCGAGGCCGAGGTCGCCCGGAAGGACTACGAAGACCTGATCGACCAGATGCCCGGCAACGATGCTGACGACCACGTCCACTCGGCCGCCGCGATCGCCGCCGAGGCAGATGTCCTACTCACCTACGACACCAAGGGCTTCCCGCCCCGATCGCTCGCCAGGAGTGGGCTGCGAGTCATGAATATCGACCAATTCATGTGCGAACAATTTGCCTCGCTGCCTGACGACATCATGAGAGCCCTCCGGAACCAGGTCGAAGATATGACCAGATCAAAACTCGACCTCGACGGACTCCTGACCGCCCTCGATCACCCGACCGGGACGCCGCGATTCGTCCGCTTGGTGCGGAATCACCTCGACGGCTGATCCCCCAACCAGGCGACGCGAGCCTGCGTGTCACCGATGAGGACCGTCGTCGCGCGCACCGTCAGGTCCTCGAAGCCGCCGGTGCCGCTGGGATGGAAGGCGAGGTCGAAGTCGCCGTACCGGCAAGTGAGGTTCAGCATCGCCATCTGGACGATGAGCTGTGGTGCGG
>JAKBAM010000108.1 GCA_021809105.1 Actinomycetes bacterium
TGATCCGCCCGGCGGTGTCAGCCGTACTCGTGGCGAGCACACCGGCGCCTCCGAGCGCCGCCACGAGGAGGTAGACCGTCGCGGCAGCTCCGTAGAAGCCGATCACGAACGAGCCGCGCACCAGCCATGATCGCCACTGGTGGCGGGTGAAGATCAGGTAGAACCGCGTCGGGTGCTTCAGATCCCAGATGAGGAGCGCGCCCGTGACGGCCAGGAACACCAGGGCCAACGATGGGGCGACAAAGCGGCTGGTCGTGCCGGAGAACCCGACCCGGCCGAGGTAGCCGAGCACCACGGCGACCCCGAGAACACCGGCCGCGACGCCCTTGGTCCAGGTGTAGAGGCTGACCCTCCATCCCCACGGCACATGGTGGGCGACGTCATAGGAAAGCAGCACGGCGGCGGAGGAGTTGCTCCGGCGGGGATGGCCCGACGATATGTGGCTGGCGTCCTCCGGCCCTTGGGTCGCCCAGGCGAAGAGGTCGCCGTCGGGGCGGCGGGCGGCTAGCGGGTCGAGGGTGGCTTGGTGGGCGCCTTTGTAGAACACGCCGGGGCGGGTCCCCTTCTCCGGGCGGCGCACCGTCACCGCTTCACGCTGCACCATGCTGGCCACCTTGGCACCGGCGTCGTTGATATCGCCGACCAGAATGGCCTCGGTCGGGCACACCGTCACGCACGCCGGCTCCAACCCGACCTCGAGGCGGTGGGCGCAGAAGTTGCATTTCTCCGCCGAATGGTCGTCGGGGTTGATAAAGATCGCGTCGTACGGGCACGCCGCCATGCACGCCTTGCACCCGATGCAGATGGACTTGTCGAAGTCGACGATCCCATCAGGGCGCTGGTACATGGACCCGGTCGGGCAAGCGGCCACGCAGGGCGCGTCGGCGCACTGGTTGCAGCGCGTCACCTGGAAGTTCCGGCGTACCTGGGGAAAGGTTCCGACCTCCGCCGACTTCACGTACGTGCGGGTGACCCCGACGGGAACGTCGTTCTCCGACTTGCACGCCGTGGTGCAGGCATGGCATCCGATGCAACGGGTCTGGTCGAGAACTTTGACCCAGCGCGCCGGGAGGGCGGCTGGCTCCGTTGGGGCGGCGGCCGCCTCTCGGGTGACAGTCATTCAGCCATCGGCAAGCCTGCGCTCGCCGCATGCTCCCAATCATCGTCGACGTGGACGACGTCGTGGCCGGCCCGGTGGAGGATCGACGCTCCGATCGCCGCCCGGAAACCGCTGGCGCAGTGCACCCACACCTGTCCTGGCGGGACCTCGCCGGAGCGCTCGGCCAGCTCCCAGAAAGGAATGTTGGCGACATCTCGGAGGTGCCCGGCGTCCCACTCGTCCGGCCGGCGCACATCGAGCACCACCACGCCCTCGTCGTCGATCACCTTGGCCAGATCCTTGAACGTGGCCGCCGGGTAACTGGAGGTCCGACCCGCGCCGAGCCCCTCGACGCTTCCGGTCGCCGCCCCCGCCAGGCGGTCGATACCGATGCGAGACAGCTGGCGTTGCGCCTCGCTCACCTCGTCGGCGGTTTCACCGATCAACGTCGCCGGCGCACCCCACGGGACGGTCCAGCCGAAGTAGGTGGCGAAGGGGTCGCCGATCTCTATCGACACGGTTCCCTGCACATGGGTGCGGGCGAATGCTTTTCTCTGGCGCAGGTCCACGACCCACTCCCCCGCGTCGATCCGACGGCGCAGCTCAGCGGGGTCGACCACCTCCGGTGCGGCGAGGTTGGGCCGGCCCGGGCCCTTGGCGTTGGCCGGGCCCATGTGGGCGTAGTACCGGGGGTAGGCGCCGAGCCCGTCAAGCAGGGTACGGACGAACTCGTCCTCGTCGGACATGGTCAGAGCGATGTTGGTGTCGCGCTCCTTGCCGACCGTCGATGAATCCCCGCTCGTGGCGGTGGCGGAGCAGAAGCTGCCGAAGCCGTGGGTGGGAAACACCTCCGTCTCGGACGGAAGCTCCCCGGCGAGGCGGCGCACCGACTGGAACTGCGCCCGGGTCAGGCCGTCGGTGGCCTCCGTGCTTACCAAGTCGGTCCGCCCCACCGCCCCGAACAGCATCGATCCTCCGGTGAACACCGCCGTGGCACCATTGCCGTCGCCGCGCAACTCGTAGGCCAGGTGATGCTCGGTGTGGCCAGGGGTGGCGATCGCCTTGACCGTCAGAGCACCCGTGCGAAACTCCATCCCGTCGGTAGCCGGGACCCGGTCGAAATCGACATCGTCGTCCCCGCTCACGACGTACTCGGCGCCGGCCTCCCGGGCCAGAGCGAGGCCGCCGGTCACGTAGTCATTGTGGAGGTGGGTCTCCAAGACGTGCGTGATGCGCACCCCCTCGTCCCGTGCGACCGCCAGCATCCGATCGATGTCGCGCTGGGGGTCGATGACCACCGCCACTTCGCCGTCGTGGGCGAGGTAGCTGCGGTCACCCAGGCCCGGGGTCTCGACGGTACATATCTTGAGGTTCATGCGACCCCCTCGGGTAATGATGCGAGCCCTAGCAATGTCCGTACATTAGACCCCCTGTAGCTCCCATCGTCAAGACATCCGTCACGCGCTTGCGATCGGCCCATACTTGTGGGCGTGACCAGGAAAGCGGAGACCCTCCCCCTGTGGGCCCAGGTCCTCGCGGATCTGCGCTCACGAATCGCTGCCGGGGAGTTCGAGAGCCGGTTCCCCGGCGACCTCGATCTGGTCGCCCACTACCAGGTCAGCCGCCACACCGTGCGCGAAGCTGTCCGCCACTTGCAGGCCGAAGGGGTCCTCGAACGCCGGCGCGGCCGCGGCTCGTTCATCACACACGCGCCCATCGAGCAGCCGCTCGGCGCCCTCTACAGCCTGTTCCGCTCGATCGAAGCCGCAGGAATGACCCAAGGCAGCGTCGTACGCCACCTGTGCCGACGAAGCGACGACGAGGCCGCGGCCATGCTCGAATGCCCCGGCGAGACGCTGGTCTACCTCGAGCGGGTCCGCTACGCCGACAAGGTCCCCGTAGCCCTCGACTGCTCCTGGCTGCCCGCATCGCTGGCCGATCCGCTCCTCGACGTCGACTTCCAGCACACGGCCCTGTACGAACAACTCGCCAATCGCTGCGGGATACGCCTTACCAGCGGCTGGGAGAAGATCCGCCCGGTCCTGCCCGACCGCACCCAGCGCGACGTGCTCGACATCGACGCACGCCAGCCCGCCTTCGCCATCGAGCGCATGGCCTTTCGGGACGACACTCCGGTCGAATGGCGCCACAGCGTCGTGCGAGGCGACCGCTTCTCATTCGTCGCCAGGTGGGCCAAAGCGCAACAGGACACAACGTTCGAGCCCACCGCGGAC
>JAKBAM010000058.1:0-8138 GCA_021809105.1 Actinomycetes bacterium
CGACCCCCGCTCCACCCGCCGACGCTGAAACTGTGGACAACCCGTGGCCGCCAGCCGCCTAACTCGCGGTCGTCCCCCCAAACCTCCAACAAAGCACCAGGTAAAACCCAAACGTGAACACCTCACCGACGAGGTCTTCACGTTTGACCTCCATACATGTTCACATTTGGGTGTGACATCTCTCATCAGTGTTACCCGGAGGACGGGGTCGGCGCTCGAAGCGTCGTCGAGGGCCGCCTGAAACTCCTTGACAAGGTCGCCGGTGGTCATTCAGCAGGAACACTTCCTGGCCGGCAGCGCTCCGGATGCGATTGTACCGACCGGACGGTACGACAGGTATAGTGCGCCCGAGTTCGTTCCAGGAGGGGAAGTCACATGGCGTCGTCATCGAAGCGGAAGCGTCTCGTGGGGGTAAGTGCCCTGGCACTCGCGCTGGTGCTCAGTTCGTGTTCGTCGGGCAACAAGGCCTCAACCACACCGGCTACCACCGGTTCGGGAGGTTCCACTCCCGCGGCCAAGGCGACCGGATCTCCGATCAAGGTGGGCATGGTCTGTACTTGCACAGGAGCGGGCGGGTTCGGGGCTTTCGACGTACCGGGCCGTGACATGTACCAGGCGTGGGCGGACACGGTGAACGCGGCGGGTGGCCTCGACGGGCATCCTGTCCAGCTGATCGCGAAGGACGATGGCGGTCTGCCGGCAAACGCCCTCAGCGATGCCCAGGCGCTGGTGGCGGACCATGTGCTGGCGGTGGTGGATATCTCTGTCGTCGATCAGACGTTTGCCAGCGTGCTGCAGCAAGCCAACATTCCCGTCATCGGGTCGGAGATGAACAACCTGCCTTTCGGCACGAACCCGGACTTCTATCCCGAGGGCCAGACCAACAACTCGGCGATCCAGGCGGTCATCGAGACGGCCAAGCAGGCGGGGGCTACAAATCTCGCGAATGTCTACTGTGCAGAGTCGCCGGATTGCGCGCAGAGCGTTCCGGCCTTCAAGACCGTGGGCCAACAACTCGGTCTCCCGGTGACCTATGACGCAGAGATCTCCGCCACCGCCCCCAACTACACGGCTCAATGCCTCGCGGCGGAGCAGCAGCACATCACTGCCATCTTCATCGGCGACTCCTCCGCCGTCATAGCCAAGTTCGCCAGCGACTGTGCGCAGCAGAACTACCAACCGATCTTCGTCACCGAGGGCGCCGGTTTTGGATCTCTCGAGCTCTCGGCTCCCGGCCTAAAGGACCACCTGTGGAACGAGTTCCCCGGCCTCCCGTACTTCGCCAATACCCCGGCCGTGCGGGCGGCCAACGCGGCGATCGACAAGTATTTCCCCGGCGAGCGCCAAAACACGACGCTCTGGGATCAGATCGACTTCATGAGCTGGGCATCAGGTCAGGTCCTGGCGGACGCCCTCAAGGCGGGTGGCCTCTCCGCCGGGGTGTCGCCAACCGCCGCTCAGGTCGTCACCGGTCTCGATTCTCTGAAGGGTGACACCCTCGGGGGACTGGCCGTCCCGCTCACGTACACGGCTGGGCAGCCGCATTCGGTCAACTGCTGGTTTACCACGCGGGTGCAAAACGGCGTTCCGAGTTTGGTGAACGGGGGCAAGACGACCTGCGCCAGCGGAGCATCCGCTTAGAAGGAGGCCGCGCCGCCGCCGAGTTGCCCTGCCGCCTGCCCTGATGGAACGCTTGCCGGCGCTCCGAGGGAGCGCGGAGGATCAGGTGGCTAACCGACGACGGGAATCGCTGGGCCTCGGAGAGGGTGCTGCCGACCCGCCCCGACGATCGTCGGCCTCCGCCCCGGGGGCTATCCGCCCGTTGTGGATGCAGGTCTACCTCCCGAACCTGGTGATGTCTGCCGGCCAAGGGGCGATGCTCCCCGTTCTGGTCTACGCCGCGCGGGAGGTGCACGCGTCGCCTGGTGTGGCGACTGCGGTGGTGGCGGTCAACGCCTTCGGCACCATGGTGTTCGACCTGCCGGCCGGACGCGTTGTGTCGCGCATGGGCGAGGTTCGCTCCGGATGGCTGGGCGCGGCCATGATGGCTCTCGGACTAACCGGCTGCCTGCTGGCCTCGTCGGTGGCGGTCCTGGCCGCGGCGTTGTTCGTCCAGGCCGGGGGGCTCGCTCTCTGGAGCTTGGCCCGGATGACCCATGTGAGTCGGGTGGCGCCTCCGGAGGTGCGGGGACGGGCCCTGTCCCTCTTCGGGGGGGTGATGCGGGGCGGCAACGTGATCGGGCCGTTCATCTTCGTAGCCTTCGCCGCCCGTAATGACGCCCGCGTGGGATTCGCTATCTACCTCGTGGCTGTGGTCGTAGGATTCGGTTGGCTGGTCTTGGGACGGGACCGATCGGATCAGGCCGCCGCAGCGGTTGCGCAAGAGACGATCCGACCTCTCCGAGTACTTCGCGACCACCGACGCGGCTTCGCCACCTCCGGGGTCGGGGCGTTCGGGATCATGCTCCTGCGGGGCAGCCGCACCGCCATCGTCCCGCTGTGGGCCGCCCACATCGGGCTCAGCTCGGCGTCCGCCTCGACGATCTTCGCGTGGTCCTCGCTCGTCGACCTCGCGTTCTTCTATCCGTCTGGCGCCGCCTCCGACCGTTGGGGACGCCGGAGTGTCGCCCTGCCCTGCATCACCCTCCTCTCGGTGGGCCATCTTCTCATCCCGCTCAGTCACACCTTCACCGAGCTGTTCCTGGTCGCGCTGGTGCTCGGATTCGGCAACGGTATGGGTTCGGGTATCGTCATGACCCTCGGCGCCGATCTCACACCCGCCGTCGGGCGGGCGTCGTTCCTGGCTGTCTGGCGCCTCGTGTCAGACGCCGGCAACACCGCCGGCCCGCTCGTCGACTCCGTCGTGGTGAGCGCCGCCACCATCACCGCTGCCGCTCCGGTCGTCGGTGCCGTCGGCTTAGCGGCCGCAGTCGTCATGGCGGTAGGGCTGCAGGAGCCCCAGCACCTTGTGACCTCGCGCCTAGACCAGTAAGACCGTCGCCCGGTGCAAGGCAGGGCGACGCAGTCCCAGCGCCCGGCTTGACGCGATCCACGCTCATCTTATACAGTCGTAAGGGAAGCAGCGCCCCGGAGTGCATGGCAGGGGAGGAGGCGCCCTATCGTTGGCGTCGTCCGGGACGATACAGCTTATCTACCTGCAGGATTGCCAGTCTAGACAGAGCTCGCGAAAGGAAGTCATGGCCCGGTTACCCAAACCAGCGGAAGGCAGTTGGACCGAGCATTACGGGCTCGGGACGGCGCCAGTATCGTACGAGGGTACGACGTCGCCCGAGTACTACGAGGTCGAGCGGGAAGCGGTATTCCGCCGGTCGTGGTTGCACGTAGGTCGGGTGGAGCAAGTCGACCGGACGGGGGCGTATTTCACCAAGGAAATCGCAGTGCTGGGCACGTCGATCGTGGTGGTCCGTGACGCCGATGGCAAGGTTCGGGCATTCCACAACATCTGCCGGCACCGGGGCAACAAGCTTGTATGGACGGACTTTCCGAGCGAGGAGACGGCCGGGGTCTGCCGGCAGTTCACCTGCAAGTACCACGCCTGGCGTTACAATCTCGACGGCTCGCTCAACTTCGTGCAACAAGAAGGTGAGTTCTTCGATCTGGACAAGGGCGCCTTCGGGTTGGTGCCGGTGCATTGCGACGTGTGGCAAGGCTTCATTTTTGTAAATTTTGCCGATGAGCCGGAGCAGCCGCTGCATGAGTACCTGGGCCCGATGCTCGGAGCACTGGACGGGTATCCGTTCGAGCGCATGACCGAGCGCCGGGTCTACCGCACCGAGATCAAGGCAAACTGGAAGCTGTTCGTCGACGCCGCGCAGGAGTTCTACCACGCACCGGTCCTGCACCTGAAGCAGAATCCCCCGGCGCTGGCATTGCCGATGCAGGACAACGGGTTCGAGGCGCCCTACTACCAGATCGACGGGCCCCACCGGGTGGTTTCCACGAACGGGATCCGAGCGTGGGACCTGCCCGAGGACAAGCGTAAGCGGATGGACACGATCACCCGCTCGGGCCTGTTCGGGGCGTGGGACGCACCGGATCTCGGCATAGAGAAAATGCCGGCGGGAATCAATCCGGGTGGCTGCGAGCCATGGGGTATGGATTCGTTTCAGGTTTACCCCAACTTCCTTCTGGGCATCTGGTCACAGAATTGGGTTATGTCGTATACTTACTGGCCGACGGGATTCAACAGCCACGTCTTCGAGGGCACGTTGCACTTCATACCGGCGAAGACGCCAGGGGAGTACCTGGCCCACGAGATGGCCGGAGTGGCATTCAAGGAATACCTTCTCCAGGACGCCAATACCCTGGAGGCGACACAGATGATGCTCGAGTCGGGCGTGGTGAACAGGTTCCCGATCGGGGATCAGGAAGTTCTGTGCCGGGCGCTGATCGAAGAGACCGACCGTTGGATAGCCGACTACAAAGAGAAGAAGGGGATCTCATGAGTCTCTTGCCGGCAGAGTTCGCCGACCTGGAGCCGTTCGCGGCGAAGTGGTGTGTCGACACCGAGGACGAGCGGTTTGCTGTGCGGATGGCCTCGTCGATGGAGGAGATACAGGCGTTCTACGACGCCTTCGAACCGCGGGCGGAAACCGCTGTCGCCCACTGTGACCGCTACACCCTCGACGATCTGCCCGAGGACGGCGCCAACCTGCTTCGCTTGCTGTGTGCCCTGGTGCAGGCTTCGTTCCCGGTGGAGTGTTGGAGGCAGGTCAAAGTCCCCGACACCGGGGCAGCGGCGGTCGACTGCATCGTCCAGCCGGCGCTATGAGTGACCTGACTGTTCTCAAAGCCGCCCGGTGGGTGGATGTCGCCGCCCAGGAGGTGCGAACGCCGGCGGTGGTCGCCGTCCAGGGCAACAAGATCGTGGCGGTCGATCCCGCCGATGTACCAACCGGTGGAACAGAGATCGACCTTGGTGACGTGACGCTCCTCCCGGGACTGATGGATATGGAGCTCAATCTGTGCATCGGCGGCCCGGAGAACCCTGACGGCCTGCCGAACCCGATGCACGGCGTGCAGGACGACCCCGTGTACCGGACGCTTCGCGCCACAGTCAACGCCAAGACGACGCTGCTGGCCGGCTTTACGGCGGTCCGCAACCTGGGGCTGATGGTCAAGACCGGCGGCTATGTGCTGGACGTGTCCTTGATGCGGGCGATCGACAACGGCTGGTTCCCCGGGCCGCGGGTCTTCCCTGCCGGCCACGCCATCAGCCCGACCGGCGGCCACCTCGACCCCACCATGGTGCGGGCGCTGGCGCCGGCCGTCATGCCTCTCAGCGTGGAGGAGGGCATAGCCAATGGGGTCCCGGAGGTTCGCAAAGCTGTCCGCTACCAGATCAAGCACGGGGTCAAGCTGATCAAGATCTCTGCCTCCGGCGGGGTCATGACCCATCACACCTTGCCCGGCGCCCAGCAGTACTCCGACGAGGAACTGGCGGCGATCTGCGACGAAGCCCATAGGGCGGGGGTCCGCGTCGCCGCACATGCAATCGGTGACGAGGCCATCCGCGGCTGCCTGCGAGCCGGGGTCGACTGTATCGAGCACGCATTCCTGGCCGAGGAATCGACTTTGCGGGAGATGAAGGACCGCGGGACCTTCCTGGTCGCCACCAGCTACCTGGCCGAGGGTATGGCTGTCAACAAGGCTGGCGACGAGATCCACAAGCGCAAGGCTGCTGAGGTCTTTCCCAAGGGGAAGCTGGCCCTGCGCAAGGCCATCGAGATCGGGGTCAAGATCGCCTGCGGCTCCGATGCGCCCGGAATCCCCCACGGCGCCAATGCCAAAGAGCTGTGGGCGATGGTCGACCGGGGCATGACCCCCCTCCAGTCCATCAAGGCGGCCACCATGGTGAGTGCTGAGCTGATCTCCATGGAGTCCCAGCTCGGCCAGATCAAACCGGGCTTCCTCGCGGACATCATTGCCGTCCCCGGCGACCCCTCCGCCGACATCGAAGCCTGCCAGGACGTCCGCTTCGTCATGAAGGACGGCCAGATCTACAAAGGCGGAGGGTCCGGCGCCTGACCTGAAGCACTCACAGGGGCGCAGGCAACCGGAGGCACTGCCCGATTCGTCGCTCATCCACCTGGCCGGGGTCCCAGATCCTCGACCAGGTGGTCGATGTGGTTCGCTCTGATGGAAGCTATGTCGATCTCCGGGTCCATCAACCACATCAGCTCCAGGCCGAACTCGGTGGCGAGGATCTCAACGGCGATCTGGGCCACATCCACGTCCGCCCTGATCGATCCGCGGGAGCGGTCGTTCTCGAGGACTGCCTCAAGGAACTCTATGCCATGCCGATATCGGCGGAGGAAGAACTCGTGCAGGGGCTCGTCTTCGCCGAGGCTTTCTGCCGCCAGCACGAGATAGAGCCGAGTCAGGGTGCGCTGGCTGGCGTAACGGCGGCCGAGATCTCGCAGCTGGGTGAGCGAAAGCTCTGGCGTAGAGACCGGAAATCGCACGGGTGGTCGCTCGGCGACGACCTCCTGCAGCAGTCTCTCCTTGGACCCGAAGTAGTAGAGAAGGCCGGTGTCGGACATGCCGACGCGCGCGGCGAGGGTCATGATCCCAGTGTTGCGGTAGCCCCTGGAGGCGAAGAGTTCGACGGCGGCGTCCAGGATCTTCTGCCGGCGGGTAGCCCCGCGCGACTGGCGGTTCCGGTCGTCGGCGGCTGCTGGCTTCAGGCTGCGCTTCACGGGGCCCATGCAAGCGAACCCGCAGCGGACCCGTCAACGCCGGTGGCCCTGAGAGAGCCGGGCGTCTCTCGGGGCGAGCCATGCGTCCGAATTATGGACTGCACTTGGAGATCTGGGCTAAACTGAGTGACCGTGCCGTTACGTCCATTCCGGTTCGCCGTGCAAAGCATGCACGCCGAGTCTGCTTCGGAGTGGAAGCAAATCGCCCGCCGAATCGAGGAGATGGGTTATTCGACCCTCTTCGTCGCCGATCATTATCTCGGCCCCGGGCCCGTCTACGATCGGAGCCCGCATCTTCCCCAGAACCTGGCTCCGATAGCGGCTATTGCCATCGCCGCCGGGGCAACGGAGCGCCTCCGCGTCGGATGCCGGGTCTTCGCTGTCGACTTCCATGTTCCGGCCGTGCTGGCCAGTGAGACCGCCACGCTCGACCTGCTCTCGGATGGGCGACTCGAGGTAGGCATCGGTGCCGGGGTGCTGCGAGACGAGTTCGAGGCACTGGGGATCGGCTTCGACGAGCCCCGAACCCGGGTCGACCGCCTCATCGAGGTGGTGCGCTTGCTCAAGGCCCACTGGGCTGGCGAGCAGATGGACATCTCGGGTGCCCACGTGAGGGTGAAGGGTTACGCGGGCATCCCGACGCCGGTGCAGAAGCCACACCCACCGATCATGATCGGTGGGCAGAAGAAACGCCTGCTCTCCCTCGCTGGGCGCGAAGCGCAGATCGCCAGCATCAATTTCGTGCCGTACCTCCCCACTCCTGATGGATTGGAGCCGTGGGACGAAATGCAGCGGCGGTTGGGCTACGTCCGGGAGGCAGCCGGTGAGCGGTTCAGCGAGATCGAGCTGGAGACGTCGCCGTATGACTTGAGCATCACCAACGATGTCAAAGGAGCCTACGAGGCAATCGCCGCCCGCAGACGAGTCCCCGTCGAGGTCGTGCCGGGGCACCCCAACGCACTGGTCGGCTCGCCGGAGTCGGTCGCCGAGATGCTCCTAGAGAGGCGGGAGACTACCGGTATCAGCTACATCACCGTTCCCGCGGCGCAAATGGAGGCCTTCGCCCCGGTCGTAGGACTCCTGCGCGGGACTTGACCCTCGGAGGTTGTTGTGGCGCCCGAAGGCGGGCGGCGGCGACCCGTACCTGCTCTGCCTCTCAAGCGCCAGCGCGCACCTCGGGCACACCGCGAGCACCCGTCCCGTAAACAGCTAAGAGGCTGCCGCCCAGCCTGTCGGACTTCACCGTCCGGCCGGCCACCTCGGCCTGCCCGCACGTGGTGACGAAGAGCACCTCGAGATCCGAACCGCCGAACATGACGCTCGTCGGCGGTGCCGGCAGCCGGAGGCGGCGATCCAGGCTCCCGTCGGGTGCATACCGGCGGACGTCCATGCCCTCGTAGGTGGCAACCCAGAGGCATC
>JAKBAM010000058.1:8238-16014 GCA_021809105.1 Actinomycetes bacterium
CGCGCATCTCCGGTCAGCGTCGAGGCGGTAAAGACACCCTTTGGTCTCGTAGTCTTCCACCAGCTGTCGAGCGGCCGGCGCTATCAGAGCCACCTCGACGAGGCCGGCGATGAGCCGACCCTGGCGGTCTGCCTTGGCGTCGTTGAAAACGAACCCCGCCGTCGGGCCGGCGTCGAACAGCACGTCGGATGCCGACGAATCAAGATCGAATGCGCAGAGCGTCGTGCGCGAGCCTACGAGCAAGCCCCCGGAGACCCGGCGCGCTACCGACGTCGCACGGCCCGGAAAGGACCACAATGTGAGCTCCCGGCCATCAGCGGTGCCGCGGTAGATCCGGCTCCGGGAGTTGTCGACCCAGAAGAGGCGCTGCTCATCGACGTCCCAAACGGGACTCTCGCCTTGCCCTGCGAGGGGACCCACGACAACTTCTAGCCTCACGTCTCAGGCAACGGCGAGCTCACCGACCAAGGTTGTGCGGTGCATGACCCGGCGCGAGGTCGGCTCGAAAGGTGTAACCCGATGGAGCAATCCTGTGTTGTCGAATATCACCAGATCACCCTTCCTCCAGTGGTGGCGCAGGACAAATTCAGGTCCGGTCGACCATGCCAGAAGGCGATCGAGCAACGCGCGTCCCTCCTCACGGGGCCAGCCGACGACCTCGTCAGCAGTAGCCCCGAGCAGCAGCGACTTCCGACCGCTCGGTCGCGTCCACACGAGGGGATGGACCCGATCCGGCCACTGCCGCCACGACTCCTGCTCGGCGTTCGACGCGTCCGGATGAGCGAGGCACTGAGCGGCCCCGAACCGGTGAAGGACCTTCAGGTCGGCGATCAGCTCCTTGTCGGCATCAGGCAACGCCTCATACGCCGCGTAGGTGCTAGCGAATTCTGTGTCGCCACCAGACTTATCCACCTCTCGCGCCGCCAGCAGGGTTGCCTTCTGGGGAACAGGGTCATAAGCACCGTCGATATGCCACAAGAAGTTGCCCTGCCGGAAGTAGGCCAGCGCCTCCGCTGTTTTCGACGGATCGAGAGTTATCGTGGCGATCTCCGGTAGGCGGTGCTCACGGGTCGGCGGCACCACGACCTCACCCAGCTTCCGGCTGAGCGACACGAGCTCCTCGTCGCCGATGTCGAGGTTCCGATAGACGATCACGCCGCGCTCATCGAGCGCCCGGGAGAGCTCCTGCATATCTGCGCCGCTCACCACGTCTGCGGCTGTGGTCCCAGTGATCTCGAGGCCCACATGGGGAGTCAGCTTGCTCGGATCAGACGTCATGGCTGCAGGCTAACCAAAAATTATGGAGGACACTAGATAAAAGATGGGCGATGCCACACTGTCCTTTGCCGCGGGATCTGGTCGTCCATAGGGTGAGCCGGCAGAGCGCGGGCTCTGACGAGGAGGTAGAAATGCCCCGGTACGCAGCACTGATCTATGAGCAGGGTGACCCCGACTGGTCGGTCCTGGACACCCCCGAGAAGGAGTCGACGATGGCCGACTACGGTGCATTCGGCGCCGCAGCGGCGGCGGTGATGCGCGGCGGTGCCGCCCTCTATCCGACCACTACCGGCACTGTGGTTCAGGTGCCGGGAGGTAAGGGCGGGGAGGTCGTCGTCACAGACGGGCCGTTCGCCGAGACGAAAGAGGTCCTGACCGGCTTCTACCAGCTGGAGTGCGCCGACTTGGACGAGGCGGTGGCCTGGGCGGCCAGGATCCCCGCGGCGTGGACCGGGAAGGTCGAGATCCGACCGATCATCGATTTCGGTGCTCCCGACTCCTGAGGGCTGCACCTTCGAAGCGAGTCGCGAAGCCCTCGTCCGGCTCGTCCGCGACGAGGGAGCGCGAGTCCTCGCCACCCTCGTGCGGACGACGGGGTCGCTCGAGCTCGCCGAGGACGCGGTGCAAGACGCCGTCCTCAAAGCGCTGGAGATCTGGCCGGGATCAGGCATCCCTGCACAGCCACGCGCCTGGCTGACCGTCGCGGCGCGCAACCGGGCGATCGACCTGCTGCGCCGCGAGGCCCGCAGGCCGGGCAAGGAGCACGCCGCCGAGATCTTCGCCCTGCACAGCGACGCAGCACTCCCCGGTCCCGACGTGGTGGCTGACGACTTGTTGCGGCTCGTGTTCACCTGCTGTCACCCGAGCCTTCCTCTGGAGACGCAGACGGCGCTCGCCCTGCGAACGCTGTGCGGCCTCAGCACGGCCGAGGTCGGCCGGGCGCTGCTGGTGCCGGAAGCGACCATGGCCAAGCGGCTCACCCGGGCTCGTCGCAAGATCGCGGTGGCAGCTATCCCTTACCGGGCGCCGGCAGCCACCGAGCTACCCCGGCGGCTGCGCGGCGTCCTCGCGACGATCTACCTGCTCTTCAACGAGGGCTACAACGCCAGCGCCGGCGAGGACCTCATCCGCTCGCAGCTGACCGCCGAGGCGTTGCGCCTGAGCCGCCTGCTTCTCGAGCTACTGCCTGGGGAGGCCAGCGTGATAGGGCTCCTCGCACTGCTGTTGTTGCAGAGCTCCCGGCACGCGGCGCGGTTGGGTGACGATGGCGAAGTGGTGCTACTCGCTGACCAGGATCGCAGGAGGTGGGACCGGAAGGCGATCGCCGAGGGCATGACGCTCCTCGGTGTCGCCTTGCGGCGCGCCCCCACCGAGCCCGATCTCTACGCCACCCAGGCGGCAATCGCCGCCTGCCACGCGCTGGCGGCCACGTGGGAGGCGACCAACTGGGATGCGGTTGTCAGCTGGTACGACGTGCTTTTGACCATAAACGACACGCCCGTGGTACGCCTCAACCGGGCGGTCGCCATCTCCGAACTTCGCGGCCCGCGCGCAGGGCTCGCCGCACTTGCAGAGATCGGTGAGCTGCCGGGTTACCCTTCGCTTCCTGCCGTCCGGGCCGAGCTGCTCTACCGCCTACGCAGATGGGACGACGCCGCCACATCATTTCGTGCCGCGCTCGCCATGCCCGCCAACAACGCACAGCGACGCCATCTCCACGAGCGGCTGGCCCGCTGCGAACACTCCGCAAAAACCTGATGTGCACAGGGGTTATTCCGGCATGCTGTGGCTATGGTCCTCGAGCACGCCCTACTGCCCGTCAAGCCCGGCGAGGAGTCACGCTTCGAAGTGGCCTTTGCCGAGGCGAAGGCGGTCATTGCGAACAGCCCGGGCTTCCGGAAGCTCTCGCTGTCCCGCTGCGTCGAGCGGCCCGGCACCTACCTCCTGCTCGTCGAATGGACAACACTCGAAGACCACATCGTCGGCTTCCGGACGTCGTCACGATACGAGGAGTGGCGCCAGCTGTTGCACCACTTCTACGAGCCATTTCCGGTCGTGGAACACTACGAGCACGTAGCGGTCGCCTGACGATCCGCTTCTTGGGGCGCCCGAGGTCCCGCCCACCCACCCGCTCAGGTGGTGCAACGCCCGCACCGTTAGCCCGGTCTCGGCGGCCAGCTGGCCGATCTTCCAGCCCGGGCTTGCTGCGCCGTCACCGACTCGAGCACCTTCACTCCTGCCGCCGCGGGTGCGCCGGCGGGATCACCGTAAAGCCTGACGCAACTTCAGAGTCAAGCAGATCGGATGGGCCGTCGAGGGCCATCAACTCCGGCCAACGCTGCCGCCTTTGCCCTCCTCTGGCGTATCGCACGTCGACGCCGACCCGGCGCCGCTGGATCACCCCTTAGGCCCACAGACGACCAAGGCGTACCGCAAGCACCGTTCATTGGGACCTCCATTCCGGCAGCGGGCGGTGACTGACGCAGACGCTGTCGAGGGGGAAGCTCACTGGTGATGTGGTCGCCGCCGCAAGGATGGGAAGCGGAGGGAGCCGAGAATGCGGCCGCGCTGTTCAGTGTGGAGCGGGAACGGCTCCTGGAACTGCTCGCCGGTCTGACTTCGGGCGACTGGGACCGCCCGACGCTGTGCCCGGCGGATCGGCAGCGTCGAAGGTCATCTGCACATCACGGTCCATCCCGGGCATCATCGTCCAACATCCACGCCCGCCGGCATCCCGCGAGTCGATCCGCTTCCGGCGATCCACGGCGAGCCCGAGATCTGGCCGTCTTCCGCCCCGTAGGAGGTTCGCGTTTCGGTACGCGCCAAGTGGCCCCCCGTTTGGCGCGCACGCTCATGCCGATGACAGGGCGAGTGCCGTGAGGCCGGCACAGCAGTATGGTCATGTTAGTCTGGTCAACATGCCCATACACAACGTGGCGGACGCCAAAGCGCACCTATCGCAACTACTCGATGCGGCTCTGAAGGGTGAAGATGTCGTCGTCGCGCGTGCCGGCAAGCCCCTGGTCCGGCTGGTGCCGGTGAACACGCCCGCAGCTCGCGTCCTGGGGTTCCTCGACCTGCCCTCCCCCGATGAGCGCTTTGATCCGCTCGACGAGACCGAACTCGCTGTCTGGTCGTGACGACCCTGCTGCTAGACACCCACGCCTACGTGTGGGCGCTCACCCGCCCCCACCGACTGTCTGGCCGTGCCCGGACTGCGATAGAGGCACCAAGCAACGTCGTGTTCGTCTCCGCCGCCATCGCGTGGGAGATGGCGATCAAGTACCGCGCCGGCAAGTGGCCGGAAGCCGAAATCCTGCTGGCCCAGCACGAGGACCTTACCAGCAGACTCGGCGCGCAGGCGCTCGACATCTCCGCCGCCGACGCCATCCGCGCGGGGGGCCTCGATTGGGACCATGCCGATCCGTTCGACCGGATGCTTGCCGCCCAGTCACTACTCCACCGAGCAGCGCTGGTGACCCGCGACGCAGCGTTCGGCGACCTGCGGGGGCTGACCATCATCTGGTGACGACGCGCGTGCCCATCCGCCCCGAGGGCAACATCCGCTTCTGCCGCGAGTCGGCGCCATAACACCGACTGGGCCGACGACGCCCGGTAGCGGATCCTCCTCTGGGTCGGCTCTTGATGAAGGGGGCTGTAGGGCCGTTACCATCGGCGCAGGCCGATCATGGCGAAGCTCATCGCCATGCGGTGGTCGTCGTAGGTGCGGAAACGGGTCGGCTTGGGCTTCGCGGGCTGGACCATGAAGCCGTCGTATTCTTCGCAGGCGTCGATTCCGGCCCGACGCAGCTCGGTCACGACAGCACCGATGCGGTCGGTCTCCTTCCCTCGGATGAAGCCGATGCCGCGCACCTCCACGGCCTCAAGTCCCGCGAGCTGCGTCACACCGCCGGGACCCTGGCCCAGAGCGGGTCGACGACCAAGGAGCTGATGGCCCGGCTCGACCACTCGAGGACCCGGGCAGCGATGATCTACCAGCACACCTTGGCTGAGCGGACAGGCGCATCGCCGAGCGCTTGGGGGCGATGGTCGATCTAGAGCGACGCCGGGTGCGGGACGCCACCGCCGCGCCCTATCCGGCTCGTGGGGCACGATGGCCCGTCCTCGGCGCCCCGCCAGCCCCCACAACGAGAAAAACCGCCCCTGACAAGGGCGGTTTCCGGCGGTCGGAGTCGGCGTCGATCCGACGACCTTGCGCTCTTCAGGCGGCCCGAGCCGCCCTTCGCATCGCAGCTCGGACGGACTTTCGCAGCGTTCTTGCTGGTCAGAGGGGCCAGACAGCCCGTCCGGGGCTCGCCGTAAGGAACCCTTGCTGACCGCCGTTACCCGTCCCGTGTGGCACGACAGTGGCACAACACTTAGCCAGGTTCACAAATTGGGCCACGCGCTACGGGCGGCTCGTCGGCCACTGTGGGCGGTGCGGGCAAGCTGTGGATCCAGGCGGTGCTGCATCTCCCGCCAGACCGCCTGCGTCGTCGACATCATGCACCCAGGGTACCGTTTCCAGCCATCAGTGAAAATTGGGTATCGCACCTTCTCCTGTGCGACCGCCGAGCCGACAGGACGCCGACTCGGCGCTCCCCGGCGCCGGCTCATCAAGGCCGGCCGGAGAGGGCCGATCAGCCAGTTCTGGGGTGCTCAGAGACCGTCGCATGGAGGCGTCCGGACATCGTCTGACGGCTGCCTCGAGCAAGACCTCCGACCGCCGCAAGGGGAGGCTGGCGTAAAGGTCGACCGGGGTGCGGTCGGGGTCGTGGACCACGGCGTAGCGCATGCCCCAGAAGGCGTCCCAAGTAGGGAGGTGGCCCTCGAAGCCGGCGGTGGTCAGCTCCGAGAAGGCGGCGTCGACCTGGTCGGGGCTCTCGCAGGCGAAGGCGAGCGCCATCCGGTGGCCGCCGCTGGGCGGGGACCACTCCGGGTCGAAGGAGACGATGGTCTCCTCGGTGTCGAAGGCGAGCCGCATGCCACCGTCGAGATGGATGTCCACGTGGGGCTGATCGTCGCCGTCGGCGGGGATGTCCAGACCCAAGCGACGAGAAGGCGAGGGTGGCGGCCATGTCCGACACCACCAGCTCGACGAGCCCAGGTTGCAGCTTCATGGGCCGGCGACCGTACCCGGCCACCGAGAGCGCGTCTTGAACCGATCGGACATCACCGAGCGCCACCCGGCCGGCGTCCCGCTCATCCATCGGTCAGCGGAAGGCGAGCGGCGTTCACACGCGCCGGATGCGCCGCTTTACCTTCAAGGACTGGAGCAGGTGATGGATGTCATCCGGGTCGGAGGTCAGCACCTCGCAGCCCGGACGGTCCGCTGCAACGAGAGCGACGAGGGCATCGAGCACGTCGGAAGTGGCTGCCACCGCCAGCAACTCGCCGGCCCGACGTGACAGCAGATCGTCAGCCACGACGACCTCCGTCCCGGACAGCACTCGCGCCAGTCGAGCCTGCCGGCCAGCTCCTCTCCAGGCTTGGGCGATGACCGGAGCGACGACCACTGGACGCTGTCCCGCCCGTTGCACCTCGGCGATCAACGCCCAGATGTCCCGCTCCCCACGGTCCAGGGAGATGAGCGCCCCGGCATCAAGGATCCTCACGCGGCAGGTGGCTTGCGGCGACGAGCCATGGGCTGCCAGGCCGTGTGTTCCCGGGCTGCGGCAATGTCGTCATCGGTGATGACGCCCGATTCGGCTTCATACTCAGCGATGGCCTCGGCGAGCCGCTCCCTGGCGAGCCGCTCGGCCATGGCCTTAGCGATCCAGGAGCTGACATTGCCCCGATCGGCCCGGGAGCGGACTTCCTCCACCAGCTCCGCTGGGAGTGTCACGGTGAGTCTGGGCATCGCACGATCCATGAGCTTCAGTATGACACGAGTCCTACCACTTGGGCACCACGTCCGGATGACCATCGTCGAGCGGGCGGCTTCGGCACAATCGGCTACCGTCCTATCGCCCCGCACTGGATGCCCAGCGATGCTCCGCCAGATCATGCGCCAGGCTGTCGACGACGACCGGATCGCGAAGGGCCCGTGTCGTATAGAACGCGGGGGTGCCGAGCACCATCCCGAGCAACGGTTTGCGGAAGCGGCTGCGCCTCGCCTCCGGGGAGGTCATCGAGGGCGCACCCAAGAGCCGAGCCGGACGCCGGCTGGTCGCCCTGCCCGCACCGGTCACCGCTGAGTTGGACTGCCACCGCCGGCGCTTCACGAGCGGGGGGGAGGACGCCTTCGTGTTCACCTCTGCGACCGGCGTACCGATCGAAGCCAGCAATTTCCGGGACGGATCTGGCTGCCTGCCACCCGTCGGGCGCGGCTCGCCTGCCTACGCTTCCACGATTATGCCGACCTCCGTGTCGCCGCGGGAACCCTGGCAGCGCAGACCGGTGCCACCACCAAGGATCTGATGGCCCGCCTCGGCCACGCAAGTGCCCAGGCAGCGATGGCCCGCCAGAGCACGCGTCGCTTGCTCGCGATGTCGTCAT
>JAKBAM010000109.1 GCA_021809105.1 Actinomycetes bacterium
CCGATCAGAAGTGGCCCCACCCCCAAACCGCCGAGCCCTACGTTCCGTGGTCACGACGACTGCGGACGGAGGGAGAAGGAGATGTCGAGGGTGGAGCTTTACGAACGTATCCGTATAGACAGCCGTGTAGAGGGTTTGAGTATCCGGGAGTTGTCGCGCCGTCACGGCGTGCACCGGCGCACGGTGCGACAGGCGCTGGCGTCGGCGGTCCCGCCGTCTCGGAAGGTGCCTGAGCGGGCCTCGCCGGCGATCGGGCCGTGGACCGAGATCGCCCGGGGGTGGCTGGTCGCCGACCGCGACGTTCCCCCCAAGCAGCGTCACACCGCCCGGCGGGTGTGGCGGCGCCTGGTCGACGAGTACGACGCTGTGGTGTCGGAGTCGACGGTGCGGGCGTTCGTCGCCAAGGTGAACTTCGAGCTCGACGATCAGCTCAAGGCGGTGACGGTCCCCCAGAGCCACGGTTCGGGCGAGGAGGCCGAGTGCGACTTCGGGGAGTTCTACGCGTATGTGGCCGGGGTGCTCACGAAGCTGTGGATGTTCTGCTTGCGCCTGTCTCACTCGGGTGACGGGTTCCATGTGGCGTTCTCGCACCAGGCCCAGGAGGCGTTCTTGGAGGGTCACGTCCTCGGCCTGGCCCGGTGGGGCGGGGTGCCCGGCCGGGTCCGCTACGACAACTTGAAGCCGGCGGTGGCGAAGGTGCTGTTCGGCCGGGACCGGCTCGAGACGGAGCGCTTCGTTGCGTTGAGGTCTCATTATGGCTTCGACAGTTTCTATTGCACGCCTGGGATCGAGGGGGCGCACGAGAAGGGAGGCGTGGAAGGCGAGGTGGGTCGCTTCCGCCGTAACCATCTGGTCCCCATGCCGCGGGTGGCGTCACTCGGTGAGCTGAACGAGATGATGGCCGCTGCCGATGCCGCCGATCGGGCTCGGCGGATCGGGTTCCGGCGAGCGAGCGTGGGTGAGATGGCCGACGCCGAGCGAGGGTCACTCCACCCCCTGCCAGAGGTGGCCTTCGACGCGGCGAGGGAGCTGCTGGTCAAGGTGGACACCAAGGGTCGGGTCTGTGTGCGCCAGAGCTTCTACTCGGTGCCGGTCAGCCTGGCCCGCCACCAGGTGCTGGTCCGCCTCGGCGCCTCCCGCCTCGAAGTCGTAGCGGGCGGGGCTGTGGTGGCCACCCATGATCGCTCGTTGCACAAAGGGACCGAGGACTTGGTCCTCGACCACTACCTGGAGATCCTCGTCCGCAAGCCGGGGGCGTTGCCCGGCTCGACGGCGCTCGCGCAAGCCCGGGCGTCGGGGGCTTTCAGCGCCGCCCACGAGCGGTTCTGGGCGGCCGCCCGTGCTCGTCTGGGGGACGCAGCGGGCACCCGGGCGCTGATCGCGGTGCTGTTGATTCAGCGCCGTCTCCCCGCCGCTGCGGTGATAGCGGCCATGGACGCGGCTTTGGTGGTCGGCAACGTCGACCCCGAAGTCGTGGCCATCGAGGCCCGCCGGGTGATGTCGGGGACACCAGCGTCGGTGGTCCCGATCACCACGACCATCGGGCAGACCCGACCGGTGCCGAGCCTGGAGCGCTACGACATCCTGCTCGCGGGGAGGGGGGCATGAACGCCGTGGCGGCGCTGAGCGAGCCGGCAGCAGAGGCGGCCATCGTCGCCGCCTGTCGGGCGTTGTCGCTGCCCACGGTGCGATCCGAAGCGATCCCCCTTGCCGAGACGGCGGCCACAGCCGGCCTGACGCATCGCGGATACCTCGCCGAGGTGCTGTCCCTCGAGGTCGAAGAGCGTGCCACCCGCCGGCGCGCCCGGCGCATCGGCGAGGCACGCTTCCCCCGCATCAAGCGCCTCGCCGACTTCGACATGGCCGCCGCCCCCGGGGTCAACCCCGCCACCGTGGCCGCCCTCGCCACCGGGGCGTGGATAGATGCCGGAACGCCCCTGTGTCTGATCGGCGACTCGGGGACCGGCAAGTCACACCTGCTCATCGCGCTCGGGATCGCGGCCTGCGAACAGGGTCGCCGGGTGCGCTACACGACGTGCGCGGCGTTGGTCAACGAGCTCGCTGAGGCCGCCGACGAGCGAGCCTTGTCCAAAGTCGTGGGCCGCTACGCCCGCTTGGACCTACTCATCGTCGATGAACTGGGATATGTCAGCGTTGATCCCCGGGGCGCGGAGCTGTTGTTCCAGATCCTCACCGAGCGAGAGGAGCGGGCATCGGTGGCGGTCGGGAGCAATCATCCCTTCAGTGAGTGGGGAGCCACTTTCGCCGATCCCCGTCTGGCCGCAGCGGTGGTGGACCGGATGACCTTCGGCGCCCACATCATCGAGACCGGCACCGAGTCGTATCGGTTACGCACGGCTCGGGCCGTCAAGCACCCAGGCCTCAAACCCCAGAAGAAGGAGACCTCAACATGATCGGACCGCGCCTCGTTGTTGGCTCCTCGGCCGTGTCGGGTCCCGTCGCCAGCGACGAGCTCACCGACATCGTCGCCGAAGCCATCGAGATGCTGCGCATAGCGCACGGCGGGGAGGCCTACAACAGCGCCGACCGCCTCACCCTTCTCGCCAGCCTCGCAGCCGGGGCCAACGCCCTGATCCCCGACGCCATCGCCGACGCCGTCGACCAAGGCTTCACCTGGGAACAGATCGCCCACTGCGCCGGGCTCAGCCCGGCCGCCGCCCGGCGTCGCCACGCCGCCCGGACCCCGGATCGGAGGCCGCCACCGCCCGACTGATCCTGCGGACAATCCCAACAAACCGAAAACAGCCCCGACCCGCCCGGCCCAACATCCACCACGACCGAGGAGCCGCCCCACCGCCAAACACTCCCGCAGCCATGCCCCGCAGCAAAGCTGCGGAGCAAGCACCATGATCGCTAGCAGCCGCTTCGGCCCCGCCGGCGTCAAGGGCCTCGCTCCGCTCGGTCCCTCCGGGACGGCCCTACGGGACCGCCCTGGACCCCGGCTCCGATGGCACTAGGCAGAACCGTCCCCGTCCAACTCCCGTCACTCAGCGCGTTCGTCGTGACGAGAGACGATCCATCATGCCCCCAGGTGGGGCCACTTCAAATCGTCACGGTGGGGCCAAATCAGCTTGACAAACCCATCGAGCTGGGCGAAGAGACGTTGAGACCGCCGAGGGGCCCGGGCCGGTGGGCGGTGACAGCGATCGCTGCCGCGTGGAGGGCGGCTTCGGAACTGCCCGGCTGGGCGCTGGTCGGGTTGTGGCGGTT
>JAKBAM010000110.1 GCA_021809105.1 Actinomycetes bacterium
TCCACGCTCATCCGCCTCTGGGCGCTCGATCGGCTCCGTTGCGAGGCCGAAGAGAGTGGTCCCAGCGTGGCAGAGCGACTCACGCGCCTCGAACGGGCAGTCTTCCAGCGCTCCGCGTAGAGCGGGTCGACCGAGAACTCGCGGACACCGGCCTCCTCGACAGGATCGAGGCCAGTTTCTCGGAGCCAGCAGGCCTTGTGGGCCGTGATTGAGCAGGGCGGCTGCTCTATGCACGTTCGTGCGCAACGCTGCGACCGGGAAGATCGTCGGATCTGAACCCGATAGACGCACGATGGTCGTGGACCCCCGCCACCAAGTAGACGTGATTTTCGTGCCTCTTTGCATATGCACAGGCCGCTGACCAGCATGTTTGGGTCGGCGGTCTGCCGTTTATGGGGCGAGTTTGTGGGGTCCTACTCAACTCCTGCATAGGGCAAAAAGGCGGCGCGCCAGGGCACGGGCGGGGCGGCACGCTGCGGTTTCGCGCCCTGAGGCAGGCGGCAACGGCGGGCTGCGTAGGGCATGCCCTGTGCAGCGCCATGCAGCTGCCCTGATCAACGGTGCTCGGAGTCGCGCCCACCTCGGGGCCGCTGATCGTGCTGCTGGGCGGCGATCGGCGCTCGCGTGGTGCTCGGGATGGTCGTTCTCCCCGCCTCCGGCGACGTCCGTAGGGGCCGCGCTCGGCGGGGCCACCGGTCGGTGGCGAATGCGCGCTACGGAGTGGGCGAGAGGCCCTGACGAGGGAGGTAATGACAGCCCCTCCCTCGTGGCCGGGTGCGCCCGTAGGGTGGATTCATGGACGGCCGCAGCGAGATCAAAGAGTTCCTGGCTTCCCGCCGGGCTCAGGTCACGCCCGAGCGGGCCGGTCTGCCCACCTACGGCGGCCACCGCCGGGTGAAGGGTCTGCGCCGGGAGGAAGTCGCCCTGCTGGCCGGGGTGAGCGTGGACTACTACGTCCGCCTCGAGCGCGGCAACCTGCGCGGCGCGTCCGAGCAGGTCCTCGACGCCCTTGCCCGGGCGTTGCAGCTGGACGAGGCGGAGCGCACGCATTTGTTCGACCTGGCCCGGGCGGCCAACGCCACCCCGACGGCGAGCCGTCGTCGGGGCGGCACCCAGCGGGTATGGCCGAGCGTGCAGCGCATCTTGGATGCGGTCGCGGCGCCGGCTTGGGTGCGCAACGCCCGCCACGACCTCCTGGCCGCGAACCGCCTGGGTTACGCCTTGTACTTGGAGATGTCGACCGACCCGATCAGCCCCCCGAACAATGCTCGCTATGTGTTCTTGAACCCCCGGTCGCAGGAGTTCTTTGTGGACTGGGAACGAGCCGCTGATGACATCGTGGCGATGCTGCGATCTGAGGCGGGCCGGAACCCCTACGACAAGGCACTGTCGGATTTGATCGGGGAGCTGTCGACTCGCAGCGAGACGTTCCGGCAGCGGTGGGCGGCGCACAACGTCCGCTTCCACCGGACCGGCCGCAAACAGCTGCGCCATCCCGTCGTCGGAGACCTGGACCTGAGCTTCGAGGCGATGGAGCTCCCCGGCGAAGACCTCACCATGCTGGTCTACACCGCGGAGCCGGGTAGCCGGTCCCAGGAAGCGTTGGACCTGCTGGCCAGCTGGGCCGCGACCCTCCATCAAGAACAGAACTCCGAAGCCCCGGCCCGTCCCGGCGCCTCCAACCCCTAACCCGCCCCGAACCCGCTGGGTAGTACCACCCCCTTGAGGGGTCTGACCCGGCGCGTCACCCCACCCGAAAGGAATTTCGTCTATGCGAGCAACCATCATTCACGGCGCCGGCGACGTCCGCGTCGAAACCGTCCCCGACCCCAAGATCCTCGAACCGACCGACGCGCTGGTCCGGGTGGTGAGCGCCTGTATCTGCGGCAGCGACCTTTGGCCCTACCGGTCCATGCCCGCCTCCGAGATCGGAGCGCGCATCGGACACGAGTTTCTCGGTCTCGTCGAAGACACCGGTGCCGGCCTGGAGGGGTTCAAGTCGGGGGACCTGGTCGTCGCTCCGTTCGTGTGGTCTGACGGGACCTGCGACTTCTGCCACCAGGGATTGCAGACCTCGTGCCGCCATGGCGGCATGTGGGCCCGTGACGGGATCGACGGCGGCCAGGGCGAGGCCGTCCGGGTGCCTCAGGCGGCCGGCATCGGCGCGCTGAGCCCTCCGGGAGCCCACGTAGCGGGCGAGCACGCCGAGAGTGATCGCGTATCGGGCACCCATCGCCCAGATCGCGTCGAGCATCGCCATGCCGAGGCTGTCGGGGTAGCCGCCTGGTGTCGTCCAGCTGTCGAGTGGGCGCAACTGCTCGCGGCATGCGGCGACCACAAGATCGACGTCCCCGCCGGAAGGTGATGCGCCCCCCGGCGCTGTCCGCCCCTCGCAGCCCACGTCTGCCGCCCTGTCATCCATGCTCAGCCCCTCCCGGTATGCCCATGGAAAAGCCAGCCAGCTCCCGAGCGACGCCGGCGACCGCTGGAAGCCGCTGGGCGATATGGGTGCCGGCCCAGGTTGATCATGTGGCAGTGGCCTCGGGGCTCACTGGCGGGCTGCCCGGTCTTTGACGACGACTGCAGGGTTCGACGTAGGCAAGGAGCCGCCCGACCTGCGCCGTCGCCGTGTGCGCGCCGAACGGGCACGCCTACCGAAGATGGAAGTTGACGCCGGCTGCAGTGCAGCGACGACCCACAGCGCATGTCGCCGTTATCGGTGGTGACTGCCATGTCAGATCAGGCGGCCGACTTCGTCGGCGAAGCCGGGCACGCCGCAGCGGGCGAGTCGAGCGATGAGGTCGACGGGCGTGAGGGCAGGTTGGCGAGTGTGGGCCGCTTGCTCTCGGAGGACGTCAAGCACGATCCTCGGGGCGAGGTCGAGCTGGTCGAGCAGGAAGTCGTCGGGGTGGACGACCTCGATGTCGAGCGGCCCGAGCACCCGCGTGGGATAGTCGCCGACGTTTGCCGTGACGACGGCATCAGCCCGGCCGCCGAGAGCGGCGGCGACGACATGGCGGTCGTCAACGTCGGGGAGTGTCACGGTGTGCTCCAAAGTCTCCCATCCCTCGACGCAGGCGTCCTCGAAGGCATCGTCCATGGCAGCGAACCGGGCCCGGACTCGCTCGGGTGGGATCTCGGGATGGATGTCGACGATGGCATCGGTGGCCTCGGCGACGATCCGAGCGCTCCACAGCGGCCGGTAGAGATCGCGTTCGGCG
>JAKBAM010000111.1 GCA_021809105.1 Actinomycetes bacterium
CCGGCGAGGTCGCCGTGGAGGGGGGAGGTGTCGGGGTGGTCTCTCGCTCCCGGGTCGGGTTGGTAGAGGTCCCAGAACCATGCCATGTCGGCGGTGGTCAGCGGCCAGGACTCGCCGTGGCGGGAGTAGGAGGAGCGGTCGAGCCGGCTGTCGATGACCGGGTAAGCCAGCACCTGCCGGGCGGGCAGCGAAGTCCGCGCATCCCGAGCGCGACGAGCCGCCACGGCTGCCAGGTTGCCCCCTGCGCTGTCCCCGACGATGGTGACACGGCTGGGATCGATGCCCAATGAGGGGGCGTGGTCGAATGTCCACGCAAGTGCGGCGTCTGCGTCGTGGACCGCGGCGGGGAACGGGTGCTCCGGCGCTAGGCGGTAGTCGACCGATGCGACCACACAACCAGCCGCAGTGGCAAGTCTCCGGCAGAAAGGATCGGACGTCGCCAGGCTGCCGATCACCCACCCGCCCCCGTGGAGGTAGACCACGGCGGGCAGATCGGCTTTCGCGCTCGGCCGGTAAACCCTGAGGGCGAAACGTCCCCCGGTCGAGTCGATCGTGTGGTCTGTCACCTCGCGAACTGCGGGGGGTGGGGGCAGTCGATCGGCTACGCCTTCGAGGTATTCCCGCGCGCCGTCCACGCCGCGGTCGCGGAGGGTGCCGAGTCCGGCCATCTGGCTTACGAGCGCTGCCGCGTCGGGGTCGAGCTGGGACTCGGGTAGCGACATCGACGGATCAGGAGAAGCTGTAGGCGTCAAGCTCGGGGTGCTTGGTCATGCGCCAGTAGTCCACCAGGCGCCACGGGCTGAGGACGTGGACCCGGCCGTCGGGGCCCTTGTACCAGGAGTGGGCGACCGACGGGTGGGCCCACACGGTCTGCGCCAGCTCCGCCTGAAGCCGCTCCACGTAGGCGTCGTGGGCTCGCTGTTTCACCTCGACGACTCGGTGCTCGCCGACCAGCATGGATCGGAGCATGGTGCCTATGAACTGCATCTGGCACTCGGAGTGGAAGATGATGCTGCCGGCATGGGCGAGGTTGGTGCCCGGTCCGTACATCAGGAACAGGTTGGGAAAGTCGGGGACGGTGATCCCGAGGTGGGCGGCTGGCGCCGATCCCCAGTGCGCCCGGAGGTCACGCCCGTTGCGGCCCACGACTTCCATCGGACTGAGGAACTCGTTCGCGGTGAATCCGGTCGCCATCACGATAACGTCGGCCTCGAAGCGTGCGTCGGCGGTCACGATGGCGCCCGGTTCGATCCTCACGATGGCGTCGCGGACGAGCTCTACGTTGTCTTGCCGGAGGCAACGTAGCCAGCTGCCGTCATCCTGCAGCATGCGCTTGCCCATCGGCGGGTACGTCGGGATGACCTTGGCCAGCAGGGCTTCGTCGTCTCCGACGTGCTGGGTGATCCAGTCGACGAGTATCCGTCTCCGCGCATCGCTGAGGGCGTTGGCCGAGTCGGGCAGGCCGTCCCACTCCGGGTCGATCTTGATCAGCGCCAGCGCCTTGTCGCTGGCCTGGTACAGCAGCATGAACCGGAACCACGCCGCGTAGCTCGGGATGTGAGCCATCGCCCATGCCACGCCGGCGCCGACCGCCTCGCGGTACCGCAGGTTGGGGTTCATCCACTGGGCACTTCGCTGGAAGATCACCAAGCGCTCGGCTGTCTCGGCGATGAAGGGGCCGGCCTGGACGCCGCTGGCCCCGGCGCCGATCATCGCCACCCGTTTCCCTGACAGGTCGATGGAGTGGTCCCACCTCGCAGTGTGGAACACCGGACCGCCGAAGGATTCGAGGCCCGGGATGTCGGGAGTCGAAGGCCGGTTGAGCTGACCCACTGCCGATATGACCACGTTGGCAGCCACCGCGTGCTCAATGCCATCGGCGCCTTGCAGGGCGACCTTCCAATGGGCGGCTTCATCGTCCCACCGCATGGATCGCACCTCGGTGCTCCACTGGACGTGGGGGCCGACACCCCATCGGTCCATGACCCGCTGGAAGTAGGCGAGCAGCTCGGGCTGGCGGGAGAAGTACTCGCTGAACGCGGTTTCCGGCTCGAAGGAGTAGCAGTAGAAGTGGTTGCCGACATCTACCCGGCAGCCCGGGTAGGTGTTGTCCAGCCAAGTACCGCCGACCCCGGGGTTCTTGTCGACGATCGTAAAAGGGATGCCGGCTTGCTTCAGCCGAACCCCGGCCAGTAGTCCCGACTGGCCGCACCCGATGACCAGCACCGACAAGGACTGGCGCTGGTCGGCGGGGATGTCGTCGAGGTCGATCCGGCGGGAGTCGTCACCGTCGAGGTTGACCTCCTCCACGAACATCGGTACGTACTCTTCGTTGACGGCTTCGGCGACCATCCAGGACATGATCTCGCGGAGCAGCGCCGGATCCATCGGGGGCGGCGGCGGGCAGCCGGAGTCGCGGTAGTGCGCAAGGCGAGCGAGCGCCTGCGCCCGGAGCTGAGCCAGCTCGCCTTCCTCGAGCCCTCCCTGGAAGTCGTTGGGGACGAAGGTGCGTGGCCGGACCGTGCCGCGCAGCAAGGCCGGGTCGCCGGTGATCGAGGTCACTGCGGCAACGAGCGCAGGGACGCTGACGTCTTCGAGCGCTGCGGCGATAGTCGCGTCGTCCTCGGTGATCGGTGACAGGGTGGTGCGGGCTGTTGTGGGCACGGGGGAAGGCGGACCGTCTCAGGAGCCGGCGGCGGGATCGAGGCCGAGGATGCGCTCGGCGTTGGTGCGGAGGAACTTTGGCCACACATCTGACCTCAAGGGAAGCGCGCGCAGCTCGCTCGTGATCCTCTCCAGGGAGAGTCCCATCGGGTAGTAGCCGCCGTAGAGGACGCGGTCAGCGCCTCTCGTGTTGGCATAGTCGATGATCGCCTGCGGGTAGTAGCGCGGTGCGAACGCAGTCGTCGAGTAGTGCAGGTTCGGCCATTTGACCATCAGTTTGACGATGTGGTCTACCCACGGCTCGCAGCCGTGGCGGGTGACGAACACCAGCTCCGGGAAGTCGTAGAGCACCTGCTCTATCCGCTCGACGCGCTGGGCGTCGGACGGCACACGGGGCCCGGGAATACCGGCGTTGACGAGCACCGGCAGGCCGAGCTCGACGGCCCGGGCGTAGTAGGGGTACGCCTTGCGGTCGTCGATCGGCACCTGCGGGGACGTGCCGCACGG
>JAKBAM010000112.1 GCA_021809105.1 Actinomycetes bacterium
ACGCCGACCGGGCGGTCCTCGAAGCCCTCGGCGCCCACCTCGGCGCTCTGGCGTCGGCTGATCTCGCCCGGCGGGTGGCCGAAGGCAACCTCGACGCCGAGGCGAAAGCCGTGTCACGCAGGGAGCGTAAGCGGGAGCTCACCGCCGAGTCCTCGTCGCGCTGGGCAGGGGCGATCACCCGGAGCAGCGAGGACTCCTACGGCCTGGCGAAGCGCAACCTGGTCGCCGAGCGGGACTCGCTGCAGGCCCGGGTCAAGACGATCACCGCCAGGGTCAAGGTCTCCCCAGGCGAAAAGAAGGGACGCTGCTACGGTTACGCGAGCGCCGGGGAGCGCTGGGAGAAGCAGCGACGAGCCCAGGTGCTCGCCGCCCGGCTGGCTGACGTAGAGGCCCAGTTGTCGAGCGGTGCTTACTCGATCTGCCGGGGCGGCAAGCGCCTGGCGAGGAACCGCCACAACCTCGAAGCCGTAGGTCGGAGCGTCGATGAGTGGAGCGACGAGTGGGAGGCGGCCCGCTTCTTCGTCACCGCGGATGGCGAGGCCGACAAGGAGTGGGGCAACGAGACCATCCGCTGGCATCCGAGCGAGCACTGGGCCGAGATCAAGCTCCCGGCTCCGCTCGCCGCTCTCGCCAACCGCCCGCACGGCCGCTACCGGCTCGGCTGTCCGGTCTCGTGGCCTCATCGTGGGGACGAGGTCGCCGCTCAAGCGACCGGAGGGGCTGTCCGCTACGATATCTGCTACCACGCGTCCAAGCGTCGCTGGTACCTCGACGCGTCGTGGAAGACCGCCAACTCCCCGATCGCCTCTCTCGACCAGCTGCGCCAAGGGCCGGTCGTCGCTGTCGATGTCAACGTCGGGCACCTCGCTGTGGCGGTCCTCGACTGCTTCGCCAACCCGATAGGCGCCCCGACCACGATCCCCCTCGCCGTCGACGGGCTGGAGGCGTCGCATCGAGACGGGCTCATCAGGGACGCGATCTCCCAGGTGCTCGCGATCGGCGCCGCCAACCACGCCGGGGCAGTGGTCATCGAGAACCTCGACTTCGCCGCAGCGCGCGTCGAGGGACGCGAACAGGTCGGCAACCGCCCATCGAGGGGCAAGAGAGGAAAGAAATTCCGCCGGCACATCTCGGGGCTGCCGACAGCGAAGCTACGTGACCGGCTCACCCAGATGGCCTACAACGCCGGGGTCGCGGTCATCGCCGTCGACCCCGCCTACACCTCGAAGTGGGGGGCGCAGCACTGGCTCGCACCACTTCGAGCGCAATACCCGCAGCAGTCCCTGACCGCTCACCACGCAGCATCGGTCGCGATCGGCAGGCGCGGGCTCGGACAGCGACTCCGCAGACGGGGCACGAGCGCTCGGACTCCACCAGTGGATGGGGAACGAGCCACCGCGAGTGCCTCCGAAGGAGGGCCCATACCGGCGACGCCCGCCGGTCTGGACGAGCCCGCAACAAGCAGGCAGACCAAGCCGAGACGAGGCACGAGGCGATCGAGAAGCGACGGCAGTAAGACCACAATGCCTATCTCAGCCGCGGAAGTCTCCCAGGACGCCCAAGACCGTTCGGGGTCTCCCGTTGAGCAGGACTCACTCCTGCTCAATGTCTAGGAACGGTTGGTCTTGCGGTACTGATGGCTGGCGGCAGAGTTGCATGGTGCAATACGCCACTAATTTGACTCGGTGTGGCGAGAGTTGGCCTGGAGCGAGAAGAAGCGAGGCGCACATCGCCAAGCATGGCGTCAGGGCAGCCGAGGTCGAAGAGGTGGTCAACATTGACTACCAAAACCCAGTTGGAGCGCCTGGCGGAGCACTACGACCGCACCGACACCGCGAAGGTGTTGGAGAAGGCGACTGCTGCCGCAAGCGCCGAACCGGGTGCTACCGAACGGACGACGACCTTCGCTGTACGGCTTGCCGGTGGCGGTGCTCGACCGCGTACGTGAGATCGCCGAGGAGCGCCATGTCACCACGTCGGCCCTCATCCTTCGCTGGATCGACGGCGGCATCGCTGAGGATGGCAGCGACGTTGGCAACCGCGTGGTCTCCGTCCAGGGGCTCTGGTGGAGCTGATTGGCCGGGCACCACGAGGGGAGTCCTGACGGGCTCTGCCGGGGCCGAGGGCGACTCGGGACCTATTGCCCATCCATTATTGGTGCGTGCGCGCGCCGTCAGGGAACGGGACATCCAGCGCCTGGCCGACGACTGGGCCGGGTCCAGAGCAGCGAGAACGGTAAGGAGGGACTACGCCGTTATCCGGGCTATTTTCACCTACGCAGTCGATTCCGACCGGCTGGTCCGGTCACCCTGTCGGCGGATCAAGTTGCCGCCCATCCCTCCAGGGAACCGCCTGCAGCTGACCCGTGAGGATGTCGAGGCAATCGCGAACGCGGTCGGCGTCCGCTACGCCCCGATGGTCTGGTGCGGAGCGGCACTCGGATTGCGCTGGGGAGAGGTAGTGGGCCTTCGAGTGGGGCGACCTCGACCTGCTCAAGGGCTCCCTGCGAGTGTCTGAACAGCGCCCGGCGCGCGGGCCGGCGGGCCCACCCAAGTCGAGTGCCGGCCGTCGATCGGTGTCGTTACCCGCCGCGCTGGTCGGTGCATTGGCCTCGCATCTCCGAACGGCCGGTCTGACCGGCGCAGACAGGCACCGCCTCGTGTTCACCTCTCCGGACGGCCAGCCGATCGACTATTCGAACTGGCGGCGACGGGTCTGGCTACCAGCCTTGGAAGCAGCCGGCGTTCCTGAAGCCGGCTTCCACGACCTGCGAGGACGAATGCAACGCAGTTGGTACTTGCCGGGGTCGATCTAAAGACGGTCCAGACGCACCGCGGACACGCTGACCCGCGCCTAACCCTCGCGGTCTACGCCCAAGCCGTCCATGACGCGGACCGCGACGCAGCCGCCCGCCTGGACGAACGGTTCTTTCGCCAGTCCAAACAACCAAGTCAGTAAATGAGCCATCAACGTTCGATATAGTGAACATATGAATTTCCAGCGGCCCGTGGAGGCAGTGATCCCGGGCGCCACCGGGCGCTTGCTGGCCGCCCTGGCCCGAGTCGACACAGAGCTCCCAATATCTACCCTCGCCACCGTGGCGGCCGTCGGCCGCACCCG
>JAKBAM010000059.1:0-1953 GCA_021809105.1 Actinomycetes bacterium
ACGCCCTACCAGCAATCCTGCCCGTCACTTACCGCATGCTGGACGAGCACGTCGTATTCGCCACTGCGACCGGCTCGAAGTCGTTGGCCGTGGCGCATGAGAACGTGATCGCCTTCGAAGTCGACGACGTAGACCCGGCCACCCGGTCCGGTTGGAGCGTCCTGGCCGTCGGGGTGGCCCGAGAGGTCACCGAACGCGACCCTGACTGGTTGGCGGCACGCCGCTTGGACCTGCACCCCTGGGCCGGACGCCACGCCGTGCATCTGATCCGTCTCCCGACCGACCGCCTTTCGGGTCGGCGCCTCGCCCGGCGGTGAGTCCTGCCCGAACGGGCGGGCGGCGGAACCGAGGGAGGGAGAAGGCGGGTGACAGGATGGTCGGCGTGCCCTACCACCGCCTGTCGGACCCCGCCAAGCTGCAGGCGCTGCTGGACGCGGTGCTCGTCATAGAGTCCGACTTGGACCTGGTGAGCCTGCTTCGGCGCATCGTCGGCTCAGCCGCCGAGCTCGTCGGCGCCCGCTACGGCGCCCTCGGAGTGGTGGACCCATCAGGCAAAGGCCTGTCGGAGTTCGTCCACGTCGGAATCAACCCGCCTGCCGTGGCGAAGATCGGGCACCTCCCCGAAGGCCGGGGGATCCTCGGACTGCTCATCGCCGACCCTCGACCCATCCGCCTGGCCGACCTGACGACGCACCCGGCGTCGGCCGGTTTCCCCGAAGGGCACCCCTCGATGCATTCGTTCCTCGGCGTGCCGGTGCGGGTGCGGGGCCAAGTCTACGGCAACCTATACCTGACCGAAAAGGATGGCGGGGGCGAGTTCTCGGTCGAAGACGAGCAACTCGTGTCGGCGCTGGCGTCGGCGGCCGGGATCGCCATCGACAACGCCCGCCTACACGCACGGGTGCGGCAGCTGACCCTCACCGAGGACCGGGAAAGAATCGCCCGGGACCTGCACGACACCGTCATCCAACGGGTCTTCGCCGTCGCCCTGTCGTTACAGGCGGCCAGCGGCGTGACCCGCGACCCCCACCTGACCGACCGCCTGCAGACCGCGGTCGGGGACCTCGACGAGACCATCCGCCAGATCCGCACCACCATCTTCGCCCTGGAACCGCCCCCCACGGCCCAAGGCGGCCTGCGCGCCCAAGTCCTCGAGCTCTGCGCAGAAGCGGGTCGCAGTTTGGGATTCGACCCCGGTGTACGTTTCGACGGGCCGATCGACCTGGTACCGCGCCGCGTCGCCCACGACGCACTGGCCACCTTGCGCGAGGCACTGTCCAATGTGGCCCGCCACGCCCAGGCCGGCTGCGCCGAGGTCGCCCTCAGCGCGTCCGCCGAAGCACTGCACCTCAAGGTGGTCGACGACGGGGCCGGGCCGAGCAGCGCCGGCCCAGGGACAGGAAAGGGACTGGCGAACATGGCGGAACGAGCCGAGGCACTCGGCGGGTCCTTCATCCTGGCTGCACGCCAGGAGGGAGGCACGCGAGTGGAGTGGAGGGTGCCGCTCAACTGAGGCGACACCCCGAGGCATTACCGGCGGAGAGGTGCGCTTGGTGGCTGCCCCTCCGGCGCTACCGTCCACGAACGATCGGGATGACACAGGCGAGAGGTCCTGGAGGAACTTCTTCCCCGAAGTCGCATACCGGCAGCGGCCTTCCCCTGCCGGCGCCGGGGGTTGCGGTCACCATCTATGTCGCGGCGCTGCGACGGCTTCGTCGCCGGTCATGCTGCTCCTCGAAGGCATCGGCGATGGTCGGTCCCGCAACTCGGACCGCGGGCCCTCCCAGGCGGTCTCCGGCCTACTGGGCTGTGAAACGGCGGCCGCCGGTCACGCCTCGGGCTCGTGGGCTCAGACGGCCTGCGAGCTGAGACGCATTGTTCAGCCATGATGCACTCCTTCGTCATCAGTCTCGGTCGTCTCTGCCGGCAGCCACCACTCCGTCGGTGCCGGTT
>JAKBAM010000059.1:2053-15410 GCA_021809105.1 Actinomycetes bacterium
GCGCGATCCACCCAGGCGCGGCGTCGGCGACCACCTTGTACGCGTCGCCCCGCAGCACGGCATCGGCTTCGGCAACCAACTTGCGGCCGCCCCTGCGCCATCCCCGGCCTGAAAGCCAACCCAGGGGGGCCCGGCCCCACCACGACCAGCGCCTAGGCCTCCCAGGAGCATCCGACGCGCCTGCCATGACGATCTCCTCTCCGTCCACGGGCTCGCCCCCAAGGGGCGGGTCGCTACGCCAGGCCAGCCTCCTCTGCTTCTTCCGCCACCGCATAGGGCCCACAGTCCCCTCCCTGCCTGCCATTGGTCCCGTTGATCGCCTCGAGCAGATCGGAAGGGCCGGTCCAAGTCGGCGAGAGGAAAGTGGTGCGGGCGAGCCAACGGCCGACGGTGACCGCGGCCCTAGCCGGCCCGCAGAGGTTGAAGTACGGCCTCATCGCCCGACAGGAGGGGACCCTCGGCCCTTGGCACCCCCGCTCGAGGGGGCGGCGCCGGCAGGCCACGAACGCTCGCGATCATGAGCCATGACCCCAAGTGCACGTCGCCGTGCCGGTGCTCCGGCGGCGGCGCTTCTTGGATCGGGACCGCCCGCTCGCCAGGCGGGTGACCTACCGACGGTCGTGGTGCTCGATGAACTTCAAGATGCTGATGTGCTTGGCCGTATCGGCCTCCATTAGCTCGACGAGCAGGGACCAAAGCGTGGTGTCCTTTACGTCGGCCAGCTCCTTCTTCAGGTGTTTGAGCTGCCTGGCGTCTTGTCGCTCTTGCTCCAAAAAGCGGCTGGTCAACTGGACGATGTCGTCGCGATCAGGACCGGCGAGATCCAGGTGAGGGACGCGGGGCTGCTCGGGTCGAAACTCGGCGTCGATCCGAAGCGACTCAGCCAACTCGGCAAAAAGCCGGTGATGGCGTTCCTCGTCCTCGACGATGAGCGACACTAGGTAACGAAACGCGGCGGACCCGGAAGCAGTTGCAGCCTCGCGATAGGGCCCGAGCAGGTGCTGTTCCTCTTGCGCGTGCGACACCAGATGCTCGTAGAGCTGTTCCTCCCACAGACTGGCACCGACCAGCTCGCTTCGCATTGCCGTCTCCTCTCTACGCGACGTGCACCCTCAGTCCCGGCTCGCCCTGAGCGGAAGTGCTCATCAACGGAAACCAGTCTCATCTGCGCAGACGCGGTCCGTCACAGGCAAACGACCCAAACTGGGGGGCCGAAAGACCCGTGTTGACACGCCGGCTTGGCGACCACGGCCTGGGAGGCTTTGAGGACCCGGGTCAGCCTCCCCTGAAGATTTACGGGGTGGTCGTCGCGAGGTGGACCTAGCCCCTCACCGGGTCATCCCGTACACCACGCCTGTGGACTCAACTCGCGGCGGTGCAACTCGACGAGGACTCGACGCAACTCGGCGGGGTGCTCGACGATGTCGGAGCGGGACAGACCGCCGGATAGCCAGCGATGCTCCGCCACCAGACGGTCCATCTCGTCGAGCACCTCGGCGTCGCTCAGCCGGACCAACACGTCGGCTTCCTCCTCCTGACGGCCGTGGTGGTCGAGGAAGCCGGCGAGTTCACTGACGAGCTCTTCGGCCAAGGCGAAATGCGGGCAGTCGGGGGCGTCGGTGATCCGGGCCCCCGGGGCCGCGATGCGGGCGTGATCTTCCATCAACGCTCGGATCACCGACTTGGCCTCACATCCGCAGTAGCTGCACATCATCGACTCCGTTCGCACGTCAACATCGACTTCATGGGCCACCGAAATGGGGCCGCCCCAGTACGCCGCCATGCTGACGCTCATGAGCAGCCATCCCCGCCACGGCACCCGAACCCCGATAGCACATCATCACCGACCGCCTTCTCCGCCAAGTCGAGGGCGGCGCAGGGGTCCAGGCCCGTGCGGTGATCTCGTTGCTAGCGCCTCGTACCATCACATTCCGCACCTGTGCCCGTCGGGAGCCGCCTCGTCGACCTCGAAGGCCATCCAGGCGCAATCCGAGCCCGTCAGCTCGGGGTCCCGGGGCCGCGCGGAACAGCCGCGTGTCGCCCTCGAAGCGGTAGTTCATCGGGAACACCGTCGAAGAGCACCGGTTAGCCGGCCTCCACGGGGCCCGCCCTGCGGCGCCCCGCCCTCTGTGCCCGCCAAACTCGTAGACCACGCTTCGTGCTGCCATCATGGCACCGGCCTTTTTTCACGGGTTACACCGATCATCCTTACGCCCATAACGCCAGCTGCGTCAGGGCCGAAAGACCCTCAGGCACCGGCCGTGCGTCCACGCCTCCCACACCCCAGTTGAGGACCATTGACCAGCAGGCGCTGACTCCCCCTCTGCTTAAACCTGCGGGTAGCCGTGATGGGCGACGAACAAGTATCTCGTTGGTCCCACGAGAGAAGCCGCAGCGTTGCGCCGCTCCGTGCGCGACGCGCTCCCCACCGCCTGCTGCTCGCCCTCCGCCATGCCGACCGGACGGACTCGCCCGGCACCCGCGCGCTGATCCGCGCCCATCCAGCGTGCCGGGCCGACAGGCGCCCGTCCGGGCCTCGCTGCCTGCACCACCCGGCGAGGGACGCCGTCGGCGTCGACGGCGCCGCTGTTCAAGTCGCCGAAAGCCACCCGGATGGGGCACGATGACCGCCATGCCGGTACGGGTATTCCTCCTCGACGACCACGAGCTCGTACGGCGCGGCATCCGCGACCTTCTCAGCAGCGAGGACGACCTCGAAGTCGTCGGCGAAGCCGCCACCGCCGCCGAAGCGCTAGCCCGCATCCCCGCCACCCGGCCCGACGTCGCCCTCCTCGACATCCGCCTCGGCGACGACCCCCAGGGCGCCACCGGTATCGAGGTGTGCCGCGATATCGGCTCCGCACACCCTGACGTGGCATGCGTGATGCTCACCAGCTTCGCCGACGACGAAGCACTGTTCGCGTCGATCATGGCCGGCGCCGCCGGCTACCTCCTCAAACAGGTGCACGGCAACGACCTCGTCGGCGCCATCCGCCGGCTAGGTGCTGGCGAAAGCCTCCTCGACCCCGCCGTGACCGCCCGGGTCATCGACCGTCTCCGCCACCCCCCAGCAACCGATGCTCTTGCCGAGCTCACCCCCCAAGAACGGCGCATCCTGCAGCTGATCAGCGAGGGCAAGACCAATCGCCAGATTGCCAGTGAAATGTACCTCGCGGAAAAAACCGTCAAGAATTACGTGTCCCGCCTGCTCGCCAAACTCGGCATGGCCCGTCGCAGCGAGGCAGCCGCCTACGCCGCCCGCCTCTCCGAACGCCAGCACCACCCCCACCACTAGTCGAGGCTAGGCGCCACGCGGCCCAGACACGACCGGCGCGCGCACGCACCTCGAAACGATGGCCTGAGCGACGGAGCGCAGTGCCGTGTCGCGCTGTGACGGCGCCAGCCGGCGGGGAATCGCATTTTCGGTCACTACCTGGCCGCCGTGGTGCTCGATCTCACGTCGTAGGCGGGCGAGGGCGCGTCCCCGCGATACCCCGTAGGTGCAGAGCAGACCGACGGGCATGGCACCGAGAGCGGGCAGTCCAGCCGGCCACGAGCGGGTGGCCGGGGACGCATCTTGGCGGAGACGCCCCCCCGAGCGCGACGCCACGGCCACCACCATCGCGTCTGCCCATGACAGCTGGTTGGCCGTTACTTGATGAAGAGCCAAGGTCCGGACTTCGACACCGTCACCTGCCAGACACTCGGCGAGCACCTTCACGGCGCGGCCAGTGGGGCCGGCTTCGGTGTCGACGGCAATGAGCACCCGGGCCGTCGGGCGCTGCGTCCTGCCGGGTCGGCGGGGCTGGCGACGGAGGATGGCTTGGGCGGCGTGGCGGCCCTGAGCCATGGCTTCCACGACAGTCGACGGCCCGACGAGAGCGTCGCCCGCCACCCACATCCGATCCCGGCGGGCCGCACCGGCGATAGCCCGGCCATGCTCGCGCCCAAGCGCGAGCCAGCCAACCGGCTGGCGACGGGCGAAGCCTGGCGACGGATTAGCCAGTATCCCGCTGGCTTGCCAGCGACGGTCGGGGATCTCGCCGGTGGTCTTCGCCACCGGAGTCCCCTGGGCGGCTTCTGCCAGCTCAGGGGCGATGCGGTACCCCATGGCTGTTACCACCAGGTCGACGGCGTCGGCTGTCGTGGTGCCCGCCAGCACCTCGGGGCGCTGCTGGGCGCTGCGCTGGCGGGTCAGGGCCAGATGCGCCGAGGTCACGTGGCCGTCGACCCCCTCGAGGCGTGCCACGGTGGTCGAGAAGCGGACCTCGACACCTTCGGCGGCGGCTTCGTCGAGCTCGTCTGGTCGGACCGGGGCATACTTCTTGTCCATCCAGTCCACGCAGATAGCTCGAGCGCCGAGCCGGCGGGCGCTGCGGGCCACGTCCATGGCCGTGTTGCCCGCCCCGAGGACGAGGACCGTGGCAGCTGGGTCGCCGGGGCCGCCGTCTGCTGGCGGCCTTCGGGGCTGCAGCGCGGGGAGGTCGGTCCCAGCGGCCAGGGCTGCGTGCGCCTCGGTGAGGAACCGGGTGGCATCCCACACGCCGTCCAGGTCACCGCCGGCGATCGGCAGGCGCAACGGCGTGGACGCCCCAGCGGCGAGCACTACAGCGTCGAACTGACCGGCAAGAGCCTCCAGCTCGCCGGCGGCCACTTCCTGGCCGCAGCGCAGATCCACCCCGGCCGCCTGCAGGGCCTCCCAGGGGCGGCGCGTGACCGCCTCGGGCAGGGTGAAGTCAGGGATCCCCCACCGCAGCAAGCCGCCGGGCTCGTCTCCGCTCTCGAATACGGTGACGGCCGCGTCCGCACTGGCCAGTTCCGACGCTGCGGCGATCCCGGCCGGCCCGGAGCCGACGATGGCCACGCTCATGCCTACGCCGGCAGTCCCGGTGCGTTCGACCGGGGGCACCGGTGCGTTGTCGCACACGAAGCGCTCGAGCGCTCCGATCGCGACCGGCGTGGCGTTGCCGAGCGACCAGGTGCACGCCCCTTCGCATTGGAGCGCCTGGTCGCACACCCGGCTGCAGACGTCGGGCAGGACGCTCGTGCGCCGCAGGACGCGATGCGCCTCGTCGAGGTCCCCGGCGCGGATCGCCCGGATGAAACCGGGGACGTCGTTGTGGGCGGGGCACCCGCGCACACAGGTCGGGTCCGGGCAGTCGAGGCATCGGGCGGCCTCCCTGAGCGCTTCCACCCAGTTGGAGATGCCCAGGCGGGTCTCGGAGCGGTCGTGGGCCAGCAGCTGTGGATGGTGCACCCCGAGCGAGGCCCGGGGCTCGACCAGCACAGGACCGTCGACCACGATGGCCGCAAAAGGGCAGGTCCTCTCGCATTGGCGGCACCCGACGCAGGCGGAGTCGTCGGCCACCACGGTCCAAGTCTGCGGGTCGAGGTCGATCGCACCTGTCGGGCATCTCACGACACACTCTTGGCAACCGGCGCAACGGTCGGCCAGGACGGTGATGTGCGCTGCCGCGGTCCGAGCTGTCGCGGCGGCTGGGCGCCCCGCAACGCTGCTGTCGAGAGTCTCGGTCACGGGTGGCTCCTTCTCACGATGCGGCGTGCATGATCAGGTACAAGACGCTGGCCGTCGCCCCGCAGGCCAGCATGGCGGCAAGACTGGCGAGGCGCGCCCCGGCGGGATGAGTGGCAATCGGGATGATCTCCCGGCGCGCGATCCGCCAGGTGGCCCACAGCGACCCGAGGGTGCCCGCGGCCACGACAGCGACCTGGACGATCACAATGTGGGGGTTGGATAACAGCCGCAGGTTGTACAAGCTCGAGTGGGTCGAGCCGTGCCCGAACCAGGCGCCGATCGAGGGCACGATCCGCGACGCATGCTTGAAGAACTTGGGGAGCTGGCGGGCGAAGTAGTCGGCACCGACCACGGGGATCGCCCCGTAGGCCAACGGCAGGAAGAACGACCGGAACCGGCTCGTGGCATCGACGAACGAGCGAGTCCCCCTCGGCGTCGATCGGGGCAGGTCGGAACGGCCGAAGCCCAACGACATCACCTTGGCAATCCCCGCGAAGGCCAATGCGATGATGGCGATCGTCCCGACGTAGCCGATGGGGTTCGGGTACTGCGGGAAGTGCGTGACCCGGTTGAGCCAGCTGTCGAGGCTGGCGTAGACGTTCGTCGAGTTGATCTGCTGGAACACCACAAGGCCCCACAGGACAGCGACCGCCCACGCCACGTCACCTCGGCGGCGTCTCGGCGAGATGACCGAGGTCAGTGGCGGCTGCACGAAGAACCCGACGTTTCCCGACGGGCAAGCCTTGTAGCACTCGCTACAGAGCCCGCACGTCAGGTTCGAGTCGGCGCTGCCCGGCCAGGTGTACCACGGGCATCCGTACCCGTTGTCACCACCACGCATGCAGTCCTTGGTCTCGCAGGTGAGGCACTCCTCCCGATCTCGGGTGCGGAACCCGGCGGCGGAGCCCATGGCGCCCACCGTGCCGATCAGGGCCGTCAGCGGGCAGAGGTAGCGGCAGAAAGTGCGCCGCTCGAACACCAAGAAGAACGTCAGAGCCGAAGCGACGATGCCAAGAACCATGAAGCTCGTGTCCCTGGGATTGCCCGGCCCAGCGATATTGAAGAACTCCTCGATCCACGTCAGCAACAAGAACGTGCCGACAGAGGCCAACAGGCCGTAACGAGCAATGGGCTCGGGAAGCTTCCGCCCTAGCCCGAGCGCATGCTGGGTGCGCTGCCAGAAGCTGCGCCGCTGGATCCACTCGGCGAAACCGCCGAAGGGGCACATCGCGCACCACGCCCGACCGACGACCACCATCATCACGAACACCAGGCAGAACCAGACGTACCAGGTGATCGCCGTACCAAAGTTGAGCCCCGGCACCACGGTGCCCGCCAAGCCCAGGAAGATCACCAGCCAGAACACGAGCTGATTCGGCAGGATCAGGAAGAACTGCAGGCGGCGACTGCGCAGCAGCCGTGCCACCCGAGGGCGGCGCGCCAGGTCCCATCCACCGTGCGGGTCGGTCGCCTCGAAACGGACCTCAACCCCATCTCGTCGAAGCGGCCGGAGGTGCACAGCCACTCCGACCGGCTCGTCCAAGCCAGGATTCGGCGTAGGCGGGGAAGGCGGTTCGTGCGGGGCGACTGTGGTCATGCTCAGTCTCCTTCCTGGAGGGCCTACATGTAGTAGATCAATAAACGTCAACTCCTACAGTAAGACTCTTCCTCTCTCACGTCAAGTGAGGTACTACACTTCGGGTTGTGAACATGACGTTGTCCAAGCGGGGTGACTACGTCGTCCGTTCGGCGTTGGCGTTGGCCCGGGCGTGGCCGAGCGACGAAAGTCGCAAGATCCGTGAGGTGGTCGCTCAGATGGGGGTGCCCCAAACCTTCGCCTCCCAGATCCTGGCGGACCTGGTGCGAGCCGGCCTGGCCCGCTCCAAAGCCGGCAAGGACGGCGGGTACCGGTTATCCCGGCCCCCGGAAGAAATCTCCCTCGTCGAGGTGGTCGAAGCCGGCGAGGGACCGCTGCGAGCGGAGCGTTGCGCGCTCGGCGACGGACCGTGTCGCTGGGACGCCGTCTGCCCCCTGCACGACACCTGGCGAGCCGCCACCGACGCCCTGCGCCAAGTGCTCGGAGCAACAACGCTCGCCGACCTGGCCGCGCGCGACGTTGCCATCGAGGAAGGACAGTCACCCGCTCCTCCCGATTCGCACCGTCACGGCGTGCCAAGCCTGTAGATCCCCGACTGGGTCCACCTCGAAGTGACGGCGGCGAGCGTCGCTGGAGGAGTCAGCCCGATGCCCGTGCGATGCCGCCAGTCGAAGGCGATCGGCCCAGGTCAGGGCCAGAGATCCTAGGCGGTCCGCTCGTCGAGTCAGCCGAATAGGTGCAGTTCTCTCTGATGCTCCAATGTCACCGCTGACAGCGGCGTCGAGCCTACGGAGAGAGACCCCCAGAGCATCGTCAATCAATGTCAGCGCTATTTCGGTCGGGTCATCTATTGACTTGGCCTGAAGACGGGACAACACTTCTATCGTCGGTTCTTGACCCGACCGATTTCTTTGTTCGGGCCAGTGCCGAGGGGTTAGAAGAAGGAGGGGCCGAGCATGGGAGTCCGGGCGCCTTTGTGGGCCTGATCGTCCCATTGCAACCGGCGATGCCGGGCTGCTGTCTTGGTCCAGCGCAGGACAGACGCGACAAAACACGGGGGGACAAATCATGAGAAGTGTAAGAATCGCGGCCGCGACGGCCCTAGCGCTACCCAGCCTGGTAGTAGGGACGGGGACGGCGGCGGCTGTGCCGGCACCGCCTCACTCCAACACCTGCACGGGCACGCTGGCGGCCCCTGGGGTATTGGCTGGCCAATTCGAGGGAAATGTCATGATCAAAGGCGTCTGCCTGGTCAACGGCGGCGCTACGAACATCGACGGCAACCTGATCCTCGCCCCCGGATCGGGGCTCAACGCCACGTTCGCCCTCAACGATGTGACGGGAGTGGGCACGTCCAGCCTCGACGTGCAGGGTAACGTCCGGGTCAGTTCCGGAGCTGTCCTGGCCCTCGGATGCGAACCAAACTATGCCCCGTGCTCCGACGATCCCGCCGCGCAAAGCGGGGGCACCCTCACCGGTAATAACACGATCCAGGGAAACCTCACCTCCAGCGACGCCTTGGCCGCCATCGTCCACGCCACCCGCATCAATGGCAACGTCACCCAAGCCGGTGGAGGCGGAGGCCTCTCCTGCGCGGTACCGACCACGGGTATCTTCTCGCAGATCCACTCACCCGTGTTCAGCGACTACGAGAACAACAAGATCGGCGGGAATCTGGTGGCCGTCAGGATTACTTCTTGCTACTTCGGTGCTCTCCGTAATCAGGTCCAGGGCAACGTGACCTTCTCCTCCAACACGATGGGTGACCCCGACGCCAACGAGGTGCTGACCAATCAGATCGACGGGAACATGTCGTGCGTCAGCGATTCGCCGGCCGTCCACTTCGGTGACTCCATGGGCGCCTCGAACATGGTCGAGAAGCATGCCTCTGGGCAATGCGGGTTTGACGTGCTACAGCCGAACCCGGCTCCCTCGGGCCCGCCCACCCCGATCTCGGTGAAGATGGCTGACGCCGCCAGTCTGTAGCTTGTACGCGACTCGACCTGCACCAGGCGAGCCGCCCTCGACCTGCCAAGTAGAGTCTGTTCGTGCATCTGTCAGCGCTGTTGGGGTCGCAGTTGCTTTCGCCGAGCGGCGAAGGGGTAGCCAAGGTCGACGATGTCATCGTCCGACTCAGGGGAGGCGAGTACCCCGTGGTGACGGGCCTGGTCGGGAAAGTGGGAGGGAGACGCCTGTTCGTCCCGGTCGACCGCATCCAGGATCTCGGCGAGGAGCGCGTCAAGCTCGGAGAGGCCAAGGTCGACCTTCGCAGCTTCGGTCGACGCGACGGTGAGGTCCTGTTGCGCGAGGACATCCTCGGTCACCGGTTGATCGATGTGGCCGACGCCGAGTTGGTGCGGGCGTGGGACGTCGAGTTGCATCAGACCGCCGAGGGGTGGGTGCTGTCGTGCCTGGACACCAGACGGCCGGCACGCCTCGGCGGCCTGATCCGCCGTTCGGCCGGGCACCCGTGCAAGGACTGGAAGGCCTTCGAGCCCCTGGTGGGCCACACTCCGAGTGTCCGGGCCCGGGCGGTCTTTGGCCGCGTCGGTCGGCTGAAGCCGGCTCAGATCGCCGATCTGATCGAGGATGCCTCGCGGAGCGAGGGAGAGGAGATCCTTGGCGCGGTCCACGCCGACCCGGAGCTCGAGGCAGATGTCTTCGAAGAGCTCGACCCCGACATAGCCAACCGGCTCTTCGGCGACCGTAGCGACGCCGAGGTATCGGATGTTCTCGCCCACATGCGCGCCGATGACGCCGCCGATGCCGTCGCAGAGCTGCCGCAGGGGCGCCGGCAGGCGGTGCTCGACCTCCTCCCAGCGGGAACACGCGCCAAGGTGCTGACCCTCCTCGGCTTCAACGCCACCAGCGCTGGCGGCATCATGGGTGTGGACGTGCTCGCCGCACCCGCTGATGCCACCGTCGAGGAGGCGCTCCGTCGGGTCCGTCTCGCCGAGCACCTCCAACCGGAAGCGTTGGTGACCGTCCACGCAGTCGACGGCGACAATCGCCTGGTAGGCACGGTTAGCGTAATCGTCCTACTCCAAGCCGAACCCGACGCACGCCTCCTCGACGTCATCGACACCGACCCGGTCCGGGTCACCGCCGCCACCGATGTCGTCGACGTCACCCTGCTCGTCGCAGACTACAACCTGATGACCGTCCCTGTCGTCGGTGACGACGACCAGCTCCTCGGGGTGATCACGGTCGACGACATCCTCGAGGCGACCATCCCCGACGACTGGCGGCGCCGAGAACCCCCTGCCCGGCCAGAGCCGGGGACCCCCGAGACCACTACTAGAACGCCCACCGCCAGCACCGATCCCCCGAGGTAACCATGACGGAACGTCCCACCGCCCCGGGTGTCGGTGCTCCCGGAGCGGACGCTTCATCACGCCCCGGCACCGGCCGCGGGGCCTCCTATCAACAGGCAGGCGCCGAGCCCCCCGCCGACCCCAACCGCACCCTGCAGGCCCCCGAGTCGGCGGTGCTCGACTCCGCCCACCTGGGTGACATCGAAGGCGCTTTCGGCAAGGTCGCCCTCGGCGATATCGGCGAACGGCACACGTGGAAGCAGCGCCTGCTCACCTTCGCCGCCATTGCCGGGCCCGGTCTGATCGTCATGGTCGGCGACAACGACGCCGGCGGCGTGTCGACGTACGCGCAAGCCGGTCAGAACTACCACACCAGCCTGCTCTGGACGCTAATCCTGCTCATCCCGGTGCTGGTGGTCAACCAGGAGATGGTGGTCCGCCTCGGTGCAGTGACCGGTGTCGGCCACGCCAAGCTCATCAACGAGCGGTTCGGGAGAGGCTGGGGATGGTTCAGCGTCGGTGATCTCTTCGTCCTCAACTTCCTAACCATCGTCACGGAGTTCATCGGCATATCCCTGGCGGCCTCCTACGCCGGCATCTCACGCTACATAGCCGTACCGACCGCGGCCGTGGCGCTCGTGGCGATCATGGCCTCCGGGAGCTTCCGGCGATGGGAGCGGGCGATGTTCGTCTTCATCGGGATCAGCCTGGTCCAGCTGCCCATATTTTTCCTGTCCCATCCCAGGTACACGACAATCGGCCACGACTTCGTCGTTCCCGGCATCCACGGAGGAGCGTCCTCGGCGGCAGTGTTGCTGATCATCGCCATCGTGGGTACCACCGTCGCCCCGTGGCAGCTTTTCTTCCAGCAGTCCAACATCGTCGACAAGCGCATCACCCCGCGCTTCATCAGCTACGAGCGCGCCGACACCGTCATCGGGTCGGTAGTAGTAGTGATCGGGGCGGCGTGCATCATGGCCGCTGCCGATTACGCGGCACGGGGCACCCCGGCGTTCGGGAACTTCACCGATGCAGCCGGCGTCGCGCACCTGCTCGCCCGCCGCGGGCACGGCCTGGGCGCCCTTTTCGCCATCCTGCTCTTCGACGCCAGCATCGTCGGCGCCGCCGCGGTCACGCTCTCGACCAGCTACGCCTTCGGCGATGTTTTCGGCATCCGCCACTCGCTGCACCGGGGCTTCGCCGAAGCGAAGCAGTTCTACCTGAGCTACGTTGCCATGGTCGCCGCCGCCGCCGGCATCGTCCTCATCCCGGGCGCGCCGCTCGGTCTCATCACCACCAGCGTCCAAGCGCTCGCCGGCTTGCTCCTGCCCTCCGCAAGCGTGTTCCTCCTGCTCCTCTGCAACGACCGGGAGGTGCTCGGGCCGTGGGTCAACCCACGCTGGCTCAACCTTCTCGCCGCGGTGATCGTAGGCATCCTGCTGATCCTGTCCGGGACGCTGATGGCCACAACCCTCTTCCCCAAGATCAACGTCACAGCAGTCTTCGTGTACCTCGCCTTGGCGATGGCGGCAGCCGGCGCCGCCGTCGGGGTCGCCCTTCGGATCATCGCCCGGCGCTCCGGAGATCAAGCGGCCGCCCCACCGCGGCAGATGACCGACAACGAGAAGATGTCCTGGCGCATGCCGCCGCTCGCCCTGCTCAAACCGGTCAAATGGTCCGCAGGGCTGCGCGTCGGCGTCTTGTCCCTCCGCGCCTACCTCATCGTCGCCGTCCTACTCCTGCTGGTCAAGGCCATCCAGCTCGGCGGGGGCTGACCTCTTGGCCCGAAGCCGCCGATTCGCCGGGTTCGGTCGCTCTGGCCTCCATCCGCTGGCGCTGTCGTTACCGTACTCCGTGTAGATGTCCCGTTCCTCCTCACCCCAGGCTCTGCTTGCCACAACGCTGCGGGCGGGGAACGCGCGCCGGCGGCTCCAGCTGGCGTTGGGGGGCCTCTGGCTCGTGGACGCAGCGCTGCAATACCAGCCGCACATGTTCAGCCAGGCCTTCCTGACCAACACGATCGAACCAGCCGCCAGCGGTGCACCATGGATCGTCGCCCACCCCGTCCTGTTGGCGGCACATTTGATGAGCCATCACATCGCCCTCTATAACGGCGTCTTCGCCACGATCCAAGTGCTGATCGCCGTCGCCATCTTCTACCGTCCCCTGCTCGAGGCGGGGCTCGCATTGTCAGTGGTCTGGGGTGTGGGGGTGTGGTGGCTGGCGGAGGGGACCGGGGGGATATTCGACAACGCGTCGCCGCTCATCGGGGCGCCGGGTGCGGCGCTCCTCTACGTCCTCATCGCCCTATTCGCCTGGCCGAGACGATCCGGGGGCACAGTCGCTGGCCTGTCCGTCGCCGAGCGGGGAGCGCTCGGTTCGAAGTGCCCGAAGGTGATATGGGCGATCCTGTGGATCGGGCTCGCGCTGCTCGAGCTGGAGAGGGCCAACCGCGCCCCATCCGCTGTCCATGGAGCGATCCTCGCAATGGAGTCTGGGGAGCCCAGTTGGCTCAAGGCCTTCGACGGGGCACTCGCGGTCCCGGCGGCGAACCACGGCCTCGAGATCTCCATCGTGCTCGCATCCCTCTTCCTGGTCACGGCACTGGCGGTGTTCGGCCATCGCACGGCGAAGCTCTCCGTGGTGCTCGGCGTATCTCTGGGCGCGGTCATCTGGCTCGTCGAGAACCTTGGTGGCATCCCCACCGGGACCGCCACCGACGTCAATACCGGCCTGCCCTTGATGCTCCTCGCTGCCTGCTTCTGGCCCTCTCCGCAAGACCCATTGACGTCTGTCGCCCCTGAGCGCGCCAGCGCCGGCAACGTTCATCATCGGAGTGAGCACTACGACCGAGCAGCCTGACAGCCGCTCGGGCAACAGCCGTTACCGCCTAGCGTAATTGCCATGCGG
>JAKBAM010000003.1:0-35708 GCA_021809105.1 Actinomycetes bacterium
CTGACGATTTCGGCCGTGTAGTCCCGCAGCTCGAGCCTGCAGCGGCCGGCCACTAGGTCGGGGTCGACTCCATGGTCGAGCAGCTGGGCCAGGGACACCGTCGGCGTACAGACGCCGCGCTCGGCCAGAGTCAAGGGGCGCATCCGCAAGGTGACGATCCGCCCGCGCACTCGGTACCCGGGTCGGCCCTCGAGAGGTCGTGACGCCGGCGGCCGCGGGTCTTCGGCCAAGAGTGCGAGGGCGCCCTCGATCCGGGCCGCACGTCCGGGTCGAGCTCGCGAAGTGCTCGCAGCGCTGCGGGGCGGACCTTGACCCCAAACCGCGGTGGGTACGACCGAGCCGCCGCCGGCGGCTGCCAACGTCCGCACATCAGATGCGCTTATTCAGCGTCCTCTTCGCCGACGGCTCCGCCGAACTCGACGTGTTTTGACCAGGGACGCTGTGGACGAAAATCGATCAGCCTTGACCGAGTAGCCGGGCGGGGAAGCCGCCGCGGCTTATAGGTCCCCAACGCTGGATCGACAGGCGCAGCAGCACTTTGCCTTGGTTGATCATCGCTCGGCGGTATTCATCCCAGTCGGGATGTTCACCGCTAATGCACCGGTAGTACTCGATCAAGGCTTCGACTGCTCGCGGCTGCTCGACAACTTCTATCTCGCCGTCCACTTGAACCCAGTCGCCGTTGAATTCGTCTGACAGGACGCACATGGAGCCGAGTGGACTGCGACCGGCGTTTCTGGATTTGGCCCGTTCGGGATAGGTCGACACGACGATCCGCCCCTCGTCGTCGACGCCCATGGTGACTGGAGAAAGTTGGGGTCGGCCGTCGAGGCGGGTCGTGGAGAGAATGCCCCGATGGCGAGGTCGGATGAAGGCGAGGAGGTCGTCGCGGGCTACGTTCCAGTTGCGTGAGGCGGTAGGTGCCACGGCCTCACGTTAGGCACCGATAGCCACGTGGGGCCACCGACCCTCGTGCTCCGCCCCCGCTAATGCCGCGCGCTCGAGGACCCTGCGGCGCGCTCCCCTTTTCGGAGGGCTAATCGGCACGTCGTGAACGGTACCAAGAGTGGTTCGGCCTGCTCGCTCGGACGGTAGCCGGGACCGAACGCTGCGCCCTTGCCATAAGTGGACGGAGCGGCATCGCTCGTTCGGTGAGAGGTCGGCTCGGGCAGGGGTAGCTTCCTGGTATGCGTTTCGCGTTCAAAACTGCCCCGCAGCACACGACCTGGGCCGACATGCTGGCTGTCTGGCAGGCGGCCGACGACATCGAGGTATTCGAGTCCGGTTGGACCTTCGACCACTTCTATCCCATTTTCTCGGATTCGACCGGCCCGTGCCTGGAGGGTTGGACCACGCTGACCGCTCTGGCCCAAGCCACCCGTCGAGTCCGACTGGGCACGCTGGTCACCGGGATCCACTACCGCCATCCGGCCGTGCTGGCCAACATGGTCTCGACCCTCGACATCATCTCCGGCGGGCGGCTCGAGGTAGGGATCGGGGCGGGTTGGAACGAGGAAGAGTCAGGCGCATACGGCATTGAGCTGGGCTCGCCTGGCGACCGCAGCGACCGTTTCGAGGAGGCGTGCGAGGTGTTGGTTGGCCTGCTCACCCAGGAGACGACAACCTTCAAAGGCGCCTATTACCAACTCGTCGGCGCCCGCAACGAGCCCAAGGCTGTACAGAAGCCGCATCCCCCGATTTGCATCGGCGGCAGCGGGGAGCGACGGACGTTGCGCACGGCGGCTCGGTTTGCGCAACACTGGAACTTCGTCGGTGGCACGCCGGCCGAGTTTGTCCACAAGCGCGAGGTCCTGCACGCCCACTGCGAGGATCTCGGCCGAAACCCGGGAGAGATCCTCCTTTCCAGCCACGTCATGTTCGATGGTGACCCGGCGGGGACGGCGGCGTCTGCGGCAGCCCTGGGCGAGGTCGGCGTCGAGCTCGGCATCGTGCACATCCGCCCGCCCCACACGGCCGCCGTCCTCGAACCTCTGGCGACTGCACTGTCCGAGCTTCGCTAGGCCTCTGCCTGGCGGTCTGTCACCTACAGCGGGAGGCCGCATCGGCCGCGGCACGTAGGCGACGTACCCGTGGCGTCCCGGGACGCGGCGTTGCCTGGGTCGATGGTCGATGGGTCGAGCATGCGGTAGCGGGTCACGCGGTCCCTGGGTGCCGGTTAATATTGAGTTCGACGTCGCTTCAGGTACTCTTGAACCCAGCCAGCGACTCCGCTCATGTGCTCGGGGCCTGGGCGCCAGCCGAAGTCAAGGAGGGATCCAATGGAGCATCGTCTCGATTGTCCGGTTTTCGACGCAGACAACCACCTGTACGAGCAGGCGGATGCCTTCACTCGTTACCTGCCTGACGAGTACAAGCAGGTGATCAGAATCGCGAACGTCGATGGTCGCGACAAGGTTGTGATCAAGGGGACGATCTCCGAGTACATCCCGAACCCGACCTTCAGCGTGGTGGCCAAGCCGGGTGCGCAGGAGGAGTACTTCAAGCACGGCAACCCCGAGGGCAAGAGCCGCCGCGAGATCCTCGGCGAACCCATGCGTTCGCCTGATGCCTTCTTCCGGCCAGAGCCGCGTCTCAGGCTCATGGACGAGCAGGGCGTGGACCGGGCGCTCATGTGGCCGACGCTGGCCAGCGTGCTCGAGGAGCGCCTGGCGAAGGACCCTGAGGCCACCCATGCCATCATCCATGGCTTCAATCGGTGGATGCACGAGGAGTGGACCTTCAACTACGAGGACCGCATCTTTGCCACCCCGGTTATCACCCTTCCCATCGTGGACGAGGCGCTCAAAGAGCTCGACTGGGTCGCCGAGCGGGGAGCCAAGATCATCCTGGTCCGTCCTGCGCCGGTCCCGAGTCTGAAGGGCTACCGCTCCTTCGCTCTGCCCGAATTCGACCGATTCTGGGCCAAGGTCCAGGAGTACGACCTGACCGTTGGCATGCACGCCTCCGACGACGGCATGACCCGCTATTACAACCAGTGGGAGGGGCACTACGACGAGATGCTGCCGTTCGTGAATACCACGGCCTTCCAGGATGTCCAGCACCTGATGAGCCGAGGCATTTTCGACGCCATGGCCTCGGCGGTAACCCACGGGATGCTTTCACGCTTCCCGAACCTGCGAGTCGTGCCAGTCGAAAATGGGAGCAGCTGGGTTCTCCCGCTGATCAACGCTCTCGGCCACTCCTACGCCAAGCAGCCGAGGATGTACCTGGAGGACCCGATCGAGGCCCTGAAGCGCAACGTCTGGATCCACCCCTTCTTCGAGGAAGATCCGGTGGGCCTCATCAAGGCCATCGGGGCGGACAAGGTCGTCTTCGGCTCGGACTACCCGCACCCCGAGGGGCTGGCCGATCCGGTCTCCTATGCCAAAGAGCTTCAAGGCCTTTCCAGCGAGGATCTCGAGCGGATCATGGGCGGGAACCTGGCCCGAGCTCTCAAGGTAGCCTGAACTCACCGGTCTGACCGATCTCGATGTCGGACCACGCGAGGTCTATGTTGGGCCCATGCTCCATCTCGAGGGTACTCCGACTGACGAGCTGGCGGATGTGTTGGCCACCGGGAGTCCGGACATAACTTTCGCCTTCATCTCGCTCTCGGCTCGTCATCCCGACGGCCGAGATGCCGAGTACCTGGAGTGGCACTCTTTCGACCATCGCCCCGAGCAGTACCGGCTGGCGGGACTGCGAAGTTCCATGAGACTGGTATCGACTCCGGCGTGTCGCCAGGCGCGTGCAGCAAGCGCAGAGCGCTTCGACGCCGCTGATCACGTCATGACCTACTTGTTTGCCGGCCCGGAGACGATACCGCTGTTCAATGCTCTGGGCGGAGCGTTGCACGAGGCCGGTCGGATGCCGCTTCGGCTGCCGACGGTCGAGTTCATGACCGCCGACCTGGCGGGCAGGGTGGCGTCCCGGCGGGCGGTGGCGGGCGCAGAAGTCATTCCTTGGCGTCCGGCATTGGGCGTGTACCTGATCATCGAGAGCGGCCACGCTCCGGTCGACACCCTTGCGGAGGTACCTGGCGTGGCGGGCATCTGGTGGTACCACGGGAATTCGGCCCCTGCGCCGTACGACACTGATGCACGCGGCCTGCAGATCACGTACTGCTATCTCGATGACGATCCGGTGGAGGTTGCCGGTCGGCTGGCCGGGATCCTCGGGGAGCGATGGGAGTCGGGGTCCGCAGAAGGGCTTCTCGCTGCCCCGTTCTACGTCCTCGTGCCGTTCGAGTGGGACCGACACCTTCCCGGCGAGAGCGCCGAAGGTGTGCGCCGGGTGTGAGCAAGGCGGGATCGCACAACCTCAGTTTGGGCCCGCAGAATCCATCAAGGACCTAGGCTTGTCCCAGCCAAGGGAGGAAGCAATGAGCGATTACGACGTGCGAATGGTCATCTTGTCAACCGACGACCTCGATGAGTCGATCCGGTTTTACACCGAGACCCTCGGGATGGCGCTGAAGTTCCGCGACGGGGCCCACTACGCCGCCCTCGATGGAGGATCCATCACTCTCGCTCTGGCGACCGCAGTGGATCACCCAATGCCCGGTAAAGTCGTCGTCGGCATCAAGACGGGCGATGTCGACGCGGCTGCGCAAGCTGTCGAGGCCAATGGCGGCGCCATAGTCAAGGGACCGTACAACGATGCGCACGAACGTCGTGCCGTGGTCTACGACCACAAGGGCAACCCATTGGTTTTTTATAGCCCTCTGGCCCGCTGAGCGCGGCTGACCGCCGTTGGGGACGGCGGTCAGCGGTGACCAGTGCGGATGGCGTAGTGGGCCGCTCCGAGCTCGGCGAGCTGGGGGAGCAGGAGGGAGCGTAACCATTCGCCACCGGCTACGGAGATGTGCTCGTTGTCGCTGCTACGCACCCTGATGCCGTCGATGTAGGAAACGTAATGGCCCTGCGGATCCAGCATCTGGTTGAGGTTCACTATGGCTGACTCGGATTTGTGAGCGGCGACCACGGAGCGAACATCGGAGTTGTAGGCATTGGTTCGGCTGGGGAGATTCATGTCCCAGGGGGCGCCGTCTGGCTGGACGGTTGTCTGGGCGATGTAGGGGAGGGTCAGGAACACAACCTCGGCGCCGCGGGCTGAGCAGATAGAGACGATTTGGCCGAGCTCGGATCGCAAGTGGGCGTCGAAGGCAGGTTGACCGACGCTGGTCCAGCGGCCGTCGTAGAGGCGGTCGATTTCCTCCCATCGGCCGAGGAGAACAACCACCACGTCGGGGTTGATAGCGGCGACCGATCGAGCCCAGGTCGCGCGCCACTCCGGGCAGCCCTGGGCCGCTTTGGAGACGGTGCCCATGACATTGACGGTTGACTGTGGGTCGAGGTCGCAGCCGACGGCGCCTGCGTTCGTTACGTCGACTCCCCACGAGGTCGAGCTACGGCTGACGCCCTCGCCGAGGGTTAGGGCCATGGAGTCGCCGATCAGGAGTGCCCTCTCCGGATCGGCGGCGTTCGCTCCCCCGGGCGCGACGTAGCCGAGCTTGGGAGGAGGAGCGATGGCTCCTCGGCGCGCCACCGCGGTGCTTCCGGTAGTGCTGACGAGCAGAGCGGCCACCACTAGACCAGCCACGCCCGCAACGGCGAAGCCGTTGGTGAGCGGATAGCGGCCAGTGCGGACCGGTCGGGTGGACCGGCGCGACCTAATGGCCCGGGCCGACCCTGGGCGCACCCGTAAGGGTCTTTCGAGGAGCCGGAAGGACAGGTCGGCGGCGGCGAAGGTGATGGCGAAGCGAACGGCAAGCAGTGCGTAACCCGTTAACCCAGTCCGGGCCTCTGTCAGAACCAGGAAGATCGGCCAGTGGTAGAGGTACAGACCGTACGAGATACGGCCCGTGTAACGGAGAGGGCCTAGGGATAGGAACCGGCTCAGGACATGGGAGGGTCGGCGGACCGCGGTGGCGAGAACCGCGGCGGTCGTGAGCGCGACCACGAGGAAGCCTCCCTCGTAGAGGAATGCGCCACTTCCCTGGGCCGCATGCAGGCATAAGGCGAGGCCCGCAGCCCCGGCGAACCCCAGCGCTCCAAGTGGCCCCGACGACCCTGCAGTCCCCGACGCCCCTGCATCGCCTGCGACGGGCACCAGGACGGCAAGGAGCGCTCCGATCATGATCGACTGGGCTCGGGTGTCAGTGCCGTAGTAGAGACGATTGATCGAGGCGCCGTGCAGGTAGATGACGGCACAGGCCGCTGCCGAGCACGACGCCAGGACGGTGGCCGTCCAGCCGATACCCCGCCGGCCGTAGCGGCGCAGGACCACGAGTGCCACCAGCGGCCACAGGAGGTAGAACTGCTCCTCGACGGCCAATGACCATGTGTGCAGCAGGGGGGAAGGCGTCCCGTAGCGGATGAAGTAGTTCTGGTCGGTGAGGATGTAGTGCCAGTTGGCGAAGTAGAGCAGAGTGGCGAAGGCATCGCCGCGCATCTCCGAGGGCGCCATCGCCGCCCCGGCCCAGCGGGCGTAGGCACAGATGCCGAGCAGTAGGACGGCCAGAGCCGGAAGTAGCCGGCGGGCCCGTCGTGCCCAGAATCGACGCAGGCGAATGGTCCCGTTGCGCGCGTGGTCGCTGAGCAGGAGCGACGTGACCAGGTAGCCGGACAGCACGAAGAAGATGTCCACCCCCAGAAGGCCCCCGCCCGCCCAGGACGCGCCGGCATGGAAGGCCATGACGGCAAGGACGGCGACGGCGCGGAGACCATCGAGCGCCGGTATAAAGGGGAGTCGGCCGTCGCCGACCGCAGCGCCGGGGTGCGTCGCGGCGTCCGCCGGAAGACGCGCCTCGGGCGTCACCCCCGCTTCGGTAAGCGACTTCCCGTTGTCCCAGGCAGCCCGAGCCTTGATGCCCACCTACGCCGTCAGGTGGCCGGATCGGCGAAGCGGGCCACCGTGAAGGCCAGTATCGTGGGGACGTCAACGGCGAAAACGATCAAGGTGGCCGTCAGGACGGCCATCGTCGATCCGGGCGTGTGGTCCCGGATGAACACGAACTCGAGCATGCCGGCGATTATGCCGTAAGCGAGAAGGGCCCATCTGAGGACCTGGAAGAAGGCGGCCCAGGCGAATGGCCGGACGCGGCTCAGCACGATCATGTCGCCAACGGTCAGGATCCCGCCGGTGACAACGAGGGCGACCGGCAATACCAGGCTGGGTCGGTGCGGAAGCTTCGCCGCCAGGTAAACGCCGCCGACGAGCATCATGCAGATGGACACCACAGCCACCTCCGCCACAGGCGGCAGCTTCCGGTCGCGGACGGCGACTGTCATGCCGTCGCCAGTCTGGTCATGATGATCAAGGTGGCAACCTGCATCGCCCCCGTGATCCCAGCCGAATAGATGAACCGCTTCATCAATCGTGCGATGATCTCACCGTCAGGTTGAGGCTTTTTGAGCTCGAAGAGCACTGCCAGGTTGGCCGGCTCCAGGATGCCGAGGGCGACTACCGCCATGACTGCGACCACGCACATGGACGCGACTACCCAACTGTGATGCGGGTAGGTGGACAGGATGTCCCCGGTCTGGCGGGCGAGCTGCCACCCGCCGGCGAGGGTGCAGATCACTACGGTCGGCATGATGAGCAGCATCTTGGGCATGAGGCGGGTTGTGATCTCCACCCGAGCGGGAATGGACAACCGCCCGAGAATCGGCCCCAGGATGAACCCCAAGAACAGATCCAGGGCAGTCCAGAAGGCACCCCCTACGACGTGGAAGAAGTCGACGCCCCACTTGACGTCGGTGGCTATGACCACGACTAAACCGGCTAGCACCAGGCCCACCACCGGCAAGCCCCTTATTGGAACGACCTGGAAGTCCGTAGACCCCGCCGGACCGGCAGGCGCGGATCGGTGATCGGCGACGACGTGGGCAACCTCTTGTGCCATTGGGAACCCCCTGTCGCTCACATAACCATACCGGGAGCCGGAATGCCAGAATGACTTGCCCTCCTGTCGCGGAGAGATGCATCCGGAAGGTGCCGACCGTCGGCTAGCTACTTGGATCGGTCGCTGACCTCTGACGGCGATTTGCCGGGGTGCACCCCTCCTCCGTATGCGGGGCCCTATGGTCGAGCGCCCATGATCTCGACTCGGCCAAGTGGCGTTCTCGAGGCAGCTCGGTGCGGCCGGGGGCTGCCAAGCCTGGCGACTCCGGTATCCCAGCGGTCGTGAGAGCTAACGGAAGGGCGCGAGGCGCCCGGCTGGTGGCTGCGATGACCTTCTGCGCGCTCGTGAGCGCTGGGCTGGCAGCCTGCGCGGCCAGGCAGTCGCACCCGATTGCAGTCACGCCCGACGGTCGACTACGGGGGGCGGCTGCCAACGGCCGCGTCGCTTGGCTCGGCATCCCTTACGCGGCGCCTCCCGTCGGTGTTCTCCGATGGAGGCCGCCGGCTCCGGTGAAGCCCTGGCCGGGCGTTCGAGATGCCGTGAAAGCCGGGGCCGCTTGCCCGCAGCCGGGTGGCGAGGGGCGAGGCAGCAGCGAGGACTGCCTGTTCCTGGACGTGTACCGGCCGGCGGACTCCAGCCGGAACCTTCCGGTCCTCGTGTACATCCACGGGGGGTCTTTCGTCGTGGGGTCGGGCGACGACTTCGACCCGACTCGGTTGGTGACCGGGGCGCACATGATAGTGGTCACGCTGAACTACCGCCTCGGCGCCCTCGGCTTCTTGACCCTGCCGGGTCTCGACGGCGCCGGGCCGACAGGTGGCGACTTCGGGCTGGAGGACCAGCAAGCCGCCCTGCGCTGGGTGCAGAGGTCGATCGGAGCGTTCGGCGGCGACCCGCGCAGGGTCACTATCGACGGTCAGTCGGCCGGGGGCATCAGCGTGTGCGACCTCCTGGTTTCGCCAGCCGCGCGTGGCCTGTTCTCGGCGGCGATAGATCAGAGCGGGCCCTGCACCGGTCCTGACGCAGCGTTGCCGACTGCGGCAGGCGCGGCGGCAGCCGGCGGCCGCTTCGCTGCCGCCCTCGGGTGCCCGGTGCCGGCTACCGCTCCAGCCTGCCTGCGCCGGGCGCCGGTCTCCTCCCTCGTCAACGGACCGGCAGTCGTCGGTGGCGGCCCGGTCCCGCTCCCGTGGCGCCCGGTGGTCGACGGCACGATCCTGCCGGCACAGCCCGAGGCACTGCTGGCAGCCTCCAAGGCGGCGGCGGTCCCGGTGCTCAACGGTTCCAATCTCGACGACGGGGCCTTGTTCGTGCCAGGTATCGCCACACCCGCCAGGTACCACTCGTGGCTACAGGGTCTGTTCGGCTCTTTTGCCACGGCCGTGGCGCAGCACTATCCGGTGGCACCCCACGCTGACGGTGCTGCGGTCCGGGCGATGGCTGGGGCCGTCGTTACCGATGCCGGTTTCGCCTGCCCCGCCGCGACCGCCGACCACCTCCTGGCCGCCCGTCCAAGCGGCCGCGTATGGGGATACGAGTTCGCAGACACGCGGGCTGGTCCGCTCGGTGCGTATCACTCGGCCGAGCTCGGCTATCTCTTCACCTCGGTCGCCGGCCGCGCACCTCTGCCGGCGTCGACAGCAGCCCTGTCCGCTGCGATGGTGCGAGCCTGGGGATCGGTGGCCACCGCCGGCACGCCGGGAATTGGCTGGCCGGCCGCTACGACCATCGACACGCCGGTAGAGCGCCTAGCGGCAGGGGGGCCTCGTCCCGACACTACCTTCGAGTCCGCCCACAACTGCACCTTCTGGGCTACCAGCGGTCGCTAGCGGACGCGGGGCCCGGTCTTGCGAGGGCGCAACGAGCCCGGGGCTAGCCTCGGGTGGTGGCCGATCAGTCCGATTTCGAGCTTTGGCTGCGAGGGTGGGACCCGCTGCCGGCCGTCACCGTCGACTCCATGGATCCCGGGCGGGCTGTGGCGCTGGCGGCCGTGATGGACGAGCCGGCTCCGGCGTCACCGTGGTTGCTGCCGCTGTGGCATTGGGTGTACTTCGTGGACTGGCCCACTACCGGTGCGCTTGGCACCGACGGGCACCCGAGCGGTGGCGCGTTCATCCCACCCATACCCGAGCGGACTCGGATGTTCGTGGGCGGGCGCCTCGAGTTGCAGGGCGGGTTGCGCAGCGGGGTGCCGGCCCGCCGGTACAGCAGCGTGATCAGGCGGGAGGTCAAGGAGGGGACCACCGGGACGATGCTTTTCGTCACGGTGCGCCACGAGATCGAGCAGGGGGGAAGGGTCGCCCTCGTGGACGAGCAGGATCTGATGTACCGATCGGGAGCGGCCGTCCGGCCTTATGCCGTCGCGGCCCCGACCGGTCCGCTGGTTTCGGACGCCTCGTGGCAGGAGCCCTTCAAGGCCGGCCCGGTGTTGCTGTTCCGCTTCAGCGCTCTCACCGCCAACTCCCACCGCATCCACTACGACCTCCCTTATGCCACGGGCGTCGAGGGTTACCGCGACCTTGTCGTCCACGGTCCCCTGCTCGCCGTGCTGCTCGCCGATCTGGTCGCCAGCCGCGCGCCCGATCGGCGCGTCGCGTCCATGCGCTACCGGTTCCTGCGGCCCGTGCTGGCCGGTGACCAGATCCTGCTCGCCGGCCGACCGGACGACCGCGGGGCCGAATTGGCCGCCCTGGCCGCCGATGGTGAAATGAGCGCGCGGGCGTCTGTAGTGTACCGCTGACTCCTGGCCGATCGGCAGGGACCGCCCCGTACCAGCTCCGTCAGTCCGGCGGTCCGATCACGCCTCGCGACCGGAGGTCGGCGGCGGTCGCGCTGCTCAGCCCGAGCATGGTGGTGAGCACCTCGTCGGTGTCGGCGCCCGGCAGGGACGCGGGCCGGGGTGGTCCATCGACGCCGGCACCGGCCAGGACTGTGGATGGCGTGGGGAGCACCCCGATCCCTGGATGATCGACGTTCGAGAAGAGCGTGCTGGTCCGCAGCAGGCCAGCCGGGTCGGTAACGAGCTGGCCCACAGTGCGGTAAGGACCCCACAGCACTTGGCTGTCGGCTAGGGCTCTATGGACTGCGGCGGTCGAATGATGCCGGAACCACCCGGCGAACAGCGCGGCGAGCACCTCCCGGTACTCGTATCGGGCCTCCTCGGCTTGGAGGCTGACGTCGAGCGAGCGCTCGAGCGCTGCGATGGTCTCACCGGTCCCGGTCAGCTCGACCAGGCGACGCCAATGCCGTTCGGTCAGGGCCACGACCATGACGCGGTCCCCGTCAGCTGTGGCGAAGTCGCAACCGAAGCTACCGTACAGGTAGTTGCCCTCCCTGGCCCGGTTGGCCCCGTTGATCACGGCGTCCGCGACGAAACCCAGGTTGGCCATTGTCGTGAGCGCAACGTCGGACAGGACCAGGCGGATAGCCCGCCCTGCGCCGGTCCTGATCCGTTCCCGATCGGCGGCCACGACGGCCAGGCCGGCGTAAAGGCCGGTGAGAAGGTCCCAAGCGGGAAGCACGTGGTTGACGGGCACGCCTGAGTCAGCCGGTCCCGTCAGGTACGGTAGGCCGACCTCGCAATTGACGGTGTAGTCAACGGCCGGTCGCCCGTCGGACCGGCCGGCGATCTGCACGAGGATCAGGTCGGGGCGGACGCCGACGAGCTGGTCGTACTCCAGCCACGCCTGGCCTACGGCGTTGGTGACGACGATCCCTCCCCCCGGCCCCGATGACGAGATGAGAGACCGGACCAGATCCCGGCCCTCCTCACCGCGGATGTCGACCTGGACGGAACGCTTTCCCTTGTTGAGGCTGGCCCAGTAGAGGCTGTGGCCGGCGGGGTCGAGGGGCAGGCGTCGCGCGTCGGTGGCCCCCCCGACGGGATCCACCCTGATCACCTCAGCTCCGAGCTGGGCGAGCGCCATCGTGGCGGAGGGCCCCGCTACATACGTCGACAGGTCGATTATGCGCAGTCCGGTCAGGAGACCGGACTGCGCTTCCCCCGCGGCGGACTCATCGATGCTAGGCATGGCCCGAGACACTACGGGGTCCCTCTGGCCAACTGCGTCCGGGGACGCAGTAAGAGGCCTGCCTAATCGATCGGTCCGGTAAGTCGGGCCGGGTCGAGGTTCGAGGGCCCGACGGACGCGCTGGTCTCGATACCCAACTTCTCGAGCTTCGGAATGATCTCGGTGCCGAGGAGCTCGATCGTCTTCATGATCGAATCGTGCGAGAGGTGCCCGAATTGTACGTAGCAGATGAGCTCGTCGACGCCCAGCTCATGATACTTGACCATCTTCTCCAGGCACTGGTCTGGATCGCCGACGATGATCATATCCGCCTCGCTGAATTGGTGAGCGTCGAAGCGGCCCTCTTTCTGCATCGAAAGATGGGGGAAAACTCGATCCTTCTGTTCTTGGGTGTAGTGAGGGAATTCCCACTGGAGTGTGAACTCGGCGATGTTCTGGTACCACCACCACACCGACTCCCAGATACCGTTCTTCTCACACTCGGCCATCGTCTCGGCACAATGCACCAGGGTATAGGCCGCCACCTTGTTGGTGGTCACTCGCGTGATAGGCGTCGGATGCTCGGCCGCCTGACGGTACTGGGCGATCTGCTGGCCCATCCTTTCGAGTGGCTGCATGATCGCGAAGGAGAGCAAGCCAAGGCCTAACTGGCCGGCTACGGCTGAGCTGCCGTCACTGGTTGCGGCCATCCAGCACGGCGGATGGGGATGCTGCAGCGGCTTCGGGGTCACCATCCGACGGGGGAAGTCGAGGTACTTTCCGTGGAACTCGAAGTACTCCTGCTCCCACATCTGGACGATGGCTTCGATCGCTTCTTGCCACTGGTCCCGGCTTTCTTCGCGGTCGACGCCGAAGGCGATCTGTTCCATGGGAGTCGAGCGCCCGGTGCCCCACTCCACCCGGCCACCCGAGAGGATATCTGCGGTCGCCACCTTCTCCGCGACGCGCATCGGCGGGGTGAAGGCATGAGGTAGCAGGGTCACGCCGAACCCCAGTCGGATGTTCTCAGTGCACTGCGACAGCGCGCCGATCAGAACCTCGGGAGCAGGACAATGAGAGCGTCCCTCCCGGAAGTGGTGCTCGACATGCCACGTCGTGTGGAAACCGAGGGTGTCGGCCAGCTTGATCTGTTCGACGGCATCGCGGTAAGCCCGCTGCTCGTGGTCACGCTGCCCGTCAGGGTGGGCTTTCGGACCCCATGGCTTGGGAACGTCGATCTCATACAGCAGGTCTAGCTTCACGGCACTCCTTGGGTCAGCGGGCAGGAAACGTGGACGTCCACAAATTTTGTAATGTCGAAATGCACGGTCGTCTTCTCATCATCATGCCATCCGTTTCCCGGGGTCACAAGGTGTCTCAACTGGTCACGGGCCGGGATCATGGTCTTGCGAACGTCACAGGTCTCGTTGGCCTAGGGTGTCGCCGTGCCCGCTGCTCGTGGCCTGAGTGCTGCACCGGCCGTCGTAGTGCCGTCGGATCCCGCCCGGGGCAAGGGCTGAGCATGGGGGCTCTCTCCGGAGTCCGCGTACTGGATCTTTCGGGTGGTATCGCCGGCCCGTTGGGCGTGCGCCAGCTCGCCGAGCACGGAGCCGATGTCATCAAGATCGAGCCGGTGGGGGGGCGGGCAGACAGGACGTCTCCGGCTTCGCGGGCCTACAACCGGAGCCGGCGTTCGGTGACGCTGAACCTGAAGGACCAGGATGGGGTCAAGGTGCTGCGCGACCTGTGCGCCACGGCAGACGTGCTGGTCGAGGCGTACGCGGCCGGGACCATGGCGACGTTGGGCCTGGACTACGAGACGTTGCGGGTCGATTGCCCGCGACTCGTCTACTGCTCCGTCCCGGCGTGGCCGTCGGGTGTCCGGTACGACGACCGGCCCGGCTATGAGGCGTTGGTGCACGCCCGCACAGGCCAGCAGTGGGAGGTAACGAGCTCCCGGCCCGGACCGGTCTTCCTGCACAGCCCGGTCGCCAGCCTGGCCGCCAGTTTGCTTGTCCCAACGGGGATCATGGCCGCGCTGCTGGCGCGGGAGTCCACTGGCAGGGGTCAGCATGTCGAAGTGTCGTTGCTCCAGGGAGTGATGTCTTTGACAACTCAGATCTGGAATTGGACCGACCAAGGGCAGTTCCTCCTCGCCAAGAGCCATCCGCCTGGCATCCATCAGGAGTCGATCTACGAGTGCGCGAACGGCGAGTGGATCCACGCGGCTACAACGACAGGAGGGGCGCCGACGCGCACCCAAGAGGCGATCCTGGGGTTGGAGGAGGTCGATGTGCCCACCCATCCTGGGATGCCTCCGGAGGAGCGGGCGCTACACGAGATGCGTAAGAAGGAGGCGTACAAGCGCCTCGACCGGTCCGCGGTCATCGAAGAGCTGAGAGCGGCTGGCCTGAATGCGGAGGCCATCGTGGCTCCCCACGAGCGCTTCGAGCATGCGCAGCTCCTGGACACCGGGGCGGTGGTCGACGTGGCAGACCCCGAGCTTGGTTCCCTCACCCAGGTCGGCATGACGATCTTTTTGGAGGGCACCCCTGGCGAGGTGACTGGACCGCAGCCGCTGCCAGGTGCGCACACCGGCGAAGTGCTCCTCGAGCTGGGCCGCACACCCGACGAGATCGCTGCGCTGCGAGCCAGCGGGGTGATTTGAGTGCCGGGACCACTCGAGGGCACCAGGGTCCTCGATTTCGGCCAGTACCTTGCGGGTCCGTTCGGTCCGATGCTGCTCGCCGACCTGGGCGCCGATGTCGTCAAGGTGGAACCGACACAGGGCGACCGGATGCGCGGGAGCGTGGTGGGATCGTTCATGGGCTGCCAGCGCGGGAAGCGGGACATCGCATTGGACCTGAAGCAGCCGGAAGGGCGGCGGATCGCGCTGGAGCTGGTCGCTACCGCGGACGTCGTCCACCACAACATGACCCTTGGTACGGCCGATCGCCTCGGCATCGGGTACGAGGACTGCAAGTCGGTGAAGTCCGACATCATCTATTGCAACACGTACATGTACGGACCCATCGGGCCCCTGGCGCATCTGGGTGGCTTGGATCCGCTGGGGCAGGCTGCCTCGGGCATCGAGTGGGAGCAGGGGCCCGTTGCGGCCGGTAACTCGCCGCTTTGGTACCGCTACGGGCACGGCGATGTGGCCGCGGCGATGCCGTCGGTGACGGCTGTCCTCATCGCGCTGTTCCATCGAGCCCGGACGGGGGAGGGGCAGTCGATGTGGACATCTATCTTCCACGGCTCGATGTTGTACACCGCCGACTCGTGGCTCGATCCGGACGGCTCGCCCTCGCCCCGGCCGGTCCTCGATGCCGAGCAGCTGGGCCTTCACGCCCTCTACCGACTCTACGAAACGCAGGACGGCTGGCTCCAACTGGCGGCGATGAGCGAAGAGCACTGGCAAGCCCTGTGCAGCGCACTCGGCCTCGAGAGCTCTAGGAGCGACCCCCGATTTGCGACCAGTGAGGGCCGCCGATCGCACCGGAGCGAGCTGACAGCACTGCTCGCAGAGGCGTTTATGACCGACCTCGCGACCAACTGGCGACGGAGGTTGCACGCGGTGGGTGTGCCGTCCGAGATCTCCGTCGACACCTGGGATGGCGAGTCCATCCTGTTCGACGAAGAGCTCGTCCGGCTCGGGCTGATCACTGAATATGAGCATCCGCTCCTTGGGCGCGTCCGCCAGTTCGGCAACCTCGTCACCTTCAGCGACACGCCTGGCAGGCAGGAGCGCGCTGCACCGATGGTCGGGCAGCACACCGAGGAGATACTCAGGGACCTCGGCTACGGCAGTGGCACGGTAGCCGGGTATCGTGAGCGCGGGATCGTTGCGTGGCCGGACGAGAAGTACGCCTACCGAGTGTGACGGTGCGCGGACGGCGCCGGTGCCGTCCCTGGGTCGGCCGGCACGTTCGCCCGACCAGACGTCGAGTGCGTACTATCTCATCGTCAGTTGAGCGCAGAAGTCCGACGAACGGGGAGTCATGACCAAGGAGGCCAAGATGGAGCCCTATTGGGATCCGTATCATGCCGACCAGCGAGAGGCTCCCTACGAGGCGTGGCGGCGACTCCGCGACGAGGCGCCCGTTTACCACAACGAACGCTTTGGGTTCTGGGCTCTGAGCCGTTTTTCCGACATTCTGGCTGCGTCACTGGACACCGAGACATTTAGTTCGGCTCGCGGCATCACGTTGGACACCATCGGCGATCCGAGCCCGTTTCCGATCATGATCATGATGGATCCTCCCCTCCACGACGCCTTCCGGAGGGTTGTCAGCCGGGCGTACACACCTCGGCGCATCGCCGCGCTCGAGGATCGCATCCGGGAGTTGTGCGCCGGGTATCTGGATCCGTTCGTCGGCGAAGGTGGTTTCGACTTCGTCCAGGACTTCGGGATGCATCTCCCTGTGATGGTGATCTCCACTCTCCTCGGATTCCCGGAAGAGGACCACGACCAGCTTCGCGAATGGAGCGATGTCAGCCTGCATCGGGAGGAAGGCAAGGAAGGATTGACGCCTGAAGCTCAGGAAGCCCAGAACCTCACGATCGCCTACTACATCGGACAAATCGAGCAGCGTCGTCGCCAGTCGAGCGACGACATGATCTCTGCTCTCGTAGAGGCTGATTTGGTTACCCCGGACGGGGAGGTCCGCAAGCTTGACGATCTCGAAGTCATGGGAATGCTGGCGCTCATCAGCAATGCAGGCAATGAGACCGTGGCCCGGATGCTGGGCTGGGCTGCCCTAGTGCTGGATGACTATCCCGATGCTCGTCGGGAGATAGCCCAAGACCACTCCCTCATCCCAGGCGCCGTGGAAGAGCTTTTGCGGTATGAAGCACCCTCGCCGATCCAGGGACGCTACGTCACCCGGGACGTCGAGATGCACGGCACCGTCATCCCGGAGGGCGCGAAGCTGGCACTACTGACCGGCTCCGCCGGGCGCGACGAACGGAAGTACCCCAACCCCGACACCTATGACATCCACCGCAGCATCGACCGTCACGTGACTTTCGGTTACGGCGCCCATTTCTGCCTGGGTGCAGCCCTGGCCCGCATGGAGGGCAAAGTGGCACTTACCGAGGTGCTGCGTCGCTTCCCGACGTGGGAGGTTGACCGCTCTGCGGTCACCTACGTCGCCACCAATACCGTGCGGGGTCCATCATCGGCCCCTGTGAGCGTGTGAGCTGGGGTTGAACAGGTCGATCAGCGGCGGTCGTTGCACCTTGCCCATGGCATTTCGGGGAAGGCTCTTGACCACGACCACTCGAGTGGGCACCTTGTAGCGCGCCAGGTGGGTCCGGCAGTGCTGGACCACCTGATCTGGGTGGACGACTGACCCGGCGACGACTTCGACCGCCGCCACGACCTCCTGCCCGAGACGGGTGTCGGGGATCCCGATGACGGCACTGGCGCTCACGCCGGGCAACCGCTCGATGATCCGCTCCACCTCCGCTGGATAGACGTTGGCACCTCCCCGGATGATCACTAGCTTCTTGCGGTCCCGCACGAACAGGTTGCCTGCCGTGTCGAGCCGGCCGATGTCCCCCGTACGCAGCCCCCCTCCCTCGAAGCGCGCCACCGCATGATCTTCCCAGTAACCGACCAAGGGCGTGTACGCCCCCGCCCACGGACCGTCCTCGACGCCGCGAACCACGATCTCACCGGACTCTCCGATCGGGAGGTCCCTGCCGTCGTCGTCGCAGACGCCGACGTGGAGATGCGGGAGCGGCACACCGCTCGACCCCTCGACATGGGTGCGCCCGATGGGCTCGATGGTCACCACCGTCGGCGCTTCGGTCAATCCATACGTTTGGCGCAGCGATAGCCCGAAGCGGTGCCCGAAGTCGACGATCAGGTCCTCGGGGCACTCGGCTCCGCCTGTCCAGACCTCGCGGAGGCCGGCCAGCAGCCTGGGATCGAGATCGGGATCGTGGACCATGCTGTGCAACATTGCGGGGACGCCGTTCCACACGTTTATTTCGTCCCGAGCGATCCACTCGGCGACGCCGCGTGCGTCGCGCCGATCGGTGATGGCGCAGCAACCGCCTGCCGCGGTCGTCAGCAAGGTGGTCAGCACCTGCAGGTTGAGGATGGTGAGAGGCAGGCAGTCACCCTTGCGGAGGCTCCGGTCGTAGCCCCTGCTGGCTACGAGCGACGCGGCCGGCAGGAGGAGGTTCCGCTGCGAGTGGACGATGCCCTTCGGGAGTCCCGTTGTCCCGCTGGTAAAAGCGATCCCCGCCGGGTGGTCTGGATCGGGGGAAGGAGGGCGCCGAGCGCCAAGGAAGGCAGCCAAGGCCGTGGGCCACTCCGTGCCAGGATCGCCAGGATCGACCGGAACAACCCGACAACGGCCGCGGTGCGCGTCGGCGTCGGCCGGCTGGGCGAGGAAGATCGACGGCGCAGCGGCGGAGAGCAGATCCTCCTTCTCGGACCTGGCGAGGGCTCGATTGACGCCGACCCAGATGGCCCCGAGCCGCATTGCGCCATGGAATGCAACGACGATGTCGAGATCGTTGGGCAGGCTGGCGGCCACGCGATCGCCCGGTCGCACTCCCAGTTCGCGGAGGGACGCGGCGGCTGCGTTGGCCGAAGCGTCGAGAGCTTCGTAGGACAGGGTGCCACTGGGCGCGATCAGGGCTGTGCGCCCCGGTTCGACTGCCAGGACCCGGTCGAGGATCTCACTGATGGCGGAAGGCGATGGCGGGGTCACCGGGCGGCCGCCCAGGAGATCCGCGGCCAGAGGCGTGGCATCAGATCGTAAAGGCGAGGTTGCCCGCTACCGTGGCGCCGAGTGCCTCATCGCCGGCGATCGTCATCCGGACCTCGGCTCGGGTCACCCGACCGCAGGCCAGGGCTACGAAGTCTGCGGCGTCGACCTCGATGGTCACCGACGCCGGCGCGTCGAGCTCTTCGAGGACCACGGCACGGCCGTCGACCGCGACATGGATCCGGCGGGGCGCCGGTCCGGTCAGGATGAACGTGATCCGACTGCCGGCGGGCGCCTTCGCCTTCTTCCCGACGGCGTACCCGAGGGATCGTTCGACCTCGTCGATCGAGGCTTCGGCAGCCGGACCGCTCTGATGGCCGGAGCGCCCAACGGCGCGGCGGATGTCTTGTTCGTGCACCCAGCAGTCGAACACCCGGATCTGCATGAACCGGCGGTAGGTGGCCTGGCCGACCGGGGTCCAGCTGGGGGCCTCCAGATGCTCCTCGGTCATCGCCGCCAAGGTGGCGAGACGCTCAGCTGTGATCGCCCGCAGCTCGGCCAGGATCTCTCCGGGGTTCCGGTCCCGGCGGGATGCGATCCAAATCTCGTTGAGCGCACCGATCTCGTTCTTCACGTGCCCCGCCGATTGGCCCGCCGGTGAGACCGGCGTGTCCCTACCGGCCAGCATCGATTCGGTTCCGATGATGTGGGCCACGTGATCCTGGACCGTCCACCCCGGGCAGTCAGTCGGGAGTAGCCACTCGGGGGGCCGGAGGACATCGAGCAACGCGGCCAAGGAATCCCAGGTGTCCCGGAGCTGGGCCACCAGGTCGTCCCGTGAATCTCCGGCGGCAGTCACGTGACCATCGTACGCGGCGACGACGAAACGCCCCACGGAGACGCCTCGGGGTTTCGGGCCGGGGTAGGACGCACTTATGAACCTCCCGATGTTTCTGGCCACCAGAGCCGTGGTCGGCGGACTGCTCGTCATCGTCTTCTCACTCGTCGGCGAGGTCGTCAGACCGAAGCGTTTCGCTGGGGTGTTCGGTGCCGCGCCGTCGGTGGCCCTGGCCAACCTCGCACTCGTCGTCGCGGTGCAAGGGACGCCGAAGGCTTCACTCGAATCAAAGGCGATGATCGGGGGGGGAGTAGCCATGGTCGTAGCCTGCGCCGTCGGAGTCGTGGCCGTCCGGCGCTTCCACGCCCTCAAGGGAGCCGGGGTCATGACGGCAGCTTGGCTCGTAGTAGCAGGATTCGCGGCGAGCGTGGTGTACTGATGCCCGGCGAGCCCCTCTTCGGCCTGGATCTCGGTGAGCTGCGGAAGGTTCAGCCCAAGCAGATGGCGGTGCGCTTCGCCTTCGGCGCCGCCATCTCGGTCATAGCGGGCCTCGGCGGAGTGGCGTTCGGATCGACCGTCGGTGGACTGCTTCTGGCCTTCCCGGCGATCCTCCCTGCGGCACTCACACTGATCGAGCGCGCGGATGGCAATGACGCAGCCGTCCACGACGTCGGGGGCGCCGTGCTCGGCGGGGCGGGCCTCATCGCCTTCGCAGTCGTTGCGTTCGGCATCCTCGGGTCGATCCCTGCGCCGGGGGCGCTCCTCCTGGCACTAGCGGCATGGACGATCGTCGGGGTTGGCCTCTACGTGCTCAGGGCCACCGACTTGTTGCCGCTCCCGGCGTCCATCAGGGGACGCCGCCCGAGCCCCCCGCCCGGAGACGCTGCGGAGGATTCGGGCGGGGGGGACTCGGCCACCGGGGATCGGTAACCCGCAGCCACCGCGTCGATCAGGACACGGACGCCGCCACCTCGACCTCGTCAGCCCGGGTCGCCGCGGCTTCACGGCGCTTGGGTCCGATCGAGGGGACGATGAGCGACGCAGCGAGGGCGGCGACGCCGAGCCCCGCCGCGACTTCGAAGGCACGGCTGTAGCCCGCGGTGAGGGCTGCGTGGCTGGCTGCGACGCCACGACGACCTTTCAGTACGGCGGTTGTGCGGTCGATCGCTACCGTCGCCAGGACGGCCAGACCCACCGAGCCGCCGACCTGGCGTGAGGTGTTGAGGACCCCCGACGCCAGGCCCGCCTCGCTGTGGCCGACCCCGGATGTGGCCGCAGACGCCAGCGGCGTGAAGAGAAGCCCCAGAGCCAGGGAGATGACGCACCCGGGACCGAAGAGATCGGCCCAGTAGGTGGAGTGGTCCTGGATGCCCGACAACCAGATGAAACCGCCGGCAGCCAGCGACGTCCCGACCAGCAGGCATGGCCGGACACCAACGCGGGCGAGGAGCCGGGCGGATATCTGGGCACCGATGATGATCGACACGGCCATGGGGAGGAACGCCATACCGGCCTTCAACGCCCCGTAGCCGAGTACGTTCTGCAGGTACAGCGACATGAAGTACCAGAAGGCGAAGAACGCGGCCCCCACTAGGAACATCACCAGGTTGGCCCCCGACACCGGCCGAGATCGGAACAAGCGGAACGGGACCAACGGCGTCGACGCCACCCGGAGCTGGATGACGGCGAAGACGGCCAGGATCACCCCGGCGACAGCCAGGATGGAGATGGTATGGGACGACGCCCAGGCGTGCGTATCGGTCCCGACGATTGCGTAGATGAGTGCCCCGAGCCCAGCCGTGACGGTGACGGCACCTGCGATATCGAGCTTGGGGCGCCGGCCTCTTCCTCCCACCGGTCGGCGCGCCTCGGTGAGGTAGGCCACCGCCGCGTAGGTGGCGGCCGCCCCGATCGGGATGTTGACGAAGAGGACCCAGCGCCAGGACAGCCCAGCTGTCAGGACACCCCCGAGGATGGACCCGGCGGCGCCGCCGGCGCCGGCCACTGCGCTCCAGATCCCGAGCGCCTTGGCCATCCGTGCTCCCGAGAACGTAGTGACGATGATCGTTAGCGTCGCGGGCGAGAGGAAGGCCCCCCCGACGCCCTGCACGGCTCGGGCGGTGGTCAGCCACGCCGTGTTCTGGGCGAAACCTCCGACCAGGCTGGCGACGGTAAAGAGGGAGAGGCCGAAGATGTAGACCCGGCGTCGCCCGAACAGGTCAGCCGCCCGGCCCCCGAGGAGGAGGAACCCAGCGAAGGTCAGGACGTAGGCGTTGACCACCCATTGCAGCCCGGTCGGGCTGTAGTGCAGGTCCCGCCCGATCGAAGGAAGCGCCACGTTGACGATCGAGACGTCCAGCACGACCATGAATTGCGCCACGCAGGCGATGGACAGGATCACCCAATCCGGGACCGTGCGGCCCGTGGGCACACGCGTCTTGCTGCTGTCTGTCATGTCGCGACTGCCTCGCTCGTCGTCGGTGCCGATCTTTCAACCGCCCGGGGGGACGGTTTCTTCCTGAAACGTCAGGGCGATGGGTGCCGTCGGGGCTTCGGCGTTGGTCGGAGGAGTGTTGGCGCTGGCTGGAGCGGCCGCTGTCCAGGCGGCGCCCCTACCCGGGTGGCTCCAGCCCTAGAGCTCACTTCCCGGGCGGGGTGGCGTCGACCCCCTCCATGGCGTCGACCCGCTCCACGGCGTCGGCGAGTGCCGCCACCAGGGCTCGTACATCATCCTCGGTGGTGTCGAAAGCGCACACCCAGCGGACCTCGCCGCGGGTGTGGTCCCAGTCATAGAAGGTGAAGCTCTCCCTGAGCCGGTCGGCCACTCCCGGCAGGAGGGTTGCGAACACGGCGTTGGCCTGGACGGGCTGGGTCAGCGTTATCCCCGGAAGCTCGGCCACCAAGGTGGCCAGCAAGGCCGCCATGGCGTTGGCGTGCTGCGCGGAGCGCGACCACAAGTTCCCCTCGTACAGGGCCAGCAGCTGCGCCGACACGAACCGCATCTTCGAGGACAGCTGCATGTCCATCTTGCGGAGGAACGGGAGGCCGCCGATGCTCGGGTCCAGCACGACGACGGCCTCCGCGCCGATCAGGCCGTTCTTGGTGCCGCCGAGGGAAAGGACGTCCACGCCGACCTCGGCAGTGACAGAGCCCAACGAGGCTCCGAGGGCGGCGCAGGCGTTGGCAAGACGAGCGCCGTCCATGTGAACCTTCAGGCCCAGCGCGTGAGCGTGCTCGCCGATCGCGCGCAGCTCGGCGACGCTGTACACGGTGCCCATCTCGGTCGACTGGGTCACCGAGACGACGCTGGGCTGCGCCCGGTGCTCGTCGCCGAAGCCCCATGCCTGCCGATCGATGAGTGCCGGGCTCAGCTTGCCGTCCGGGGTGTCGACAGTTAGCAGCTTGATCCCCGCCACGCGCTCGGGGGCGCCGTTCTCGTCGGTGTTCACGTGGGCGGTCGCCGCGCACACCACACCTCCCCACCGGGGGATCGCTGCCTGGAGGCAAAGGACGTTGGCGCCTGTGCCGTTGAACACCGGGAACGCCTCGGCCGCCTCGCCGAAGTGGCCTCGGATCACTTCGGCGAGCCTCTCGGTGTACGGGTCGCGCCCGTAGGACCCGACGTGGCCGCCGTTGGCGTCCGCCAGGGCCGCTAGGACTTCGGGATGGGCGCCCGCATAGTTGTCCGACGCGAACGTGCGCCGGTTGGGATCGTGGAGCGCCATGCACCGCAGTATGGCGCAACCGTGGTGGCCAGCCGTCCGACGAGGCGCCCCGCCGGCGGGGCGCCGCTGCGGACGACCGCGACGTCTAGGCATCAGAAACCCGTGCTGGGGTGCGGGTAAATGATGCCTGAAGGAAGGCCCCGCGCAAGCGCCGCCCGCATGGCCAGGGGACTAGCTGCCTCGGAGGATCTCCCGGTAGACAGCGAGGTAATCGCGGACCATGCGAGCCTGGCCGAAGCGTTCGACGGCCCGCCTCCGGATGCTGCTCCGGTCGAGCTGGCCTGCGCAGGCCACGGCATCCACCGCTTCTTCCGAGCTCGCGACGAGGAACCCGTCATGGCCGTGATCGACGAGCTCAGGCATCGACCCCCGTCGATGGGCCACGACGGGCGTACCACTGGCGAGGGCTTCGACCACGCTGAAGCCGAAGGGCTCCTCGAAGTCGATGAGGTGCAGGAGAGCGCGCGCTTCGCTGAGCAGCCGCCTGCGGTCTGCGGGGCCGACCGGTCCGACGTAGTCGACGGTGATGCCGTCGATGTGAGGCGCGACTTGGGTGTCGAAGTAGTGCTGGTCGGCGATGATCCCCGCGATGGTGAGGGGTCGGCCGGCTCGGCGGGCCACTGTGATCGCTTCGGCCGTCCCCTTTTCCGGGTGGATGCGGCCGAAGAACAGCAGCCCTGCTCCCGGCTCCGGGTGGACCGCGAAGGCGCTCGTGTCGATGCCGTGGTGGATCGTCGCCGCATAGTCCAGGCTGGGGTGGCGGTCGGCGGCGCTGATCGCCACGTAATGGGTCCGGCGATTGTATTTTTGGTAGACGGGGAGGATCCGCTCGCTCGAGAAGCCGTGGATGGTGGTCACGACGGGGGTCCCGACCAGCGAGCTGTAGGTGAGGGGCAGGAAGTCGAAGCTGTTGTGGATGATGTCGAACTCGCCGGCCCGTTCGAAGACGGCGCTGATGTGCAGGCTCTCCCACACCTTTGCGTCGACAGGCTGCCCTTCCTCCGCGTAGCCGCGGGTCATCACCGAACTGAGGCGCCCCGACGTCTCCGAGTCGCCGGTGGCGAAGAGGGTCACGTCGACTCCTTCTTCGACCAGCCCCTCGGACAGGAGCGAAACGAACTGCTCCCACGGGCCGTAGTGGCGAGGGGGCACCCGCCAGGCGACGGGTGCCAGCACGGCGACGCGCATCAGTGCAGCGCGGCCAGCAGGTCCGGCAGGCTGACGGTAGCGAAGGTCGTCACCCGGTCGCCGTATGCGTACGGCAGGACCAGGGTGTGGTCATGGACCAGCGCCCCACAGCTGTAGACCACGTTTGGCACGTAGCCAGAGCGCTCGGCAGCATTAGGGGTCAGGAGCGGCTCGGACAGCATGCCGAGAACTCGGGTCGGGTCGTCGAGGTCCAGGAGCAGCGCACCGAGGGAGTAGGTCCGCATCGGACCCACACCGTGGGTCAGCACGATCCAGCCTTCTGCGGTTTCGATCGGCGAGCCACAGTTCCCGACCCGGATCAGCTCCCACGGTTGCCGGGGTGCATGCACGGGGCGGGGGTCGTCCCAACGTCGACCGTCGGGCGAAGTCGCGACCGCGATCCGCTCCCGGTCCCACCGCGACAGGGCGACGTAGTGCCCGCTGATGCGCCGGGGGAAGACGGCCATCCCCTTGTCCGCCGCCGCGCGGCCCGTCAGCTGTGAGATCTCGAAGGTCACGAAGTCGGTGGTCGTCATGAGCTGCGGTGCGACGTGGGATCCGGTGAAGGCGGTGTAGGTGGCGAAGTAGGTGACGGTCCCGTCGTCATCGGTGAAGCGCACGAAGCGGGCGTCCTCCATGCCGTGGCTCTCCGCCGGACCGTGGGGTTGCATCACCCTCTGGCCGAGATCGCTGTCTGGCGGGAACGACCTGGTGTAGTTGGACGAGGCGATGTACCGGACCCGTTCGATGATGTCGCGCGTCTCCCGCCTGGCCAGGTCCCTCCCTTCGAGCCCGGTGATGGCGGCTTCGAGCTCGGCCCCGCCGAACTCCGGCTCCAGGCGGTCGAGGATCCGGCTCACGATCTCGTGGTCGTGCACTGCATCACCGAGCAGATCGAGGAAGGTCGTTCGGCGGTAGGTGCCTGGCGCGACGTGCCCAGCGACGAGCTGATCGCCGGGATCGTCGATTGCCACCTCACCTCCGGGCCCGACCACTCCTGTTCGAAACTCGATCACTGAGATGTGTCCCTCGCCGATCGCGCGCAGGCTCAGGATGATCCTCAGCTCGCCGGGGCCCGTGCCGTCCTGGTCAGGGTGGGCGATGATGGACGGGTTGCACAGGGCTGCCGCCTCCACAGCGCGCTCGTTGGTGGCGTAAGCGCCGATGAGCATGCGCCGGAAGAGCGGGACGTCGGCGGCGGCGCCCAAGCGGTCTCTGACCTGCTCGAAGTTGGCGAGCAGGATCGCCGGCAGCTCCGGGTGGCGCCCCCCGAACCGGGCTAGCGTCTCCTCCAACAGGGCCACTGCCCGGTCGTCAGGCAGGTCCAGGACGCGCTGCATCACCGGACTGGCTCGGGAGCTGCCAAACGACAGCTCCTCCCCTGCCACGAACAGCTCGGTGGCCACCCGGGCCGGGTTCGGTCGCATCCGCAGCCCGCTGCGGCGAACCAGAACGTCCCCGGCTTCTGGTCTCGCGGTGCTGTTGGCTGCGCTGATAGGTCTCACGGCTCGGGGTCGGCCGGCGACTCCGCGGCCACGGCCCAGCCGTGTTGGAGGGTCATCAGCCATGCCACGGTGGACTCGGCGCCCTGGTTGCGGTTGGCGCCGCCGGGCTCCAGGCCGTCGTAGCCCCCACCGGTCGAAGGGTCGTACATCGGTGTGGTGCTGTCGTTGGCCCCGAGGAACCACTCGACACAGCGGGCCAGCCCGAGGCGCCATGTCTCGTCGCCTGTCACCGCCAGGGCGCGGGCAGAAGCATCGGCGAGAGCTGCAACCTCGATCGGCTGCTGGTCGAAGCCCGGGCGTGGCTCCCCCGTTCGCCAGCCAGCCGCCGGCACCAGTGACAGATGGCTGCCAGCGGTCTGAACTTCGAACAGCCAGGTCAGAAGACGCAACCCGTCATCGACAGCTTGGTCGTCACCCAGAGCGCTGCCGGCGGCGATGAGCGCTTCCGCCCACGCCGCGTTGGCGTAGGCGAGTCGTGGCTCGGGCCACGGCCACCGATCGTCGCTCCCCACGCGCCCGAGCGACAGGGCTGCAACGAGCAGAGCCCTGGCTCCGGGGTGGCCGGGTAGGGCGGACGCCACCCCCGCGGCGCCTAGGGCTGCGAATGCGCGCGCACGCGGCCAAGGTGTTCGGGCCCTTCCCCCCAGATCGAAGCGGTCGAGGGCTTCGTCGCGCTGCCACTGAGGGCCGGTTCCTGCCACCACCGAACCGAGCCCCCAGAGGGCCCGGCCCCACCAGTCGCCTGTGCCGGCAGTGTCCTCCCACCGGCGGTCGTAAGCGAGCCGGTTGTGGCAGTTGCCGTCAGGGTCCAGCGCATGGGCTACGAATGCTAAGTACCGACCAGCGAGGTCCACGAGGGGAGGGGGTGGGTCCGGCTGGCGGCTGAGGACTACGAGGCCCCGGGCCACGTCATCGACGCAGTACCCGTGCTCGCGTCGAGGTATGCAGCCCCTACCGTGCTCCAGCAACCCGGTTTCGTCACTCAACCGGATGAGGTGCTCGAAGGAGACCGCCGGTAGCCGCGGTGCTTCCGCTTGCGGCCTCGGGCCGGCCTGAGCAGCTGGCGGGGGGCGCTGCTCGACCACCCGCACTAGGCAACGACCGACAGGGGGGCCTGGTGCAGGCGCCCGGCCAGCTCGCGGTAACGCTCAGCGACCGCGGCCCAGGTCAGATCCGGGATCAGGCCCTCGGCGGCGGCCCGCATCGACGGGGCTACGCCGGGCTCGGTCAGTATGCGCCGGACCGCGGTGGCGATGCCACGCGGATCGCGGTGCTCGACGATCGCGCCAGCGCCGCCTGACAACAGCTCGACGGCATGGGAGAAGCCGGTGGCCACCACCGGACGGCGGGCGCTGACCGCCTCGATGAGTACCCCGGAGGTCACCTGGTCGGGGGAGTCGTAGGGCAGCACCACAACGTCGGCGGCCCTGACCAAGGCGCCCAGCGCCTCCTGGCCGAGGTAGCGGTTGTCGAAGCGCAACATGTGCGATACGCCGAGCGTCTTAGCTCGATCCTCGAGCATCGTGCGGTAGGCCTCGCCATGGCGCTCCAGCACATGGGGGTGTGTCTCGCCCGCAACGGTGTATCGCACCTGGGGCTGGATGTCCCGCAAGCCTGCAAGAGCTTCCACCGCCCATTCGATTCCTTTGCCCGGGCCGAGCAATCCCCAAGTCAAGACGGCCGACCCACCGCCGGGGCGGGCGTGGCCGCCCCTCACCCATTCGGTAGGGGCCCCGTGGGGTATCACCGAGACCTTGTTCGGGTCCACCTTGTAGCCGTCGAGCAGGCGGTCGTGGGCCGTCTCGGTCATCACCACGACGGCCGACGCGGCGCGGGCGACGTGCTCGAGGACCTTGCGCTGGTGGAGGGTGGGATCGGTCAGCACGGTGTGCAGCACAACGATCGACGGCACCCGAAGGCGGCGGATGACCTCGATGACGGACTCGCCGTCACGTCCGCTGTAGATGCCGTACTCGTGCTGGACGACCGCTACGCCGAAAGAGCTGAGCGCCTCTGCGGCGGCCGCCTCGCCTCCGACCTCTGAAGTGAGCAGGTCAGCCACGACGACAGGAGGGTTCAGCCCATCGGCTCGTTCGGCCACCCGGACGACGCCCACATCGGTACCAGACGTGCCGCCGGCGAGAGCCGCCATCAGCGAAGCGCTGAAAGTAGCCAGACCACACTGCGTAGGCGGGTAGGTGCTCAAGAAGCCGTAGGACTCCGAGATCGGCAAGGCACATCCTCTTCGAGTGGTGGAGGAGCCGCTGGGTCTGGACGGCGCTGGCAGCGCCCCGACCGGCAAACATCTACGCGGGTGGGACGCCTGACGAGTGAGCCCAAAAGAGGCGTCGGGGCGCATCGGGCGTCTGCTGTGCCGCATGCGCCCGGACCACGCATCTCTTCCGGGTTTGGTGTCGACAGGGTACCACTGCGGCCAGCAGTTCCCGGTTGCAGCCGCTCGACCCGGCAGTCCACGGGCCGCCCTAGCCCCGGCGCCTGGATTTCCGCCTTTCCTCGGAGTCAGCCATTACGTCCGACAGCGAATGCCCGGGTTCAACGGTGCGGGCAGCCGGTGGCCGGGGTGCGCCAGTCACGTTGGAAAGCCGGTTGGGCCGCCCCGAAGCGGTGGCACCGAGGGGCAGCGCCAACTCCTCGAGGGACCGGCCCTCGGCGTCGATGCCGAGGAAGGTCTCGACCAAGCCTCCGAGGAGCATGACGGCGGCTCCGATCAGGTATCCGATGAACAGCTTGAAGTGATCGTGGCCGTTGCCGATCAGCTGCCCGTAGAACCACGGGCCGAAGGCCCCGAACGACTGGGCGATGGCGAAGAACACTGCGATGGCCTTCGCCCGGACCTCGACCGGGAAGATCTCGCTAACCGTAAGGTAAGCGGCGCTGGCTCCGGCCGAGGCGAAGAAGAAGATCACGCACCAGCAGAGGGTCTGGGTAACAGCATTGAGCGCGCCGGCCTGGAAGAGGGCAGCGCTGATGGCCAGGAGGACGCCGGACAGCAGGTAGGTGCCCGCGATCATCCTGCGCCGGCCGAGGGTGTCGAAGAGGTGCCCGATCAGTAGGGGTCCGAGGAGGTTGCCGGCAGCGAAGAACATGAAGTAGTAGGGCGTCGAGCCACTGGACACTCCGTAGATCTTCGTGAGCACCAGCGAGTAGGTGAAGAAGATGGCGTTGTAGAGGAAGGACTGCGTGATCATCAGGGAGGCGCCGAGGATCGACCGCTTCGGGTACGTGGTGAAGAGCGTGTGGGCCAGGGCCACGAAACCGATCTGAGATGTCGGCGTTATCTCGATGGCCTTCGACTCGTCGAGCTCGTCGAAGGACCCGCCCGTCGCCAGCGCGTGACGTTCGATCTCATCGAGCGCCGCTTCGGCCTCCTCGACCCGGCCGTGCATGATCAGCCAACGCGGGCTCTCTGGCAGGTTCCTCCTGACGAATATGACGAGGAAGCCGAGCGCCGGCCCGGCCAGGAAGGCGACTCGCCACGAGTAGCTGACCGAGAGGTTGTTGATGAGGGCCAGGGTCACGAAGGTCGCCAGCAGGGCACCTCCCCAGTAGGTGCCGTTGACAGCGACGTCGACGCGCCCGCGGTACTTGGACGGGATCAGCTCGTCGATGGCGGAGTTGATGGCAGCGTATTCCCCGCCGATGCCGGCCCCCGCCACGAACCGGCATAGGTAGAGGTAGTACACCCAGCCCTGGCCGTGGCCCAGGGTGAGAGCGGTCATACCCCCTCCGACCAGGTACACCACCAGGGTGATGACGAAGAGGTTCTTTCGGCCCCACTTGTCGGAGAGGCGCCCGAAGAAAAGCGCTCCGAAAACCTCGCCTAGCAGGTACACCGTGCCGACCGCGAAGCTGACCCCGGCTGAGGACAGGTGGAGCGATTGAGGCTTGGTCAAGAGACTGGAGCTGTTGCCGGCAACAGTGATCTCCAGGCCGTCCAGTACCCACGCCACGCCCAGTGCCATGACTAGCCGGGTGTGGAACCGCGACCACCGCAGCCGGTCCAGCCGGGCGGGGATCAGGCTACGGATCACCCCATCGGGCGCCGTGCCGCTCTCGATGACAGTCACTACGTACCCCCTGACTCTGTTGCCGTGGCAGATGTACCCCCGTGGCAGGGCGTTCAGTCGTGGTCGGTCGATGTCCAGCCGGCCGGGCCGCCCATGCTTGGGAGCCGTCGGCTGTCGGACCCCCACCGAACATCGTTGTGGCGCGAGGATCGGGCGGTGCTCGCCTCCTTGTTGCCAGCCGGTGTCGTGCTGGCGGAGGAGCACGCGCCGGAGCGGTTGACCCTCGACGGAAGGCTCCTGGCCCCGGAAGAGCGGTCGCTGGTCGTCGGGGCGGGCGAGCGCCGGCGGCGTGACTTCACCGCTGGTCGGGCGTGTGCTCACAGGGCCCTGGCGGAGCTGGGCCATGCTGGCGCAGCAGTCCTGGCTGGCGCCTCCCGGGAGCCGCTGTGGCCCGGCGGCGTCGTTGGGAGCATCACACATTGCGACGGCTATGCAGCAGCCGCCGCCGCGTCAGCCGATCAGGTGATGGCAATCGGCGTCGATGCCGAGCCACTCGCCCCGCTGCCGGACGCCGTCGCGACGAGGATCCTGGCTGACGGCGAGGAGCCAGCCGATGTCGGTGGCCGCTTCGATCCGGTGCTGCTCACCTTTAGCGCAAAGGAAGCCGCCTTCAAGGCGTGGTACCCGCTGACCCACCAGTGGCTGGAGCTGTCTCAGGCGTCCGTGCGTACGGAAGGGGACCACTTCGTCGTCACGGTGCTGGTCGAACCCGGCCCGGGGCACCGGGGCGCCCCCGCCCGTTTGGCCGGTCGGTGGGCGGCTTCTGATCGACACGTGTTCTGTGCCGTCGTCGTCCCAGCGGCCGGGGTGGGAGTCACCGATAATCTGCCGTCGTGACCAGCGACGCCTTCTCCGATGTCTTGCAAGCCAACGGTGCCTTCGCCAAGACCTACGTGTTCAACGACCTGCAGCCCCGAGCGGCCAAGGGGCTGGCCGTCCTGACCTGCATGGACTCCCGCCTCGATCCTCTGAGCATGCTGGGCCTCGTCCCGGGGGACGCCAAGATCCTGCGCAACGCCGGCGCTCGTGTCACCGAGGACGTACTGAGCACGTTGGTGCTGGCGCGCTACCTGCTCGGCGTCGAGCGGGTCATGGTGGTGGCTCACACCGGCTGCCGGATGGCGGCTGGTGCCGAGTCGGCGGTGCACGAGTCCATCAGCGAAGTGGGGGGGCCCGACACCCGGAGCCTGTCGTTCCTCGTCGCCGGCGATCAGAGGGCGTCCCTGTCGGAGGACGTCCAGCGAGTCCGATCATCGCCGTACCTGGCCGGGATCGAGGCCGCCGGCTTCCTCTACCACTTGGACACAGGCATCATCGAGCCGGTCTGCTGATGCCAGTTCGCCCCGGGACACCGCCGGCTGAGCACGCTCGGTGGGTCAGTCCCTGGTGCGCCGGCGGTCGTTGGCCCTGATCCGCGCCACCCTGCCGGCGGCGGCGCGTTGGGCGCGGGCATCGATGCGGGCCAGGCTACGAGTCTCGGTGTCCTCCGCCTCCTGCGAAAGCGCCAAGTAGCGCCCGAGCCGCGCCGGATCGAGGCTGCCCGCAATGATCGCGGCCCTCACGGCGCATCCCGGCTCGCGGTCGTGGGCGCAATCGGAGAAGCGGCAGGCGGCAGCCAGCTCCGTGATGTCGGCGAACGCCGCGGCCAAGCCTCCCTCGTCGACCCATAGCCCCACGCCCCGCAGTCCCGGAGTGTCGATCAGCGCCCCCCCACCCGGGAGCACCACCAGCTCCCTCCAGCTCGTCGTGTGGCGGCCCTTGCCGTCTCGGGCCCGGACGTCGCCTACCGCCACGGCCGTACCGGCTAGCGCGTTGACCAGCGTGGACTTCCCGGCGCCGGAACGGCCGAGGAGCGCAGCGCTGCGGCCAGGTCCTACGCGAGCGACCAGGTCGCGAAGGCCTTCTCCCGTTACTGACGACACCGGCAGGCCTCCCACGCCAGGTCCGACCGCGGCGAGGACGGAGCGGACCTCTCCGATGGCGGCGGCCCCGACCCGATCGGTCTTGGTCAAGACCAGGACAGGCTGGGCCCCGCTCTCCCAGGCCAGGACGAGGGTGCGTTCCAGCCGGGCTGGCGACAGCGGTTCATCCGCAGCCACCACGATCCAGATGTCGTCGATGTTGGCTGCCAGGACCTGCGGTTGGTCGGAGTCTGCGGACCGACGTACGAAGGCGGTGCGGCGGGGACGGACGTGAGCGATCTGGCCGGTGATCCCGGAAGGGTCCGGGCCGCTACCGGCCACCGTCAGGGGGGAGTGCTCCGCCACCACCCAGTCGCCGGTGCACACGGGCTGGTCCCAGCGGGCCAGGAACACGCCGGAGGGCGTGGCCACCTCGGCTGCGATGCGCTCGGCGCGAACCACCCGGCCCGGCACGAGATCACCCCCCTGGCCGCTCGTTCCGGTCTCGGCGGCGTCCAGGAGGTCGGCGACGGTGGCGGTGTCCGCGCCGAGCCGGCGCAGGAAGCCCGCATCGCCGCCGGAGCTGGCATCCTCACCCATCACATCGCCCATCAGCGTCAGTCATCAGCACCCTGATCTTCGCACCTGCGCCGAGCGTCCCGGCCTCTTTTTCGGCTGGTGGCCACGGGCGGACTCGGTTTGCCCCTATCCTCTTAAGCATCTCCGGCGGTGGTGTCGGTGCGCCGGTGCCCTCAGGTATCAGGCGTGGCTCACCCCCAACACGCGTCGCCACCCCCACAACAAGGAAGATCTTCACTGATGAGCACCGCCCATTCACCGCGCCGACCCCGGCGCGGTCACCGCCCGGCCAGCACCGAGCGGGGCACGCCGATCCCGGCTGGCACCCCCCAGCAAGCAGCCAGCACCCCCCAGCACGCAGCTCCGGCCGTCGCCGATGGGCCCGATGGCCACACCGCCCAGCTGCAGGACCGCACATTCGCCGATCTCGGCGTGCCACCGTCGAGCGTCGCAGCGCTGGCCAAGCAGGGGATCGACCGACCTTTCCCGATACAGGTCGCCACCCTGGCGGACACCCTCGCGGGCCGCGACGTCCTCGGCCGGGGCCGCACGGGGAGCGGGAAGACCCTGGCCTTCAGCCTGCCCCTCGTGGCCCGCCTCGCTGGTGGGAATCGCCGGCCCCGCCAGGCGCGCGGGCTCGTGCTGGTCCCGACCCGGGAGCTGGCCAACCAGGTGCTGGCCGTCGTCGACCCCTTGGCCCGGGCGGCCGGGCTTACATCCACTGTCGTTTTCGGGGGTGTGGGCCAGGGTCCGCAGGTCAAGGCCCTCTCCCGTGGGGTCGATGTCCTCATCGCCTGCCCCGGGCGGCTCGAGGACCTGATCGGCCAAGGGTTCTGCGACCTCTCCGGCGTCGAGATCACGGTCCTGGACGAAGCCGACCACATGGCCGACCTCGGCTTCCTGCCAGGCGTCAAGCGCATCCTCGACCGCACGCCGAAGGATGGGCAGCGGCTGCTGTTCTCCGCCACCCTGGACAACGGAGTCGACGTCTTGGTCAAGCGTTATCTGGACAAGCCCACCACCCACTCGGTGGACCCGGCCGTCGCGCCGGTGGAGACCATGACCCACCACGTTTTCTCCGTCTCGGCCGCGGACAAGCCGAGCGTGGTGCACCAGTTGGCCTCGGGCCAGGAGCGCAGCCTGCTGTTCATGAGGACCAAGCACACCGCCAAGCGGCTGGCCAAGCAGCTCACCGCCGCCGGCATCCCGGCTGTCGAGCTCCACGGCAACCTGAGCCAGAACGCGCGGGAACGGAACTTGGCGGCCTTCACCGACGGCTCCACCCGGGTGCTCGTCGCCACCGACATCGCAGCTCGCGGGATCCACGTCGACGACATCGCGATCGTCGTCCACGTCGACCCACCCAATGAGCACAAGGCTTACCTGCACCGCTCCGGACGCACGGCGCGTGCCGGTGCCGGGGGGACGGTTGTCACCCTCGCCCTCCCCGACCAGGAGAAGGACGTAAGGACCCTGGCCCGCCAGGCCGGCATCCGGCCCACCACTGTCTCGGTGCGGCCGGGGTCGGAGGAGATCAGCCGCCTGGTCGGGCCGCCGGCACCCAAGGTCGAGCACGTCCCGGCCGTGGAGGCCAACGAGGTGCGCAAGCCCGGAAACCGGCCCCGCTCGAAGGCGACCGGTCATGCCGCGGCGCCGCGCCGGTCAGGCGCCACCCAGGGCCCGGCTCGCACCCGGTCCGAGCTGGCCGCCCGCGCCGGCCAGCCGCCGTCGGCTCGCCGCCGGTCCCGCTGAACGGAGGCGTCATGAGCGACCAGCAGGCAATGGCCGGGGAGCCGCCAACCCACTCCGAGCACCCCGGGACCGACGATCGCCCAATGTCGACCACAGCGCCTGACGAGGCCACGACGTTCGCCGGCCTGGGGATGCGCGCCGAGCTGGTGGCCAGTCTGTCGAAGCTGGGCTACGAGGAGCCGACCCCCATCCAGGCCGAGGCCATCCCGGTGCTTCTCGCGGGTCGTGATGTCCTCGGCCAGGCCGCCACCGGCACGGGCAAGACGGCGGCATTCGCCCTGCCGATACTGGAGCGCCTAGCCGACACCGGGCGCAGCCGTGACCCCGTCGCGCTGATCCTGGTCCCCACCCGGGAGCTGGCGATGCAGGTCTCCGAAGCGCTCCACCGCTACGGGCGGGACCTCGGCGTGAGGGTGCTGCCGATCTATGGCGGCCAGCCGATCGTCCGCCAGCTGCAGGCGCTCGATCGGGGCGTCGATGTCGTAGTCGCCACCCCCGGCCGGGCCATCGACCACCTGCGCCGCCGCACCCTCCGCCTAGGGGGCCTGGAGGTGATGGTTCTCGACGAGGCCGACGAGATGCTCGACATGGGTTTTGCCGAGGATCTAGAAGCCATTTTCGCGGAAACGCCCGACACGAGGCAGACCGTCCTATTTTCCGCCACCCTGCCCTCCCGGATCGACGCCATCGCGAGGGAGCATCTGCGCGACCCGGCGAGGATCCGGATCGCGGAGTCTGCCACCGCGGAGGGGCAGGCGCCCCGGGTCCGCCACAGTGCGTACGTCGTGCAGCGCGGGCACAAGGCCGCGGCCTTGGGTCGGATCCTCGACGTAGAGGTCCCGACCGCGGCACTGGTGTTCTGTCGCACTCGGGACCAGGTCGACCACCTGACCGAGACGCTCAACGGCCGCGGCTATCGAGCCGAAGCCCTGCACGGCGGCATGACCCAGGAGCAGCGCGACCGGGTCATGCAGCGCCTCCGCAACGGCACCGCCGACCTGCTCGTGGCCACCGATGTCGCGGCCCGGGGCCTCGACATCGATCTCCTGTCCCACGTCGTCAACTACGACGTGCCATCGTCGGTCGAGTCCTACGTGCATCGCATCGGACGGGTCGGTCGCGCGGGGAGGGAGGGCGTGGCCATCACGTTGGCCGAGCCTCGCGAGCACCGGATGCTCAAGACCATCGAGCGCTCCACCAAGCGCCGCATCGGCATCGAGAAGGTACCGACGGTGGCCGACCTGCGCGCCCGGCGACTCGAGAGGACCCGAACCGCGCTGCAGGAGATCATCCTCGAGGACGACCTGGATCACTTCCGGGTGGTGGTCGAGTCACTGGCCTCTGAGTTCGACCTGATGGAAGTGGCTCTGGCTGCGGTCAAGCTGGCCCACGAGGCCTCAGGAACGCCGGCCGACGACGAGGACATCCCCGACGTCATCCCCCAGGAGCGACCCGACCGCACCGCCCGCTCCGACCGCAACACTCGCTACGACC
>JAKBAM010000003.1:35808-67053 GCA_021809105.1 Actinomycetes bacterium
CTACGACCAGGGCCCTCGTCCTGACAGGGGCGATCGTTACGAGAAGGGGGGCAGGGGCGAGCGCCGGCAGCCGACCAGTGGTATGACCCGGCTCTTTGTCGGGATCGGCCGCGACGCCGGCATGCGGCCCCAGGATCTGGTGGGGGCGATCACCGGCGAGACGCAGCTCCAGGGCAAGCAGATCGGGGCCATCGAGATCACCCAGCGGTTCTCGCTCGTCGAGGTCCCCGATGCAGCTGCGGATGACGTCATCGACGCACTGCGGGAGTCGAAGATCCGGGGTAAGAAGGCGACGGTCCGCCGCGAGCGGTACTGATCCGAAAGCGTCGGCGCGAGGGCACGAGCGCGCCGGACCCCGCCACGCTGCCTGCGGCTGGTCGAGCATGATAGGAGCGATGACGGGAGGACCGATGGTGGAGGCTGCGGCCGACGAGGAGTTGCACGAGCTGGCGGCGGGGAGGCTCCGCAAGATCGAGCAGCGCTACACGTCGGGCCGGCGGGCGATCGTGGAGCTGCTGGCGGCGGCAGGGCGGCCGGTCAGCATTGCCGACATCGCCGACCTGCGCCCCGACCTGGCCCGCAGCTCCGCGTACCGGCACCTGATGGACCTGCAGCTGGCCGGTGTGGTGCGCCGCTTGAGCGCCGACGACGAGTTTGCCCGGTTCGAGCTGGCTGAGGATCTCACCGAGCATCACCACCACCTGCTCTGTGTCGACTGCGGCGCAGTTATAGACGTCAGCCCGTCCAGGACCCTGGAGCGGGCGATCGGACGAGCCTTGAGCGAGCTGGCGGCCGCCGAGGGCTTCGAGGTCAGTAGCCACCGGCTGGATGCCCTGGGGGTATGCCGGGACTGCCACTGATCCTTCGCTTGTATTTGTAATGAGAACCAGTCCCAGTATGATGAGGTCATGGTCGGACGTCTCGCGCTGCTGCTGGCGGTGCTGGCTGCCGCGCTGACCGCCTGCGGGTCCGCCCCGACGACGGGAACCCCAGGTGTGCTGCAAGTGGTGGCCGCCGAGAGTGTGTGGGGGTCCATCGCGGCGCAGGTCGGGGGCCCCCGCGTGCACGTGACCTCGATCATCTCCAATCCTGCGACCGATCCGCACGCTTACGAGCCGACCGCGGCCGATGCCCGCGCTGTCGCCAGCGCGACGTTGGTCTGGTACAACGGCGTCGGCTACGACGCCTGGATGCCCAAGCTGGTGGCGGTCGACCCCGGCCTCACCGTGTTGGACGTGGGCCGGGTGGTCGGTGCCACCGGCGGAGCCAACCCCCACCAGTGGTACAACCCGGGCGACGTGCGCGCCGCCATCGCCGCCTACGTGTCCGATCTGGCGCGGCTGGAGCCGACACACGCCGCGTACTTCCAAGCCCGGGCCGTCGCATTCGAGACCTCGGGACTGGCCACCTACAACCATCTGATCGCCGCCATCCGGGCCCGGTACGGCGGGACGCCGGTCGGGGCCTCCGAGTCCATCTTCTCCATGCTGGCGCCGTCGCTCGGGCTCGACGTCCTGACCCCCTACTCGTTCCTGCGGGCGGTGAGCGAGGGCACTGACGTCTCAGCGGCCGACAAGGCCACCATCGACTCCCAGATCCGCCACCACCGCATCGATGCCTACATCTACAACTCGCAGAACACCACGCCCGATGTGCAGGCCCAGTTGGCAGAGTGCCGGTCCGTCGGGATACCCACAGCCACCATCACCGAGACCCTCGTGCCGGTAGGGGCTACCTATCAGGCCTGGCAGGTGGCGCAGCTGCGCGACATCGAGGCTGCGTTGGCCAAGGGGGTCGGACGATGAGCGAGGCGATGACGAGCAGCTCAGAGGCTCTGGGTGCGGCGGTGGCAGTGCGGGCGGAGGGAGCATCTGTAATCCTCGGCGGCCGGATGTTGTGGAGTGCGGTCGATCTGGCGGTGCCGACCGGTAGCTTCGTAGCCGTCCTCGGACCCAACGGTGTCGGAAAGTCGACCCTGGTCAGGGCGCTGCTCGGCTCGATCCCGCTCAGGACCGGCCGGCTCACTGTCCTGGGGCGGCCCCCCGGTGCCGCCAGCCACGAGATCGGCTACCTGCCCCAGCGGCGCAGCTTCGAGCCGGGACTGCGGGTCCGCGGTATCGACATCGTCCGCCTCGGCCTCGACGGTGACCGGTGGGGAATGCCACTCATGGGTTCGTCGCGGGTATCCCGTCGGGCGCGCGCGGCGGCCGAGCGTGTCGCCGAGGTCATCGAACTCGTGGGCGCCAGCTCCTACGCGAGGCGTCCCATCGGAGGGCTCTCCGGCGGTGAGCAGCAGCGACTGCTCATCGCACAGGCACTGGTGCGCCGCCCACGTCTGATGCTGCTCGACGAGCCGCTCGACAGCCTGGACCTGCCGAACCAGGGTGCCATAGCGGCCTTGCTGGCCCGGATCAGCCGGGAGCACCAGGTCACCGTGATGATGGTCGCCCACGATGTCAACCCGATCCTCCCCTACCTGGACAGGGTCGTGTACCTCGCCGGCGGGAGCGCTGTCGAGGGCTCGCCGAGGGAGGTCATCACAGGCGCCACCCTCAGCCGCCTCTACAGCGCGGCCATCGAGGTCCTCGAGACCTCCGATGGCCGCCTCGTCGTCGTCGGCGAGCCCGAAGCGCCTCACCACCACAGCGCCCGCCACGACGGCCAATGAGCCCGCACCTCGGGTGGAACCCGGCCAGAGACGCGTCCCAACTGCTCACATACCACTTCATGCTGAACGCCCTGTGCGCCGGCACCATCGTCGCAGTAATGGCCGGGGTCATCGGATGGTGGATGGTCCTTCGGCGGCAGAGCTTCGTCGGTCATACCTTGGCGGTGGTCGGGTTCCCGGGCGCTTCGGGTGCGGTCTGGCTCGGGTTGTCGGCCACATGGGGCTACTTCGGCTTCTGCGTAGCCGCCGCGACCGTCATCGCCGGTCTGCCCGGTCGGCCGGCCATGGGTGGGTTCTCGGAGGAGTCCTCGGTGATCGGCACGGTGCAAGCGCTCGCCCTCGCCTCGGGCTTCCTGTTCGCCTCCCTGTACGGAGGCTTCCTCAACGGCACGACGGCACTGCTGTTCGGCTCGTTCCTTGGGGTCACCAACGGCCAGGTGTGGGCGCTGCTCGCTGTCGCCGTTGCGGCGCTCGGCGCGCTCGTGGCTATCGGGCGGCCGCTGCTTTTCGCGTCGGTCGACCCGTATGTGGCAGAGGCTCGCGGGGTGCCGGTGCGCGCGCTGTCGTTCGCGTTTGTCATCCTCCTCGGGCTGGCCGCTGCCGAGGCCAGCCAGATCACGGGCACGCTCCTGGTGTTCGCCCTGCTCGTGATGCCGGCTGCCGCCGCCCAGCAGCTCACCGTCAGGCTGGCTCGCAGCCTCTGGCTGAGCGTGGTCATCGCCGTGTTGGTGACCTGGCTGGGCCTGGGAGTGGCGTACTTCTCCAAGTACCCGGCGGGGTTCTACATCACGACCTTCGGCTTCGCTGCCTATCTGCTGGCGGCGGCCAGTCGCATGATCGCGGCGCGCTCCGGGCGCTGGGGGAATGTGATGCCCCGAACCGCCGCATCGCTGCCGACCGCCGCATCGCGGCCGTGAGCCCTCCGGGCCTGCTCGGCGCCGCCGACCCCGTCACGGGCATCCTCCACATGCTCGCCCAGCCCTTCGAGGTCCGAGCCCTCGTGGCCGGATCGCTCATCGCCGCTGCCGCTGGGTTGGTCGGCTGGTTCGTGGTCCTGCGTAGCCAGGTCTTCACCGGCGACGCCCTGTCCCACGTAGCCTTCACCGGTGCGCTGGCGGCGCTGGCCGCCGGAATCGATCTTCGGATCGGACTGTTCACCGGATGCGTGGTGTTCGGGTTGGCGATGGCTGTGCTCGGACGGGACGGGCGCGCTGATGATGTCGTGATCGGCAACGTGTTCGCGTGGGTCCTGGGGCTTGGTGTCTTGTTCTTGACCATTTACACGACCGGCGCCGGCGGCGGGGACGGCTCGGCCGGGGTCACCGTCTTGTTCGGTTCCATTTTCGGGTTGAGCTCCGGCCAGTCGGCGGTGGCTGAGCTGATCGCCCTCGGCGTGGTGATCGTGATGGCCGCCATCGGGCGGCCCCTCCTCTTCGCGTCGCTCGAGCCGGCCGTAGCCGCGGCCCGGGGGGTACCGGTGCGGGCCCTCGGGCTTCTGTTCCTGGCGGTGGTCGGCGTCACCGCCGGCGAGGCGACCCAGGCGGTCGGCAGCCTCCTCCTCCTCGGTCTCCTGTCCGCACCGGCCGGCGCGGCCCGCCACTTGACCGATCGGCCTTATGCGGCGATGTGGATCTCCGCTGGGACCGCCGTCGGGTCGGTGTGGGGAGGGCTGTCGATCGCCTACGCGGCGCCGCGGTTGCCCCCGTCGTTCGCCATCATGGCCGTGGCGGCCGGGGCCTACCTGCTCGCCGCGCTGGCGGCCGCTATAGGGCGCCGTCACGCGTAGGCGCAATGCCTTCGTACCCGAGCATCCAAGCGGGCTCCTCAGGCCATCGGCGATATAAGATCCGAGGGCTATGCACGACTCCCACGAGGTCGCCGAGCGGTCTCTGACCGTGTGCGCGGCGGCGGGAGATCGACCCGGGCACGCCGGCTGGCACCCGACGGAACACACTCAGCCTCGCGCCCAGACTCGGCGCTGAGGGGCGGACCCGTGCTGGCGCCGGTACCCGGGGCCGGCGAGATCCGCCCGTCGCCGACGGTTGGCACGGGGCCGCTCGCCCCCGCCGTCCCGGTGGCGGCTGAAGAGGTGTCCGAGCGGCCCAGCGGGCGGGGTGACCGGCTCCTCGTGGCGGCGTCCATGCTGGTGCTCGCCTCGGCCACCGGCCTGAGATTGCCCGTCCATTACTGGAGCGACGAGGGGATCTCGGTAGGCATTGCCTCCCAGCCGGCCAGCCGTATCCCAGGCCTGCTGTCGAGGGACGGATCCCCGCCGCTTTACTACGAAATGCTGCACGCCTGGATGGCGCTCGCCGGCCGGACGGAGGTGGCCACCCATTCGCTATCCCTGATCGCAGCGGTTCTGACGGTCCCAGCACTGTGGTGGACCGCTCGTCGTGTGGCAGGAAGGCCGGCGGCCCGGGTCGCGGTGGTCCTCGCCGCGGGTAGCCCCTTGCTGCTCTGGTACGGCGCCGAGAGCCGCATGTACACCATGCTCGCGCTCGCCGGCACGCTCACCGCCGGAGCTTTCGTGCGGGCCCTCGGTGGGGACGGCCGGTGGTGGATGGTCCCCGCCATCGCCGGAGGTGCCGTGCTGGCGTGGTTGCACGACTGGGGAGTCTTCTTCGTCGTGGGGTTGGCCGTAGCCGGATGGCTCGTCGCCTGGCGGAGACGGGACCGCCGTGGAGGGGTGGCGGTGAGCGTGTTCGCCGGAGCCACAGCTCTGCTGTACCTCCCCTGGGTGCCGACACTCTTGCACCAGCTCCGCCACACCGGCGCTCCGTGGGCGACGCTACCGTCGCTACCCGCAGCGGTGCACGACCCGCTCTACGCCGCCTTCGGCTCTCCCTGGCCGGTCGTGATCGCCGTGGTGGTGGCCGCAGCCGGGGCACGGCGGCGGTGGGCGGCCGGTGCCGTTCGGGCTGCGCCCGATCCGGGCGACGCCGGCCTCCGCCTCCTGGCTGGCGCCGCCACCCTCACTGTGGCCATCGGATGGGCGGCCGGGCGTGCCGGCGGCTCGTGGGCTCCCAGATACCTGGCCGTGACAGCTGGTCCGCTGCTAGTCCTGGCTGCTGCGGCGATAGTTGAAGCCGGTCGCCGGGCGGAGCCGGCGCTGCGCACCAAGCTCACCTCTGCGGCGGTCCGGGCCGAAGGCGAGATGGGATCGCGTCCGGGGCGGAGTGGAGCCGTGATCCTGGCCTTTGCTGGGGCCCTGGTGGCCTGCGTCTCCGGCGTGGCGCCGGTGGTCCTCGGCGGGGGCCACGGCCGGAACATGAAGAGCGACATCGCCGAATTGGCCGCCTTGCTGCGCCCCCAGATCCGGCCCGGCGACGTGGTGATCGTCGACCAAGTCAGCATAGTCGCCGTCGTGTCGTATTACCTCGGGCCGCATTACGTGTATGTCGATCCGACCGGTCTGGTGGCGGCGCCCTTCATGGTCAACTGGAACGACCTCGTCGCCCGCCTCCGGGCGGCGCGCCCCACCGCCTTGGTGGATGAGCTGGTATCACGCCTGCGCCCGGGGCAGCACCTATTCGTGGTCGGCCCGATGGGGTGGCCAGCGTCAGCGCCGACCTCGTACGGGGTCCTGGTGGCAGCGCAGGGCCGCGCGTTGGTCGCGGCCGCAGAGAGCGGGTTGTCGGCGGAGGTCGGGCCGACGATCGGCGCCGGCCTGCGGCGCGATGCCTACGCCGTGAGGGCGGTTGAGCTCTCCCGGCCTTGATCATCGCCATCCGAGGGACCTGTCTCCCCTCCGTGCACGACGCCGGCCCTCGGGGTGGCCCCCCGGTCGGTCGACGCTGCGACGGGAACCTTGGTGGTGATATCCGCGGGTCCCGGCGAGATCATCGGCGTCCCAGCCCTCCACCGAGCGCGGGCCCAGAGCTGCTCGATACCGGTCGCGGCGGCCAGAGCGACGGCGGTGAGGGCGACCCCCGCCACGCAGTCGACGATGAAGTGATTGGCCGTGGCCACGACGGCCACGATCGTCAGAGCCAGGTAGGCGCAGGTCAGGCCCCGCGCCCAACGGCGCCGGGTCATCGAGGCCACCGCTACCACACACCAGGTGGCCCAGGCGACGTGAATACTGGGAAACGAAGCGAACGGATCAGACAGCCGCTCGATCTCTGGTGGCGTGCGGGCCGCGATCCCACCGAGGCTCACCCAGGTGTCGACCATGCCGTACGACGGCGGCAGGAGTCGCGGCGGCACCGTGGGGAAGACGGCGAAGACCCCGATCGCCACCGCAGTGGACAGGGCAAAGGTTGTCCGCAGCCTGCGGTAGACCGCTGGCCGCTGGCACAGTGCGCACACGAGCACCGTCACCGTCACCAGCAGGTAGCCGTAGGACCAAAAGGAGTCCAGAGCGCGGACCAGCCCAGGCCATTTCAAGAAGACCTCCTGGGTGCCCCGCTCCCAGGCCATTCCGACATGGCGTTCGAGACGTAGCAGCTGCTCGGCGTCGACTTGGGCGCGGGCCAACGCCGCGGGCTGCTGGGCGCGCCCCTCGTTGTCCCGGATGACGGCGTAGAGCCAGTAGCCGGCGGGTAGCAACAGCAACTCGGCTAGGCGCAGCCGCCAGTTCCACCCGGTGGGCTCCCGATCCCGAGAGCGACGGCCAAGATGCACGTTTCGACTCCTCGCCTAAAGGCAGCCGGCAATCCCGAGATACTACTGGCGGTCGCTCGCCCGGGCCCCCGATGTCAGGCGACCACCCTAGGTGCACGCGGCGTCGGGCCGCGACCGCGTCCCGGCGCGGCGCCGCCAAGGACTCGACGGATGAGCCGGATAGGGGGTAGACAGCAGCCCGTGGACACTTTCCAAGCAATGGTCTCGACCGGCGCCGGACCAGCTTCGGTGGTTGAGCTGAGCGACTCCGACCTGCCCGCTGGCGATGTCGTGGTCGACGTGGCCTACTCGTCGCTCAACTACAAGGATGGGTTGGCGGTCACCGGTAGGGGCAGGATTGCCCGAAGCTTTCCGATGGTGTGCGGGATCGACCTGGCCGGCACCGTGTCGCGAAGCGACAGCGTCGACTGGTCGCCCGGCGACGAGGTGGTTGTCACCGGGTGGGGTCTATCCGAGACCCATCCGGGCGGCTACACCGCCAGGCAGGCGCTGGACCCTGCCTGGCTGGTGCGCCGCCCCGAGGGGCTCTCGTTGCAGCAGACCATGTCCGTGGGGACCGCCGGCCTCACCGCCATGCTCTGTGTCCTGGCGCTGGAGGAGCACGGCCTGACCACGGAGCTAGCCGCTGGGGGCGAGGTCCTCGTAACCGGCGCGGCGGGCGGCGTCGGCAGCGTGGCTGTCGCCGTACTGGCCCGCCTCGGCTACAACGTCGCTGCGTCGACGGGGCGCCCCGAGCAGGCGGAGTACCTCCGCTCGTTGGGCGCCGCGACGATCGTGGAGCGCGCCTCGCTGGAAGGAGAAGGGCGGCCGCTGGACAAGGAGAGATGGAGCGCAGCGATCGACACCGTTGGGTCGTCGACCCTGGGAACCGTGCTGCGTCAGACCCGGTACCGGGGAGCGGTTGCGGCCTGCGGTCTGGCGGGGGGCAACGATCTGCCTGTGACCGTCCTGCCGTTCATCCTCCGCAATGTCGCTCTGCTCGGCGTCGATTCGGTGCAATGTCCCTCCGAAATACGTAGCGAGGCCTGGCGGCGGCTAGCCACCGGACTGCCCGTCGAGCAGCTGGATGCCATGACCACCGTGGAGCCGTTCGAGAACCTCCCGCAGCTCGCCGAGGACATCCTCGCGGGACGGACCCGCGGGCGGGTCGTCGTCGACATCAGCGGGCGGGGCAGCTGACGAATGCGCGTGACGGCTTGAGCTCCCAGCCTGCCAGGGCCGGGTGATCAGCGGAGGACGCTCGCCTCCGCCCCTCCGAACGCCGCCCGGAGGTGGGTCTTGAGAACCTTGCCCGTGGCGTTTCGGGGGAGGGAGTCGACCAGCTTTATCTGCTTGGGCGCCTTGAAGTGGGCAATGCGCTCGCGGGACCAGGTCAAGATGTCTGCGGCTGTGACCGGCTCCGAGACGGCCACCGCCGCGACCACCGACTCGCCCTCGAGGCCGTCGGGGATGCCGAAGACCGCCACCTCGATCACTGCCGGGTGGCGGACGATGATCTGCTCGACCTCGACCGGGTACACGCTCTCGCCGCCCGTGATGATCATGTCCTTCTTGCGGTCGACAAGAGTGATGAATCCGTCCTCGTCGGCGCGACCGAGGTCGCCGGTGTGGAACCACCCGCCGCGGAAGGCCTCTTCGGTGGCGGCGGGGAGCATCCAGTAGCCCGCGAAGACGTTGTCGCCCTGGAGCACCAGCTCTCCGACGGTGCCAGGGGGTACCTCCCGGTCGTGGTCGTCGACCAGCCGGGCCTCCACCGCGGGAAGGGGACGGCCGATCGAGCCTGCCCGCTCCCGCACGTCCTCGGTGTCGAGGACCGACACCGCAGGGGCGGTCTCGGTCATCCCGAACGCCTCGTGGAACGGTAACCCGCGCTCGGCAAAGAAGCCCAGCACCAACGGGGGCGTGGGAGCGCCCCCTGAAAGGCACATCTCCAAGCTGGAGAGATCGTGGCGATCGAAGTCCTCGACCCGGGTGATGGCCGCCCACATCGCCGGGAACAGGAACTGCACCGTCGCTCGGACCTCAGATACCGTGGCCAGGAAGCGGTCAGGTAGGAACGCAGCGTGGATCACCGTCGTGCCGCCGACGAAGACCAGCGGCAGGGTGTGCACGCCGAGCCCGCCGATGTGGAACATAGGAGCAGCGGTGACCGTCACGTCGCCTTGTCGCAGGCCGCGCCCGTGGGTGGCGTTGTTGGTGGCGTTGGCGATGGCATTGGCGTGGGTGAGCATGGCCCCCTTGGGCCGGCCGGTGGTGCCCGAGGTGTACATGATGCCGTGAATGTCGCGTGGATCTACGTCCATCCCGACCGGTCGCAGCGAGCCGTCGTGCAGCACGTCCTCGTAGCGAAGCTCCCCCAGCTCGGCGGTCCAACCCTCCGCGCCTATCGGGCCCGGGTCGACGAGCCGGTGGCGGACCCTCACGCCCTCCTCTGCCACGGCCCGGCGAGCCAGATCGGCGAGCCCGCCGTGGTGCACCAGGATGTCTGAGCCTGAGTCCGCCAGGATGTAGCCGACCTCTGGTGGTGACAGCCGGAAGTTGATCGGAACGGCGATGGCGCCGAGCTTGGCCGCTGCGAAGAGGGTCTCCATGAGCGCGGCGGAGTTGTAGAGCAGCATCGCCACCCGGTCGCCTCGGCGGAGGCCTAAGCGCAGCAGGGCCTGGCTCAGCCGATCGGTGCGCTGGTCCAGCTCGTCGTAGCTCCAGGACCGGTCGCCCTCGACCAGAGCGATGCGATCGCCGTCGTTCCACGCCCTCTTGGTCACCCAGCTGCCGATGCCTCGGTCCATGCTGCCTCCCCACGCGCGACGGTCTGTCATGCGATCCTCCCCCTTGCCCGGCCCCCCGAGGCCGAGCGGCGCACACGCTACTGCGGCACCCACGGGGGCGTCTCTCCCCGTGTGAAGGCCGCCATCCCAGCCCGCGCCTCCTCCCCGACCGACAGGGACGCAGTGAGGCGGATCGTCGCGGCAAAGGCGTCGGCGCGCTCCATCCCCGGGACGTCGTATACGAGGCTCTTGGCTGCTCCCAGTGCGCCCGGCGCCCCGGCGATCAGTGACTGCACGATCGTGTCCACCGAGGCGTCGAGGTCGGCGGGGGGTACCGCCCGGCTTATCAGCCCCACCGCCGCAGCACGGGTAGCGCCTATGCGCTCACCGGTGAGGAAGAGCTCCAACGCGTCCCCGCGGCGCAGTTTCGGCAGGCATACCACCGAGATGATGGCCGGCGCCATACCGAGCCTGACCTCACTCAGCACGAAGTGCGCTCCCTCTGCGGCGATAGAGACGTCCGCTGCTGCGGCCAAGCCCACGCCACCCCCGGCGCACAATCCGGCGATGCGGGCCACTACCGGCTTGGGGGAGTCCATGATGGCGTCGAGAACAGCCGCCATGTCGTAGATCCCTGCTTCGGTGGACGCCCGACCGCGCGAGTGAGCGACGGCCCGATCCACACCCCCGGCGTCGAGGTCGGCGCCGGCGCAGAACGCCGGCCCAGTGTGGGTCAGCACCACCACGCGCACTGATGGATCGGCGACAGCCCTCGCCATGCCGTCCCCGATGTCTCCCAGTAGGGCGCGGCTGATGGCGTTGCGGCTGCCGAGGTGGTCGAGCGTGATGGTCGCCACACCAGCCGACGTGGAGTAGCTCACAGCGGGCTCCCCGGTGCGGGTTTGACATTCAGCGTCCCCGATAGCCACCCACGGTCTGGTGACGAGGGCCTCACATCTGCTGGCGGGGCCCCCGCGCGACCTCCTTCACCGGCCCATTTCATGCGCCGACCATAGGTCGTCCGAGGGCCCGACAACCTGCGAAGATCGGGTCGAGCACTAGGGGGGACAGATGCCCGGGACGAAGCAGCGGTGAACGACAGCCTCGAACTCCACGCCCAGGCGACGCCCGACAAGTTGGCTGTCATCGACGATCGTCCCGGCCTGGAGCCGGTCACCTACACCTTCGTCCAGCTCGACGGTCGGGCCAACCAGCTGGCCCACCTGCTGTCGGGTCTCGGCGCCGGCCCCGGCACGAAGGTCGTGTGGTGCGGGCAGAACTCCGCCGGGCTGCTGCTTGCCACCCACGGCATCCGAAGGACTGGAGCCGTCAGCGTGCCTCTCAACTATAGGTTGACACCTGAGGAGGCTGGCTACGTCGTCGACAACAGCGACGCAGAGATCGTTTGGGTCGACGCCGAGCACCAGTCCCTCATCGATGGCATCCGCGCCCGGAGCCCGAAGGTCCGCGAGGTACTGGTCTTTGATGGCGATGGATCAGTGGAGGCACGCCTCGCCGCCCTTCCCGTGACCCCCTTGAGCGTCACCCGCTCCAGCGACGGGGACGAGGCGGACCTGGGCGCCACGATGATCTACACCTCGGGCACGACCGGCCGGCCGAAAGGGGCAGTGCGCTCGGGCACCGCAAACCCTGAGCAGCTGGGCGCCTTGGTGGGTCTCATCGGCTACGTCCCAGCCGACGTTTACCTGACAACCGGCCCGCTCTACCACTCGGGTCCCGGCGGCTTCGCGATGGTGGCCCACGGCCTCGGCAACACCATCGTCGTGCAGCGCAAGTTCGATCCCGAGGACTGGCTCCGGCTGGTGCAGACCTACTCGGTCACCACCACCTTCACCGCTCCCACGCCCATCAGGATGATCTGCCATCTGCCGCCCGAGGTAAAGGCCCGTTACGACCGCTCCAGTATCCGTCGGATGATCGCCAACGCCGCCCCTTGGACCGTTGCTCTGAAGAAGCAGTACCTGGCCGACTTCCCGCCAGACTCGCTGTGGGAGGTGTACGGCTCCACGGAGCTGGGGGTCGACACCGTCTTGGCCCCGGAGGACCATCTCCGCAAGCCCGGCTCGTGCGGCAAGGCCGCCCCCGCTGTCGAGATCAAGCTGTTCGATCCTGACGGCGTAGAGATCACCCAGCCGCATGTGACGGGGGAGCTGTATGTCCGGGCTGCGGTCATGTTCTCCGCCTATTACAAGGCTGAGGAGAAATACGAGGCCGACCGCCGAGGGGATTTCCACACCGTCGGCGACATCGCCTACTTCGACGAGGAGGGCTACTTCTACATCGCCGACCGCAAGGACGACATGATCATCAGCGGTGGGATGAACATCTACCCGGCGGAGATCGAAGCTGCCATCGACCACAGCGAGGACGTCTACGAGGTAGCGGTGTTCGGTGTCCCCGACGACGAGTGGGGGGAGCGAGTCCATGCGGTCGTCGTCCCGGCGCGGCCGGGCCTCACCGCCGAAGAGGTCGTGGCGGCCGCGCGCCAGCACCTGGCGGGTTACAAGGTCCCGCGTAGTGTCTCGTTCGCCGACTCCTTGCCGAAGACTGGATCCGGGAAGCTCCTCAAGCGTCAGCTGAGAGCGGACCTCGTCCGGCCTCCGGCTCCTATCGCTAATAGCGATTGATGCCATCATTCAGATATCCTGTACAGATGGTGCACGGTCGGGCATACTGGACCTGCACAGGCCGGTATCCCCCCAGCTGGACCTGATGCCACTCGCGAAGGACCCGGCCGTCCCCCCGGACCGGGTCCTTCTGCGCGGGGAACACCCGGTGGATCTGCTGGCCGGGGCGTCGGTGCGTAATGTCGAGTGGATGGAACCTTGGCCCCCGTCAGGCCGACAGGTCGTGCTGGTGCACGGCGACCACCGGGCCGTCGTGGTAGAGGTCGGGGGAGGCATACGCAGCTACCACGCGGGCGGCCGCTCGGTCGTGGACGGCTACTCGGAGGACCAGGTCTGCTCCGGCGGTCGAGGCCAGCCGCTGCTTCCTTGGCCCAACCGGTTGGCGGACGGGCGCTACCAGTGGGGTGGCACGACGCTGCAGTTGGCGATCAACGAGCCCGCAACCTCCACCGCCATCCACGGCTTGACCCGATGGTCCCGCTGGGACACCTTGGCCAGCGCCACTTCGTGGGCCACGATGGCCCACCGACTGGTCGCACAGCCCGGGTACCCGTGGACCCTGGACGCGACCATCACCTACCGCTTGGACGACCGCGGCTTGAGCGTGAGCACCAGCGTCGTAAACCGGTCCGCCGATGCGGCGCCATTCGGCATCGGCTTCCACCCCTACCTGGCGGCCTTCGGCGGCGTGGTCGACGACTGCACCCTCACCCTTCCCGCCGCTGAGGTTTACGAAGTCGACACGAGAGGGCTTCCGACGGGTCTGCGCGATGTGGGCGGAGGGCCCGACGACTACCGATCTGGTTGCATCATCGGCGGCCGCCACCTGGACCTACCCCTCACCGGCATGGAGCGCGGCGGCGACGGCTTGGCGCGCGCGCTCCTGGAGTCGCCCGCCGATTCGGACGCCCAGGGACGACGAACGACTCTGTGGATGGACGAAGCCTTCACTCACGTGCAGGTGTACAGCGGCGACACGCTCGACGAGGAGGGACGGCGGCGGCGGGCGCTCGCCGTCGAGCCCATGACCGGCCCGGCGAACCTCCTCGCCAGCGGGGACGGCCGGATCACCCTCGAGCCGGGCGAGGCCTTCTCGGCGGCGTGGGGCATCGAGCCGGGATGAGCTCAGCCGATCCGGGTTGACAGCCGGAGGCACCATCCACCATCCGTCTGGGAGGTGCTGGCACACTGCGGAGACATCGGCCCTGCTCCGCCATCGAGAACTTCCGGTCAACCTTCAGCTGGGAGTGCCGATGCACTAGTTGTCACGGAAGGGAGGCGCTTGATGATCACCGCAGCGCCGCCGTCGTTCAACATACGAGAGGGACTCGCCGTCGGCGGCCTGCAAGCGGCGATCGCAGACGACTCAAGCACCCGCTACCTGGTACTCGCCCTCCCCGGACGGGCCGGACCGTGCTGGGTGTGCGCCCCTGCCAGCGATGCCGCCCTGGCGGCGGTGCGCGACGGGCGCAGCTCTCCCTGGAATCTGGTCCATCACAGCTGCACCGGCACGGTGGACATCTATCGCACCATGCGCGACGGCTCCCTACGGGAATCAGTCGTGCTGTGCTCCAGCCTCCCCCTGGGAGACACGCTGCTCTCTGCGGCATAGGCAACGGCGCCTCTGCCGCAGAGAGCGCGCGAGTCGGCGCTACCGGGTCTCGAACTGCGCCTCTTCGGTCGAACCGGTAAGGGCAAGGGTGCTGGACGCCCCCGCCGTGATAGTGGACAGGACGTCATCGAAGTAGCCCGCTCCGACCTCGCGCTGGTGGCGAGTGGCGGTGTATCCGTCCGCTTCCATGGCGAACTCCCGTTGCTGTAGCTCGACGTAGGCGGTCATGCCGCTGGCGGCGTAGCCGCGAGCAAGCTCGAACATCGACTCGTTGAGGGCGTGCCAGCCCGCCAGGGTGATGAACTGGAACCGGTAGCCCATGGCTCCCAGCTCCTTTTGGAACCGAGCGATGGTCTCGTCGTCGAGGTGGCGCTTCCAGTTGAACGACGGGGAGCAGTTGTACGCCAGCATCTGGTCGGGGTGCTCTGCCCGGACAGCCTCCGCGAAGCGGCGCGCTTCGTCAAGGTCGGGGGTCGAGGTCTCGCACCAGATGAGATCGGCGTAAGGCGCGTACGCCAAGGCCCGGGCGATGGCCGCCTCGATGGAGTTGTTGACCCGGTAGAAGCCCTCAGTGGACCGCTCGCCGGTGCAGAACGCTTGGTCGCGTGGATCGACGTCGCTGGTGAGAAGGTTGGCGCCGAGGGAGTCGGTGCGGGCCACGACCAGGGTCGGCACGCCGGCGACGTCGGCGGCCAGGCGGGCGGCCACCAGCGTGCGGATGTGCTGGGAGGTCGGTATGAGGACTTTGCCGCCCATGTGGCCGCACTTCTTCTCCGACGACAGCTGGTCCTCGAAGTGAACGCCGGCGGCGCCCGCTTCGATCATGCTCCGCATGAGCTCATAGACGTTGAGCGCGCCGCCAAAGCCGGCCTCGGCATCGGCGACGATCGGGGCCATCCATTCATGGCGCTGGCCGCTGGGATGGGTACTATCCGACCCGGCGTGGGCTTCCGACCACTCGATCTGGTCGGCACGGCGCAGAGCGTTGTTGATGCGGCGCACCACCGTCGGCACGCTGTTGGCGGCGTAGAGGCTCTGGTCGGGGTACACCTGCTCCGACAGGTTGGCGTCAGCTGCCACCTGCCAACCCGACAGATAGATGGCCTTGAGCCCGGCTTTCACTTGCTCGACCGCCTGCCCGCCGGTCATGGCGCCCAGCGCGTTGACGTAGTCCTCCGATCCCAGCAATTGCCACAGGCGCTCGGCGCCGTGGCGCGCCACGGTGTGCTCCACGTTCAGGGAGCCTCGGAGGCGAACGACGTCAGTGGCGGAATAGGGCCGTTCGACGCCCTTCCACCGGGGGTTGGTGGCCCAGTCGTGCTCCAGCTCGGCGACGGCGGTGTCGAAAGCGGACGTGCTCATTGCTTTGGTGCTTCCTTTCGGGTGGGGGCCGCCGTGGGGGCGGTCAAGGCAGGAGGTCGTAGGCTGGAAGGGTCAAGAACGCGGTGAACTCGTCGGCTAGTGCCACCTGTTCGAACACTTGGCGCGCCTTGGCCAGCAGCGCCGGGTCGGTCATTGGCCCCCCGCTACCGGCGAGCCGGTCGAGCTGCGCGTCGAGGAGGGAGCGAACGAGGGCGGCGGTGACCGGCGTGCCGTCCTCCAAGGACCGGCCGTGATGGACCCACTGCCATACCTGTGCGCGGGAGATCTCGGCGGTGGCCGCGTCCTCCATGAGGTCGTCGATGCCGGCGGCCCCTACACCCGAGAGCCAGGAGGCCAAGTAGCGGATCCCGACCGAGATGTTGGTGTCGAGGCCGGCGTGGGTGATCGATCCCTCGGGCGCCTCGACGGTGAGGAGTCGGGCGGCGCCCACGTTGACGTCGGGCCGTTGTCGCTCCAACTGGTTGGGGGCGTCTCCGAGGACGGCGTCGAACTGGGCCTTGGCGGCGTCCACCATTCCCGGGTGCGCCACCCAGGTGCCGTCGAACCCGTCACCCGCCTCACGCCGCTTGTCCTCGGTGACCTTGGCCAGGGCGGCCTCGGTGACCTCGGGCTTGCGGCTGTTGGGGATGAATGCCGACATGCCGCCGATGGCGTGGGCTCCGCGGGCGTGGCAAGTCTTCACGAGCAACTCGGTGTAGGCCCGCATGAACGGCGTGGTCATGGTCACCTGGGAACGGTCAGGGAGGACGAAGGACGGGTCTTGGTTGAATCGCTTGGCGACACTGAAGATGTAGTCCCACCGGCCGGCGTTGAGCCCGGTGATGTGGTCGCGCAGCTCGTAGAGGATCTCGTCCATCTCGAACGCAGCCGTGATGGTCTCGATGAGAACCGTGGCCCGGATGGAGCCTCGATCCAGTCCAAGAGCGTCCTCGGAGGCGAGCATCACGTCGTTCCACAGGCGGGCTTCGAGGTGCCCCTCGAGCTTGGGCAGGTAGTAATACGGCCCCTCGCCACGAGACAGGGACTCCCGCCCGTTGTGGAAGACGTAGAGCCCGAAGTCGAACAGGGAAGCAGAGATGGGTTCCCCGTCGATCAAGAAGTGGCGTTCCGGGAGATGCCAACCGCGAGGTCGGACCAACAACGTGGCCGTTTCGTCAGCCAGGCGATACTCCTTGCCACCACCGTCCTCCGTGCTGATCGAGATCGTGCGTCGCACCGCGTCCCGCAGGTTGACCTGGCCGGTGATGACGTTGTGCCAGGTGGGGGAGCTAGCGTCCTCGAGATCGGCCATGAAGGCTTTGGCCCCGGAGTTGAGGGCGTTGATCATCATCTTGCGTTCGACCGGGCCGGTGATCTCGACTCGGCGGTCGGCTAGAGCCTTGGGGGCCTCGGGGACCTGCCAGTGGCCCGAGCGCACGGCCGCGGTCTCGGAGAGGAAGTCGGGGCGCTCACCTCCGTCGAAGCGGGCTTGGCGCTCAGCCCTGGCGTCCAGCAGCTGGCGGCGCCTCCCGTCGAAGCGGTCGTGCAGGTCGACGAGGAAGGCGACGGCCAGTGGGGTCAGGACCTGCTCGACATCGGCGTGGGAAGTGATCGCCGTGCGGCTATCAGCATGGGACACGGTCATGGCAACCTCTGCAGGAGTAGGACTACTGTCAAGTATCCCGAAAGTTCGGGAGCAGCGTCAACAAAATAGTGAAAGTAGTTGTGGTTGGTGGAAAGATCCTCTAAAGTTTCAGCTCTATGGTTTCAGCTTCACTCGAGCCGCTGGTCTTCGGTCACCGGCTCCGCTACTTCCGCCGGCAGGCCAATCTGACCCTTGACGCGCTTGGATCGGTTGTCGGGAGACCGCCGTCCTACTTGTCGCAACTGGAGAACGGTCACCGCGAACCCCGTCTCTCGACGGTCCACCAATTGGCTTCCGCCATCGGATGTGAGGCGTCGGACCTCCTGGACCCGAGCCCGCCGAACCGGCGGGCAGAGCTGGAGATCACTCTCGCCCACATGCAGGAAGACCCGCGCTACTACGAGCTGCGCCTGCCGCACCTGCGTCCCACCGCCAAGGTCGACGACGCCACTCTCGAGCACCTCGTCACCCTCTTCGACCGGGTCCGGGCTCTGTCCGCGGCCGCCGGCGCGCGCGACGGGGTGTCATCCTCGGTAGCGGCGCCGCCATCGGGTCTCGGGGCCCGGGCCGCCAACGCCGCCATGCGCCACGAGATGCGCCGGCGGGACAACTACTTCGAGGAGATCGAGAAGGAAACCACCACTGCCCTCGAAGCGGTGGGCTACTCCGGGCCGGGCACCGTGTCGGAGCGCCATCTCAACGACGTGGCCGCCTACTACGGGTTTGCCATCGCCCGGGTGCAGGACGTGCCGCCATCGGCCCGTTCGGTGACCGACGTGCGCCATCGGGTCATCTATGTGCCCCAACGCAACAATGCCAGCAACCGCACCGCCCGTTCCGTCATCGCCCAGACACTCGGACACTTCGCTCTCGGCCACATGGACCCGGCGGACTTCGAGGGCTACGTCCGCCAACGGGTCGAGGCCAACTACTTCGCAGGCGCGTTACTGGCTCCCGAGGCTGCCGCCGTCTCGGTGCTCGGCGACGCCAAGCGACGGGAAGACATCTCGGTCGAAGACCTGAGCGAGGTGTTCTACATCTCCTACGAGATGGCCGCTCACCGTCTCACCAACCTCATCACCCGGCATTTCGAGATCCCCATCCACTTCCAGCGCTCCGACCCCGAAGGCGTCCTGTGGAAGGCCTACGAAAACGATGGGGTCCTCCTCCCCGCTGACGCCGACGGCACCATCGAAGGGCAGCGGGTATGCCGGTGGTGGAGCGCCCGGCAGGCCTTCGAATCGGAGGACTCCTACTCCCTGCACTACCAGTGGACCGACACAGCGGTAGGGGCATTCTGGTGCGTCACCCACATCGAGGTAGATCCCGGGCGGGGCGACGCCGTTACCGTCGGCACCGCCTCCGACCACGCCCACTGGTTCCGCGGTTCGGACACCAGCCGCCGACAGGTATCGCGCTGCCCCGATCCGAGCTGCTGTAGGGCACCGGCCCCCGATGCGGTGCGTAGGTGGTCGGGGGCGGCCTGGCCCTCCGCCCGGGACCACAGCCACTTCGTATCCGGGCTGCCGACCGACACCGTCACCTTCAACCCATTTCCCGGTGTCGAGCTGACCGACGTGTACGCGTTCCTTGATCGGCACGCGCCGCAGCCATAGGTCGGATCGATCAGTCCCCGGCCGGCTCACCTCCGCCGCTCGACGCTGCCGATGCAGCCGAGCGCCGCTCCGATCCTTCGATGGCCTCGAGCAGGTGCATGGAGATGTCGGCGACTTTGACCTCCTCCGCCTGGTTGGCCTTGGTCCCATCATCCAACATGATGTAACAGAACGGGCATGCCGTAGCGATCCGATCGGCCCCGGTGGCGATGAGCTCCTGAGAGCGCTCCATGTTGATCTTCTTGGCCGACTCCTCCATCCACATGCGAGCGCCGCCGGCGCCGCAGCACATGGACTTCGTGCCGCTCCGGGGTGCCTCTAGGATCTGGATGCCGCCGAGGGAGCCGAGGACCTTGCGCGGCGATCCGTATATGTCGTTGTGGCGGCCCAGGTAGCAGCTGTCGTGGTAGACGACGCGCTCGGGCAAGGAAGCTCCTGCCAGATCCAACTGCCCAGACGCGATGAGCTGCTCGAGCAGCTGGGAGTGGTGGATCACCTCGTAGCGGCCGCCGAGCTGCGGATACTCGTTCTTGAAGGTGTTGAAGCAGTGCGGGCACTGCACCACGATCTTCGTGACCTCCATCGCGCCGAACATCTCGACGTTTTGCATGGCGAGCATCTGGAAGAGGTACTCGTTGCCCGACCGCCGGGCGGGGTCCCCGGTGCAGCGCTCCGATGGGCCGAGGATGGCGAAGTCGACGCCGGCCCGCAAGAGCAGCTTGGCCACCGCCTGGGAAACCTTCTTGTTCTTGTCGTCGAAGCTGCCAGCGCATCCGACCCAGTACAGGTACTCGTGTCCGAGAGGCGAGGCCGGGTCGGCGATGGCGACCTCTTCGGGGATGCCCTCGGCCCACTCCCCGCGGTCCCCGTTGGACAGGCCCCACGGGTTCTCCTGGTTCTCCATCGAGCGGTACATGTTGCCGAGCGACGCCGGGAAGTTGGACTCCATCAGCGAGAGGTAGCGGCGCATATCGAGGATCTTGTCCAGGATCTCGATGTTGACCGGGCAGATCTCGTCGCACGCCCTGCAGCTGGTGCATGCCCACACCTCCTCGGCGCTGATGCGCTCGAATACCGAGTTGGCGGAGATGATCAGCTCGGGATCCGAGCCGATCACCGGTGAGATCGGATCGAAGGCGGCGGCCCCTTCCCCGCCGGCGGGATGGGTGGCTGCCATCACGTTGCCGATCTTGGTCACGATCTCGCGAGGATCGAGCGGCTTGCCGGTGGCATGCGCGGGGCACACGCTGGTGCAACGCCCGCAGATGGTGCAGCTGTCGGTGTCGAGGAGCTGCTTCCAGGTGAAGTCCTCTATGGCGTTGGCACCGAAGGATTCCAGCTCGGTCTCGGTCAGGTTGGGAAGGGCCTTCATGGCGCCCTTCGGCCGGTCGCGGTCCCGCAGGTACATGTTGACCGGCGAGGTGACCATGTGGCGCAGCTTGGTGGAGGGCAGCACCACCAAGAAGGTGAAGAACGCCGCTACATGCACCCCCCACAACACCTCGTGGAGAGTCGTGAGCGCGGGGGCACCGATCCCGCTGAACGCCGACGAGAGGGCATAGCCGATGTAGCCCCAGCGCTCGAAGTGCGGCTGTCCCTCCTGGGCGATTCGGACCGCCTGGACGAGCAGGCCGGTGAGGCCGATCACCAGGAACGTCCCGAGGATCACAGCGTCCTCAGGACGGGTCTTGATGCGCAGGCGGTAGGGCCTCTGCACGTAGCGGCGCACGATCGCCCAAGCGATGCCGATCACGAACAGGGCTCCGGCAGTGTCGCCGACGAACTTGTAGCCCTGGTAGACGCCCCCATGGAGGAACTTGGCCCCCGTTGGCATCAGGTCCTGGATCTCCAACGTGATGGTGACGGCCAGGAGGACGAGAAAGGGGAAGTAGATGAGCGAATGCATCACGCCGGCCGCCGGATCGCGCAGGAGCGTCTGCATGGTCAGGCCCCGCCGCAGGTCGGCGATGCGCCTCGACCGGTTGGCGGGAGTGGTCGTGCGGCGGTCCGGTTGCCCGCGCTGCCAGTTTTCGACTCGCTGCGAGAAGAGATAGCCGACGAGCAGCACCAAAGCAGTGGCGACGGAGTAGAAGATGGCGCGGTAGGCGTGCGGGATCCCGGAGAACTCCGGGCGGGTGATGTGGCTCGGGTCGGCCGGCAGGACCTGGGAGCCGAGGATGCCGGAGGCGGCGGTGCCGGCCGCGGTAAGGGCGGCTAGGACCAGTACGAGTCGGGATGGCGTCAGCCGCCAGCGGGAAGGAGGACGAGTCGCCATAGCGCTGCAAAGTTACCGGCTCGTTGCGCAGCGAGCCCATTCCGCTCAGCCCGGCGAGCGCCTCACCGGCCGAGGCGCTAGTGCTCCAGGTGGTGGAGCCGCTCGGCCATGGTCACGAGCAGCTTGTACCCCATGGCCGGCACGGTGTCGAGCACCGAGTGGAACTGGCGCTGCCCGATTACCAGCAGCTCCATGTCGGTCGACGCAACGACGGTGGCGTTGCGAGGGGCATGGGTGAGCAGCGCCAGCTCGCCGAAGGAATCACCGGCATCCAAAGTGGCGACCTCACGGTCCCCGCGGCGCACCGATGCCGTCCCCGAAAGGATCATGTAGAAGTCATGGCCGGGCGTGCCCTCCACCACGATGTCGTTGTCCGCCGGCACCCCCACGATGTCAGCCGCCGCGGCCACAGCCTGCAGCTCCTTGTGGGACAAGCCTTGAAAGAGGCTGACTCTTGCGAGCTGATCGACCTTGCCGTCGCGGGCCATGATCGGACTTTAGCGCTGCCGGCGGCGCAGCGTTCACGTGTCGGTAACACCCGGGCAACTTGGGGAACTTAGCGTCCGGTCCGTGAAGGCCGTCCTTGTGCGCTGGCCGGCCGAAGCCGGTCGGCGCGAGGAGCTGGCGACGGCGCGAACCCCGCGCCTGCTCCTGGTGGAAGGGACAGCGAACCCTCCGTCCTCGTCGGACTGCCTGGAGGACTGGATCAGAGTGCCGGCCGCTGAGAGCGACGTGGCTCTTCGACTGGCCGGCCTGGCCGCCCGCTGGAGCGAGCATGGGAGCGGGCTGCCGTTCCTCGACGGTGACGGGGTGTTACGCCACGGCGATGCCTGGGTGTCGCTGCCCCCCGTCGAGAACCGTCTGACCGCAGCCATGCTCGAGCGGTTCGAGGCCGTCGTGAGCCGGGAAAGCTTGAGCCGGGCCGGGTGGCCCGAGGGCGCACCGGGTCGCAACGCACTCGACGTCCACGTGCTGCGCCTCCGTCGCCGCATCGGGCCGTTGGGCCTGGTGATCCGCACCGTCCGCTCCCGCGGGTACCTCCTCGAATCGGGGGACGCCCCCGGGGCCTTGTCCAAAGCTGTCGCGAACCTTGCCTTAGTTCACACGCCCGAAACGGCACGTGCGTTTGGCAGAAACACGCGCTCCTTAAGGTCCTCGCCGTCCCACCGGACGTAAACCTGCGCCAACCCACACGACTACAGGAGGGCTGTTGCTCACCACCATGCTGCACGCCGCATCAACGTGCGCCTTCAATCCGGACACCACGTCGACCGTCAAGGGGTGCGCCCCGACCGTCAACTCTGGTGACAATGCCTGGCTCCTGGCGAGCAGCGCACTTGTACTGTTCATGACCCCGGGTCTCGCCTTCTTCTATGCGGGCATGGTCCGCCGGAAGAACGTCCTCGGCATGATCATGCAGAACTGGGTCGTCATGGGCCTGGTTGGCGTGGTCTGGGTGCTGGTCACCTACAGCCTCGCTTTCGGCGTCGACTGGGGTGGCCACGGCTTCATCGGCACCTTCCACTTCGCCGGCCTCATGAACATCGACACGCAGCCGGTCCCCGGAGAATCGCTGACGATCTCACCGATCGTCTTCGTGGTGTTCCAGATGATGTTCGCCGTGATCACGCCGGCGCTCATCACCGGCACGACGGCCGACCGCATGAAGTTCGGCGCGTACTGCGTCTTCATCGTGGCGTGGTCGATCTTCGTCTACGCACCCATCGCCCACTGGGTCTTCTCGCCCGGTGGCTGGCTGTTCCAGCGAGGCGCAGAGGACTTTGCCGGAGGGACCGTCGTCCACATCAACGCTGCGATGGGCGGTCTCGGACTGCTCCTCGTGCTGAAGAACCGAAAGGGTTGGCCCGGCACGCCGATGAAGCCTCACAACCTGCCCTTCACGGTGCTCGGTGCCGGCATCCTCTGGTTCGGGTGGTTCGGCTTCAACGCCGGATCCGCGCTCGCCGCCAACAACCTGTCGGCGCACGCCTTCCTCAACACCAACACCGCGACCGCAGCAGCCCTGCTCGGCTGGATCATCGTCGAGAAGCTCAAGAACGGCAAGAGCACGACGCTCGGTGGTGCCTCAGGCGCCGTGGCCGGACTGGTTGCCATCACGCCTTCGTGTGGATACGTCAACCTGCTTGGCGCCCTGGTCATCGGGGTCGTGGCCGGTGCGGCCTGCTGCCTGGCATGTGGCTTGAAGTTCAAGTTCAACCGTGACGACGCCCTCGATGTCCTCGGAGTCCACTTCGTCGGTGGCGTCCTCGGCGCGGTGCTCATCGGCTTCTTCGGCACCAACGCCTTCAACAGCGCGGCTCGCAACGGCCTGTTCTACGGTGGCGGGGCCGGACTTCTCGGCGAGCAAGCCCTCGGGGTGGTCTGCGTCGCCGGGTTCTCGCTGGCGGTCAGCTACGTCATTGCCCAGATCATCGACAAGACGATGGGCCTGCGAATCAGCGAAGAGGACGAGGAGATCGGCATGGACCTCAGCCAGCACGAAGAAGAAGGATACGACTTCGACTCGGTGTTGAGCGGGGTTCGCACCGCCCTGACCGGCGGCCAACCCATCTCGCCCTTCGCCAAGCCCACCGCCGGCGCTAGCTCAGGAGATCAGTAGATGAAACTTGTCACCGCCATCATCAAGCCCTTCAAGCTCGACGACGTCAAAGCTGCCCTGCAAGAGCACGGGATCACCGGAATGACTGTGAGCGAGGTCCAGGGCTTCGGTCGCCAGAAGGGCCACACCGAGGTGTACCGAGGCGCTGAGTACACGATCGAGTTCACGCCGAAGATCCGGGTGGAAGTGGTCGTCGACGACGGCGACGCCGCCCCGATCGTGGACCTGATCGCCAAGGTGGCCCGTACCGACAAGATCGGCGACGGCAAGATCTGGACCACCTACGTCGAGGACGTGATCCGGATCCGCACCGGCGAGCGGGGAGGAGAGGCCCTCTAGGTCCTGCGGCTGCTCCAAGCCCCGCCCCTCACCGGGCGGGGCTTGGACGCGGGCGGGGCCGTGGACGCCGGCAACCAGCCCCAGTTGCAATCAGCGTCCAGTTGGATGACGCCAGCGGTATCGAAGTGGATCTTGTAGGAATCCCCATCGGGCGTCAGGTGTGGTCAGCGATCACCGGTTGGATGGCGGCGGCGACCGCGTCGGCGAGGGCGTCGGCCGCGGATGGGTCGATCTTCTGCCCGTCGGCGGTCGTGATGTAGAACGCATCGACCACTTCGGAGCCGAGGGTGCTCACCAGGGCAGCGTCGATCAGCACGCCGGCGTCGGAGAGAGCCCTCGTGACGTGGTAGAGAACCGGCCCGGTGTCGGGGGCCCGGACCTCCAATACCGTCGCAGCAGTGGCGGCATCGTGGTGGGTCGACACCCGGACCGTCGGTGCCTGGGCGGAGGTGGGGCGGTGCCGCCCGGCGTAGTTGCGCTCCCGCTCCTCCAGCCGGCGCCCGAGAGGTAGGCGCCCGGCGAGTACCGCTTCGAGGTCGTCGCGCACCTTGGCCGGCGCCGGGAGAGTGTCGAACGTGGGCACCACGTCGAAGGCAAGGAGCGCCATGTGGGAGCCACCCTCGGTGCGCGTGGCAGCCGAGCGTACCGTCGCCCCGTTGAGCGCCAGAACTCCGGCCACGGCTGACAACAGGCCGGCCCGGTCCGGGGCCACGACGGTGATCCGGCCGCCGGCCTCGGACACCCCGAGCTGCCCGGCGTCGACCAGGGACTGTTCCGCGGGAGTGAGCGGAACCTCGACGGGGGTGTGCGGGCGCCCGGCCAGGTGGGCGGCGGCGCGCGTTGCGAGGGTGTCCACCAGGCCGGCCTTCCATCGGCCCCAGGCGCTGGCGCCAGTGGCCACACTGTCGGCCTCCGTCAGGGCGGCGAGGAGCTCGAGGGTAGTGGCGTCACCCGCCGCGTCCGCCACCATCTCGATGGTCCGCGGATCGTCGAGATCCCGGCGGGTGGCGGTGTCGGGGAGGAGCAGGTGATGGCGGACCATCGTGGCGAGGATCCGGGTGTCCTCCTCGCCGAAGCCGATGCGAGGCGCCAGGTCCTCGACCAACGCGATGCCCACGTCGGTGTGGTCGCCGCCTCGACCCTTGCCGATGTCGTGGAGCAGGGCGCCGGCGAGTAGCAAGTCGGGGCGGCTCACCTCGCGGGTCAGTGCGGAGGCGTTGGCTGCTGTCTCCAGGAGGTGGCGGTCGACGGTGAACCGGTGGTACGCGTTGCGCTGGGGACGGTTCCGCACCGCCTCCCACTCCGGAAGCAAACGCAGCCACACCCCGATCTGGTCCAGTGCCTCTACAGCGGTGATGCCGGGACGCCCGGCGCCGAGCACGCGTAGCAGCGAGCGGAGCATCTCGGGCGACCACGCGCCGTCGGGCGGCCGGGCCTCTGCAGCCAAGCGGTCGAGAGCACTGCGCGACATCGGGCGGTCCAGCTCCGCAGATGCCGCAGCCACCCGAAGAGCCAGCGAGGGGTCGCTGGCCGGATCGGCATCGACCGACAGGGTCACCTCGCCATCGCGGAGGACGATGCCCGGCTCGACTGGTCGGTCGCGGGAGCGTTCCCGCCCCCGGGGGCCGCTCAGCCACGACGCCACCCTCCGCCACCCGTCGTCGCTGGCCCAGGCTATGGTCCGCCCCGATGTCGCCAAGTCCATCATGAGCTTGTCGGCGTCGTCGTAGCCGAGGGCGGTGGCGACTACGTCCTGGTCCTGCAGGAGCAAGCGGTTGGCCGACTTGCCTGTCGCCCGCTGCAGCTCGACCCGCACGGCGGACAGCACGTCGGCGGAGCTGGCGAGTCCGGGGGAGCCGACTACTGCGGCCAGCACCGGGCTCACCCCGGCCAGGGCCTGGAGGAGGCGGACGTCGCGGATGCCACCACGAGCTTCTTTGAGGTCCGGCTCTAGGAGGAAGGCGAGGTCCCCGTAAGCCTCGTGGCGCTGGCGCACCGACGCGTCGACCTGCGGGAGCCACTTGGGGGCTCGCGTGCGCCACAGCTCTGCCGACCGGCTGATCGCCTCACCCGCCAAGCGGGCATCGCCGGCGACGGGCCGGGCGTGCAACCAACCGAGAGCCACTTTGAGGTCGTCGCTCATGGCCCCCCGCAGCTCCTTCAAGGTGCGGACGCTGTGGTCGAGGGCCATCCCCTCGTCCCAGATCGGGTACCACATGGCCTCGGCGACCTTGCTCGGCGGCCGGCGTAGGTCGTGGACGAGCACCAGGTCGAGGTCGCTACCGGGGGCCAGCTCCCCGCTGCCGTAACCGCCGACCGCCAGCAGGGCCAGTCCGCCTTCTCCGTTCGACGCCGTCTCGAACAGCTCGGCGAGCCACTGGTCGCACGCCTCGGCGTACCTCCGGCACCAAGCTGTGCCCGTCAGACCCGCTTCGGCGAGCAGCGCCTCCCGTCGGGTGCTGAGTGGCTGGGTGGTCACGGTCCGGAGCCTAATGGTGGGGGCCCACGGATTGGCCGCCTCAATCCGGGTAAGGACGGGACGAGACCTCGAGTGCCCGAATGGAGCGAAAAGTGACCGACGCCCAACGTCCTTACACCACGACCGACGCTGGCATACCCAGCGCTAGTGACGAGTACTCACTGACCGTCGGTGCCGGCGGTCCGATGGTCCTGCAGGACCACTATGTCATCCAGAAGATGCAGCAGTTCAACCGAGAGCGGGTACCCGAGCGGGTGGTGCATGCCAAAGGCGGGGGCGCCTTCGGCTACTTCGAGACGACCGAGGACGTCAGCCAGTTCACCAAAGCCAAGCTGTTCCAGAAGGGCGCTCGCACCGAGATGCTGGCTCGCTTCTCCACCGTTGCCGGCGAGCGAGGGTACGCGGACACCGCCCGCGACCCGCGTGGTTTTGCGCTGAAGTTTTACACCGAAGAGGGTAACTACGACATGGTCGGCAACAACACGCCGGTCTTCTTCATGCGCGACCCGAGCAAGTTCCAGGACTTCATCCACTCCCAGAAGCGCCGGGCGGACAACCACCTGCGCGACAACAACATGCAGTGGGACTTCTGGACCCTCTCGCCCGAGTCGGCGCACCAGGTGACCTTCCTGATGGGCGACAGGGGCCTGCCCAAGACCTGGCGCCACATGAACGGATACTCCAGCCACACCTACATGTGGCTCAACGCCGGAGGGGAGAGGTATTGGGTCAAATATCACTTCAAGAGCGACCAGGGCGTCGAAAACTTGACTGAGGAGGAGGGCCACCAGATCGCCGGGCAGAACCCGGATCATCACCTGCAGGATCTTTCAGCGGCGATCAAGTCCGGGGACCATCCGACGTGGACCCTGCACATGCAGGTCATGCCGTTCGAGGACGCCGCCAGCTACCGGTTCAACCCCTTCGACCTCACGAAAGTGTGGCCGCATGGGGACTACCCGCTGATCAAGGTGGGTCGGATGGTGCTCGACCGCAACCCCGACAACTACTTCGCCCAGATCGAGCAGGCTGCGTTCGAGCCCAACAACATGGTGCCCGGGATCGGTCCCTCACCCGACAAGATGCTGATCGCCAGGCTCTTCTCGTACCACGACACCCACCTCCACCGGATAGGTGGCAACGCCATGCAGCTACCGGTGAACCGACCCCGGTCGCCGGTCAACTCCTACAACCGCGACGGGGCCATGCGCTACGACAATCCGGGCGACCCGGTCTATGCCCCCAACTCCTACGGAGGCCCCGCGGCGGCGCCGGGGCGGTTCGGTACCGACCCCTCCTGGTTCGTCGAAGGTGGGGAATTGGTCCGGGCGGCCTACGAGGCCCACGCCGAGGACGACGACTTCGGGCAGGCCAACGCCATGGTCAACCGGGCCATGGACGACGCCGGTCGCCAGCGGTTGGTCAGCAACGTGGTCGGCCATGTGTTGCAGGGGGTCGAGGAGCCGGTCCTGTCGAGGGTGTTCGAGTACTGGCGCAGCATCGACAAGACCGTCGGCGACCAGGTGGAACAGAAGGTCAAGGCCGGCGGCTGAAGCCGGGAAGCCATAGAAACACCGCATTCACGCGTCTGGTACAGCGCTGCAACTCCCGGCTCGTAGCGTGCGTCGTGCGATCACCGCAGCGGCGCGTGGGTCGTCGAGGGCTGCAAAGGCGGGGCTCGCTCGAGGCGGGCCCCGCCTTTGTGCTCGGGAGCTCCGTCAAGGCGAGGCGTTGCGCTCGCCCTGTCGGCGCAGCGCGTCCGCGGCGGCGGCGACCGCGGCGGCGGCGACCGCGGCAGGGTCGCCCAGCTGGCGTTTGGCCTCTACGTGCAGGCCAGGAGACATCTCGTAGACGATGGGAACGCCGGTGGGAATCTCGAGGTCGGTGATCTCGGTGTCGCTGATCCCTTCCAGATGCTTGATCATGGCCCGCAAGCTGTTGCCGTGGGCCGCCACCAGGACCACCTTCCCGGCGAGGAGGTCGGGGGCGATCGCGTCCTGCCAGTAGGGCAGCCATCGGGCCACCACGTCGGCCAGGCACTCGGTGGTGGGCATCACCGAAGCCGGCAAACCTGCGTAGCGAGGATCGGCGTGCACCGACCAGGGCGACGAAGGCTCCATCGCAGGGGGTGGCGTGTCGTAACTGCGCCTCCACGCGCGGAACTGCTCGTCGCCGAAGCGCTCGCGGGTCTGCACTTTGTCCAGTCCCGTGAGGCCTCCGTAGTGGCGCTCGTTGAGGCGCCAGTGGCGCCGCACCGGTATCCAGCTGCGCCCGGCAGACTCGAGGGCCAGGTTGGCAGTGCGCACAGCCCGGCTCAGCACGGAGGTGTGCACCACATCGGGAAAGACGCCGGCCTCCGAGAGGAGGACCCCGGCCTGGGTGGCCTCGGCTTCCCCCTGCGGCGACAGGTCCACATCCCACCACCCGGTGAAGCGATTGTCCAGGTTCCAGGCGCTCTGGCCGTGGCGCAGGAGCACAAGCGTCGTCACGAGGCTAGATCCTAGGCAAGCGGGGCGCACGTAGTTCCCCTAGATTTCCTGAGTCCCTGACACTCAAGTTGGGTAGAGTGCTGCGCAGCAACTTCTTTCCCTTTCCATTAGGAGGCTCCCCATGCCCAAGGCCGTCGGCATCGACCTCGGCACCACCAACTCGGTCGTCAGCGTTCTCGAAGCTGGTGAGCCGGTCGTCATCCCCAACGCCGAGGGCGCGCGCACCACGCCATCCGTCGTCGGCTTCTCCAAGTCCGACGAAGTTCTCGTCGGCGAGGTGGCCAAGCGCCAAGCGATAACCAACCCGGACCGGACCATCCGCTCGGTCAAACGCCACATGGGCGAGAACTCGTGGTCGGTCGACATCGACGGTAAGAAGTACAACCCGCAGGAGATCTCCGCCCGCATCCTCCAGAAGCTCAAGCGGGATGCAGAGGCCTACCTGGGTGACACCGTCACCCAGGCGGTCATCACCGTCCCGGCGTACTTCGACGATGCCCAGCGCACTGCCACCAAGGAGGCTGGCCAGATCGCCGGCCTCGAGGTGCTACGCATCATAAACGAGCCAACGGCGGCCGCCTTGGCCTACGGACTGGACAAGGAGGCCGAGCAGACCATCCTTGTGTTCGACCTCGGTGGCGGCACCTTCGACGTGTCGGTGCTCGAGATCTCCGAAGGCATCTTCCAGGTCAAGTCCACCTCCGGCAATACCCACCTGGGAGGCGATGACTGGGACCAGCGAGTGATCGACTGGCTGGTCAAGACCTTCAAGGACACCGAGGGCGTCGATCTGGCCAACGACAAGATGGCCCTCCAGCGCCTGAAGGAAGCGGCGGAGAAGGCCAAGATCGAGTTGTCAGCCGTACAGGAGACCACGGTGAACCTCCCGTTCATCACCGCCACCAGCGAAGGTCCCAAGCACCTGGACCTCAAGCTCACCCGTTCCAAGTTCCAGGAGCTGACCTCCGACCTGGTCGAGGCGTGCCGCGGTCCCTTCGAGCAGGCCATCACCGACGCCGGCATGACCAAGGACAAGATCGACCATGTGGTCATGGTCGGAGGCTCCACCCGGATGCCGGCCATCACCGACCTGGTCCAGTCGATGACCGGCAGCGAGCCCCACAAGGGTGTCAATCCCGACGAGGTGGTCGCTATCGGTGCCGCGGTCCAGGCCGGCGTCCTCAAGGGCGAGGTCAAGGACGTCCTGCTCCTCGACGTCACCCCGCTTTCGCTCGGCATCGAGACCAAAGGCGGGGTGATGACCAAGCTCATAGAGCGCAACACCACCATCCCGACCAAGCGCTCCGAGGTGTTCACCACCGCCGAGGACAGCCAGCCCTCCGTGGAGATCCACGTGCTGCAGGGTGAGCGAGAGATGGCGATGTACAACAAGACGCTCGGCAAGTTCCAGCTCGTCGACCTGCCGCCGGCCCCGCGCGGCATCCCGCAGATCGAGGTCACGTTCGACATCGACGCCAACGGCATCGTGCACGTGTCCGCCAAGGACCGGGCGACGGGCAAGGAGCAGTCGATGACGATCACCGGCCAATCGTCACTGGCCAAGGACGACATCGACCGCATGGTTCGTGACGCCGAGAGCCACGCCGCAGACGACAAGCGTCGCCGGGAGGAGGCCGAGGTCCGTAACCAGGCAGACAGCCTCGTCTACCAGACCGAGAAGATGCTCAAGGACCAGGCCGAGTCGTTCAGCGGTGAGCAGAAGGACACCGTCGCCGCCGACCTGACAGCCCTCAAGGAGGCCCTGTCGGGAAGTGACATGGAGGCGATCAAGACGGCGACTGAGAAGTTGGCCGGTGGTGTCCAGGAGCTCGGCAAGCAGCTCTACGAGCAGGCCGCCAGCGCCGCTGGCTCTGATGGCTCTGCGACCGGTGCGGGCGGTTCCGCAGGTGCCGGCCCGGCCAACGACGACGAGGTCGTCGACGCAGAGATCGTCGACGAGGGGAGCCACGACTGATGCCCCCCATGGACCCGTCGGAGCCGGTGGGGGGCTCGCCCCGGACCGGCGCCCCGGAAGTCGAGGTGCCCGAGGCTCCCTCCAGCCGGGCCGTTACTGGTCAGGCCCCTGCTGGTCGGGCCG
>JAKBAM010000003.1:67153-113881 GCA_021809105.1 Actinomycetes bacterium
CGGGCCGTTACTGGTCAGGCCCCTGCTGGTCGGGCCGCTGCTGGCCACGGTCACGGTGATGGTCAAGCCGGGCTCGACGAGGACCAGGTGGCTCCACCTCCGGTGGAGCGCGATCTGGTGACACCGCCATCTGATCAGGGTGTGGACAGCGGCTCGTCCGAGCCGGATGGCGGCCTCGCCGACCGAGATGCCAGTGCAGCCGAAGAGGTGACCGTCGATGACGAGGTCGTTGCCGCTGAGGACCTGGATGAAGACCGCGACGAGCTGTCCGTCGCTACCCGCCAGCGTGACGACTACCTCGACGCGCTGCGCCGGTTGCAAGCCGACTTCGAGAATTACAAGAAGCGTGTGGTCAAGCAGCAGGCCGACATCGGCGAGCGGGCCGCCCAGTCGCTGGTGGAACAGCTCCTGCCTGCCCTCGACAACGCCGACCTGGCCCTGGCTCACGGCGCCGGCGAGGGCATCAAGAAGATCTGGGACGGGTTCAACGATGCGCTGTCGAAGGCCGGGCTGGAGCGCATCGACACGGCCGGGGATCCGTTCGATCCCAACCAGCACGACGCGGTCGCCCATGAGCCCGGCGACGGCGCCCAGGAGGTGGCAGAGGTCATGAGGGCCGGCTATCGCTGGAAGGGCCGGGTCATACGGGCCGCCATGGTCAAAGTGCGGGGATAGGCCGCCATGGGAGCGGAGCGAGCACGGAGGGTCGGGGCCCGGACCCGCAACGGAGAGCAGGTGTGACCGATGGCACCCCAGCGTGAGTGGTTCGAGAAGGACTACTACAAGGTCCTCGGGGTGCCCGACGCCGCGACGGACAAGGAGATCGGTAAGGCCTACCGCAAGCTGGCCAAGCAGTACCACCCAGACGCGAACCCGGGCTCCGAGGACCGGTTCAAGGAGATCTCCGCCGCCTATGACGTCCTGGGCGACCAGACGACCCGAAAGGAGTACGACGAGGTTCGCCGCATGGGTCCCGTCGCCAACCCGTTCGGGGGTGCCCGTGGCGGTGGTCAGGGCTTCGGCGGAACGGCCGGCAACTTCAAGGCCGACGACCTGTCGGACCTCATCGGCAACATCTTCAACCGGGGCGCCGGGCGCGCCGGGCGGGCCGGCCGGACCGCTGGGGGCCCGACGGGCCCCCAGCGCGGTGCCGACCTCGAAGCAGGCCTACACCTGTCATTCCTCGATGCCGTCAACGGTGTCACCACGACTGTCAATGTGACAAGCGATGTCGCTTGCCGCACCTGCGGCGGATCGGGGGCGGCGCCCGGCACCGCCCCGACGGTGTGCTCAGTGTGCGGCGGCCGCGGCTTGGTCAACGAGAACCAGGGGCTCTTCTCCTTCTCCCAGCCCTGCCAGGCTTGCGGCGGTACCGGGATGCGCATAGAGACCCCGTGCCCCACCTGCCACGGAGCCGGCACTGAGCATCGTGCCCGCCAGGTGAAGGTCCGCATCCCTGCCGGCGTGACCGACGGGCAGCGGATCCGGATCAAGGGCCGCGGCGGCGCCGGCCGGGCCGGTGGTCCTGCCGGCGACCTCTACGTGGTGGTCCAGACGGGGGGGCACCCTCTCTTCGTCCGGCGCGGCGCCAAGGATCTGGGCCTCACTGCTCCGATCAGCTTCAGTGAGGCGACGCTGGGCGCCACCATCACCGTCCCCACCCTGGAGGGCACGGTGTCGCTGAGGGTCCCTTCCGGCACCCGCTCGGGTCGCACCTTCCGCGTCAAGGGCCGGGGGGTGCCGGCCTCCTCGGGCCCGGGCGACTTGCTCGTCGGGGTGGAGGTGGCGGTCCCTGCCTCGCTCGACGCCGACCAGACTGCTGCGATCGAGACTCTTGCCAAGCTGCTTCCCGGCGACGATCTCCGCGCACAGGTCTTCGGGCTGGCTGCCGGTGCGGCCGGGGGTCCAGGTAGTGCGGCATCTCCTGGAGGCGAGCGGTGATGGATCCCGACCTCCGGCGCCACCGTGCCGTCTACGTCATCTCCGTCGCCGCCGAGCTGGCCGGTGTCCACCCCCAGACCCTGCGCATCTATGAGCGCAAGGGCCTGCTGGACCCGGCGCGCACCGTCGGCGGTAGCCGCCGGTACAGCGACCTGGACATCGCCGTCCTGCGCCGCATCCAGGAGCTCACCAACGGTGGCCTCAACCTCGAGGGCGTACGCCGGGTGATGGACCTGGAGGCAGAGGTGAGCCGCCTGCGCTCCGAGCTGGCCGACGCCCGGCGCGAGGCGCGCGAGGCCGTCGAACGCACTCACCGCCAGTACCGCCGCGACCTGGTCCCGGTGCGCAACACGCCGGACCGTTGGGTGCCCCGACGCTGAACTACGAGCTCGCCGGAGGCGCGAGCCGTCCGGGAATGTCGAGAACGAGCGCGAAGTTGACAATAGTACACTCAAGTTTGGAATCCGAACTGAGTTCATGCTCTATCCCTCCGACCTGAAGAGGAGCACCCGTGGCGTTCGACCCCACCCGCTGGACGCAGCGCACAACCGATGCCGTGCAGGCCGCCGCCGCCGCCGCCCGCTCGGCGAGCAACCCGGAGATCACCCCCGACCACTTGCTCAGCGCCATGCTGGGCCAGGACGACACCGCTACCCTCCCGACGCTGCAGCGCGTCGGAGTGGCTCCCCTCAGCGTCCGCAACAAGGTGGACGAGGCCCTCGCCAAGCTGCCACGCAGCTATGGAAGCAGTGACCCCCAAACGTCCCGGCCGCTGCGCGACATCTTCGAGCGGGCCGACAAGGAGCGCGCCGACCTCGGCGACGAGTACCTGTCCATCGAGCACCTGCTGCTGGCGCTGGCCGACCGCATCGGCGTCAGCCGCGGTGACCTGCTCGCCGCCCTCAAGGAGGTGCGGGGCAGCCACAGGGTGACCAGCCAGAACCCCGAGGAGCAGTATCAGGCCTTGGAGAAGTACGGCCGGGATCTGACCGAGGACGCCCGCAAGGGCAAGTTGGATCCGGTCATCGGCCGCGACGAGGAGATCCGCCGGGTTATCCAGGTGCTGTCCCGTCGCACCAAGAACAACCCGGTCCTGATCGGCGAGCCCGGCGTCGGCAAGACCGCCATCGTGGAGGGCTTGGCCCGGCGGATCGTCGACGACGACGTACCCGAGAGCTTGAAGGGCAAGAGGGTCCTGGCTCTGGACCTGGGATCGATGGTCGCCGGATCCAAGTACCGCGGTGAGTTCGAGGAGCGGCTCAAGGCCGTCCTCAAGGAGATCACCGACTCCGAAGGTGAGGTCATCACCTTCATCGACGAGCTGCACACCATCGTCGGGGCGGGGGCTGCCGAGGGCTCCATGGACGCCGGCAACATGATCAAGCCGATGTTGGCGCGCGGCGAGCTGCGCCTCATCGGCGCCACCACCCTCGACGAGTACCGCAAGCACATCGAGAAGGACGCGGCGCTCGAGCGCCGCTTTCAGCAGGTGTTCGTGGGCGAGCCGTCGGTCACCGACTCGATCGGCATCCTCCGCGGGCTGAAGGAGCGCTACGAGGTCCATCACCGCATCACCATCCAAGACGCCGCCCTGGTCGCAGCTGCGGTTCTATCGGATCGCTACATCACTGGCCGGTTCTTGCCGGACAAGGCGATCGACCTGGTCGACGAGGCCGCCAGCCGCCTGCGTATCGAGCTGGACTCCAAGCCGACCGAGATCGATGTCCTCGAGCGCCGCATCGCGCAGCTGGAGATCGAGCGGCTCGCCCTGGAGAAGGAGACCGACCCCGCATCGCTCGAGCGCCTTGCCAAGCTGGACGAAGAGATGGCCAACCTGAAAGAGAGTGCAGCCGCGCTGACCGCGCGCTGGCAGAACGAGAAGGACGCCGCCGACGCGATAAGCGAGTTGCAGGAGGCCATCGAGGCCAAGCGGGGCGAGATGGAGCGCTATACCCGCGACGGCGACCTGGCCCGAGCTTCGGAGATCCAGTACGGGGAGGTGCCAAGCCTGCAGCGCCAGATCGACGAGGCCACTGCCCGCCTGGCCGAGCTGCAGGGCAGTTCCAAGATGCTCAAGCGGGAGGTCGACGAGGAGGACATCGCAGAGGTGGTGTCCAAGTGGACAGGGGTGCCGGTCAGCCGCCTGCTCGAGGGCGAGGTGGCCAAGCTGGTCCGCATGGAGGACGTCCTCCACGAGCGTGTGGTCGGGCAAGACGAGGCTGTCTCCGCCGTGGCCAACGCCATCCGCCGTTCCCGCAGCGGCCTGTCGGATCCCGACCGACCCATTGGCAGCTTCTTGTTCCTCGGTCCCACCGGCGTGGGCAAGACCGAGCTGGCTCGGACCTTGGCCGACTACCTCTTCGACGACCCTAAGTCGATGGTGCGCATCGACATGTCGGAGTACATGGAGAAGCACTCCGTCGCCCGCCTGGTCGGCGCCCCGCCCGGCTACGTGGGCTACGACGAGGGGGGCCAGCTGACCGAGGCAGTCCGACGCCGGCCCTACGCCGTCGTGCTCCTCGACGAGGTGGAGAAGGCGCACCCGGACGTCTTCAACATCCTCCTGCAGGTCCTCGACGATGGACGGCTCACCGACGGCCAGGGGCGTACCGTCAACTTCACCAACACGGTGCTGATCATGACCTCCAACTACCAAGGCGACCTGCGGGAGGCGTTCAAGCCGGAGTTCCTCAACCGGATCGACGAGATCGTCCGGTTCCGACCCCTGACCGAAGCCGACCTGACCAAGGTGGTCGACATCCAGCTGCAGGACCTGTCCCGCCGTCTCGAAGCTCGCCGGCTGGGGCTGGACGTCACCGACGGGGCCCGGGCCTGGATGGCTCGCCGAGGGTACGATCCGGTATTTGGGGCCCGTCCCCTGAAGCGCCTGATCCAAAAGCAGGTCGGGGACCGCCTGGCCCTGGCCCTGCTGGAGGGTCGGTACAAGGAGGGCGACACCGTCGTCGTCGACACGGTGACGACCACCAGCGGACGCCCGGTGTTGACCGGCGAGGGACTCGCATCCTCCCCTTCGCCCGCGGACGCAGAGCTGGCCGGCGCCCCCTCTGGGGTCGGGGAAGAGCTGGTCCTGCGCTGATTGGCGGGACTGCAGCGGTTCTCAGCGAAATTTGTGCCCCTCGCACGGGACTTTTCATCCGGCGTCGGGCACACTCGCGTCGTGGCCAAGAAAACAGTGATGCAGGGCGCCTTCGGGCGCATCGAATCCGAGTACCGCCAGCCCGCCGGCGTCTTCGGCGGTCAGCAGCAGGGCACTCCTGGACTCCCGCCGTACCCGTTTGCGCCCGTCACCCGGTTCTCCGCCGCCCGGACCTACGACAAGTTGATCGTGCTGGTCATCCTGGCGCTGGTCTCCGCCGCCTTCGGCTACCTGGTCGTGCCCACGGGCGCCGCGTTCGCCTGCATGGCGGTGGCCTTCGGACTAGTCCTCGTCAGCTGGTTCCGGATGCAATGGGCCAAGGTCCTCGCGCCGGCCTATTCCGTCCTCGAAGGTGTGGCCCTCGGTGCGATCTCCGGCGCCTATGCCACCTTCGGCCACGGGATCGTGCCACTGGCCATCGTCTTCACCGCCGCAGTGTTCGTGGCCTGCCTGACCCTCTACCGCACCGGACTGGTCAGAGTCACGCCCCGGATGATGAGCCTGGCCATGGTTGGCGGCTTCGGGATCATGATCGTGGCGCTGCTGTCCTTCGTCGGTCTCTCCGTCCCCGGTATCAACAGCTTCGGCACCTTGGGGCTGCTCTTCGGGATCTTTGGTCTGGCCGTCGCCGTGCTCAACCTGTTCACCGACTTCGAGTGGGTGGCGCGCTCGGAGGCCATCGGCGTCTCGGCGGAAGGGGAGTGGCCGGCGGCCTTCGCCATGATGACCGCACTGGTGCTCGTGTACGTGTCGATGTTGCGGATCCTGGCCTCCATGTACGGCGGCCGCCGCAGCTGATCGCAGCAGGCACTCGCGGCCCCTGGGCCGCTACCCTGGCGGGGTGCCCGCCACCGTCATCGTCGGCACCCAGTGGGGTGATGAGGGCAAGGGCAAGCTGACCGACCTCCTGGCCAAGGAGATGACCGTAGTGGTCCGCTACCAGGGCGGCCACAACGCGGGGCACACGATCGTCGTCGCCGGCGAGACCTTCGCCCTGCAGCTGCTGCCCTCAGGGGTGCTGTACGGACACATCACCCCGGTCATCGGCAACGGGGTGGTCGTCGACCCGAAGGTGCTGCTCGACGAGATCGACAAGCTGACCGATGCAGGCGTGGATTGCAGCCGGCTCAAACTGTCGGGCAGCGCCCACCTGATCATGCCGTACCACCAGGAGATCGACGCCCTCACGGAACGATACCTGGGCCGCAACAAGCTCGGGACCACCAGGCGGGGTATCGGACCGGCCTACGCCGACAAAGCGGCCCGAGTCGGCCTCCGTGTGCAGGACCTCCTCGATGCCAAGATCTTCCGCCAGAAGCTCGACGTAGTGCTCAAGGAGAAGAACCAGGTTCTGGCCAAGGTCTACAACCGCCTCCCCCTCAATGCCGACGAGATCGCGGCGCGCTACCTAGGCGAGTACGCGCCCAAGCTGGCCCCCCTCATCGACGACACCGTCGCCATCGTGCACCGAGCCCTGGAGGGTGGCGAGCACGTGCTCCTAGAGGGGGCGCAGGCGACCTTCCTCGACCTGGACCACGGGACCTATCCTTTCGTGACGTCGTCCAACCCGGTGGCCGGCGGGGCCTGCATCGGAGCCGGTGTGGGGCCCCGCGACATCGACCGGGTCATAGGCATCGCCAAGGCCTACGTGACCCGAGTCGGTTCGGGACCCTTCCCCACCGAGCTGGAAGATGAGGTCGGCGCCATGCTGGTCGACCGGGGCCACGAGTACGGGACCAACACCGGGCGGCGACGCCGCACCGGGTGGTTCGACGCGGTCATGATCCGCCAGGCCGCGTGGCTCAATTCTCTCTCCGAGGTGGCGCTGACGAAGCTGGACGTGCTCGACACGCTGCCGACCTTGAAGGTGTGCGTCGCCTACGAGGCCGACGGGGTTCGCTACGACCACCTGCCCTACCACCAGTCGACTCTGCACGACGCCACCCCGATCTACGAGGAGCTGCCGGGGTGGCAGACCGACACGTCTGGAGCGACGGAGCTGTCCCAACTGCCCAAGGAGGCCCGGGCCTACGTCGAGTTCTTGGCGGAGCAGACCGGCGTCCCGATCAACCTGGTCGGAGTGGGTCCGGGGCGCGAGCAGTTCGTGAGGTTCGGCGCGGCGTGAACCGCCCCCCGAAGGCGTGACCACCGGCGGCGACCGGGCCCGGCTCACGGTGTGCGTGGTCGGTCCCGGCGGGAGGGAGCACGTCCTGGCCTCGGTCCTGGCCCGCACGGCGCATGTGGTCGTCGCCCCGGGCAATCCTGGGATGTCTGCGCTGTCGGCCGGTAGGTTCTCCTGTGTCAACGCCGACCCCGAGGAAGTCGACGCCGACCTGTGGGTTGTCGGTCCCGAGGCTCCCCTGGTGAGCGGTCTGGCCGACCGGCTGCGAGCCCGGGGTCGGCTCGTATTCGGCCCCGGGTCCGACGGCGCCCGCCTGGAAGGGTCGAAGGCGTGGATGAAGGAGGTCCTGGCATCCGCAGGAGTTCCCACCGCCGGCTACGGCGCCTTCGACGCCGAGGGACCGGCCGTCGAGTACCTGCGATCGCTGCCGCCCCCATGGATCGTCAAGACGGACGGCCTGGCGGCTGGCAAGGGCGTACTCGTCACCCACGACCTCGACACCGCCATCGCAGACGTGCGGGCCAAGCTGTCGGGAGTGGCTTTCGGGGCTGCAGGACGCCAGGTGGTGATCGAAGAGGGGCTGGCCGGCCCGGAGCTCTCGGTCATGGCCGTCTGCGACGGCGTGAGGGCCCTCCCCCTGGCTGCCGCTCGCGACTACAAGCGCGCCGGGGACGGCGACACCGGCCCCAACACCGGTGGCATGGGAGCCGTGTCCCCGGTCCCTGGCACCGGGGCGGACATGGTCGACGTGGTGATGCGCACCGCCGTAGAGCCGACCCTGGCCGCACTCAGAGAGCGCGGCGTCGACTACCGGGGCGTCCTCTACGCCGGCGTAATGCTGACCGCGGCGGGCCCGAAGATCCTCGAGTTCAATGTCCGCTTCGGTGATCCCGAGTCCCAGGTTGTAATGCCCCGTTGGCAGGGGGACATAGCCGCGGTGCTCGCCGCAGCCGCGGCCGGCCGCCTCGATTCCGCACCCCCGATCGAGTGGTCAGGTGACGCGGCGGTGACGGTGATCCTGGCCGCCGACGGTTACCCCGAGTCGCCGCGGCCGGGCGACCTCATCGCCGGCCTTGCCGCAGCCGCGGCCGAACCGAATGTGAGCGTCTATGCCGCCGGGGTCGCAGCCGCGACCGGCGGCTCCAGCCCCGACGGTCTGGTGACCGCCGGGGGCCGGGTGGTGGCGGTCACCGGCAAAGGACCCGACGTGGCGGGGGCCCGCGCCAGGGCCTACGCGGGTGTCTCGCACATCTCCTGGGACGGTTTGACCTACCGTCACGACATAGCCGCGCCCACCCCGGCAGGCACCGCCCCGGAGATCGCCTCCCGAAGGTGATCGCCGCGCCGCCCCTTTCACCACCCCAGTCCACCCTCCAGACTCCAGGGAGCAATCAGGCATGAACGTCGCCGTACTCATGGGATCCGCTAACGACAAACCGAAGATGGCCCCCGCCGTCGATACCCTCGAGAGCTTCGGGGTCACTGCGACCGAGCACGTCATGTCGGCGCACCGGACCCCGGCCGTGGTCGCCGAGTTCGCCCGAGGTGCGCGCGGCGCGGGGTACGGCATCATCATCTGTGGCGCCGGCATGGCCGCCCACCTCGCCGGTGCCGTCGCCGGCCAGACCACCCTGCCGGTCATCGGTGTCCCGCTCTCGGGGGGCGCGATCGGCGGGATCGACGCCCTCTACGCCACCGTGCAGATGCCCCGCGGCGTACCGGTGGCCACCGTTGCCATCGACGGCGCGGCCAACGCCGCCATACTCGCGGTCCAGGTGCTGGCCATCCACGACGACGCCCTGGCCGAGCGCCTCGCTGCCTACCGGGCCGAGTGGTTGAAGGCATGACCACGCCCACCCACATCGCATCCGGCAAGGTCCGGGACATCTACGCATTCGACGAGGAGACGCTGCTGTTCGTCACGTCCGACCGCATGTCGGCGTTCGACGTGGTGATGGCCGAGCCGATCCCGGACAAGGGCCGCGTCCTCACCGCTGTCAGTGCCTTCTGGTTCGACCGGCTCTCCGCGGTCGCCCCGTCGCACCTCGTCGACCTGGAGGTGCCACCGAGCACCTCCGGCCTGGGCGAGGACCTCGCCGGGCGGATCATGGTCGTCCGCAAGGCGGAAATGCTCCCCATCGAGTGCATCGTGCGGGGATACCTGTCCGGCTCGGCCTGGGCCGAGTACCGCAGGAGCGGCACCATGCACGGGCAACGACTGCCGGAGGGGCTGCGCCAGTCCGAGCAGCTGCCATCGCCGGTCTTCACCCCATCGACCAAGGCGGCGGAGGGCCACGACGAGAACATCTCCTTCGAGGCTGCGGTCGACCTCGTCGGGCTCGACCTGGCGACCGAGGCCAGGCGCATCTCGCTCGAGGCGTACCGGGTCGGAGCCGAATGGGCCGCCACCAAGGGCATCATCATCGCCGACACCAAGTTCGAGCTCGGCCTCATCGACGGGCGGCTGTCGCTGTGCGATGAGGTGCTGACCCCCGACTCCTCCCGTTTCTGGCCAGCCGATGCGTGGAAGCCGGGCGACACCCCGCCCTCGTTCGACAAGCAGCCCCTGCGGGACTGGTTGGAGGGCACCGGCTGGGACAAGCAGCCACCTCCCCCGGCCCTGCCCGCCGAGATCATCGGAGCTACCCGTGAGCGTTACGTGGCCGCCTACGAGCGGCTGACCGGCCTGTCGTTCAGTGACTGGCCCGGCGCGGGGGCCTCGGCCGGCTGATGGCCTCCTACGACGTGATGGTCGAGGTCGCACTGCGGCCGGGCATCGCCGACCCACAAGGCGCCACGATCGAACGAGCCCTACCGGCCCTCGGGTTCACCGGCATAAGCGGCGTCCGCAGCGGCAAGGCGTTCCGTTTCTCCGTCGAGGCCGCATCCCAGGCCGGCGCACGGGAAGCGGCGGAGGACCTGTGCCGCCGGTTCCTTACCAACCCGGTGATCGAGAGCTCGGTGGTGACCGTGGCTCCCGGTGCGGCTGCGGGCTCCGGTGCGGCTGCGGGCTCCGGTGCGGCTGCGGGCTCCGGTGCGGCTGCGGGCGGCCGGTGACGGCTCGCGTCGGGGTCGTCCTCTTCCCGGGTACCAACTGCGAGCACGATGTCATCGCCGCAGTCGAGGCCCTCGGTGGGTCCGCCTCCCTCGTCTGGCACGGTGAGACATCGCTCGGCGACGTCGACGCCGTGATCCTGCCGGGCGGCTTTGCCCACGGGGACTACCTACGCCCAGGGGCCATCGCCCGGTTCTCCCCGGTGATGGCCGCAGTGAGCCAGCTCGCGTCGGCCGGCGCCCCGGTGGTCGGCATCTGCAACGGGTTCCAGGTCCTGACCGAGGCCCAGCTCCTGCCCGGCGCCCTCCAGAAGAACGCCGGCCTCAGCTTCCTCTGCGACACCGTGGCCATCGAAGTCGCCTCGTCGGCCTCGGTGCTCACCGCCGGCCTGCCTGTCGGAACGACGCTGCGCGTCCCGATCAACCACTTCGAGGGCAACTACACCTGCGACGCAGCAACCCTAGAGGAGCTGCGGGCAGGGGGGCGGATCATCCTGCGCTACGCCGACAATCCCAACGGCTCGGTCTACGACATCGCCGGCATCGCCAACGCCGCCGGCAACGTGGTCGGTCTCATGCCCCACCCGGAGCGGGCCTGCGACCCGCTGCTCGGGTCCGACGACGGGCGGCTGCTGCTGGGAGCGCTGCTGGCGTCCGCTGGTGCCCGGGTGGGCTCATGACCGACAGCTCTCCTGCTTCCCCGGGCGCGGACGTCTCGCTGCACCGTGCACTGGGCCTCACCGACGACGAGGCCGCAGCCATCACCTCGCTCCTCGGGCGGGAGCCCAACCACCTCGAGCTGGCCATGTATGCGGTCATGTGGAGCGAGCACTGCTCGTACAAGTCGTCCCGGGTCCACCTCGGGCGGCTGCCGTCCGAAGGTGACCGGGTGCTCGTCGGCCCGGGGGAGAATGCCGGGGTCGTCGACGCCGGTGGCGGCTTGGCCGTGGCGCTGCGCATCGAGAGCCACAACCACCCCTCCGCCATCGAGCCCTACCAGGGCGCGGCCACTGGAGTGGGGGGGATCCTGCGCGACATCTTCACGATGGGCGCCCGCCCCATCGCCATCATGGATCCGCTCCGCTTCGGTCCCCTCGACGACGCCCGCAGCCGTTGGATCGCCTCGGGCGTGGTCGCCGGCATCTCCGGCTACGGCAACTCCGTCGGCGTGCCGACCGTCGGCGGGGAGCTGGTGTTCGACACCTGCTACGCCGGCAACCCCCTCGTCAACGTGCTCTGCTGCGGCGTGCTTCCCGCTGATCGGCTGGTCCTCGGTGCAGCCACCGGGATCGGCAACCTGGCAGTACTGCTCGGCTCCTCGACCGGGCGCGACGGCATCGGCGGTGTGTCGGTTCTCGCTTCGGCCGGCTTCACCGACGACGCCGCGGCTGAGGAGGCCAAGCGACCCAACGTGCAAGTCGGAGACCCCTTCGAGGAGAAACGCCTCATCGAGGCCTGCCTCGAGCTGCTCGACGCCAAGCTCGTCGTGGGAATCCAGGACCTCGGCGGCGCCGGCCTGACCTGCGCCACCAGCGAGACGGCGTCGCGTGGCGGGGTCGGCATGGATGTCAGCGTGGCTGCCGTACCCCAGCGCGAGGCCGGCATGGAGGCGTGGGAGGTGCTGACCTCCGAGAGCCAGGAGCGCATGCTCGCCATCGTCACCCCCGCCGCCCTCGACGCCGTGCTGTCGGTGTGCGAGCGCTGGGAGGTACAGGCGGCGGTGGTAGGCAAGGTGACCGGATCCGGCCGGCTGCGGATCCTCACGTCCTTCGCTCCCGGAGCCGAGGTGCTGGCCGATGTCCCCGCCGCCACCCTCCACGAGGACGCGCCGAAGTACCACCGGCCGATGGCCCGCCCGGCGTGGCTCGACGACCTCGCGTCGGCCGATCCGGCTCGCCTCCCGGCGCCCGACGACTGCGGGTCGGACCTTCTGTCCCTCCTGGTCGACCCGGCATGGGTGTACCGGCAGTACGACCACCAGCTTTTCCTCAACACCGTCGTCGCCCCGGGTGGCGACGCCGCGCTCTTGCGTTTGGCCGCGCCCGGCGTGCGGCCGCCACCGCCGGCGGCGGGGGCCGCGGCCGCCATCGCCCTGTCCACCGACGGCAACGCCCGCTGGTGCGCCCTCGACCCCCGCGCCGGGACCATCGCCGTGGTGGCCGAGTCGGCCCTCAACGTGGCCTGCGTCGGTGCCCGGCCCGTCGCCCTGGTCAACTGCCTCAACTTCGGGAATCCAGAGCATCCCGAAGTCATGTGGCAGCTCTCGGAGGCGATCGACGGCATGGCGGAGGCGTGCACAGCTCTGGGCATTCCCGTCGTGGGCGGCAACGTGAGCCTCTACAACGAGAGCCGGGGGCGCGACATCGACCCCACTCCCGTGGTCGGAACGCTGGGACTGGTCGACCGACTGGAGCGCCGCCCGCCGCCACCAGCCCTGATCCCCGGGACCCGCATCGCGCTGATCGGACCCCCTGCACCCGGCGGCCTCGACGGCTCGCTGGCGGGGAGCTTGTGGGCCGACAAGGTCCGCGGCCACCGGGGCGGCGTGCTCCCTCCCGTCGACCTCCAGCTGCACGCCCGGCTGCTCGGACTGGTGGCCTCCATAGCCTCCCCCGCCGGGGAAGATCCCACGTCTGGCCCAGCGACCGGCGAGCCGGCAGCCGGGAGCTCCGTCGTCGGGATCCACGACGTGTCCGAGGGGGGCATCGGGCTGGCCCTCGCAGAGATGGCAATAGCGGGACGCACCGGATGCCGCGTCTCGGGACCCTTGACTCACGTCGCACTCTTCGGCGAGGGGCCGTCGCGCGTCCTGGTCTGCCTGCCGCCCCCGGCAGCGGCGGGCGGCGAGGATCCATACGCCGCCCTAGCCGACCGGGTGGCCGCCGCCGGGCTGGCCGTCGTCGATCTGGGGACTGCCGGCGGAGACCGCATCGTGGTCGAGGGCCTCGTGGACATAGGGGTCGATCAGGCAGTCGAAGCGGCCCACGCCGTGCTCGGTGACGCCTTGGGCTTGGGGGGTGGCGCCGCCTGAGCGGCCCGAGCGGCCAGAGCGGCCAGAGCTCCGACTGCCGCGGCCACGGCGGCTGGGGGCCCGAGCGATGAACTGCCGCGAACCGTGGCTGGCATGAGAGAATGAAGGACGTGCTCGACGACCCGAAGGGCCCTCACTCCCTAAAGTCCGATTCAGCGGAGCAGCGGGTGTGGTCGCCGGCCCCGGCCCGGAGGGACGAGGACAGCTCGCCGCGCGAGGCCTGCGGTGTGTTCGGGGTGTACACCCGGGATCGGGCTGTGGCCCACCTCGCGTACGACGGGTTGTACGCGCTGCAACATCGCGGCCAAGAGGCTGCAGGCATGGCGGTCAGTGACGGCGCCGACCTCTTGGTGGTCAAGGACATGGGGCTGGTCACCAACGTGTTCAACGAGTACAAGCTGGCCGGCCTCGAGGGGCATCTGGCCATCGGCCACACCCGCTACTCGACGACCGGCTCATCGACCTGGCACAACGCCCAGCCCGTATACCGCAATGGCGGCGCCGGCGTGTTCGCCCTCGGCCACAACGGCAACCTGACCAATACCGCTGCGCTGGCCGAGGAGGCGGGTATGTTGCCCGGCCTGGTCACCAGCGACAGCGACGTCATCGCCGAGCTGCTGGCCCACCACCTCGACGCCCACCCCGACGAAACGCTGGTCGACGCCCTCCACGCCGTGCTCCCCAGGCTGGAGGGAGCATTCTCCCTCGTGCTGCTGGACAAGGAGCGCGTCATGGCGGTGCGGGACCCCCTGGGCTTCCGGCCACTGTGCCTCGGGACGCTCGGTGAGGGCGAATGGGTGGTGGCGTCGGAGACGCCGGCGCTGGATATCTGCGGCGCCCGCTTCGTCCGTGAGTTGGAGCCCGGGGAGCTGCTGGTGATCGACGGCGAGGGTGTACGCAGCTCATCCCCCTTCCCCGACGATCGCATCGAGCCCCGGCTGTGCCTGTTCGAGTTCGTGTACCTCGCCCGCCCCGACAGCCGCCTGTATGGGCAGGAGCTCCACACCGCCCGGTTCCGTATGGGAGAGCTGCTGGCCGAGCAATCGCCGGTCGGCGCCGACATGGTCATGGGCGTCCCCGACTCCGGGCTGCCCGCAGCCGAGGGTTTCGCCCGCCGCAGCGGTATCCCTTATGGCACTGGCCTGGTCAAGAACCGTTACATCGGACGTACCTTCATCGTGCCCAGCCAAGCCCAGCGGGCGCAGGGCGTGCGGCGCAAGCTCAACCCGCTGCGAGACACCATTGAGGGCCGCCGCCTCATCGTGGTCGACGACTCGATCGTCAGGGGCACTACGACCAAGGCCATGGTCGCCATGCTCCGCGAGACCGGCGCCGCCGAAGTGCACCTGCGGATCTCCTCCCCGCCGTACCGTTGGCCCTGCTATTTCGGCCTGGACACCGGCAGCCGCTCGGAGCTCATCGCTGCCAACCTGGAAGTCGACGAGATACGGGACTTCGTTGGCGCCGACAGCCTGGCCTTCCTGGAGCTCGACGCCCTCAAGCTGGCGACGGGTGCGCCCACGGCCGGCTTTTGCGACGCCTGTTTGACGGGTGACTATCCCGTCGACGTGCCCGTCACGCTCTGCGCGACGCCCGCACTCGGCTGACCACGACCCACCCTTAGGAGACAGACGTGGAGAAAGCGGCCCAGCCGTTGACATACGCCGCGGCCGGCGTCGATATCGACGCCGCGGACCGCGCGGTCGACGCCATCCGCGATCTGGTCGCCTCGACCACCGAACGACCGGGTGTGCTCGGCGCCATCGGCGGCTTCGGCGGGATGTTCGAGGTCCCTACCGGCTACCGCCGACCGGTCCTCGTGTCCTCCACCGACGGCGTGGGGACCAAGATGGCGGTGGCCATGGCCACCGGCCGCTTCGACACCGTGGGCGTCGACCTGGTGGCCATGTGCGTAGACGACCTGGTGTGTTGCGGGGCCGTTCCCCTCTTCTTCCTCGATTACCAGCTGCTCGGCCGGGTCGACCCCGCCACGGTGAGGGAGCTGATGACCGGCATCGCCACCGGCTGTCGGACCGCCGGGGCGGCCATCCTCGGAGGCGAGCTGGCCGAACACCCCGGTTTGCTGGCCCCCGGCGAGGTGGACATGGCCGGCTTCGCCGTCGGCATAGTCGAACACGACCGGATCATCGATGGGCCCGCCCGCTGCCGCGCGGGCGACGTCTTGCTCGGGTTGGCGTCACCGGGACTGCGCTCCAACGGCTACTCCCTCGCCCGCCGAGCCCTCCTCGAGGTCGCCGGGAGGAAGCTCGGGGACCCGGCGTGGGCCGGTGCCACGACGACGCTTGCGGACGAGTTGCTGCGTCCATCAACCATCTACGCCCCTGCGGTGACCACACTGCTCGCCGAAGGGGGATCGGGATCCCACGGGGTCCTCGAGGATCCCGTGACCGGCGAGGGCCGTCGAGCCGTCGACGTCCACGCCATAGCCCACATCACCGGTGGCGGCATCCCGGGGAACCTGCCCCGGGTAATGCCCAGTCAACTCGATGCCGTCGTCGACCCGTCTCGGTGGTCACGGCCACGTATCTTCGACGAAGTCCAACAAGCGGGATCAGTGAGCGAGGAGGAGATGAGGCGGGTCTTCAACCTCGGGATAGGGATGGTCATCGCCCTGCCATCCGGCGAGGTGAGCTGCGCCATGGACGTCCTCGCCGGGGCCGGTCAGGAGCCTTTGGTCATCGGCCACCTCACCGGCGGAGGGACCGGCAAAGTAGTGTTCGATGACTAGTCACTATCGGCGCGCTAAATGACTCTTGTGAGCCATAGGCAGCGAATCTCCCTTTCTCGTACTGTCCTACCCATAACGGACACTACGAAGGAAGTAATCCAGATGGCCGATCAGACCCAGTCTGACGCACTCCTGACGCCTGCTGAGGTCGCCGCCCTGTTCCGGGTGAACCCGAAGACCGTCACGCGCTGGGCCCGCGCCGGAAAGATCACCGCCATCCGCACCCTCGGCGGCCACCGCCGCTTCCGGGCGTCAGAGATCCGTCGCTGCCTCGAGCAGCTCGAGAGCGACACGCTGGCCTAGCTGCCTTCAGTGCCGAAGGCCGGCCTCGCCGGCCGAGCACCGGACCGAACGCTGACACCCCCCCGGCCACCCGCCCTGCCCGCCGGGTTCACCGCCTACAGCGGGCACATCGGGCTGAGATCAGAGGGCGACGACGTGTGGATCGCCGTCGGGCAGCCGGGAACGACCTGCGCTGGTGTGTTCACCAAGAGCCGGTTCGCCGGTCCCAGCGTGCGCCTCTCACGGGACCACCTGGCTGCCGGCGAAGCCCGTGCCATCGTCGTGATCGCCAAGAACGCCAACGTCGCCACCGGCGAGCCCGGCGCCGCCGACGCCGAGGAGGTGGCCGCCCTCGCAGGGGCAGCCGCCGGCGTCCGACCGAGCGACGTGCTGGTCGCCAGCACGGGGGTGATCGGCCGGCGCTATCCGATGGACGCGGTGCGCGCCCACCTGGGGGCCCTCCCACCGACATGGTCATGGAACGCTGGTGCAACGGCGTTAGCCCGGGCGATGATGACGACCGACACCCATCCGAAGGTCGCGGAGCGCGCGGCGGGTCGGGGGCAGGTCGTTGGTGTGGCCAAGGGTGTCGGCATGATCGAGCCGGACATGGCCACCATGCTGGCCTTCGTGTTCACCGACGTCGCCGTCGACGCGGCCACCCTCGACCGGCTGTGGCGGCGGGCGGTCGATAGGACCTTCAACTGCCTCAGTGTGGACAGCGATACATCTACGTCAGACTCCGCTGTCGTTCTTGCCAGCGGCGCGGCCGGGCCGGTCCCGGAAATGGTGCTCTCGCAAGCCCTGTCGGAGGTCTGCTTGGACCTGACCCTGCAGCTGGCCCGCGACGGCGAGGGCGCCACCAAGCTGCTGACGGTGACGGTGGAGTCGGCGCGCGACGACGAGCAGGCGCGGCGGGTAGCCAAGGCCGTGCTCAACTCACCCCTGGTGAAGACCGCGGTGCACGGAGCCGACCCCAACTGGGGCCGGGTAGCCATGGCCGTCGGCAAGTGCTCCGACGACACCGACATCGACCAAGCCGCAGTGGTGATCCGATTCGGGGATCTGGAGACCTATCCGACACCCCCGGCGGGCGACATCCTGACCGAGCTCAGCACCATCATGGCCGCCGACCACGTCGACATCGAGGTCGATCTGGGAATCGCGGACGGCCACGCCACCGTCTACGGCTGCGACCTGTCCGACGGGTACGTGAGGATCAACGCCGACTACACCACCTGAAGCCGCGACTCGAGCCCTCCGCCTTGGGTGCGGACGGCCGGCGGCGCGAAGATCGGGGGGATGCCCCTCGTCGCCCTGCTGGCTGGCTCCCCGATGGCCGGGATGGCCATGGCCCCTCGACCACCGGGCCTAGACCTCCACACCGCCCTGACCGGCTGGTCGCGCGGACCTTTCGCGTTCGTGGTCCTCGCCGCCTGCCTCGGCGCCGCCGCGTGGTACCTGCGAGCCGTCAAAGCCTTGCAGGCCAGGGGACGGAAGTGGAGCGGCCGGCGGACCGCAGCCTTCCTCGCCGGTCTCCTCAGCGTCGAGCTGGCCCTCGGCTCGGCTGTTGCCACGCTGTCCATGACCATGTTTCCGGTGCACGTCACCCAGCACCTCCTGCTGATGTTCGTCGGGCCTCCCCTGCTGGCCCTCGGAGCGCCCTCGACCTTGCTGCTCCAGACCGCTGACAAGCGCGTCAAGCAGGCCTGGCTCAAGGTGTTGCACTCGGGTGCCTTCGCCGCGCTGACCCATCCGGTGACGGTGTGGTTCATGTATTACGGCGCGATGTTCGCCTTCTTCCTGAGCCCCTTGCTCGGCGACGCCATGCGGCACCCGGCCATCATGGACGTCTGGAACGTCGGGTTCCTCCTCGGTGCCGCATGCTTCTGGTGGCCCATGGTCGGCCTCGACCCGATCCCCCGGTGGCGGATGGGTTACGGGCTGCGGTTCGTCAACCTCCTCCTGGGCGTACCGTTCGAGTCATTCCTCGGCATCGCCCTCTTGTCGCTGCACAACCCCGTCGCGCCGATGTACAGCCTGAGCAGCTCGCACAACGGAGGCGCCCTGCTTTGGGGGATGACGGAGCTGCTAACCGTGGTGGCAATGGTGCCGATCTTCGCCCAGTGGGCTCGCTCCGACCTGCGGGAGGGGCGGCGGATGGATGCACGCCTCGACGCAGAGGTAGCAGCGGCAGCCGCCGGCACACCGCCCAGGGCTCCGGCAGCCGGGCCGGACCCCAGCAAGCAAAGGGGATTGGCGGCGACCTTCGCAGCTATCAGACGCGACGCCTGATCGCCGGCGGACGGCCTTGGGGGGCGGCGGGGTCGCCCCGAACGTTCATCCATCAAAAACCCGCACCCCAGCACGGGTTTGTGATGGCTGAACGTTCGGATGGCGGGCTATGCGTGGTCGGCGGGCACGCCGTCCTCGGCGTAGACGCCAGTGGAGACCGTCCCCAGCGCGGTGGTGATGAACAGCAGGACGGTGACGACATGCACCGCCGTGCAGTAGAGGCAGACGGCATCGATCCGGAACAACTCGGCATAGAGCAGCCAGAAGACCAGGCCGACACCGGCTGCCGTGGCGCCGAGCCGCCCTATCCGCACTGGCGCCCACGTGCAGCGCCAGGCCCCTGGCAGCTGGAGGGGGAGCATGCCCAGGAAGAAGGAGAGGCCGAGCACTGCGACGGGGACGCCGAAGATGTGCGAGTAAGAGCTGGTCGTGACCTTCTCGCAGTTGATCAATCCGCTGTCGGGACAGGCCAGCGAACTGGCGCTGGTGTAGTGCGCATAGGTCAGGTATGCCGCCACAGCGATTCCAGTGACGGTCAGTACCAGGCCGGCGATCGGCGGCCAGACGGGAAGGTGCCCCCGGCCGTCCCCCCCGGGCCCCTTCTCGCCGGGTCCGGGGTTCGTACGACCAGCGGCAGCCGTCTCAGCGTTCAACGCGGCTCAGACGTTCGAAGCCTTGCTGATGACGGTGGGAAACGCCTGGCATGCCGCGTTGTCGTGCAGCGACCGGCCGCCCGTGAGAGCGCACAAGTGGGAGATGATCATGCCTGCGGTGGCGGCTATCGATTCGGTGGCAGGGGTGCTCGGACCGTGGCCATCGCCAGCCAACTGGCTGGCGATGGTGTCGAAGCTCTGGTGCTGTAGGGCAGCGTCGTCGTAGTTGATGCCGTCTTGTATCCACTTGCCGCCGAAGTCGAGGAAGGGGATGCCACCAGTTTTGACGTAGGGCGGTCGATCGAACTGCCGCAACGTCGCTTCCTCGGCCCTAGAGGGTGTCTCGAGTGCCTTGCCGCTAACGGTCTGCTGCTCGACCGGCCTGAAGGCCACGTACGGGCTCGAATAGGTCGCGTGGTAGAAGGTGAAGCTCGGGACGCTGGCCACCGTGTCGTTCGGCGTCGACGTGATGGAGCGCAGCCCGCTAAAGGTGCCGAACTGGTTCAGCGCCATCGCCATCGCCCATCGCTCGCCGGCGCAGTAGGGGCAGTACTCGGCGCCTATGTACAGCAGCTCCGGCTTGCCGGCGGACGTCATCGCTGGCGAGGTGATCCGGAAGGGGTAGCTCGACAGTGGAATGTAGACGGAAGCGGCCTTCATCTGGTCCGGTGTTACCGCGAATACCTCGTCCAGTGCCGCCCGAGAGATGGCTGAGCGGGTGTCGAGGCCGGTATTCGTCCCACTTGCGACCTTGATGCCCACGATGACGGCCACGGCAGCGAGTACCACCACGACAGCGCCAATGGCCACGTAACGCTGCTGTCGCCGCTGGCGGGCGTTCGACGGGGGCTGCTCGCCTTGGCGCTGGTCGGGCTGCTTGCCGTCCCCGCCGCGCTCGGATACTTGTGACGGCACGTCTCGACTATAGGGATATGAGTCTACGGTTGTCAGCGGGGACGATAGGTGAGGGCCGGTACCTTGGAGACGTGAACGAGCAGACCCGCCCCCGCCGGGCCCTCTTGGTGGAGAACATTCATCCTGGTGCGGCCGCCATCCTCCGGGCCGGAGGGTTCGAGGTGGAAAGCCTCGACCGGGCCCTCGACGAGGCCGAGCTGGCAGATCGGATCCCCGACATCGACGTGCTCGGCATCCGGTCCGGCACCCAGCTGACCGAGCCGGTGCTCGAGAAGTCCCGCCGGTTGATGGCCGTCGGCGCCTTTTGCATCGGCACCAACCAGATCGACCTGCCGGCCGCCACCGCGCGGGGCGTGGCGATCTTCAACGCCCCTTTCTCCAATACCCGCAGCGTGGTCGAGCTGGCGGTAGCAGAGATCATCGCCCTCACTCGCGGCCTGACCGGCAAGAACACGGCCATGCATGCCGGCCAGTGGGACAAGTCGGCGGCGGGCAGCCACGAGATCCGCGGCCGCTCCCTCGGCATCGTGGGCTACGGCAACATTGGCACGCAGCTGTCGGTGCTGGCCGAGAACCTCGGGATGTCCGTACGCTTCTTCGACACCGCCGATCGCCTGGCCCTCGGCAACGCCAAGCGCTGCGACTCCCTCGCCGACCTGCTCGAGGACTCCGACATCGTGACGCTCCACGTGGACGGGCGCTCCGACAACCGCCTCATGTTCGGCGAGGCGGAGCTCGCCCGCATGCGTCCCGGTTCGCTCTTCCTCAACCTGAGCCGCGGCTTCGTCGTCGACCACGCGGCTCTGCGCCGCCACATCGAGTCGGGCCACCTGGCGGGGGCCGCCATTGATGTGTTCCACCGGGAGCCGGCCAGCAAGGCGCAGCCGTTCGTGTCGGAGCTGCGAGGGCTGCACAACGTCATCCTCACGCCGCACATCGGCGGCAGCACCGAGGAAGCGCAAGCCGACATCGGCCGCTTCGTGGCCAACAAGCTGCTCGATTACAGCCAGGGCGGCAACACCGGACTCAGCGTGAACTTCCCCAACCTGGAGCTTGCTCAGAGGGCCGGTGGCCACGTCCTGATCCACCTCCACCGCAACCTGCCGGGCGTGCTGGCTGCCATCAACGGCATCTTCGCCGAGCACCGCATCAACATCGAGGGGCAGGTCCTCGCTACGCGAGGCGACGTCGGGTACGTGATCACCGATATCGCCAGCGATTACACCGAGGACATGCTGGCCAGGCTCAGGCACATGGACGAGACGATCCGGCTGCGCCTCCTCTGACGCTAGGAGGGAGCTACCGCCGTGACCGCGGCGGTGATGTTGTCCTCGCCACCCGCGTCGTTGGCGGCGTCCACCAACGCCCGGGCTATCGCGACGGGCGTGGCCCCGCCACCCTCGGCCACCAGGGCAGCGAGTCGTTCGGGTGGTTCGAAGTAGTTCCACAGACCGTCGGTGCACAAGAGGAGCAAGCCGCCCTGCTCGGTGGTGAACACGTCGACCTCTGGGCGCGCCCCCTCGGCGCCGGCACCCAACCACCTGGTGATCACGTGGGCTTGGGGCAGGCGGTAAGCGGCGTCAGGGGGCACCCCCTGTTTGATCGCCATCTCGGCGAGGGAGTCGTCGACGGTAAGGCGACGGCTGGCACCGGATCGAGCCTCCTCCGCGGGTAGTGGTGTGAGCCAGTAGGCCCGGCTGTCGCCCAGGCTGGCCACCGCCACGCGTCCCGGCTCGACGAGAGCGGCCACGATGGTCGTGGACGGGGCTGCGGGGTGGCCACCCGGCTCTTCGCCGGGGACGCTGACCACCGCGCGGCCTGCAGCGAGCACCGCCGAGCGCAGCAGGTCGCCCAGATCGCCGGGGTCGGCCTTCGCCGCATCGGCGGGCTCTCCGAGGAAGGGGCGCAAGGAGTCGAGTGCGGCCTCGGCCGCCGCTGCGGACGCCTGGTCGGGGTTGGCGGACGAGGACACGCCGTCACACACCACGACGGCGGCACGATCGCCGTCCACCGCGATGGCATATGCGTCCTCGTTGCGGCGATGGCGGTGGCCCCGGTCGGTCACGGCCGCGGCTATCCCCAGGTCGGTCTCGGCGTGGTCATCGGGCTGGTCGGAGAGGTCGGTCACGGTGATGAGGTCCTGTGCGGCAGGTGGTATCAGCGTGCCAGGTGTCGGCCGCCACGGTCGAGTGCTTCGGTCAGGTCGGAGATCAGGTCGGCCACGCTTTCGAGGCCGACGGAGAGCCGCAGGAGGCCCGGATCCACCGCGAGCGGGCTGCCAGCGACGGACGCGTGGGTCATGCGGTGGGGGTGCTCGATCAGGGACTCGACGGCGCCGAGCGATTCGGCCAGGGTCCACAACCGGGTCGAGCGGGCGACGTCGAGGGCGTCGGGTTCGCCGCCGGCGAGGATGAACGAGACCATCCCGCCGGCCCTGCGCATCTGCTGAGAGGACACTGCGGCGCCGGGGTCGCGGGGCAGACCGGGATAGAGCACCCGCGAGACCGCCGGGTGGCTCTGGAGCATGCTGGCAACCGCCTCGGCGTTGTCGCAGTGTCGTTCCATGCGTACGGCCAGCGTCTTGATGCCCCGTAGCACGAGGTAGCAGTCGAACGGCGAGGGGACGCCGCCGATGCTGTTTTGGAAGAAGGCCAGTCGTTCCGCCAGGCAGCCGTCACTGGTAGCGGCGAAGCCGCCCACCACATCACTGTGGCCGCCCAGGTACTTGGTGGTGGAGTGAACGACGATGTCGGCGCCCAGGGCCAGCGGCTGCTGCAGGTACGGGGTGGCGAAGGTGTTGTCGACCACAAGCACGCCTCCCCGGTCGTGGGTGGCGGCCGCCAGGGCGGCGATGTCGGCGATGCCGAGCAGCGGGTTGCTCGGCGTCTCCACCCAAACCATCTTGGTCGTCGGTTGCCAGGCGGCTTCGAGCCCGGCGAGGCCGCCGGCCGCCGATGTCAGCGACGCACTTGTGTAGGCAACCCCCATCGGCTGGTGGACCCTGTCTACCAGCCGGAAGGTCCCGCCGTAGGCGTCGCCGGGGATGATCACGTGGTCCCCCGGCACGAGCAGCGACAGCACGGCGTGCTCCGCGGCGAGGCCGGATGAGAAAGCCAGACCGTGGGCCGCCCCTTCCAGGTCTGCGAGGCAGGCCTCCAGCGCAGCGCGGGTGGGGTTCCCCGACCGGCTGTACTCGTAGCCGAGATGTTCGCCCACCGCTGACTGCGCGTACGTGGTCGACAGCGATACTGCGGGAACGACCGCGCCGGTCACGGGGTCGGGAGGCGCGCCGGCATGGATGGCGCGGGTCTCGAAGCCGTCCTGCTCCCTTTGTCCATCCCTGCCGCTCACCGGTCGATCCCGGCCAGGTAGTCGAGGAGGTCGCTCCGGGTCACGATCCCCGTCGGGTGGCCGCCGTCGAGGACCAAGACCGCGCTGGCCTCGCCGAGCCGGGCGGCGGCGGCGTCCACCGGCTCGCCCGAGCCGATCATGGGGAGGGGACCCCCCATGGTGTCGGCCACCGGCCGCTCCATCGCTGCGGGATCGGCCAGGACCCGTTCGAGCAGGGCGCGGTCGCTCACGGTGCCGACGACCTCCGCCAGGCGCAGCGGCGGCTCGGCCCGCACCACCGGCATCTGTGACACCCCGTACTCCCGCAGCACTGCGATGGCGGCCCGGACAGTCTCATCCGGGTGGATGTGCACAAGCGGCGGGATGCCGCCCCCCTTGTGCGCCAAGACGGCCTCGATGGTGTCGCCACCGGCCCGCAGGAACCCGTGGTCGGCCATCCACCCGTCGTCGTAAACCTTCGAGAGGTAGCCGCGGCCGGAGTCCGCGAACAGCACTACTACTACCGCGTCGCGCCCGAGGCGGCGGCCGACCTCGAGAGCAGCCCAAACCGCCGTGCCGCACGACCCGCCCGCCAGGATCCCCTCCTCCCTGGTGACCCTCCGGGCGGTGAGGAAGCTGTCGCGGTCGGATACTTCCACGATCTCGTCGGCGATGGTGCGGTCGTAGTTGCCGGGCCAGTAGTCGTGGCCGATCCCCTCGACCAGGTAGGGGCGGCCCGATCCACCCGAGTACACCGATCCCTCGGGGTCGGCGCCGACGATCTGGATGTCAGGGTTTACCTGCTTCAGGTACTGCCCGGCGCCGGTGATCGTGCCCCCGGTGCCGATCGTGGTCACCAGGTGGGTGATCCGCCCGGCGGTCTGGCGCCATATCTCCGGTCCGGTTGTCGCCGAGTGGGCCGCTCGGTTGTTGGGGTTCTCGTACTGGTTGGGCAGGTACGCGCCTGGGGTGGATGCCGCTAGCCGAGCGGCCACCTCGGTGTAGGAGTCAGGGTGGTCGTGGGCGACGGTCGGGCAGATGACGACTTCCGCACCGTAAGCCCGCAGCAGCTGGCGTTTCTCTTCGGCGATCTTGTCGGGCATGGTGAAGATGCAGCGGTAGCCGCGGCGAGCGGCGATCATGGCCAGGCCGACGCCGGTGTTGCCCGAAGTCGGCTCCACGATCGTCCCGCCGGGCTGGAGCGAACCGTCGCCCTCTGCGGCGAGGATCATCGCTGCCGCTGGGCGGTCCTTCACGCTCCCCCCCGGGTTGAGGTATTCGAGCTTGGCCAACAGGTGGCAGGACAGGTCCCGCCCGACGCGATCCATGCGGACCATCGGCGTGTTGCCGATCAGGTCGAGCAGCGAGTCGGCTGCCTCCATGGCCGGACCGGTGTCGGTGACTCGATCGACCTCTATGCCCGCCTCCACCTCCACCGGCTCATCGCTGAACAGCGTCACCGGCAGCCCGGCTTGGTGCAGGTGGCGCGCCACGACTAGGGCTGGCGCCTGGCCGCCGCCGACCCCCGCGTCGCCGCCCCACACCCCCACGGATCGGGGGATGTGAGCCCGGAGGTCGGCAATGGTGCCGCCGGCAACGGGACCGGCGGGGATCCGGATACGCCGGCGGGAGCGAACCACGAGCCGGTCGGGGGCCGGCTGGTCTCCGACGACGACGAGGACGTCCATGCCGGCGAACCTAACCCGGCTCTAGGCCAACGCGCAGCGAGGCTACTGGGGGGCCCGCTGGCTGGAGGCGCCCGCCATCAGGGCGGCGCCGATGATCCCGGCCTCGTTGCGGAGGTGGGCGGCCACGACAGGGGTTCGGAGGTGCAGCAGGGGCAGGAACCGATCGGCCTTGCGGCTCACGCCTCCCCCGATGACGAAGAGGTCCGGCCACAGGAGATCCTCGACCGCGCGGTAGTAGCGCTCCAGGTGCCTAGCCCATTTCTCCCAGCTCATCCCCTCACGCTCGCGTGCGGCCGCGCTGGCTCTCGTTTCGGCATCGCGGCCGTCGATCTCCAGATGGCCCAGCTCGCAGTTGGGGATCAGGGCCCCCCGGTGGACAAGGGCGGTCCCGATGCCGGTGCCGAGGGTGCTCACCACGACAAGGCCTTGCTGCTCCTTGGCTGCGCCGAACGCCACCTCCGCCATCCCTGCGGCGTCGGCGTCGTTGAGAGCCGTGACCGCCAGCCCTGTCGCCTGGCCGAAGAGAGTCTCGATGTCAGCGCCCACCCAGCCGGCGTCGACGTTGGCCGCCGTGCGGGCCACCCCTCTGATGACCGCCCCGGGGAACGTGGCCCCGAAAGGTTCCGTCCAGGCCAGGTGGCTGACCACTTCCTTTACGGCGTCGGCAACCGCATCTGGGGTCGATGGCCGGGGCGTGGGCACCTTGTAGCGGTCGCCGATGAGCGCGCCGACGTCGAGGTCGACGACTGCGCCCTTGATGCCCGACCCGCCGACGTCGACTCCCAAGCCCCGGCGACCCACGGGGACACCTTAGGGCGCAAGGGTCACGGTTCGAGGCCGCAGGACGCCAGGCCCGATCTGCGCTGTGGCGGTCCCACGTGGCAACCTGACCGCCGCCGCACAACAGCGGTGGGGAAAGGAGCCGTCCGCATGGACCCGTCGTTGGAGGGGCGCACCGCTGCGCCGTTCACCATGGTCGTCGAACTGGGCAAGATCAGCGAGTTCGCTCGGGCCACCAAGTCGACCAACCCTGACTACGCCGGCGGCCCCGGGGACCACCCGGTCAGCCCCGGCACCTTCCTGGCCAGCGCCGGCTTCTGGCAGGGGCCGGAGCACAGCCCGCTCGCCGGCGTCGAGCTCAACTGGCACAGGATCCTCCACGGCGAGCAGGAGTTCACCTTCCACGGTCCGCCGCCGCGCGCAGGTGATGTTCTGACAGGTGTCTCGCGCATCGATCGGGTGTACGAGAAAGCCGGCAAGCGGGGAGGTGCGATGAACTTCGCCGAGACAGTGACAGAGTTTCGCAACGCCGCCGGTGAGCTGGTGGCCGAGAGCCGGGGGACGATGATCGAGACCTCACAGGCGGCGTCGTGACCGGCACAGGCGCCCCAGAGGTGGGGACAGAGCGCCAGCCGTTCGTGGACACCCCCCTGACAGTCACCGACTTCGTCCGCTACCAAGGCGCCTCGGGGGACATGAACCCGATCCACCACGACACCGAGTTCGCCAAGGCAGCCGGCTACCCGGGGCCGTTCGCGGTCGGCATGCTCCAGGCCGGGATCCTCTCGACCTACGCCACCGACTGGCTGGGCGCCTCCAAGCTGCGCCGCTTCAAGGTGCAGTTCCGGGAGCAGGCGTGGCCGGGCGACGTGCTCACCTACACCGGTAAAGTGGTAGGGACCCGCGATGAGGGCGGCGAAACCCTCCTCGACGTGGAGCTGGCCTGCACCCGCCAGACCGGGGGTGTTCACCTGAAGGGGTGGGCCACCTTCGCCACCTGAGCCCCGCCTGGTCGCCGACGCAGCGGCCAGGCCGGGAGCCGCGCCGGTCAGCGTGCGTGGACCGAGACCGCGTAGGGAGCCCGCCTTCCGAAGGGCTCCCTGTCCCAGCTGGCCCACCGGTCGGTGAGCGTCAAGCCGGCTGCCCCGCAAGCCGAGTCGTAGTCGCTCAGGCAATAGTCCCTGTCCAGCTGGAACCCCGCGATCATCACGCCCCCGCCCTCCACGTGGGCGGCGCAGGCCTGCACGAGCGCAGGGCGTGCGTCCGGCCGGCAGAACAAGGGAACGTTTCCCGCGAGCACCACGGCGTCGAAGGAGCGCCCAAGGGCGAGGGAGGCCAAGTCGGCCCGGACCCATGGCAGCTCGGGGGCCAGTCGGGCGGCCTCGGCGATCATCGACTCATCGACGTCCACTCCGACGACGTCGACGCCGTGGCGAGCCAGCTCGATGGCCACCCGTCCGGTACCGCATCCGGCATCGAGCACCGAGAACGGTGCAAACGACAGGACCAGTGAGGCCTCGCCGTGCACATCGATCCCCTGGTTGGCCAGTGCATCAAACCTGGCTTGGTAGGCTTTGCCGTCGAAAGTTGGCACGGGCGCTATTCAAACAAGAAGCCAGTCATCCAACCAGCACCGGCCGCTCAACCAGCACCGGCCGCTGGGGCTGTTAGATCACCGCAGCCAATGGGGAGGGTGACACCGTAGCTGCGACAAGCGCACGACCAGGTCGACGACCCCACGCGACGAGGGGTCCGTTTGGCATGCACCTGGGGACCTTGCTCGTGGTCGGGCTGCTCCTTCTGGCTACGGCCGCGGCCGCCCTTTTCTCCGAGAGGGTGGTTCGTACCGACCGCCAACGCTTGCTGAAGGAGCGCACAGGCGAGGTGGCGGTGGTCCTGTCGACCGCCATATCGCAGCTGTCGGTGGGCCTCCAGTCCCTTGGCCAGGTCGCCAGCGTCACCAACGAGGCGCCGGGTCCCTTCGAGACCACCGCCCGCGCAGTCAGTGCCTCCACGACCGCTGATTCATACGCCCTCTTGCGCCCTGCCGGCGGAGGCTTCGAGGTCGTCGTGGCGTCCGGGCCTGCATTCCGAACCGGGCAGCTGCTCACCGGGGCTCAGGTCCCCGCCATCGAGCTCGCGCTGCACAGCCACCAAACGGCCTCCACTCCTGTGCTCGGAGTGGGCGCCGCGCGCAGCTTCGGCATCGCGCTCGGGCCCCCGGCGGCTCCCGTTGGCACCGTGGTCTACCGCGAGAGCATCCTCGGGCCCCTGGGGCCCCCGAAGGAGGCGTCGACGGCCCCTTTCCACGAGCTCAATGTCGTGCTGTACGCAGGCAGCAAGGCGTCGGCGTCCGAGGCGTTGGTGTCCACCGCGCACTCGCTACCCCTGCGCGGCGAGGTCCAAGCCCAGACCCTGAACATCGGTGCGACCCGGCTGTTGCTGACGGTTTCCTCGGCCGGCCACCTCGTGGGGTCTTTGACCGCCGATGCGACTTGGCTCGTCGTGGCGTTCGGACTGCTGATCTCGGCGCTGATCGGATTCGTCGTCGAGCAGGCCGGCCGGGGGAGAGACTCGGCGCTGGCTCTCTACAGGGCGCAGCGTGCGGTGGCCGAGACGTTGCAGCGCAGCTTGCTCCCCGATCTGGGCCAGATCCCAGGCCTGTCCATCGCCACCCGGTACCTCCCGGGCGCCGTCGAGCAGCAGATCGGAGGCGACTGGTTCGATTGTTTCCAGGTCGGGCACGGCGGTGAGGACCGCCTGGCGGTCGTGATCGGTGACGTCATGGGCCACGACATGCAGGCCGCGGCAGCTATGGCCCAGGTGCGTGCGGCCTTGCGTGCGTACAGCTGTGAGACCGACGACCCGGCATCGGTCCTCGAACGGTTGCAGCGCCTGGTCGAGATCCTCGACATCGCCCCGCTGGTCACCGTCTTCTATGGCGTCTTGGACCCCATCGACGGGCGCGGCAAGCGAGTGTTGCGCTACTCCAACGCCGGCCACCTCCCACCGCTCCTGCGCGAGCCGGATGGAGCGGTCACCGGGGTTGGTGGCGCCACCTCAACGATCATTGGCGCGCCGCACGTGGGCGGTCGCCCGGTCGAGCAGATCACCATGGGGCCGGGCGCCAGCCTGGTGCTGTTTACCGACGGCTTGGTGGAGACCGTCGGTGGCGACGTGTCCGAAGCCATCGATGACCTGGCAGCCAGTGTGTCTGCGCTGGACGCTTCAGCCACGGCAGAGGAGCTCGGTGCGCTGCTGGAGCGGCGAAGTGCCCGCCCGTTGCGCGACGACGTCGCCATCCTCGTCGTCCAGATCGCAGCAACCCGAGGACCTGACCAGGGTCGGCCGGCGGCCACCCACAGCCAGGCTGGAACGCGGGATGACGCGGGCTTGGCCCTCGAGTGCGGCCCGGGCGCGCCCGGCGTCGCACGGTCGTGGATCGCGGCCGAGCTGGCCGGTTGGCCCCCTGATGTGGTCGATGCGGCCAGCCTCATCATCTCGGAGCTGGTGACCAACGCCGTCCTCCACGCCCATACCGCCATCACCGTCGCAGCCGAGCACGCCGACAGCGAGGTCCACGTCCGGGTCATCGATGACAACCCGGAGCTCCCGGTCGTCAAGCGCTACGGGGCGACAGCCGAGACGGGCCGAGGTTTCAAGCTGGTGTCGGCCATGGCCGACGACTGGGGCGTCGAGCCGATCGCGTCGGGAGGCAAGGCCGTCTGGTTCTCCTTGCTCCGCCACCGCTCCCAGCCCCGGGGAGCCTCTCCGGTGGAGTCGTTCGAGACCGGTGCTCTGGCCGACCTGGCGGATCTGTCAGCCTGGCCGGACCTCGACGAAAGCGGCGCCGGTGTCGTACCCGAAGTGACGGAGGAAACGACTCTGGATGTGCTGGTCCTCGGACTTCCCACCGACGTCTACCTCCTCACCGCTGAGCACAACGACGCGCTGTTGCGCGAGCTGGCGCTCCTCGGCACCGCCGACCTCGACAGCGGCCGGGGAGCCCATCCGAGGGACGTTCTCCTCGGCGACACCGTCACCGGTCAGCTCACCCCGATGACGGGATCACTGCGCCACCAGATCGAGGCCGCCATCGTCGAGGGGCGAAGGACGGTCGATCTCCACGTGAGGGTGCCCATCCGGCGGTGGAAGTCGTTGATCGATCTGGCCGACCGCCTCGACGAGGCCGACCGGCTGTGCGGCGACGGCGCGTTCCTAACGCTGGAGGCGCCGGCCGAGGTCCAGATGTTCCGCCATTGGTTCGCTCAGCAGGTGATCGACCAGGCGAGGGGCCGGTCGGCCACGCCTTGGCCGTATGCCGTCTGACGCTCCTGGCGCTGGGGATGGTGGTCGCGAGGCCCTGTCGGCCTGTCATTGAAGCTTCAGGTCGGGGGGCGACACTGGTCCCATGACTGCGGCTGCGCCCCCGTCCGTGCGTCGCGCCCCGGCCCCGCCCGTCCAGCGTCGAGTCCGGCGGGAGCTGGTCGACGCCGCAGCGGCACTGGTGGGGCTCGGGTTCGGCGCCTCGATCGCCCTCCCCATCTCCAACGAGACCGCCTCGGCGTTTCGGGCGCCCGGAGGTGCAGCCATGCTCTTCGGGAACGTGGCTGCGATGGGCGGTACCTGGCTGTTGCTCGTCATGGTCCTGCTGGCGGCGCGCCTGCCCACCCTCGAGTCCATCGTCGGTCACGACCGGATCTTGCGTTGGCACCGTTTTCTCAGCCCGTGGCCGCTGACGTTGCTCAGCGCCCACGCGGTCCTCACGACCGTCGGCTACGCCCAGTCTGCACGGACGGGCGTGGGCCACGAGATCGGCCCCTTGCTCAACTCCTACAGCTGGATGGTCGCAGCCACCGTCGCGTGGCTGATGCTCCTGGCCATCGCTTCGGTCTCTATCCGGATGGCCCGGCGCCGCTTCGCCTACGAGACGTGGTGGGCCATCCACCTCTACACCTATCTGGCCGTAGCCCTGTCCTTCCTCCACCAGATATACGACGGCAACGAGTTCGTGGGCCACAACCTGGCCCGGGCCGTGTGGATCGTCATCTGGTTGGCGACAGCAGGCGTCGTGCTCGTGTCGCGCGTCGGTGTGCCGGTCCTGCGCACCGCCCGCCACCAGCTGGAAGTCCAGGAGGTCAGGCGGGAGCGCAAAGGGGTCGTCTCACTGATCCTGGTGGGCCGAAACCTCGACCGGCTCGGAGCGGCCGGCGGTCAGTTCTTCTCGTGGAGGTTCCTGACCAGGGGCCTTTGGTGGCACGCCCACCCGTTCTCATTGTCGGCTGCGCCCACGCGGACCCACATGCGGGTCACCATCAAGTCGCTGGGTGACACGACGGCCCTCCTGTCGAAACTGCGCCCAGGGACCCGGGTGGCGATCGAGGGCCCTTACGGTGTGTTCACCGACGCCCACCGGGTCCACAACCGGGTGGCGTTGTTCGCCGCCGGTGTCGGGATCACCCCTGTACGAGCGCTGCTCGAGGAACTTCCGTCCGGGGTGGACATCGTCACGGTGGTGCGGGCCTCCAACGAAGGCGAGCTCCTGTTCCGCAAAGAGCTCGGAGATCTCATCACCCACCAGCGGGGTCGCCTGATCGAGATGGTCGGACCTCGGTCGCGCAACCGCCTGGACCCCGTCCACCTCCACAAGCTGATCCCTGACCTGGCCACCCGCGATGTCTTCGTGTGCGGGCCCGACGGGTTCGCGGCCCAGGTGGAACAGTCGGCCCGATACCTCGGGGTAGCCCCCGAGGCCCTCCACCGAGAGACCTTCGAGTTCTGAGAGGACCCAAATGCGACGCGCCCCCTATGTCATCGCAGGCACTTTCGCCGGCGTCGCCGGCATTCTGGCCTACCCAACCCACCCGCTCCACCTGAAACTCCCGGCCCAAGCCGCAGGCAGCGCCAGTCCGGCCACCACCGCTCCACCCGCATCCACCAGTGCGACGACGCTTCCGGGAAGTGCGGCGACGACTGCGCCCGGAAGTGCGGCGACGACGCCGGCCACCGCGCCGCCCTCCAGCGCCGCCCGACAGGCAGCAGGTGCCGACCAGCCGTACCCATACGGGGACATAGCGGTGCAAGTCAAAGTGGCCGGGACCCGCATAACCGATGTCGTCGTCACCCGCCAGCAGGTCATCGACGGAACCTCGAGCTACATCAATCAGCAGGCGTTCCCGCTGCTGCGCCAGCAAGTGCTGGCCGCCCAGTCAGCCAACATCAACGGCGTCTCGGGTGCGACCTATACGGCCCAGGCCTACGTCAACTCGGTCCAGTCAGCGCTGGACAAGCTCGGGGTCAAGTGACCGCCACGGCGACCCCTTGCCGCCACGCCGAGCCGGTCATGGGGACAGTGGTCTCCTTCACGGTGTTCACCGACTCGGGTGATGCCGACTCCATGATCAGGCGCGCTTGCGCGGGTCTCCACCGAGACGACCGGATGTTCTCCACGTGGAAGCCCGAGAGCCCCATGAGTCGTTTTCGGGCCGGGCAGCTCGACGCAGCCGACCTCACCCCCGAGATCAGCGCCGTCCTGGACCGCTGCCGCGAGCTTCGGACGATGACAGGAGGCTGGTTCGACCCGTGGGCGATGCCGGGCGGCGTCGACCCCACCGGGATGGTCAAGGGTTGGGCGGCACAGCGAGCCCTCGACACGCTCGTCGAAGGGGGCGCCACCGCAGCCATGGTCAACGCCGGAGGCGATCTGGCCGCTGCTGGCACCCCACCGGGGGAGCCCGGTTGGCGGATCGGCATTCGTCACCCGTGGCAGCCCGTGGCCTTCGCTGCGGTTGTCACCGTGTGCGGGGCTGTTGCCACGTCGGGCGACTACGAGCGCCCCGGTCAACTCCTCGATCCGGCTACGGGCTCCGTCAGCCGCCGGGCTGCGTCAGCGACCGTCGTCGGCCCCGACCTGGCAGTGGCCGACGCCCTGGCGACCGCGCTGGCCGTCGGCGGATCCGATATGTTCGAACGCTTCGATGCGATCCCTGGTTACGAGGCCTACCTGATCGGAGCGGACGGAGCCGAAGCTTCGACTCCGGGAATGCCGTTCGTGTCATCAGATGCTTGACCGCTCGAGGAACTTTCACCCCCCGGCCGCGGCTAGGCGGCGAGGGATGATCCTGGCCGTGGCGGCGGCCGTGCTGATGTCCGCGTGCGGATCCACCGCATCAGGCCAGGCGCAGTCACAGGCCGCCCGCCGGCCCGGGGCGGCGACGGATCCAGCCGGCACCTCCACCCCGGTGACGACGGTGCCCGCCACGACGACCACCCCCGCTCCCCCCGTGCCGCTTCCGGGGTGGAGCGCGGTACGGACGACGGCGACGGCCGTGACCGTCCAACGCCGGACCATCGTCACGGCGAACGGCAGCACCGTGACGCTGGCCCTGTTCCCGGCCGGCGCCTACCGGCTGGTGCTCCACGCCGGCAGCTCCGACCCGCCGACGCGGGGCGTGGTCCTGCCAGCGGATGGCCAGTCGGTGATCAGCGCCGCCGAGCGCCCGCTCCTGGTGGGTGCCTTCAACGGGGGGTTCCAAACTTCGACGGGATCGGGGGGCGTGGAGATCGGCGGACAGGTGCTCGCCGCGCTCCAGCCTGGGCGGGCCAGCGTTGTGATCGACGCCAACGGGCAGGCCAAGGTCGGCGTGTACGGCCAGACGGTTCCCGTGCCTGGCGATCCCGCCGTGTCGGTCCGCCAAAACCTGGGGCTACTGGTGCAGGGAGGTGTTGTCAGCCCGGGAATCAGCAACGTGTTGAGCTGGGGCGCGACCATCGGCGGGAGGCTCGCCGTGGCCCGTAGCGCTCTCGGACAAGATGCCGCCGGCGACCTGATCGTCGCGGCGAGCATGTCGGCACTGCCGGTCGACCTCGCCAGCGCGCTCATCGAAGTCGGCGCCACCACCGCCATGGAGCTCGACATCAACCCCGAGTGGGTCCAGCTCGATCTGGCGTCCTCCCCGGGTGGGCCCCTGACCGCAGCTGTCCCCGGTCAGGTCCGGCCCGCCGACCAATACCTTTCAGGCTGGACCCGCGACTTCTTCACGGTGCTGGCGACCAGCTGACTACGACTCCGATCAGTTGTCGGCCGTCGACTGGCGCATCTGCAGTCCCCGAGGCGGAGATCGGGGTGCCCCCCGATTCGAGCCGCCAAGGCCGGACCCCGTCGACGTAGAAGGCGTCGCACAGCCTCGCCGCCTCGTAGGAGACCAGCATGGCGTGCACGTCCGCTTGGATTGCCTTAGCGACGGCCGGGACTTCCGGCAGAGCTGGCAGCATCGCGCCGGCGGAGTCGGACGCAGCGGCAGCGGCGAGGTCAGCCACCGCCGACCAGGGCCGCGTCCAGGAGACACCGGGATCGCCGCTCGCCTGTAGGGCGGGCCCCAACGCGGTGTAGCTGATGACATGGCCCGGGAGGTAGGCGAAGCGCCAGGAAGCGAAACTGCGGCCGAGGTCCGCCATGAGTGCCAGGCTCTGGGACAGCCGTATGTCCTGCGCGAGCACCGACGTCTGGGCTGGCGCGGCGGGACCAGGCGGCCCGACGAAGTGCGGGTCGAGCCTGGAACTGCGAGCGAAGTCGATGCGCACCTCGGCTCGGCCGTTGCCTTGGTGCCCATCACCCGCCCCGTCGTGAGGGGGCAGCACCCGTTGACCGTCGAACCGTAACCACTCGCCGACCTCGTGCGCCGCATTGAGCACCAGGTTTTCCAGGGTGTAGCGAGCGGCCACCTCCAGCAGCTCTTGATCAGGGCGCCCTGCTCGCTCCAGCGGTCCGGCCGCCGCGCAGGCCTCGCTGCTCTGCCAGTCCCAAGACCGAAACGGACCGAGGGGATCGTCCAGCACCCAGCGGTCGGAGTCCGGCCCGCTCATTGTGACCTCCAGCCAAAGCGGCGGCCCCCAGAACCGAAGCCCGATCCCATCGAGGCGAACCTCCATGCGATCCAGGATCCGCTTCCATCGCGACTCGTCCCATTGGGGGGGCACCGATACGACGAGGTCAGGGTTGGGCACGCGAGGACGCGTCGGAGGGGCCCATGGGCAGCGGGAGGAGGACCTCGGTGCAAGCCGGGCAGAGTGCCCAGCCGGTCTGGAACGACAGCGTCGGGTCGCCATCGAAGTCAGCGCGGCAGCGCCCGCAGCGCCGGGTGGCAGTCGACCTGGTCTGGCTGGTTGATGTTGTTCGGCCAGTCGAAGCGGTCTGGTTGGGCTCCGGGTTCCCCATGGGAACCCCCCGATCTTCCCCTGAGAGCAGGGGTACGTTGCTCAAAATGAGCTGACCTCAATCTACCCGACCTCCCGAAATGTGGGTGATGAGCACCGGAGGGTGGGGAGGACGGGGTGTAGGGTAGAAATAGTCGCCCATTTCGGACGGCAGCGGTCCCGCCTCAGCGGGACAGATCGGTGGTTCCCATGGGAGCCCCAGCCATTTTGTCGATTGGGTCCGAGGCGCCTGACCAGGCGGCCGAGACCCGTATCGTCGTGGTCGACACGCACCACGACCGCCGCCAGCTGATGCGGTATGTGCTGGAGCTCGGGAGCCGTGGGCGGGCCAGCGTGGCCTTCGCGGAAGGTCCGGATAGCGCGGTCGGGGCGGTCGAGCGCCTCGATGCCGATGCTGTGCTTGTCGAGGTGCAGATACCGGTGGCCCACGGCCTCGAGACCGTCCGGCGACTCAGGGAAGCTGCTCCTGAATTACGGATCGTAGTGTGCTCGTTCCACACCGACGCTCCGACCATGGCTACGGCGCTCTCGCTAGGCGCCGACGCCTACCTGAAGAAGCCTCTTCGACCGACTGAGCTGTACCACGCGCTGCGCAAACCGACAGCAGCCACCACGACGAAGGAACGTTCATGATCACTCCGGATCGGCCTCGTCCGTCGCCCTCACCGCATCCGTCGTTCCCCGCCCGCGAGGGTGTGCAGATGCGCCAGCGCAGCGCGACAGTCACCTGCTCGGCGTGCCAGATCACGTATCTGCACCCCCCGCCGGCGGCGGCTCTGGCGCTGGCAGGGACCTGGGTGTGCGCCCGCTGCACCACTGACACTGACTGAGCGTCAACCATCAACCGGCTAGTGCAGTGATCAGGCCTCCTTGACCCCTGCGGAGTCGAAGGTGGCCATGCCGGACATGATCAGCGATGCGGCCTGTACCACCGGCAGAGCGAGGGCGGCACCGCTGCCCTCGCCGAGGCGCAGACCCAAGTCGAGCACTGGTGACAGGCCCAGGTGCTCCAACGCGGCTGTGGCTCCTGGCTCCGCTGAACGATGCCCGGCGATGACAGACCCGGTCACCGCAGGGCTCAGAGCGGCAGCTACGAGCAGTGCGCTCAGGGCTATGACCCCGTCGACGACTACCGGGACGCCGGCGGCCGCCCCGGCCACGATATAGCCGGCCAACGCCGCATGCTCCAAGCCCCCGACCTCCGCCAATACCCGTAGCGCGCCTCGGTCCGGACCGAGGCGCGCTACGGCTTTGCTCACTAGCCTTACCTTTCGGGCCAGGGTCGGATCGTCGATGCCGGTGCCGCGTCCGGTGACTTCCTCTGCGGGCCGGCCGGTGAGGGCCGCGATGAGCGCGGCCGAGGGCGTTGTGTTGGCGATCCCCATGTCGCCCGTGAGAAGTACCCGGGCACCCCCTGCCACTGCGGCGATCGCGGTTGCGGCCCCCACGTCCAAAGCGGCGCTCGCTTCACTCTCGGTCATCGCCGGGCCCTCGCTCAAGTCGGCGGTGCCGGAGCGCACTCGCCGCCCGAGCAGCGTTGGACCGCCCGGCGCGCTGGGTGCCGGGAGTAGAGGAGTGGCGACACCGACGTCGACAACGGTGACCGCGGCCCCAGCGGCAGCCGCCAGGACGTTGATTGCCGCGCCTCCCGCGCAGAAGTTGGCGACCATCTGAGCCGTCACCTCCTGTGGCCATGGCGAGACGCCCTGCGCCCACACCCCGTGATCGCCGGCGAAGATCGTCACCGCCGCGGGCGTCGGCACCGGGGGTGGCGACATGCCGGCTATCGCAGCCAGCTGCGTGCCCAGCTCCTCGAGTCGGCCGAGGGATCCCGGCGGCTTGGTCAGGCGGCCCTGGAGGGCCCTGGCGTCGGCCGCCGCACTCTCGTCGAGGGGCCCGGCAAGGAGGAGGGCGGCCGCCAGTGGCCCGAAGCGGGCGGCCAGGTGCTCCAGCACCGCGATGTCGAGACGTGCTTCGCGGTCTGGCATCCAGTTGGATGACGTATTCGGTACCGAACTGGACACTGGAGCGCCAGCTGCCATCCCCACACCGAGGAAGGCCACGCCGGCGGCAGCCGCTGCGCCCTCGTCAGCTGGCTGGTCACCGATCATCAGCGCTTCGGGGGCGTCGATCCCCAGGAGGGCCAGTGCCCGCTGGACTCCCGCTGGATCAGGCTTGCGAGCACCCACCTCGACGGAGGTGATCACTACCTCGAACAGGGACGAGACGTCCTCGCCGAGTGCGGAGCGCACTTCGGACTCGCCCATCACCGACGTGTCGGTGACCGCAGCGAGGCGCACGCCGGCGGCTGCCAACACCCGCAGGAGCCGTCGAGCGCCGGGGCGGTAGGACGGCTGCAGGTCGGCGACGGCGGTGCCCGGTGGGGCGAGGTCCACCAGGGTCCCCCCGATGTCGAAGATGACAGCGGTGAGGGGTGCGGCAGGGAGGGGTGGGGCGGGGATGGAAGGCTGGTCAGGGGTCACAGGGTTGCTCCGATGGTGTCGTCGAGAGATCGAGGGCTTGGTCGAGGGCCTTGGACAAGGTGGTCAAACCGGCCTCGTCGGGGACCGCGATACGTGTCGTCGTGGGGAGCCCGAAGCTGGTGCAGTCCCGAACCACGACGGCGTGGGGGAGGAGGCGGTTCCTGAGGTCAGCGAATCCTTCGACCAGCACCCAGGGGCCGTGTCCGGCCCGGACGGTCAAGCCCCGCTCCTCGAGCTGGTCGACCAGTCGGGAGCGAAGAGCGGCAGTCGCCGCAGACCAGCCCGGGAGGTCGACCAGATCCAGCCACTCGGGGAGAGCGGCGGCCACCAGCCCGTTGACCGCCCAAGCCGGTTGCGCCCGGCGGAGGCGATCGAGGAGGTCGGTGTCGGCGGTGAGGACGTAGCCGGCGCGCAGGCCCGGACACGCCAACAGCTTGGTGAGCGAGCCGACGACCGCCGTGCCCTGCAGGTGGTCACCGCGCGTCCACGTCCCGGTGGCCAGGGGCCAGAAGGCCTCGTCCCACACCCCGGCTGATTCTCCGGGCTCTGCCAAGGTCCCGAGCGGGCTGCTGGGGTTGGAGCGCCACAGCGGGCCGCCGCTTCGAGGGTACAAGGAGAAGTCCGGCTCCTCGACCCGGCCCCCGATCTCTGCACCCAGCAGCGAGATGGCCTCTGCGCCCCCATTGGTCAGGAGGAGGTGCCCCGGGTCGACCCCCATCGCGCCCGCAAGCACCAAAGTGGCCGCCTCGGGGTCCGGATAGCGCGCCAGTGCGTCGAGATGACGGCCGACGAGCGGCTTGGGATCGGGGGCAACAGGGCACAAGCTGGCGGACAGGTCCAGTACGTCGGCAGGGTTCAAGCCGAGCGCGGCGGCGACCCGAGCGCCGTCGCCACCGTGGGCCCCGGCCCCGGGCAGCATCCGGCTGGTCATCGGCCCCCCCGGCGGGCGGGCGGTGCCGGATAGTCGACCGGTGGGCGAGTGCCGGGCCTCTGGGATTGGCCTCGCGTGCTCAGGCCTGCGCGCACCCCGCCAAGACCTGCCCCGAGGGCGCCGAGGCCGACGGCCAGGGCAACGGTGACATCGCGCGCCAGCGCCCTGGCCCGGTCGATGTCGGCTGACGAGGGGGGGGCCCCGTTGCCCAGCACGCCCCGGGCCTCGGCGCGGTCGTCGTAGATGTTGGTGCCCCCGAGCCTCAGGTCGAGCGCGGCGGCGAACGCCGCCTCGATGATCCCGGCGTTGGGGGAGGGATGGGCCGGGGCGTCGCGGCGGACCGCGGCCCAGACGGCCCCCGCCCGGCGGGGCCTGACCAACGCCACCAAGAGCGCGCCGAGACGGGCTGGTACCAGGTTGGCGATGTCGTCGGCACGCGCCGACGCCCAGCCGAAACGGCAGTAGCGATCGCTACGGTGCCCGACCATGGCGTCGAGGGTGTTCAGGGCGCGGTAGGCCCCAGCCCCCGCCGGTCCCGCGACCGTCGCCCAGACAGCCGGGGCGATGACCGCATCCACCGTGTTCTCCGCCACCGATTCGACCACTGCACGCGCCACCTCGGCGCTGTCGAGGCTAGACGGGTCGCGCCCGACCAGTCCGGGCAACAGCCGGCGGGCCTCGACGACGTCGTCGTCGTCGAGTGCGGCGCGAACGGCGGCAGCGGCCCGGTCCAAGCTGCGACCACCCACGACGATTGCCACCATCACTGCGGTGGCCACAGACTGCCCCCATGGCAGGCTGCGACCGAGGGCGAGCAACGCCCCCCCGGTCCCGGCGCCCAACGCAGCACCGGAAGCGGCGTGGGCGGCGCCGCCGACGCGGCTGTCACGCCAGGCCATCTGCTCCCGCCGCGCCATCAGGGAGCCGAACCAGGCTACGGGATGTAGGGGGTCCGGCGGATCGCCCAGGATTCGGTCGAGGGCCAGCCCGGCTAGGACCCCCGGCGCGTCGGGCCATCCGAGGCCCCACCGGGTCAGCATCGGGTCACCACCGGACAGCAGCGACGAGCAGGGCGACGGTCTCGCCTACCACCGCGGCGGCTCCGAGAACGTCACCGGTGTAGCCGCCGATGCGAGATCGGGCCAGGCCGCCGAGAGCGCTGCCCGCCACCAGCAGCCCGGCGATGCCTGCGATGCCGGCGCCCCCCCTGGCGATCCCAGCCAGGGCCGCGCCCGCCGCCACGCCGAGGGCGCCGATGCCGGCGGTGATCCGGCGGTCGTCGCCTAGGAAGGCACTCGCCAGGCCGGCCGGCCGAGCGTAGGGAAGGGCGACGGTGCCGAGCAGCATGAGCGACCGCGACGCGCACCACACGCCCGCCACGAGAGCCACCTCCGGGCGAAGGGAAGCAAGCGCCGCGAACCGGGCCAACAGCACCGCTGCGGTGGCTGCCAGCCCGAAAGCGCCGACGTCCGGTTGGGCCATCACCTCCAACCGTCGCGTCCGAGACAGGTGAGGCAGCAGCCCGTCAGCGCTATCGGCCAAGCCGTCGAGGTGCAGCAAGCCGGTCACCACCAAGTCGGCAGTCACTGCCAGTGCCGCCGGCACCAGCGGGCCCCGCCAGGCGCGGGCCGATCCCCACCACACCACACCCACCACCCCGCCCAGAGCGGCACCCACGAGTGGAAACCACCGGAAGGTGGTGCGCCCAGGTGTCGCCGCTCCTCCGAAGGGTGTGAGGAACGCCACCGCCGCCCGCATTTATCGCCTCCCCTGCGGCCGGCTCGAAGCGGGTGCCAGCTCCAGCAGCCTGCCCGCGACCACCAGCACCACCCGGTCGGCTGCTCCCGCCACTGCCTGATTGACGTCGCCGAGCGCATCCACGAAGCGCCGACCGACCGCGGTCGGAGGGTGCACGGACAGGCCCACCTCCTCGGACACCACGATGGTGTCCCAGGCCCGCCCCGCCAACGCGGCCGCCAGGAGGCCGCCGTCGGGATCGAGATCCGGGTGGGCGGCCACCCAGGTCCCCAAGCTATCGAGCAGCGCGACGCCTGTGATCGACCCCAGCGACTCAACGAGAGCGGCGCCGGAGACCTCGAGGGTGGACCAGCCCACCGGCCGGCGGGCACGGTGGCGGGCGATGCGCAACGCCATCTCTTCGTCGGTGGCGACCCCCGTCGCCACATAGGTGACCGGCACGCCGGTCGCGGCCGCGTCGGAGGCCATGCGCTCGGCCACCGCCGACTTGCCGGAGCGGGTCCCCCCGAGGACCAAGGTCAGGGTCACGGCCGGGGCAGCGAGTCGGTCAGCCGCTCGCGGATCGCTCTCTCCACGGCCCTGCCATCAGCCGAGCCCTCGATCTCGTCGAGGGCTACATGGTCGGCGCCAAGCGTTCGGGCCAGGGCCTGTGCCAGGCCCAACCGGGTGGGACCGGTCTCGGCGTCGAGCACGAGGGTGCGGGTGCGGGTTGCTGCCAACTCGGCGGCTGCGGCCTGCGCCGCAGCCAGCGGATCGGCCTCATCCCCGGTGGCTCGGCCGTCGGTGATGAGCACTGCCACCGGCTCGGGGCCACCGCCGCGCCGGCTGGCCCGGACCATCGCCGTGACCGCCCGCAGCCCGGCGGCCAACGGGGTCCTACCGCCGGTTGGGATGCCTTGAAGGCGGGCCCGGGCGATCTCCACAGAACCCGTGGGCCGCAGGACGACCTCCGCGCCCTCCCCCCTGAAGGCGATCAACGCCACCCGGTCCCGCCGGCGGTATGCGTCACCAAGCAGGCCGATCGCCGCCGTCCTGGCTGCGTCCAGGCGGTGTCGGGCCGCCATCGACCCAGAGGCGTCAACGGCCAGGATGACCAGGCAGGAGCGGCGTTGCTCCGCCTCCGCGGCGCGTAGGTCCGCCATGGCGACCCGCGCGGCCGGACTGCCATCAGGAGCTACGCGGCCGGCGTCGGCCAGAGCGGTGGCGGCGGCCGCCAGCCGCTGGTCGGGCCGCTCGTAGGCGACCGTCCGGATGGCTCGTCCCCTCGGGCCGGCAGCGGCTGCCCCTCTTCCCGCTGCGCTGTCGGTCCGGCTGGCCGCAGGCAGCACCAGCCGCAGGGGATGGTCTTGCGACGACGGTTCAGGGGCGGGGGGAAGGGCTGGCGCTACGGCATCGGGGGCGCCTGGCGGCTGATCCTCGGGGGGCTGGCCTTCGGGAAGGGAATCGGCCGGCGCAGGACTCGGATCGTCGGACAGGGCTTCTCTGGGGGCGGGGGCCGGGGCCGGGGCCGGGGCGGCCGGCGGGGGCAAAGCGTCGTCCAAGGCATCGGCCAGCTCCCGGTCGTCCATGCCAGGGGGGTCGAAAGGATCGCGCCGCCGCCGGTGGGCCAGCACCATCGCCGCGACCCTACGCAGGTCCTCGGGGTCGGTCTCGCTCCGCCCCTCCCAGCCGGCGAGAGCCGCGGCGGCCCGGCACAGCGACAGGTCGGCCCGCAACCCCTCGGCGCCTACCGCTACGGAAAGCCGGGCGGCGGCGTCGACGGTGGCGTCGGTCAGGGGTGCAGGCAACGTGGACGCGAGGCGTTCGCGGAGAGCCCGGTCCGACGCGTCGGCGCCGTCAGAGATCGACCCGTCCCGTTCGAGGCCGATCTGGCGGCGGACGATCGACGCGCGGGTGGCCGGATCGGTGGGTGAGTGGACCTCGACGCACAGCCCGAAGCGGTCGAGCAGCTGGGGACGCAGCTCGCCCTCCTCGGGGTTCATCGAGCCGACCAGCACGAACCGGGCCGGGTGAGCTTCGGATATGCCGTCGCGCTCCACGCGGTTGATGCCGGCGACGGCCACATCGAGGAGGCTGTCCACCAGGTGGTCCGCCAGCAGGTTTATCTCGTCCACGTACAGGACGCCGCCGTGGGCGGCGGCCAGCAGACCTTTCCGGAAGGCATGGCGGCGGTCGCCGAGCAGGGCGGCCACATCCACGGCACCCACGACGCGGTCCTCGGTCGCGCCGAGCGGCAGCTCCACAAAAGGAGCCCCCTCCGCCAGCAGCGACGCCAGGCCACGGGCCAGGGTGGTCTTCGCCGAACCCTTGTCCCCCCGCAGCAACACCCCGCCGAGGTGGGGTTCCACCGCCGCCAGGATCAGGGCCAGCTTGGCGTCCTCCTGCCCTACGACCTCCGAGAAGCGAAGGTGCGAGGCGCCCCTTTCCCCAACCTCTCCGGCCGTCACCGTGATTCCTCCCACCCCTCGGCCTCGAGCAACGCCTTCCTCAGCACGTCGGCTCGCTCGTGGTCGGGCTTCCACCGGCCCCGGCTCTCGGCCTCGAGGAGGCGCTCGACGATCGAGCGGAGCGCCCACGGGTTGGAGGCCTCGAAGAAGTCCCGGATGGCCGGGTCGGCGACGTAGGCGTCGGTGACCCGCTCGTACATCCACTGCTCCGCGACGTGAGCCGTCACGTCGTAGCCGAAGAGGTAGTCGACAGTGGCCGCCATCTCGAAGGCGCCCTTGTAGCCATGGCGCTGCATGGCCCCCAGCCACTTCGGGTTGAGGACCCGGGTTCGCACGACCCGAGCCGCCTCTTCCGCCAGCGAGCGCACTACGGGGCGGGCGGGGTCGGAGGAGTCGCCCAACCAGGCTTTCGGGTCCCGCCCGGTCAGCGAGCGGATCGTGGCCACCATCCCCCCATGCTCCTGGAAATAGTCGTCGGAGTCGAAGATGTCGTGTTCGCGGTTGTCCTGGTTCTTGACGGCCACGTCGATGGCGGCGAATCGGCGCTTCATGGCATCGGTGGCTGGGACACCGAACCCGCGGCGGCCATATGACCAGCCCGACCACGCGATGTAGACAGCAGCCAGATCCTCGTCTGAGCGCCAGTCCCTGGTCTCCAAGAGGTCGAGGATGCCGGCTCCGTAGCTACCCGGCGTCGGCCCGAACACCCGCGGGTCCTCCCCGCCGTGCCTCCTGACGGCGTTGCGTTCGTCGGGTTCGTCCAGGGACGCGACCATCGCCACCGCGTCGTCGAGCAGCTCCACCAGCCCGGGAAAGGCGTCGCGGAAAAAGCCGGAAATGCGCAGGGTCACGTCGACGCGAGGCCGTCCCAGCTCCTCGAGGGGGACGGGCTCCACACCGACGACGCGGCGTGTGGCCGGCTCCCACGCCGGTCGGACCCCGAGCAGCGCAAGCGCCTCGGCCACATCGTCGCCCTGGGTCCTCATCGCCGCGGTACCCCAGAGCACCAGCCCGACCGTCTCGGGATAGCAGCCCTCTTCCTCCAGGTGGCGGGCCAGGACCTCGGCGGCCAGCTTCTGGCCCACCTCCCAGGAGAGCTCCGTGGGGAGGGCCTTCGGGTCGACGGAGTAGAAGTTGCGTCCCGTCGGCAGCACGTGGGCGCAGCCCCTGGTCAGCGCCCCCGACGGGCCGGCGGGCACGTACCGGCCTTCCAGGCCGGCCAGGAGGTGGTCGACCTCGTCGGTCGCCCGGCGCAAGTTGGGGACCAGCCAGTCGCAGATCCAGCGCAGGACCTCCCGCTGGCTCTCGCCCCATGGGCCGCCGTCCGGGCACGCTGCGGGAAGCGTCCACCGGTTGGCGGCGACCGCCTCCAGCCACCCCCGGGCTGTCGCCTCGACGTCGTCGAGCTGGAGCGGGTCGTCGGCGTCGAGGCCGAGGGCGGCGGCCGCCTCGGACCGAAGCGACGGGATGCGGCCGTGGCGAAGGCGGGTGATCACCAGGACGAGGTCGAGGAGCACGTCGTTGGCAGGGGCGTCGCCCAAGGTGTGGAGACCGCCGCGGATCTGGGCATCCTTCAAGCTGCACAGGTAGCCGTCGACCTCCAGGATCACCTCGTCGAACGTGTCGTCGAGGTCGACGTTTGTGAGGCCCAGGTCCTGATCGATGGCGGCGGTGCGCAGCAGCTCCCAGATCCGCTCCCGAAGCGCAGGCAGCTTGGAGGGGTCCATGGTCTGCAGCAGCGCGTACTCGTCGAACAGCTGCTCCAAGCGGGCCAGGTCGTCGTAGGTGTCAGCCCTCGTCATCGGCGGTAGGAGGTGGTCGATGACCACGGCGTGGGCCCGCCGCTTGGCCTGGGTCCCCTCGCCCGGATCGTTGACGACGAAGGGGTAGAACAACGGCAGGTCCCCGAGAGCGGCGTCGGGCCAGCACCCTGCCGAGAGCCCGACGGCCTTGCCCGGCAGCCACTCGAGGGTCCCGTGCTTGCCCAGGTGCACCACCGCGTCGGCACCCCACACATCCTCCAGCCAGCGGTAGAAGGCCAGGTAATGGTGGGCCGGCGGGAGTGCAGGCGAGTGGTAGACCGCGACCGGGTCGTCGCCGTAGCCGCGTGGGGGTTGGATGGCGATGAGCACGTTGCCCACCTCTATCCCACTGAAGACCAGGTCCCCGTCGTGGACCCGGTGCGCCCCGGGAGCCGGTCCCCATGCCGCCTCCAGCTCTTCCCTGGCATCGGAGGGCAGCGTCGCGAACCACTCGCTGTAGCGCTCGCCGGCGAGGCGGCCGACCGCCTGGCCGAGCTGTGGCCCCGTCAGGCTCTCGGCCTCGTAGGTCAACCCGTCCGCCAGCCTGCTCATCAGTGTGTCGCCGTCGGACGGACGGTCCTCGACGCGATAGCCGGCCGCTGCCAGCGCGTCGAGCAGGACGAGGGCACTCGCCGGTGTGTCCAGCCCGACCGCGTTGCCGAGCCGGCTGCGACGGGTCGGGTAGGCGGAGAGGACGATCGCCACCCGGCGCTCCTCAACCGGCCGGATCCCCAGGCGGGCGTGGCGCAGCGCCAGACCGGCGACACGCTCGACCCGATCGGGGACCGATCGGTAGGCCCGCACCGCCGTGCCCAGATCGTCGCCGTCGTCGACCACCTCGTTGAAGGCAAACGCCGGGGCGATGATCCGTCCGTCCAGCTCCGGGATGGCCACGCCCGACGTCACGTCGTAGGGGCCGAGGCCGGCGTCCGATGCCCCCCAGTCCTCCCGGGAGCGCCCGGCGCTGGGAGCCTGGATAACCGGGATGTCCAACTCGCTCAAGCGGGCCACGTCCCACCCCTCGCCGTCCATCCCGCCGGCGCCGCCCGGTGTGCCGGCGCCGGCGGCGGCGCCCCCCGCCGCCAGCACGGTCGTGATCAGCACCCGGGCGCCGGATGCCCGCAACTCATCGATCACCGGCTGGCTGCTTTCGTCACGCAGGGAGTAGCACCAGAGGGCTAAGGGCCGGCCGCCCTTCTCCTCCACTGCGTCGCACAGGTCGTCGACGAACTGCGTGTTCCCGGCCACCAGGTGGGCGCGGTAGAAGACGATGCCGACAACGGGGCGATCGTGTGCTTCGTCCTCGCCGCCTCCTACGCCGGCGCTCCTCACGCCCGCGGCACCCACGCCGGCGCCCGTCACGCCGGCACCCACGCCGGCGCCCGTCACGCCGGCACCCACGCCGGCACCCACGCCGGCGCCCGTCACGCCGGCAGGGCCCGCCAGCGGCGCCGGTCGGCGCCAGACCCCGAAGGCAGGTACCGGTGCCGGTGCCTCGAAACCCCAGCCCCCGAAGCACACGGTGTCAGCGACGAAGCGAAGCAGATGCTCGAAGTTCGCCGGGCCGCCGTGGACCAAGTAGGCGAACGCCTCGGTGACCGTGGCGCTCGGAGCGGTGGACAGAGCAGCCAACTCGGCATCGGGCACGGCCTCGCCGGAGAACGCCAGCAGAGGTATGCCCCGCTCCTGGCACTCGGCCCGCAGGCGGTCGAAACCGTCCTTCCACGCCCGCCGGCCGCCCAGCAGCCGCACCAGCACGGCCCGGACCCCGTCGAGGTCGCCGATCGGGTCGGGAGCCCACGTGGTCGTGGCTGTCACGGCCGGGAACCCGGCCGGCAGGCCCTCGACCGCCGTGCGCAACGCCAGGATCTCGGTGTCGGTGGTGAGGATGAGCTTGATCATGCAGTGGGGCCCTCCTGCAGGCTCGCGGCGAGCTCGGCTCGGCGCCGTTGCTCGAGGTCGGACGGAGTTATGAGGCTGCAGTCGTCACAGGTGTGGGTACGCCCCTCCGGCCCCGGCGCTTGGTACCAGAGGCAGCAGCTGGTTCGGGTCCAGAACCAACCGTCGGCGCCGGCCCCTCCTCCGGCGCCGGCC
>JAKBAM010000003.1:113981-143096 GCA_021809105.1 Actinomycetes bacterium
CGGCGCCGGCCCCTCCTCCGGCGCCGGCCTCGACCACCTCGAAGCGGCCGGTCCCTCCCAGCCACCGTCGCACTTCCTGCACCTCGAAGAAGGCCTGCGCCCGCTCTCGCACCGCCAACCGTTCGGTATGGTCGCCCCGGTCGCGTGCTGCGCCCTCGACGGCCCGGAACGCTGCGGCCGAAGCCGCAGCGACGTTGCCGGCGACGAGGCGCGCACCGAGCCGCACCGTCCCTCGGAGCAGCGCCGAGAAGGCGATCAGGTGCCGCTCCACGAGTGCCCTCCCCAGCGCCGAGGGGTCGCCGGGATCGCCGAGCCGGTCGCAACGGAAGGACAGCTGTGTAGCCCGCCCTTTCGCGAGGACGATGGACGTGTCGATCGCCGCTGGCGACGGCCACGGCATCCCGAGGACATAGGCGGCCAACGAAACGGCGCCGACCTTGAAGGCGTAGGACTGCGAGAAGAGGGACGCGGCGACCTGGCGGCTCGAGGCCCGCTCGGCGACACCGGCGTCGATGGCTACGTCCAGCTGGCGGCGGCAGAGCGTGTCACAGGGGATCCACTGGTCGCCTGCCGGGGCTACGCCTGCCGGGGCTACGCCTGCCGGGGCTACGCCTGCCGGGGCTACGCCTGCCGGGGTGGCTCGCAGGTATGACACCCGGCGCCCCACCTCTGTCAGGACGTCCTCCAGGGTCGTCAACGCCGGTCTCGATGGCGGATGCCTGCAAGGCTGCGCGATTTGTGCGAACAGGTAACGCAAATCGCGCAGCGAATGCGTCCCCTCGTCCGGGACGCCCCCGCCCTCACCACAGGACCCTCACCACAGGACCCTCACCACAGCCCCCTCAACGCGGGCCCCCGGAGGCGACCAGCCGGTCGAGAGCCACCAGATCGAGGTGCGCGGCCACCGCGTCGGCGACGGTGTCGATGCGTAGCTGGCGGGCGGCTTCGAAGGATCCGCCCGGGGCAAATGGCACGCCCGCTCGCCTTCCCACCTCGCTGAGCAGGGCGGCACGGAAGCCGTCGCCCTCGAGCAGGCCGTGAAGAGTCGTGCCGTACACCGTCGCACCACCAGGGGTGCGCCCTTCGCACCCGTCCCCGTCCGCGTTCCCCTCCATCTCGATCAGGGGACGGCCGGCTGCGCTTACCCGCCCATGGTGGATCTGGTAGCCGTGCAGCTTCTGGCCGAGCGCCCGGCCCCGCCGCCGCCGGGTGACCTTCTCCGGGCCGAAACGGGTAACAGCGTCGACGTGGGCCAGCCCGGGCGTCACCCGCGAAGATGACTCGACGCCATCGGGATCCTCGATGACCTGACCTAGCATCTGGTAGCCGGCGCAGATGCCGAGCACCGTCGTCGAGCAGTCGCTGACGGCCCGTGCGAGCCCCCGGGACCGCAACCACCCGAGGTCGGCGACCGTCGCCTTCGAGCCCGGCAGCACCAGGAGGTCGGGCTGGCCGACACGCCGCCCGTCGTCGACGAAGCGGACCGATATGCCGGGCTCGACCACCAGGGGATCCAAGTCGGTGAAATTCGCCAAGTGCGGGAAGCGGACCACGGCAACATCCAGGAGCCGGCCACGCCCCGAGCCGGGGCGGTCCGAGCCAGCGCGCTCGAGGATCATGGCGTCCTCGCCGTCCAACGCTGGACCCTCCAGCCATGGGAGCACACCCAGGGTCGGTACCCCGCAGCGGGCCTGGAGCGCTTCGGTAGCGCCGGCGAGCAGTGCCGGATCGCCACGGAACTTGTTGACCACGAAGCCTCCGACCAGCGGTCGGTAACGGTCGGGGAGGAGGGCTACGGTGCCATAGAGGGCGGCGAACACCCCGCCGAGGTCGATGTCGCCCACCACCAGCGCCGGGATAGCGGCTTCGTGGGCGACTCGCAGGTTGACGATGTCGTGGTCGAGGAGGTTGATCTCCGCCGGGCTGCCGGCGCCCTCCAGCACCACCACGTCGTAACGGGAGCGCAGGTCGTCGAGGGCTGACAGCACCGTGGCCAGCAACGATGGTTTGTGGCGGTGGTACTCGGCTGCGGTCATGACGCCCACCGGCCGGCCCATGACCACCACCTGGCTGGCGCCCGGACCGGAGGGCTTCAGGAGGACCGGGTTCATGGAAACCTCGGCGTCGACGCCGGCCGCCGCCGCCTGCCACGCCTGCGCGCGCCCGATCTCGTGGCCGGAGGGGGTAACGGCCGAGTTGTTCGACATGTTCTGCGCCTTGAAGGGAGCGACGCGCAGGCCCCGGCGGGCGTAATGGCGACACAGCCCGGCGACCACAGTGCTCTTGCCGGCGTTGGAGGTCGTGCCGCACACCATCACGGCGCCAGCGAGCCGGGATTTGGAGCGCCCGCGGCGGGCAGTTGGAGAGCTCTGGCCGGCTGGCGCCGGGACCCCTGGTGGGTGCATCGCTTGACGTCTCCCGCGTCGATGATCGAGTCGACACAGGTGTCCTGGCTTCCGGATCGGCGCTCGCCCCGGCCTTCCAGCCTCGAGAGGCCGTGACCATCGGGTGGGGTCCACTCCCCGGTGACAGTTGCGGGACAGCCCCGGATTCCCACCGGCGTTCCCTGCGACATCCCGACCCTAGCAGGGACGCCATCTCGGATCGGGAGCGCCGTGGCGGTCGTCTACCGTCCCGTGGAGGATGGACAGGGTTGCTGGCGAGTCGACGCAGGACCTGGCGGGCAGCGCGGCGGGCGCGCCCCGCCGCCTGCTGGTGCTCGGTGGCACCACGGAGGCAGCGGCGCTGGCGGCCGCACTGGCCGGACGGTCCGATTTCGAGGTGACGACATCACTGGCGGGCCGGACCACCAACCCTCGCCTGCCGCCGGGACGGGTGCGTAGCGGCGGCTTCGGGGGTGCCGGAGGTTTGGCCACATGGCTGCGGGCGGAGGGCGTCGATGCTGTCGTGGACGCTACCCATCCCTTCGCGGCGGTCATGCGGTGGCACGCCGCGTCGGCTTGTCATTCGGTCGGTATCGCCCGCCTCCGCCTCGAGCGCCCGGGCTGGACATCGCGCGCCGGGGACCGCTGGCACTGCGTGCCGTCCCTCGCGGGCGCCGTGGCCGAGGTGGGGACATCTGACGCCCGCCGAGTGATGCTCACGACTGGGCGCAGCGACCTGGCGTCATTCGGCCCCGCGGTCGACGGCCGGCGGTGGTGGCTGGTGCGGTCGATCGAGCCCCCCGACCCGCACCCGCTGTTACCAGCGGAAGTCGTCCTGGGCCGAGGGCCGTTCACCGTCGAGGGTGAGACTGCCCTGATGCGACACCACCGGATCGATCTCCTCGTGACCAAGAACAGCGGTGGTTCGGCCACGGCGGCCAAACTGGTGGCGGCCCGGGACCTCCACATCCCGGTGGTCATGGTGGCCAGGCCGCCGTCGCCGCCCGGTCCTCGCGCCAGCACCGTCGAGGAGGCCTTGGCGTGGGTCGAGCGGGCGCCGCCCGCTCAGCCTGCGTCGGACGGCGATCCCCGATCTGCCGGGTAGGAACGGGGCGTGTAGACCTGGGCCGCACGACCGGGGCGGCGGACGACGGTCGTGGTGGTGGATCCGATGACCAGCACAGTGCGCATGTCCACCAGGGACACGTCGAGCTCGGCGAGCCCGACGACCCGCACGTCTTCCGCCGGTCGTCCGACGTCGCGCCCGACCACCACCGGGGTAGCGCCGGAACGGTGACGGCCCACGATCTCCAGGGCTCTCCGCAGCTGCCAAGGCCGGTGCCGCGACACCGGGTTGTAGAGAGCGAGGACGAAGTCCGCCCCCGCTGCAGCCTCGAGACGCCGCTCCACCACCGGCCATGGCTTGAGGTTGTCCGAGAGTGACACGACGGCGAAGTCGTGGCCTAGGGGGGCACCGGCCCGGGCGGCAGCAGCCTGTGCGGCGGTGATCCCGGGGGCGACGGTCACCTCGACGTCCGCCCAGGCTGGCGGGGCGTCCGCACGGGCCAGCTGCTCCATCACCGCCGCTGCCATGGCGAACACGCCGGGGTCCCCCGACGACACCACTGCGACCGACCTACCGCCAGCGGCCAGGTCCAACGCAGCGGCGGCGCGACCGGCCTCCTGCCGGTTGTCAGAGGGGTGCCGGCGCTGGCCCGGGGGGCCGGGCTCGACCATGTCGAGGTAGGTCTGGTAGCCGACGAGGTCGGTGGCTCGGCGAAGTAGCTGGTCGACCTCCGGGGTGCGCCAGGCGGCCGCGCCCGGGCCGAGCCCCACCACCCAGACGTGGCCGGCCGGCTGTGGACAGCTCAACGCTGTGGCGCGGTCGCGCTCGGGATGACAACCAGGGAGAAGTACGGCGCTTCGGTCGGGTCGGCGTCGGCGAGGGGAAGGACCCGTTGAGCGTCCATCGTGGCCCGCTCCACGTACCAGGCCCGGGGCAGCAGGCCGGCCCGCTCGACGCAGTCCCGGACCTTGGACAGGTTGCGACCGAGCTTCATGATCACCACGGCGTCGGCGCCGAGCAGCCGCCGGTGCAGCTCCTCGGCCGGGAGCACCCCCGAGAGCACCGAGAGCACCTCGTTGAGCGACACCAGCGGTGCGCCGAGAACCGCGGCGCCGGCGAGCATCGAAGGGACCCCGGGGACCACCTCGTGCTCGTAGTAGCCGGCCAGGCGGTTGTGCAGGTACATGTACGACCCGTAGAAGAGCGGATCTCCCTCGCACAGCACGGCCACGTCCCGCCCGGTGTCGAGCACGGCGCCGATGCGGGCGGCCGCCTCGTCGTAGAACTTGACCAGGAGCGCTTCGTAGGAGACGTGCGCCGGCAGCTGCTCGGTCGTCACAGGATAGATGAGAGGTAGCTCGTCCTGTCCCGGTCGGAGGTGCACCGCCACGGCCCGGCGGGCGTTGCTCTCCCTGGCGGTGGCAGCGAACCAGGCGACCACGTCCGCTCGTCGCAGGAGCCGGTAGGCCTTGAGGGTCACCAGCTCGGGATCTCCGGGCCCTACCCCTAGACCCCACAGGCGGCCGGTCATTCCTGCTCGCTCGCCAGGGCGTTGACTGCGGCGGCGGCCATCGCGCTGCCACCTCGCCGCCCGTGCACGCACACGAACGGGACCCCTCGGCTGTCACGAGCGAGGGCAGCCTTGGACTCGAGGGCCCCCACAAAACCTACCGGGAAGCCGAGGATCAGGGCTGGGCGGGGAGCGCCCCCGTCCAGCAGCTCGAGGAGCCGGTAGAGCGCAGTCGGGGCGTTGCCGATCGCCACCACCGACCCCTCCAGCCAAGGCATCCACAAGTCGACGGCGGCGGCGGAGCGCGTCGTGCCGAGGGCGGCCGCCTTTGCTGGCACTTCGGGGTCCCGCAGCGTGCAGCGCACGTCGTTGGCTGCCGGCAACCGTGAGCGGGTGACGCCATCGGCGACCATGAAGCTGTCGGCGAGGATCGTGGCGCCGCCGGCCAACGCGTCGCGCCCCGCCGTCCCGGCCCCGGCGGAGAAGTCCAGATCGCTCGCAACGTCCACCATGCCGCTGGCGTGCACGACTCGGACGGCCAACTTCTCCAGGTCCGGTGGGATGCCGCCCAGATCGGCCTCGGCCCGGATGATGGCGAAGGAGCGGCGGTAGATCTCGGCACCGTCGCGCACGTGGTGGAGGTCGCCGGTCACCGATGGCCTCCGCTCCCGGCACCCAAAGCGGCCAGCGAGACGGCTGCCTCGGCTGCCAGGCCGGAGGCGACCAGCCTTTCCCCGGCGGGTGCGTCAATGTCGGCGACCCAGGCGTCGTAGCAGCCGCCGGGCACGCCGACCAGGGTCACCGCGGCCGGTTCCCGCTGAGCGCAGCGCTTGGCGCAGGCGCTGAAATGGATGCCGAGGGGGGCTGCGCCGGCCGCGCAGCGGCTGTCGCCGGCGGCCAGGGCATGGGCAGGGGCATCGGTGTGGCCTGAGGTGCACCCGAGCGAGCCCGCGCAGGAGACGACTGCCACCCTGGGGTCGGAACGGTCGGCGACCAACCCGGCCTGCCCGAGCCGGTCCGCGACCGTAGCGGTATCCGCCTGGAGCACGCCCGGGAGCACCAGACCTCGCCACGGGGTCAGGCGGACCTCTCCGTCGCCGAGGTCTTCGGCCAGGTCGGCGACCGCGATGGCCGTCACTGCCGACATTCGCCCGAGTAGGGGCATCGCGCCCACCCATGCGGACCCCGACGACCCCCTGCCCGACGACCCCCTGCCCGACGACTCCCTGCCCGACGGGCATGGGCCGAGCGGGCCGATTGCCACCCGGGATGCACCGGCGCGGAGCGGCACGGCGGCCAGCGCCCGAGCCCCGCCGGGGTTCATGGTTCCTGCGACCGCAGAGTGAACTGCCATCGGGACGTCTTCGACGACCATCGGGGCGCCCGCGGTGACCGGGCCGGTGGCGGTGAGCACCGCGTAATGGCCTGGGCTGACCGCCGTGACGACCACGTCGTCACGGCGGCCGCCGAGGTGGAACTCGCCGCCCCCGTCGACCACGACGCCGGTCTTGGGTGACAGCCCGTCCAGGGCGGGGTCGGCCGTCAACTGCTCGATGATGGCGGCCACCAGCGGTCGGGTGTCGGCGACCTCCGACGGGTCGAGGCCGGCCAGCGGACCTGACAGCACGTTGCGGCGTAGGTCGCCGGCGGCACCGTAGCTGACGCCGGCCGCCTCCAAGGTCACGGCGAGAGCGGCTGCGGTATCGGTACGTATGCCACGGAGCTGGAGGTTGGCCCGGTTGGTGATCTCGATCGTCCCGCTCCCGAAGCGAACGGCGGTCTCGGCGACTGCTCTCAGCTGGGCGGCAGGCAACCGGCCTCCTGGGAGCCGGACACGGGCCAGGCCGCCGTCGATCCGGTCGAGGACGTGCGCCACGCTCGGGCACGTCTGGTCGTGCATTGAGGCGAAGGTAGCAAACACCCAGGTCGCCGCCGCAGGCGAGAGGCCCGCAGGGGAGGCTGCGGGAGGGTCGGCGCTAGTGTCGGTCCGGTGCCCCAGCCGTCGCGCCTGCTCGTCAACACCGGCACGGGGAAGGGCAAGAGTTCGGCCGCGTTCGGGGTCATGGGCAGGGCGTGGGCGAGGGGATGGAAGGTCGGCGTGGTCCAGTTCGTCAAGAGTGAGAAGTGGCAGGTGGGGGAGCGCAAGCTGGCTTCTCACCTGGGCATCGACTGGCACACCCTGGGTGACGGCTTCACATGGGAGTCCACCGACATGGGAGAGACCGAGGCCAGGGGCCGGCACGCCTGGGACGTGGCGGCCGGCATGATCGGCTCGGGGGGTTACGACCTGGTGATCCTCGACGAGGTGACCTACATCGTCCGTTACGGATGGATCTCGGTCGAGCCGTTGGTCGAGGTGCTCCAGGCCCGCCCGGCCAGGACCAACGTCATCGTGACCGGTCGCTACGCGCCCGACGAGATCGTGGCCATCGCCGACACCGTCACCGAGATGGTCAAGGTGAAGCACGCCTTCGACCAGGACATCAAGGCTCGCAAGGGGATCGAGTACTGACCTCGGCCGAAGGCTCGCTGACCCTGGGACCCCGCCTGGTCGTCGCCGGCACCCACTCCGGCGTGGGAAAGACAACGGTGGCCACTGGGTTGATGGCCGCGCTACGTCGCCGGGGTCGGAAGGTGGCGTCGGCCAAGGTAGGACCCGACTTCATCGACCCCGGCTACCACGCGCTGGCGACGGGCCGCCCCGCCCGCAACCTCGACCCGTGGATGTCGGGCCCAGAGGCTATCCGCCCGCTGGCGGCGCGGGCCGCAGCGGGCGCCGACATCCTCGTGGTGGAGGGGGTGATGGGCCTATTCGATGGGGCCGCCGACCGCACAGCGTCCTCGTCGGCCGAGGTGGCCAGGCGGCTCGGCGCGGCGGTGGTACTGGTCGTCGACGCGTCGTCGATGAGCCAGTCGGTGGCTGCTCTGGTCCACGGATACCGCTCGTGGGACCCTGCGCTGGAACTGGCGGGCGTCATCTTGAACCGGGTTGGCAGCGACAGCCACGAGGCCATGCTGCGCGAGTCCCTGGCCGCGGGGAGCGGCGCCGCCGGAGGTGCGCCGGTTGTCGAGGTGCTCGGAGTGCTACGGCGCCACGACGAGCTAGCGTGGCGCAGCCGGCACCTCGGCCTGCTGCCCATTGCCGAGGATCCGGGAGGCGTACGGGCGTCGATCGACCGCCTGGCCGCGGTGATCGAGACCGGATGCGACGTCGACAGGATCGAGTCGGCCGCCGCCGCTGCGTCACCGTGCGTGGTCCCGGCGCCCGCCGGTCCAGCTTTCGCAGGGCGGGCTCGGGTGGCGGTGGCGGCCGGCCCGGCCTTCAGTTTTGCCTATCCGGACAACCTGGAGGCCTTCGCGGCGGCCGGCGCCGAGGTGGTGTTTTTCGACCCCTGCTCCGACGAGGCGCTCCCCCTCGGTACGCAGGCGGTAGTGGCGGGAGGCGGGTTCCCGGAGGTCTTCGCGGAGGCCCTTTCCGCCAACCGGCCGATGCTCGAGTCCATCGGCGCCCACCACCGTAGGGGCGGAGTGCTGTGGGCGGAATGCGGCGGCCTCCTCTGGCTGGCACAGTGCCTCGACGGGTGGCCCATGGCCGGGGTGGTCGACACCGCGGCCCGCCTCACCGATCGTCGGGTCCTCGGGTACCGCAGCGCGGAAACAGTAGGAACCACGCCGCTCGGGCCGGCGGGCACGACCTTCAGGGGCCACGAGTTCCACTACTCGGCTACCGATCCGCCCGGCGCGGCGCTGCGCCTGGCCGGTCGTCACGGTGCGTCGACCACCGGCTTCGCGTCGCCCCGACTCCTCGCGTCTTACATCCACGTTCATCTCGGGGCGGCCCCCGCTCTGGCTGAGGCGTTCGTCCGGACCGCAGCGGCGGCCCGACCGTGATCTCGTTCGTGGGGGCCGGTCCGGGCGCGCCCGATCTCCTGACCGTCCGAGCTTCCGAGCGCTTGGCTGCTGCCGACGTGGTCGTGTGGGCGGCGTCGCTGATCCGCGAGGAGGCCCTCGCTGGTTGTAGGGGTGATGTCGTCCTTCACGACTCCGCTGGCATGACCCTGGAACAGGTGGTCGGCGTTTTCGAGGATCACCCCGGCGCCGCCATCGTCCGGCTGCACTCCGGAGATCCGACCGTCTACAGCGCAGTCGCCGAGCAGATCGACTGGTGCCGCCGTCACGGCCGCGACTACGAGATCGTTCCCGGCGTCTCTTCGGTGTCAGCCACCGCCGCGGCGGTCGGGCGCGAGCTGACAGTGCCCGGGGTGGCCCAGACCGTGGTCCTGACTCGCTTGGCCGATCGCACCGCGGCGTCGGTGCCCGAGGGGGAGTCGGTGGCGGAGATGGCCAGGCGGGGAGCGACGATGGCGCTCTACCTGTCGGCCGGCAGGCCCGACGCGCTGCGCGCCGAGCTGCTGTGCGAAGGGTCCGCCTATACCACTGCCACCCCGGTGGTCCTCGCATACCGGGTGTCCTGGCCGGAGCAGCGGATCGTGCTGTCCACCGTCGGCGGCCTGGTCGATGATCTCGCCGCGCTGGGACAGACGATGAGCGTGATGATCCTGGTCGGGGCCGCCTTGGCCGACGCCGAAGTGCCAGCACGGAGCCACGTGTACTCGGGTGGCTATTCCCACAGCTACCGCGACTCCCACAGCTACCGCGACGCCGCCGGTGCACCCGGGATCGTGCCGGGTCCTCGACCGTGGAAGCGATGAGAGCGGGCGAGCCCGCGCTCGCCACCAGGGTTGCGGTGGTCGGCCTCCACGGCGGCCGGCCCTATGGTGACGGGGCACTGCGAGCCCTGGCGTCGTCCGGCCTCGTGGTGGGCTCGCCCCGCCACCTCGACGCCACCGCCGCCATACGTCCCACTGCCACACCGATTCTGCCCCTGACGGGCCCCCTCCAGTCCGTCCTCGATCGGGTGGAGGAGGCAATGGTGGCCGGCATCGAGGTCTGTGTCCTGGCCTCGGGGGACCCCGGTTTCTTCGGGATCGTCCGGGCTCTGGGGCAGCGGGTGAGCCCGGGCCGCCTGGTGGTCCATCCGGCGCCTTCGTCGGTCGCACTTGCTTTCGCCCGCATCGGGGTCCCGTGGGACGACGCCCTGGTCGTGTCCGCACACGGCCGTTCGCTAGAGGATGCGGTGGACGCCATCATGGCGTCAGTGGCGCCGTCGGTGGCCGTCCTCACCGCCCCGGCCAACCCCCCACAGATGCTGGGTCGGGCGTTGCTCGCCGCCGGTGCGACGGGGGCTGAGGTGGTGGTGGCATCCCATCTCGGCGACGCCGGCGAGACGGTCGCGGCCGCCGATCTGCCCGGCCTGGCCACCGGTAACTACGACCCGATGTCGGTCGTCGTGCTGCGCCACCTCCAAATCGGGCACGTGCCGATCGGTCCTGTGGAGAACGGCGACGTGCGTGCCGGCCTGACCGCGACTGTCGCACCCTTAGCTTGGGGCCTGCCCGAGGCGGCATTCGACCACCGCGACGGCATGATCACCAAGGCCGAGGTGCGGGCGGTGGTGCTCGGCAAGCTGGCCGTCCCTGTCACCGGCGTGCTGTGGGATGTCGGCGCGGGTAGTGGATCCGTTGCGGTGGAGTGCGCCCGGCTGGCCCCGGCGCTGCGGGTGTTGGCCATCGAGCGCGACCCGGAGCAAGCCCAGCGCATCCGCACCAACGCCGGCGCCCACGGTGTCAACGTCGAAGTGGTCGATGGCGCAGCGCCCGACGCGCTGGCCGCCCTGCCCGACCCTGACCGGGTGTTCGTGGGCGGGGGTGGTCTCGACGTGTTGGACGAGGCCATGCGCCGCCTCCGTCCCGGCGGGGTCGTGGTAGCCACCTTCGCCGTGGTCGAGCGGGCCCTCGGGGCTGCAGCGCGCCTCGGCAACCTGGTACAGCTGTCGATCAGCCGGGGCGTCCCCACCGGCGAGCTCGGCCTGCGCCTGCGGGCGGAGAACCCGGTTTTCCTGGCGTGGGGACCGGGCTGAGATGACCGGGCCCGCCTACCTCGGGATTGGGGCGTCCTCGTCGGCCAGCGCGTCGGACATCCGAGCGCTTGCGGAGGCGGTCCTCGAGGCCGGCGGCCTCGGTCTGGGTGCCCTTGCGGCGGTGGCAACCACCAGCCGGCTGGCCTCCGACCCCCGGCTGCTCGCACTGGGGCCGCCCGTCGTCGGGTTCGGCGCCGACGCGTTGGCCGGCGTGGTCGGCACAGAGCCCAGCGAGCGGGCCAGCGCCGAGGTCGGCACCCCCAGCGTGGCCGAGGCCGCCGCCCTCCTCGCCGCCGGTACCGGCGCCCACCTGGTAGTCCCGAAGCGCCGCGCCGCCGGCGCCACCGCCGCCCTGGCCCGTCGATGAGGACGGTGCTGGTCATCGGCATCGGGCTCGGAAGCCCTGACCAGGTGACGCTGGAGGCTGTGGCTGCCCTCAACCGGGTCGACGTGTTCTTCGGTACCGAAAAGGGATCTGCCGCCGACGAGCTGAGCATGCTCCGACGCGCCCTGTGCGATCGGCATGCCACGGCGCGGCCGCACCGGTTCGTCAACGCTCCGGACCCTGAGCGGGACCGTGCACCTAGGTCCTACCAACTCGCTGTGGCCGACTGGACCGCCGCTCGGGCGGAGGTATACGAGACGATGCTGGAGGCGGAGCTGGCCGAGGGCGGCTGCGGGGGCGTGCTGGCCTGGGGGGACCCGGCCTTCTACGATTCGACGTTGCGGGTCCTCGACGCAGTGCGCGCCGCAGGCCGGCTGGATCTCGAGGTCGAGGTGGTGCCGGGCGTGAGCAGCGTGCAGGCCCTGGCGGCCGCCCACCGGATCTCCCTGACCCGGGTGGGGCGTCCGCTGACGCTCACCACCGGCCGGCGACTCGTGGCGGGGGGCTACCCCACGGGGGTCGACGATGTAGTGGTCATGCTCGACGGTGACACCGCGTTCGCCCGCATCGAGCCGGAAGGACTGACGATCTACTGGGGCGCCTACCTGGGCAGCCCCGGGCAGATCCTCGTCGCAGGCGACCTGAAGGCTGTCAGGGAGGACATTCTCACGGCCCGCCGGGACGCCCGGGACCGCCGGGGCTGGATCATGGACACCTATCTCCTCCGGCGCGCGCCTCACGAGACCAGCGGGTAAGCATTCACCTTCCCGCGGGCTCGTCCCGTCCGGACGGCGTGCCCGGCCGCCGGTAGCCTCGGTTCATCGCCCAGACCGGCCAGCCTTCCCACATCGACCAGACGGTTGGACCGCCGGCCACGGTGGAGGGGACGTCGCGCCTCCAGCGCATGCGGCAACGCGGCCGGGATCGTCGGACTCGGGCCGGTAGGACCAACGTCAAGTCCATCCGCTTCCTGCGGGGTATGGCGGTGGCCGAGGCGACGGCCTTCTTGGTGCTGATCCTGTGCGGCGTCACCCACCCCCACCTCCTCGGCGTCGACCTCCTGTTCGTGATGGGGAACGTCCACGGCGCTATTTTCACCGCCTACGTCATCTCCATCTTCGCCTTCCGCAACAAGGTGGGATGGGGTCCGGTGATGCTGTTGGCGGTGCTGGTAGCCGGCCTGGTCCCCGGCGGCGGGATCATGGTCGAGCGCTGGGCGCTCCACCCGCCGCGCTAGCCCAGCGTCGAGCTCGCTGGCAGAATGCCGCGATGGTTGCCGACGCGCCCGGAGATCCGTCCACCCTGTTCTCGGTGGCGGGCAAGTCCGTGCTGATCACGGGGGGGTCGCGCGGGATCGGCTACATGATCGCCCGTGGCTTCCTTTCCGCTGGCGCCAGCGTGACCATAACTGCCCGGAAGGCGTCGGCTTGCCGGGCGGCCGCCGAGGAACTGGGTGTCCTCGGGCCCTGCACCGCCATTCCGGGCGATGTTTCCACGCCGGAGGGTGTCGTCGCGCTGGCAGAGTCGCTCCGATCGACCCACGCATCGCTCGACGTGCTGGTCAACAACGCCGGTGCAGCCTGGGGCGTCCCCCTCGAGGAGTACCCCCGCTCGGCGTGGGACAAGGTCTTGGACGTGAATGTGAAAGGGGTGTTCGAGCTGAGCGTCGCCTTGCTTCCACTGCTGAGGGCGGCGGCGACCGCCGACGACCCGGCGCGGATAATCAACGTCGGTTCGATCGAGGGCCTGCAAGTCCCAGAACTGGAGAACTACGCCTACCCCGCCAGCAAGGCGGCGGTCCACATGCTGACCCGCCATCTTGCGTTGCGGTTGGCCAGCGAGCAGATCACGGTCAACGCCATCGCCCCGGGACCTTTCGACTCCAAGATGATGGCGTTCGCGCTCGACGATCCCTCCACCCGGAACCTGGTCAGCTCCAAAGTCCCGCTCGGGCGGGTCGGGCGCCCCGACGACGTCGCCGGCGCGGCCCTCTACATCGCGTCACGAGCAGGTGCTTACCTCACCGGGGTCATCCTCCCCGTGGACGGCGGCCTCCGGGCCCGCTGAGCGGCCCGGCGGTCCACCCGGCTCAGCGCTCGTCGGGTACGGACCCGAGCACCCGGTCGACGACTAGGTGCAAGACGACGCGTCGTGGATTGGGCCGGGGTTGACGATAACGGAGCTGATATCGATGTTCGGCTTCGGCGACATCGCGTGCGCCGCGCCGCACCGTGGCGCGAGCCTCCAGGGCCAGCCATCGCCGGCCGTCGACCTGGCACACCACCACTCTCGCCCCGCCCCGGCCGGCTGCCTCCACGTTGGAAACCTTGCGTGACGGGTCGGAGGTGATCACCCTGGCAATCGCCCAGTCGGCGTCCCACGTGAATCCGACTGGCACGACGTGCGGTCGCCCATCCGGGCGCAACGTGGTCAGGGTGGCCAGGTGCCGTTCGTCCAGGAACCGCTGGGCCGGAGATGGGAGAGCGTGCGGATCGAAACGCATCGCCCACAAGATGCCGCTCCCCGTCGACTCTGGCAATCCGGCCCGGATAAACCGCCGCGGGCCGTGGTCCGGGCCTACGCTCCGAGAGATCGGACCTCAGGGTGAGGTCGAGAGGAGATGGGGGATGCCTGACATGCGTTCTGCCCTGGCAGAGTTCAAGGATTTCGTCATGCAGGGCAACGTCGTCGACTTGGCGATAGCGGTGATCATCGCTCAGTTCTTCGGGGCGGTGGTCAAGGATGTGGTCCAGTTCATCCTCCAGCTCCTTGCCATCCCGGGCAAGAAGGGCGCCGGCTTCGGCGGTCTGCACTTCACGGTGGGGGGCGGCAACTTCCAGTACGGAAACCTGATCGAGGACGTCATAACCTTCGTGGTGGTGGCCGCGGTCGTCTTCTTCGCCGTGGTGCGTCCGGTGCACGCCCTAGTGGAGAGGCGACGCCTGCGGGCCCCCGAGCCCGAGAGTGTCGAGCGCCCTTGCCCGTACTGCCTGTCCTCCATCCCCAAGGCGGCGAGCCGGTGCGCCCACTGCACCTCCGAAGTCCCGCCGATGCCGGAGCCCGCGCCAGCCTGACCTCCATGGGGCGCGCTCGCCGGGCCCTCGGTCACGGCTCCTGGCGGTCGTAGAAGAGGCGCTCCATGACGCGCCGGGACCGCCGGGTCACCCGGCGGTACTCCTCGCGGAGGTCGGTGGCCGATGTTCCTAGGCTGCGAGCCAACGCAGTCAGGTCGGAACCGGCGCCGGGGAGGGCGTCGGCGGGAGAGCCCCGGACCAGCGTCAGCCGGTTGCGCGTGTGCTGGCAGAAGCGGAAGGCGCCGGCGAGCACCGCCGCGTCGGCAGTGGATACAGCGCCAGCCGCCTGCAGCCCGCCCAGCGCCTCGAGGGTGCCAGTCGCCACGACCCGGTGCTGCAGCTGTAGAAGCTGCACGGTCCACTCGACATCCGAGAGGGAGCCCCGGCCGAGCTTCAGGTGGAACTGGGGGTCTTCGCCGGGAGGGATCCGCTCCGCCTCGATGCGGGCTTTGGTGCGGCGGATGGTCCTGACGTCCTCCTCCGTCAGCGCCGTGTCCCAGACGAAGGCCCGGGCCAGTTCGGCGTAGCGCCGCCCCACCTCCTCGTCCCCGGCCACCACGCGACCTCGGAGCAGAGCCTGGCGCTCCCAGGTGTGGGCCCAACGCCGGTAATACGTCGCGTACGACTCCAGGCTGCGCACGACGGGGCCCTGCCGGCCCTCCGGGCGCAAAGAGGTGTCCAGCGTGTACACCCTCATGGCCGGAGTTTCCCCGTTGAGCAGGTGGAGCAGGGTGTGGGCGGCGGTCTGTGAGACCGCTGGGGACGTCGGGTCGCTCCCGTCTTCGCCGGGGTCGTGCACCAACATGACGTCGAGGTCGCTGGCGTAGGACAGCTCGCGCCCGCCCAGGCGTCCCATGGCTATGACTGCGAGGGGGGCATCTGGGTCGACTATGTCGACTGCCGATCTGAGGATGGCGTCGGCGAGCTCGCTCAGGTCCCGACCCGTCCGGCCGACGTCGGCCCCTCCCAGCACGTCTCGGGCGGCGATGGCCAGCTCCTCGCTTCTCCGGAGGGCCTGCAGGCCCTCCCGCTGGCGGCGCAGGCCCTGCCGCCACGCCAGCGAACGGCCAGCCCGTTCGGCAATGCCGGAGGACGACTTGCCGCCCTCGCTGCCTGTGGGCGCCCCCTCGTTCCTGTGCGGGGCGCGCTGGGAGTCGGGAGTGATTGAAGAGGTCAGGAAGTCGGGGCGGCGCAAGAGGTCAGGGTTTCGCAGCAGGTCCCGAGCGAACCCTGCGCCAGTGCCGAGGAACAGGCACAGCTGGCGGGCTGCCTCCGCTGACTCCCGGACCACGGCTATGACCTGGTCACGGGCGTGGCGGTTGTCGGCCAGCGCTCTCAAACCGTGAAGGCCGAGATCGGGGTTTGGAGACTCCGAAAGCCACTCGAGCACGAGGGGCAACAGCTGCTGCCAGAGTTGAGAGGAACGGGTGAAGCCGGCGGTCAGCTCCCGGACGGCCTGGCGGGTGCGGTCGGCGTCGGAGAAGCCGAAGGCCGCCAGGCGATCCTCCGCCGCGGACGGACCCAGTGCTGGGGGCGCCGGGACGGCTGTGAAGGCTTCCAGGAGGGGCCGGAAGAACAAACGCTCATGTATAGCTCGCACGTTGGCCTGGTGGAAGCGCAGCTCGCCGTCGAACTGAGCGGCCGCCGAACCCGATGCCCGGTCCCGGAAGCCGAGGGTGCGAGCCAGGCGGGTCCTGGCCTCCAGGGTGCTAGGCACGGCGTGGGCCGGTTGACCCTCGGCCAGCTGCAGCCGGTGTTCGACGGTGCGCAGCCACCTGTACGATTCGACCAGGGCGTCCGCATCTCTGCGCTCGACGTAGCCGCCGGCGGCCAGGGCGCAGAGTGCGCCTACTGTCCCTGTGACCCGCAGTGCCGGATCAGCCCGGCCGTGGACCATCTGCAAAAGCTGCACGGCGAACTCGATGTCGCGGATACCGCCTCGGCCGGTCTTCAGCTCCCGATCTGTGAGGCCGCGCCTGGCCACGTCGGCCTCCGCCTGCCGCTTCATGCTCCTCACCTCGCGTAGCTCGTCGGCCCCGAAGGCCCGCGACCACACCCGGGCATCCGCGGCCTCGGCCCACCGGGCGCCGAGATCCTTGTCGCCGGCGGCCACCCGGGCCTTGAGCAGGGCCTGGAACTCCCACGTGCTCGCCCACCGATCCCAGTAGGCCAGGTAGGAGTCGAGCGAGCGGATCAACGAGCCGGATCGGCCCTCGGGCCTCAGGTCGAGGTCGACCCGCCATCCCGAGCGGGCCACTGCCAGCACCGGGCGGGGATCTGCGTCGCCGACCAGCATCACGTCGATGTCGCTCGCATAGTTGAGCTCCTCGGCACCGAGCTTCCCCATCGCCACCACGGTCAGCGCCCGGTCCACCGTCCCGGTCTCCTTGCCCGTCCCGGCCCGATGGGTGGCCCCGGCCCGGCAGGCCTCGGCCAGGATGTCGTCGGCCAACCGGCTGAGGTCGGAGACGACCCCTTCCAAGGAGTCCAGCCCGAGCAGGTCTCGGGCGGCGATGCGCAGTAACTCCAGATCCTTGAACCGGAGTACCCGCTCACGGGCGGAGGGGACATCCCCGACCCGGTCACCCGCGCTGCGATACTCCCCGCTGACGCGGAGATCGCGACGGTCGGGCGCCGAACCGCCCAGCAGTGCCGGTCTGGTGCCGAGGTCACCCATGACGTCGAGCGCTTCGGCGCGAGAGTTGCAGATCCGACTGAGGTACGGGCTGGCCGCCCCGACGGCGATCACGGCACTGAGCAGGCCCGGATCCTCCTCGAGCCGCTCTGCGCCGTCGCCGCGCGCCCGGAGGCGCTCGATCAGGCGGTTGGCAGCACGTGGGTCCGCGCAGTGCTCGATCTCCTCGGAGGGGGCGGCGGCCACCGGCCCAGTCTGGCATCGGGGAGCCAGTTGTGGCCCCGCTGTTCCGGCATCACAAACCCGCACTCCTGTGCGGGTTTGTGATGCCGGAACGACTCGTCCGACTTCGTGTGACTGCGGCGCTGGCTTCCAGCGGCGCGCCCCATCCGCCACGTACGCTGGAACTTCCATGACCCGACTGCGCGTGGCGTTGTGCCAGATCAATCCCCTGGTCGGTGACCTCGATGCCAACGCCACCAAGATCATCCGCTTGCTCAACGACGCCGAGGAAGCTGGCTGCGACCTGGCCGTGTTCACCGAACTGGCCATCACCGGTTACCCTCCGGAAGACCTAGTGCTCAAACCCGGGTTCGTGGCCGACAACCAGGCCGCGCTGGCCAAGGTGGCGGCGGCCAGCGGGCGTTGCGCGGCGGTGGTCGGGTGCATCGACGAGGACGTCGACTTGTACAACGCGGCCGCGGTGTGTGCCTTCGGAGAGGTACGGGGCGTGTATCACAAGCAGGACTTGCCCAACTACAGCGTCTTCGACGAGAAGCGCTACTTCGCACCGGGCCGGGGGGCGACCCAGCTCTGGTCGATCGGCGGCGTGCGAGTCGGCGTGTCGATCTGCGAGGACGCCTGGAGCCCCAGCGGCCCCATCGCCGAGCAGGGGGCGGCTGGGGCGGAGCTCGTGGTCAACATCAACGGGTCGCCCTATTACGCAGACCGAATGCACGAACGCCGACAGATGCTGGCCACCCGCGCGGCCGACGCCTCGCTCCACCTTGTGTATGTCAACCAGGTCGGAGGCCAGGACGAGCTGGTGTTCGACGGAGGTTCGATGGTGTTCGCTCCCGATGGGCGGATGGTGGCGTCCATGCCCCAGTTCGAGGAGGGCATGGGGGTCGTAGACCTCGATGTCCGCCCCGTATACCGCAAGCGCCTCCTCGATCCACGCGGCCACCGGGCGTCCGCCCCGCTGCCCTGCGTCGAGGTGACCGGAGAGCCTCGCCATGCTTCCGACAGCGGTCGGGCAGAGCCACCGATGGCCCGAACCAAGACCCCCGAGCAGGAGGTCTACGGCGCGCTGGTCGTCGGCACTCGCGACTACGTCGACAAAAATGGCTTCTCCGATGTCGTCATCGGTCTCTCAGGAGGCATCGATTCCTCGATCGTCGCCGCCGTCGCCGTCGATGCGCTCGGCCCGGCACGCGTCCATGGCGTGGCCATGCCTTCCCGATACTCGAGCGATCACTCGCTGAACGACGCAGAAGAGCTGGCCCGCCGCCTGGGGATCGACTTCCGGACCGTCCCCATAGAGCCGGCCCACTCCGCACTTCTAGGGATGCTCGCGGCCAGCTTCGTGGGGAGGTCCGAGGATCTCACCGAGGAGAATCTGCAGAGTCGAATCCGGGGCGTGGTGCTCATGGCCTTGTCCAACAAGATGGGCTGGATGGTGTTGACGACTGGCAACAAGAGCGAAGCCGCGGTTGGCTACTCCACCCTCTATGGCGACACCGCCGGCGGATTCGCCGTCATCAAGGATGTGACCAAGACCATGGTGTACCGGCTGTCCCGGTGGCGCAACGAGCAGAGCGAGGTCATCCCGCCAGGTGTACTCACCAAGCCTCCCTCGGCGGAGCTGCGCCCCGATCAGCGCGACGATCAGAGCCTGCCGCCCTACGAGGTGCTCGATCCCATCCTCGAGGCCTATGTGGAGTCCGACATGACCGCCGACGAGCTAGTGGCTGCCGGCTTCGACGAGGAGCTGGTCCGCCGGCTCGTCCGCCTGGTGGACGTCGCAGAGTACAAGCGACGCCAGACGCCGCCGGGGGTTCGAGTCACGCCCAAAGCGTTTGGCAAGGACCGGCGCGTCCCGATCACCAACGGCTACAAATAGAGGCGTACATGCACCACCGCCTGACTTCCCTCGCATGACTCTCCAGGCGACCGCCGCTCGCATCGGCGGCCACCACTGGTTCGAGCAGTCCCTCTGGCGCCTGCTCGGCGGGTGGGCACCGATCACCGACGACCCCGCCGCCTCGGTGCTCCTCGACATCCACGCGCAGCACGCCGCGTGGCGAGCCGGTCAATGGTGGGAGCGCCTTCCGGTGCTCGCGGCGATCGAGCGAGACGAGCTGATCCGGCCGCCGAGTCCCGCCCTTTCTGTTGCTGTCGGGCACCTCGAAGGTAATGCCGGGCCCCGTACCACCGTCGGCCGGCTGGCCGCTGGCTACCGCTTCCTCCTTCCGAGGCTCCTCGCTTGTTACCAGGATGAGGCGGGCGAGCTGTCGGTGGTGTCAGACGGACCGGCGCGGCGCACGCTGGCGCAAGTGGATGTGGACGCCGTTGCGGACTGGCGTGCGGGCGAAGCGTTGGTGCAGAGGCTCCTGGTCGACCGGTCCGCGGTCGAGGAGGTCGTCACCACCGTTGCCGCGTTGGAGCGCCTAGCGATTGGGCACCCAGCGGGCGAAGCGGCGGAGTGAAAGCTTGATGAGCAGCCCGAAGAGCGGCACCCCGACTGCATAAGCCCCGCTCAGCAGCGGGCCCGGCGCCTCCAGCACCTCGCTCCATTCGAGCTTCGAACGGCCCTCCGGCAGCCTGGTCACTTCGTAAACGGCGTCACCGCGCACGAATGGGCCGACGTGGCGAAGGACCAGCCGATGGGGGGGATCCCACTCGACGATCTCCATCGGATCGGAAAGAGCGAACGGCCCGAGGCCGGTCCTGGCCTCAACGGTTGCGTTGACGCCACGACCACCACCCGAGGTGGCGCGCACCGAGGACGCCAGCACCCAGCGGTGCTGCGCCGGCCAGTCCACCGCCGCCTCCCAGGTCTCCTCAGGGGTGGCGTCGATCTCGACACTGGAGGCGACGCGGGCCATCGGGGGGACCGTACAGCACCGGAGCCGCTTGCGTAGCGCCCGGGCTGTGCGGATGTGGCGGAGGTGGACGGGAATCGAACCCGCCGGACGGGGATCGCCCGTCCCAGCCGCTTTGAAGGCGGCGGGGCCCACCAGGTGCCCGGACACCTCCGAGCGGCACGTTAGCCAATTGGTGGGGCTCGCAGCCCGAGCCGGGGTCGCCTACGGTGGTGGACCATGCGCAAGTTCGTCATCCTCGTCGCCCTCCTCGGTCTGTCGGCTTTCGCCGCCAAGAAGCTCAAGGCCAGCTGACCCACTGGTGGCCGACTAGCGGTCAGCTGTCGGCGGGTGCCGGTACCACCACAGGGCCCCCCCGGCCGTGACCACCGCCACCGCCGGGGCGCCGAGCAGCAGCCAGCTCGGCTGTCGGCCGCGAGGTGACGGTATCGGGCGCCCCTTCGACCGGAGGCCTGGCTCGGGGCGTTCGATCATCCGCTCGAAGTGAAGCACTGGCCATTTCCTGGCCTCTGCCAACCGTTCGAGGGATCGGTCCGGGTTGACAGCCACCGGATGGCCCACCGCCTCGAGCATTGGCACGTCGGTCACCGAATCGCTGTACGCCCACGACGCCGCCAAGTCCACGCCCCGCTCTGCGGCCAGCTCCTCCATCAGCTCAGCCTTGGCCCGACCGTACGCGTAGCGGTCCATGCGGCCGGTGTAGTGGCCCTCGGCGTCCACCTCCGCCCGGCTCCCCAATCCCACGTCGACACCCAGATAGTGGGCCAGCGGCTCGACGATCTCCTGAGGGGCCGCTGAGATGATCACAGTCAGCCGGCCCTGGGCCCGGTGATCCTCGATGGTGTCGATGGCTTCGGCGTAGGTGATCGGGTCGAGCACGGTTCCGAGAGTGCTGGTAACGATGTGTTGTACCCGGCCTTGGTCCCAACCGGCGATCAATGCCAGGACCGCCTGGCGGATCCTGGCGAGCTCCTCGGCACTGGCGCCGCGCCGCACGAAGGCAAGCTGGGTCCAAAGACCCCTTACCAGGCTCCGCCTGCCGAGCAGGCCGGCGCGGTGGAACTCCCGCCCGAAGGCCATCATCGAGGCCTTGGCGATGACCGTCCTGTCCAAGTCGAAGAAGGCCGCCTCCACGATCCGGAGTGTAAGGACCACGGCCCGTCCACTGGTTGTCAGGGGCGACCGCCGCCAGCCGGCCTCCGCAAACCGGACAATTACCTGTGAAATGGTGGCAGCTGGGATAGCTGCTGGACAACTGGGTAACCTCCACACTTGGCCGTCCGGGAACGCCGGGCTCGCCTACCACTCACGAACCGTCGAACGAACGAAGGATCACCACATGGAGCTCGGCCTCGAAGTCGCCGAGGGCCCTGCGCCCTACACCGTCCTAGCCGTCAAGGGTGAGGTCGATGTGTATACCGCACCCCGGTTGCGCGAGAAGCTGGTCGAACTGGTCAGCCAGGGCAAGCACCAGATCATCGTCGACCTCGAAGGCGTCGACTTCCTGGACTCCACCGGGCTCGGGGTGCTCGTCGGTGGGCTGAAGCGGCTCCGGAGCAACGACGGGGACTTGTCATTGGTGTGCACCCAGAGCCGTATCCTCAAGGTGTTCGAGATCACGGGCCTGACCAAGGTCTTCTCCATCTACGACTCCGTGGACGGCGCCACCGCCGGTTGACGAGCGGAGACCGCGTCGGCATGGACCAGTTCGAACTACAGATCCCGCCTCGGCCGGAGTACATCGCGATCGTCCGGCTCGTGGTGTCATCTCTGGCGTTGGCGCGCCGGGCCGTAGCCGAGGAGCGCATCGACGATCTCAAGCTGGCGGTGTCGGAGGCGTGCACCAACGCAATCGAGGCCCACGCCAGCATCCAGAGCCGGGCTCCGGTGATAATCCGCGTCACGGAGGCCCAGGAGCGGCTGGAGGTGGAGATTGCCGACCGGGGTCCGGGCTTCCTTCCCGATGCGCTGCCGTCCCACCCGCCGGTCACTGATCCCGCTCGCCTCAACTTCGAGCGCGGACTTGGGATCCCACTTATCAAGACCTTGGTCGACGCCGCAGAATTCCTGCCCAGCGACACCGGGACGACGGTACGCATCACTCTCTACGGCGGCCCGTCCGACGGCGGCGACGAGACCAGCGAGATCCTCCGCGCCGTGCTGGCTGACGAGGGGTAGCGCCGGGCTGGCGCCAGTTCGTTGCGCTCAACCGGCGAAAGCCGACCTCTGCGGTAGGGTTTAGTGACTCCAGTGCGTGAGGTTCAGCGTGGCCCTGCTTTCCTTCCCCAATCCCGTCAATGAGACTTCGGCTCGGGTGGTCGCGGGGGGAGTAGTGGTAATGGCTACCGCGGCCGTGACCTTCGATCAGCCGTGGTTGCTGGGTCCGCTGACCTACGGCTTCGCGGCCAGGGTGCTGACCGGACCGAAGCTGAGCCCGCTCGGCCAGTTGGCCACTCGCGTCCTCACGGACCGTATCCCAGTTGAGCACCGGTACTCGCCCGGGCCCCCCAAGCGGATGGCCCAGGGCATCGGCCTGGTCATGTCCGGGACCGCTTCGGTGCTCCTCGCATCGGGCCGCCGGCGCGCCGCCTACCGGGTTCTGTTGGTGCTCATCGGTGCGGCTGGGCTGGAAGCGTTCCTCGGGGTCTGCCTTGGCTGCAAGGTCTTCGCTCTGCTCATGAAGACAGGTGTGATCCCGCAGTCCGCTTGTGAGTCCTGCAACGACATTTGGTCCCGTTACCCCGAAGGCCGCCCTCCCCGGGAGACGTAGCGGAGCCCTCGCTGTCGGGCTGTCTACGTCCCCCGGGTCACTGTTGCGCCGGGGCGGAGGCCTAGTCCGTCCGAAGCCTGGATCGGACCTCTAGCAACTGAGCGTGGACCTCCGTGCCGTCGCCAACCGCGACATAGCGATCGATGGCTTCTACCAGTACGACGGCGGCGTCGCCGCCACCGGTCGGAGCATCGGTCGTGGGCGCCGCGCCCGGAGTCTCCGGGCCGACCGGGGCGACCCCGTCGAGATCGCTGTCCATGGCATGAACCTTGCGCTTCGAGAAGGCCACCCCCCCGAGGATGACCAGGAGGGCGGCTGCCGCGATGATGTAGCGCACAACCGTGTGGTTCTGGAGGCTGATCACCGCAGGCAGGATGAGCAGGCTGACGAGGTTCATGACCTTGATCAACGGGTTGAGGGCCGGGCCGGCGGTGTCCTTGAACGGGTCGCCGACGGTGTCGCCGATGACCGCGGCCTTGTGGGCCTCGCTGCCCTTGCCGCCCTCGTGGCCATCCTCGATGTACTTCTTGGCGTTGTCCCAGGCGCCGCCGGAGTTGGACAAGAAGTTGGCCATCAGCTGGCCGGTGAGGATGGTTCCGGCCAGGAACGCCCCGAGAGCCAAGTCGCCGATGGCGAAGCCCACCACCACGGGCGAGAGGATCGCCAGGAGGGCCGGCGTGGCTAGCTCCCGGAGGGACGCCGCGGTGCAGATGTCGATCACCCGGCCGTACTCGGGCCGCTCCGAGTAGTCCATGATCCCGGGGTGCTCCCGGAACTGCCGGCGCACCTCCTGCACCACGGTGCCCGCCGAGCGGCCCACTGCCCGGATCGCCAAGGCCGAGAATAGAAAGGCGATGGACCCGCCGATCAGCAGCCCGATGAACGTCTTGGGATTGGCCACGTTGATGATCGTCTGGCTGACGTTGGTGAACAGCGCGTTGCCCGCCCCCGACACGCCCTTGGCGTTCTCGGCGATGGTCTGGATGTAGGAGGCGAAGAGCGCCACCGCGGCGATGACCGCGGAGCCGATGGCGAAGCCCTTGGTTATGGCCTTGGTCGTGTTGCCCACCGCGTCCAGGCTGACCATGATCCGCTCCGGCTCACCGGTGAACTCCCCGGTCATCTCGGCGATCCCGGCGGCGTTGTCCGACACAGGGCCGAAGGTGTCCTCCGACACCACGATGCCCGTGGTGGACAGCAGGCCGAGGCCTGTCAGCGAGACCAGGTACAGCTCGAGCTGGATGTTGCCGTTGCCCAGCGCGATGGCCACCACGATGGCCACCACGATGGAGATGATGGCCGGCACCGCCGACTCCAGTCCGGAGCTGATCCCTGACAGGACCGTGGTGGCCGGTCCGGTGCGGGCCGACTCGGCTATGTCACGCACCGGCGAGGTCTCGGTGGACGTGTAGTACTCCGTGATGCGGCTGGCAACCTGGCCGAGCACGACGCCGGTGAGTACCGCGAAGAACACCTTCAGGCTGTGGACGTAGAACTGGGCGACGAAGAAGGTCCCGATCACGGTGAGCACCGCCGCGGTCAGGAAGCCCCGGTTGATGGGGGCCATGGCCGACTTGTCCTTCGGGCTCGCCTTGACCACGAACACGCCGATGATCGACGCCAGGATGCCGATGGCGGGCACGATCAGGGAGAAGGTCAGCCCCACCTGGCCCTTGGTCGGGAAGGCGGTGTTGGCCAGGATCAAGGTTGCCACCAAGATGACGCCGTAGGACTCGAACAGGTCAGCCGCCATTCCCGCACAGTCGCCGACGTTGTCCCCGACGTTGTCGGCAATGGTGGCTGCATTGCGGGGGTCGTCCTCGGGGATCCCGGCTTCTACCTTGCCCACCAGGTCGGCGCCGACATCGGCCGCCTTGGTGAAGATGCCACCCCCGACGCGCATGAACAGCGCCAGCAGCGATCCGCCGAAGCCGAACCCGATGAGGATCGATGTAGCGGTGTTCTGCGCCAGCATCACGATGATGGTGGCGCCTAGGAGGCCGAAGCCGACAACGAACATGCCGGTGATGGCACCTGTCCTGAAGGCCACCTTCAAGGCGTCGGCCAGAGATCCGCTTCGGGCCGCGGCCGCAGTGCGGACGTTGCCGCGCACCGCCGTCGACATGCCGATGAAGCCGGCTAGTCCCGACAGGCTGGCGCCAAGGAGGAATGCCAGCATCCGGAACAGCCCGGATAGGCCGTAGGACAAGACGGTGTGCTTCGAGCCATCAGGCATGGTCCTGGTCACCTTCGAGGCGGTGACGAAAACCAGGATGGCCAGCGGGATGACGATGATGCCGATGGTGCGGAACTGTCGCTTGAGGTACGCCAGCGCGCCCTCCTGGACCGCTCTGGCTATTTCGATCATGCTCGGCGTGCCCTGATCCGCCGCCAGCATCTGGCGCATCAGGATGACCCCGGTGGCGATGGCTACGACGCCGCAGGCAGCAGCGAAGATCAGCCATGCCCATTCGGTGCTGTGCAGGTGGAAGGACTGGTAGCCCCCCTCTTGCAGGAGTGTCATGTGGTTCTGTGTTCCTTTCTGGTCCCGGGTCCGGCGTCTCCGTCCCGGGCCCCCCTTGTAGTGCTGCTGTCTGTCCGCACCAGGATCTGCCGAGCGACCTTGTCGCCAAGGGTGATCGGGGTCCCGAGCGTGCGGTCCTGCGCCTCCACCGACACCAAGAGGGGTCCGTCGAAGGGGTGCTTCTCCCGGATCTGGACCGCCACTCCGGGCCGCACACCAAGCCCGTCTAGGAAGCTGGCGACCGCGGGATCCGTCGACCCTGGAAGCGCGACCGTGGCCCGGTCGCCGGCATGGAGGTCATAGAGGGTGCGCATCACCGGAAGGCCCTCGGTCCCGGCTCCCGGGATGGGGAAGCCGTGCGGGCAGGTGGAAGGGCGGTCCAGGGCCACCCACAGGCGGTCCTCGACCTCCTGTGGAAGCTGGTGCTCGAACGCCGGCGCCAAGAGATCGGCCTCCGACCAGCTGTAGCCGAGCATGTCGGCCAAGAACCGTTCGACCACCCGGTGCCGGCGGATCACCGCCATGGCCAGGCGCCGTCCCTCGCCCGTCAGCTCCACGCCCCGGTAAGGGGTGTGGAGCGCCATCCCCCGGTCGGCCAGCCGCTTCACCGTGGCGGTCATCGTGCCCGGCGACAGCTTCAGCGATGCCGCCAGATCACCGGTGCGAGCGCTCCCGTCGTGGCCGGGGACCGATGTAAGCCGCCAGATCGCCTTCAAGGCGTCGCGCTCGGATTTCGTCAGTGCCGCGTCCATGATTTGCCCGGCGGGCACCTTAAGTTTTGGGGAGACGAAAGTCAAGCGTCGGGAGTTCGAGTGCCATCAATCTCCCGAAATTGCACGGGTCGGAGCGCCCGGGAGAAGCGTGCATCCGGCTGCGGCCCCGCGGCTTCGAGCGCCAGTGGATTGACAAGCGGTGGCCTCCCGGTCGACTGTGGTCGCTCCGGGTCGGTACCTTGACGACCTCACCCCAGTCGCACAGGACGCCTTTTCCATCTTCATGGCCAAACCTCTCGTCATCGTGGAGTCGCCCGCCAAGGCGAAGACCATCGCCGGGTTCCTCGGCGGCGACTTCGTCGTGGAGAGCTCGATCGGCCACATTCGCGACCTACCGCGCAACGCTGCCGACGTGCCCGCCGCCTACAAGGGCGAGAGCTGGGCCCGCCTCGGCGTCGACGTCGACAACGACTTCAAGCCGCTCTACGTCGTGTCTCCAGAGAAGCGGGATCAGGTCCGCAAGCTGAAGGCGCTGCTGAAGGATGCCAGCGAGCTGTACCTCGCCACTGACGAGGACCGCGAGGGGGAGTCCATCGCCTGGCACCTCCTGGAGGTCCTGGCGCCCAGGGTGCCGGTGAAGCGGATGGTCTTCCACGAGATCACTCGCCCCGCCATCGAGCGCGCGGTAGCCGAATCCCGGGAGCTGGACCGCCGCCTCGTAGACGCCCAAGAGACCCGCCGTATCCTCGATCGGCTCTACGGCTACGAGGTCAGCCCCGTGCTGTGGAAGAAGGTCATGCCGGCGCTGTCGGCGGGGCGGGTCCAGTCCGTCGCCACCCGCCTACTGGTGGAGCGCGAGCGGGCCCGGATGCGTTTCGTCGCCGCGACCTATTGGGACCTGGCCGGCCGCTTCACCGGTGAAAGGGAGCCGGTCGAGTTCGGGGCCACTCTGGCCACGCTCGACGGCATCCGGTTGGCCACCGGCAAGGACTTCGCGGAGGACGGGTCGCTGAGCGCCCGAGGCGACGTGGTGCGCCTCGACTCGGAGACTGCCCACGCATTGGCTGCGCGGCTGGCTTCGGCGTCGTTCACCGTCCGCTCGGTGGAAGAGAAGCCGTGGCGCCGCTCGCCGGCCGCGCCTTTCATGACCTCCACATTGCAGCAGGAGGCGGGCCGGAAGCTGCGGTTTTCCTCATCCCGGACCATGCGCGTGGCTCAAGACCTGTACGAGTCCGGGTTCATCACCTACATGCGGACCGATTCGACCACCCTGTCCGAACAGGCCCTCACCGCGGCGCGCCAGCAGGCTGCCGCTTTGTATGGCGAGTCGTATGTCCCCTCCTCACCCCGGCGTTACGACAAGAAAGTCAAGAACGCTCAAGAGGCTCACGAGGCGATCCGCCCTGCCGGCGAGTCATTTCGCACTCCCGAGCAGACGCAGCTCTCCGGCGACGCCCGTCGCCTGTACGAACTGGTCTGGATGCGCACCGTCGCCTCGCAGATGACCGACGCGGCAGGGCAGTCGCTGCAAGTCCGCCTCGGCGCCACGATCGCTGAGCCGGGAGTCACCGCCGGCGACGGGCCGCAGGGCGGCTTCCGAGACGCAGAATTTGCCACCAGCGGGCGGACCATCACCTTTCCCGGCTTCCTGAGGGCGTACGTGGAGGGTTCCGACGACCCCGACGCCGAGCTGGGCGACCGCGAGGTGCGCCTCCCCGTGCTGGCGGTCGGCGATCGACTGTCTGCTTCCTCCCTGGAGGCGGACGGCCATTCCACCCAACCGCCGGCCCGCTATACCGAGGCCTCACTGGTCAAGGCGCTCGAGGACATGGGTGTAGGAAGACCCTCGACCTACGCGTCGATCATCGACACCATCCAGGCCCGAGGGTACGTGTGGAAGAAGGGCTCGGCCCTCGTGCCGTCGTGGACGGCCTTCGCGGTCGTCAACCTGCTCGAGAAGTACTTCGCCAAACTGGTCGACTACGGCTTCACTGCCTCGATGGAGGAGGACCTCGACGACATTGCCCGGGGTGCGGCGGAGTCGGTGCCGTGGCTCAGCAACTTCTACTTCGGACTGGCCGGCGCCCGATCCGGCGACGGCATCGAGGATTCCGCCGGACTCAAGCGGATGGTGTCCGAGCAGCTCGGCGCCATCGACGCAAGGGAGGTCAACTCCATCCCTCTCGACCCGTCCGATCCCTTAGGAGGGCCGGTACTGCGCGTCGGACGCTACGGCCCCTACGTGCAGCGGGGCGAAGAGCGGGCCTCGGTGCCCGAGGACATCGCGCCCGACGAGCTAACCGCGGAGCGGGCCGCGTCACTCCTCGAAGCCGGATCCTCCGACCGCGTCCTCGGCACCCACCCGTCCTCCGGGCTCCCCGTAGTGGTCAAGGCCGGTCGATTCGGGCCGTACGTGCAGGTCGGCTCAGCCGAGGAGGTGGACGGCAAGCCCGCCACCGCGTCGCTGCTCAAGACCATGGACCCCGCCAGCCTCACGCTTGAGGACGCCCTCCGCCTGCTCACCCTTCCCCGCGTCCTGGGCGCCGACCCGGCGGGCGGGGAGGAGATAGTGGCCACCAACGGACGGTACGGTCCCTACCTGCGGCGTGGGACTGACTCGCGCTCGCTCGAGTCCGAGGCCGCGCTGTTCGAGATCACCTTGGACGAGGCGCTGGCGATCTTTGCCCAGCCCAAGACCCGGCGAGGCCAAGGGGCAACCGCCGCACCTCTGCGGACCCTAGGGGACGACCCTGCCACCGGCGGCGCGATCCTCCTGAAGGAAGGGCGTTTCGGACCTTACGTCACCGACGGAGAGACCAACGCCTCACTTCGCAAGGGCGACACCGTCGAGGGCATCACCCCCGAGCGCGCCGCCGAGCTGCTGGCCGACAGGCGAGCTGCCGGGCCGCCCAAGAAGCGGGGTGCCAAGAAGGCCGCCGGCCGAGGTACCGCCGCGACAGCGAAGAAGGC
>JAKBAM010000003.1:143196-176364 GCA_021809105.1 Actinomycetes bacterium
CGGCTCAGCGAAGAAGGCCGGCGGCTCAGCGAAGAAGGCGGCCGGCTCAGCGAAGAAGTCGCCTTCCCGACCGAGGAAGTCCCCGCCTTCCTCGGGTTCCTGAGCCGGTCCCGACCGTGGCTGGGCAGGGGCGGTTCATCGCCCTCGAAGGTGGCGAGGGCAGCGGTAAGTCCACGCAGGCCGCCCTCCTAGCCGACCGCCTGGATGCGGTGCTCACCCGCGAGCCGGGAGGTACCAGCGCCGGTGAGCGCATCCGGGCCCTGATCCTCGATCCCAGCCTTCCGCCCATCGATGTGCGCACTGAGACGTTGTTGTTGCTGGCTGCCCGGGCCCAGCACGTCACAGAGGTGATACGTCCCGCTCTCGAGGCCGGCCGGGACGTGGTATGCGACCGCTTCGACGGATCCACCCTTGCCTACCAGGGGTGCGGGCGCGGCCTCGAACCGGCAGCCCTCGCCGGCTTGTCGACGTGGGCCACCGGCGGTCTCGAGCCCGACCTCGTCCTCCTCCTGCAGGTCCCGCTCGTCGAAGCACGCAGCCGGCGGGCAGCCCGAAGTCAACCTGACCGCATCGAAGGGGAAGGCGCCGAGTTCTTCGAGCGGGTGGCGACAGGTTTCGCTGAGCTCGCCGCTCGGCACCCCCTCCGGTGGCGCGTGCTCGACGGCACCGGCACCGTAGAAGCCGTAGCGGCACGGGTCTGGCTCGCCGCGGGTCGACCGTGACCGCTCTCTTCGCGGACGTCCCCGGCCAGGGCCGTGCCGTGGCCGCCCTCACCGCCGCGGCTCGGCGGCCGGTCCACGCCTACCTGCTGACCGGTCCGGCTGGGACCGGCAAAGCGGCTGCGGCACGGTCCTTCGCCGCCATGCTGCTGTGCCCCGACGGAGGGGACGGCACCTGCGACACGTGCCGGCGCGTTCTCGGCGGTGGCCATCCTGATGTCGTCACCGTGGAGCGAGAAGGCGCATTCATCACCGTCGAGGCAGCCCGCGAGGTCTCCCGGCTGGCGGCGCGTAGCCCGGTGGAAGGAAACCGGAAGGTACTCGTCCTCCAGGATTTCCACCTAGTGCGAGAGGCCGGCCCCGCCCTGCTCAAGACCATCGAGGAGCCACCCGCCTCGACCGTGTTCGTCGTCCTCGCCGAGCACGTCCCGCCGGAGCTGAACACCATCGCCAGCCGCTGCGTGCGCGTCGACTTCGCCCCCCTGGCACCTTCGACGGTGATCGAGGCGCTCGTCGCTGACGGCGCCACACCGGCCCTCGCCGTGGAGCTGGCCGCCGCGGCCGGCGGGCGGCTGGATCGGGCTCGCATGCTCGCAGCCGACCCGGAGTTCGAGCTTCGCCGCCAGGCCTGGCTGTCGGTGCCGAGTCGCCTCGACGGTCGCGGCCACGCCGCCGCCACTCTGGCTGACGAGCTGATCGGCCTGCTCGACCGCAGCGTGGCACCCTTGAGGGCTCGCCAAGACCAGGAGATGGCGCAGCTCGCGGCTCGCAACGCCCGCGCCCTGGAGGTCAACGGCAAGGTTGGCCGGGGCGCCCGAGGCGGCCTCAAGGCAGGGGTGCGCGAGATGGAAGACCGTCACAAGCGAGAGATGCGCCGGCAACGCACCGACGAGCTGCGCACCGGGCTGGCCATCCTGGCCGGTGTCTACCGTGACACCCTGGGCGCCGCCACATCGCCAGCGGCTCAGCGGGCCTCGGTAGACTCCGTCCGCCTGATCACCGACCTGGGGGCGGCGCTGGCCAGCAACCCCGGAGAGCTGTTGGCGGTGCAGGCCCTGATGGCTCGCCTCGGGCGGAGGTCGGTGACCGGCTGAGCGCCTAGCGCCGCGGGCGGTGTTATCGTCAGCTCAAAATCGACGGGGGGATGGACGATGCGCCAGGAATCCCAGGACGTAGCTCCAGCGGTCGAGGTCATACAGGGTGCCAACCCGTTCGTGGGCATGACGCCGCGCCATATGGCGTCAGCTGCCGCGCGCTGGGCCGCGGCGGCCGCTCGTCACCCCACGGTGCTGGCGTCGGAGGCGCTCAAGTGGGGCTCGGAGGAGGCGCGGGTGCTGGCCGGGGTGTCCGACGTCGCACCGGGGCCCAAGGACAAGCGCTTCGCCGATCCGGCCTGGGGCCACCCCGTGTGGAAGAGGGTGGCGCAGAGCTACATCGTGAGCGCCAGGTCCCTGTTGGGGTCGGTGGACCAGGTCGGGCTCGACCCCAAGAGCGCGGCGCGGGCACGGTTCGCTCTGAGCCAGGTCGTCGAGGCCACCGCGCCGACCAACAGCCTCATGGGGAACCCGACGGCGCTCAAGCGGGCGGTGCATACCAGGGGCCGATCGTTGGCCGCTGGCGGGCGCCACCTCCTCTACGACGTGCGCCACAACGGCGCCATGCCGTCCCAGGTGGACACCCGACCGTTCCGGGTCGGGGAGACGATCGCCGTCACCGAGGGGGCGGTCATCCACCGCTCCGACATGTTCGAGCTGATCCAGTACCAGCCCACCACCGCGCAGGTGGCGAGCCGGCCAACGGTCGTCATCCCGCCGCAGATCAACCGTTACTACTTCTTGGACCTGGCCCCGGGGCGCAGCTTCATCGAACACGCCGTCGGCCAAGGGATCCAGATGTTCCTGATGTCGTGGCGCAACCCGACCCGGGATAATCGCGAGTGGGGTATCGACGACTATTCCTCCGCTTGCATCGAGGCGATGGAGGTGGCAGCGTCGGTCACCCGCAGCGATCGGGTCAACGTGGCCGGGTTCTGTGCCGGCGGGATGACCGAGTTGGCGGTGCTGTCACACCTGGCCTCCACCGGCCGCGACCTGGTGGAGGCGGCCACGCTGGCCGTGACCCTGGTCGACACGGAAGTCACCAGCACACTCAACATGTTCTCCAGCGAGCGTACCGTCCGCTCGGCAATCGCCCGCTCCAGGCGCAAGGGCGTCCTCGACGGCCGTGACCTGGCGCGGGTGTTCGCGTGGGTGCGCCCCAACGACTTGGTGTGGAACTACTGGGTTTCCAATTACCTCCTCGGCCACAACCCGCCGGCGTTCGACGTGCTGGCATGGAACAACGACGCCACCAACCTTCCCGCCACCCTGCACGCCGAGTTCATGCACCTCTGGCGTGACAACGCGCTACTCAACGCCGGTCGTCTGACAGTCCTCGGCACGCCGGTCGACCTGGCGACGGTCAAGCAGGACGTTTACGTGGTCGGTGCGCTCACAGATCACCTGGTGCCGTGGCAGTCGGCATACGCGGCGACGCAGGCCGTTGGCGGCCAAGTCCGTTACGTGCTGTCCAACAGTGGCCACATCCAGGCTCTGATCAACCCGCCGGGCAATCCCAAGGCGAGCTACTACCAGAACGACGACACGCCGGCAGACCCGGCACTGTGGTTGAAGGGCGCGGAAAAGGTGGCTGCGAGCTGGTGGGAAGACTGGGCCGGCTGGACCCTGCGGCGCTCTGGTGATGCACGGAGCAAACCTCGCGTCCTCGGCAACCGGACCTACAAGCGGATCGTTGCCGCCCCTGGAGAGTACGTGCGCCATTAATATCCGTCCTCTTACTGCGAGGGGATCGCCGCAATGATGGATGTGCCGCTCAGCACCTGGTTGTTGTTCAGTGGCGCCGGGCGCCACAGCCACCGCAGCGAGATCGTGAGCCGTCTGCCCGCCGGCGGGATCCACCGCTATTACTACGCCGACTTCTCCCGGAGGGCCCAGCAACTGATGGGGGCACTCGACAGCCTCGGGATCGACGTCGGCGAGCGCGTTGCCACCCTGGCCTGGAACAGCTACCGCCACCTGGAGGCATACTTCGGCGTCCCCTGCTCCGGCCGGGTCCTGCATACCTTGAATGTGCGTCTCTCAGTCGACGAGCTGGCGTTCGTCATGAACGACGCAGATGACCGCGCCGTGCTCGTCGACCCGGACTTCCTGCCCCTCCTCGAACAGGTGCTGCCCGCGGTCCCGGGCCTGCGCCACGTCATCGTCCTCGGAGATGGCCCCGAGACGACAATCGACGCCAGCCTCTCCTACGAGACACTGATCTCGGCCGAGCCTGACACCTACCGGCCGAGACCGATCGACGAGAGGTCGCCAGCAGGGATCTGCTACACCTCCGGTACCACGGGGCGCGCGAAGGGAGTCGTGTACTCGCACCGCTCCACGTTCCTCCACGCACTCGCCGGGACCTCCGCCGCCGGCCTGCGCATCGGCCCGGGCGACTGCGTCCTCCCGCAGGTCCCGATGTTCCACGCCAACGCCTGGGGCATGCCCTACGCTTCGGTGGCGGTGGGTGCCAAGCTGGTGTTCTTCGGGGGCCCCTTGGAGCCGGAACCCTTCGCCGACCTCCTCCTCGGAGAAAGGGTCACCGTGACTGGAGCGGTCCCGACGGTATGGATCGGGCTGGCTGACGCACTGGCGTCGCGGCCCCGGCCGGAGCACCTGAGCCATATAGTGTGCGGCGGCAGCCAGCCCCCGCGCTCGCTCATCGAGCGCTACCACCGGGATTTCGGCGTTGACGTGATCCAGGCGTGGGGCATGACCGAGACCTCGCCGCTCGCCAGCATGTCCTGGCCACAAGAGCGGATGCGGGACTGGGAGGAGCCTGCGCTGATGGCGGCGGCGCGAGGCCAGGCGGGCCTGCCGTTACCCGGGGTGGAGATCAGCATCCGCGACGACGATGGTCACGAGGTGGCCTTCGACGGAGAGACGATGGGCGCCTTGCACGTCCGCGGGCCGTGGGTAGCCGACAGCTACCTGCACGGGCACGGTTCGGACAGCTTCACTGCTGACGGGTTCTTCAACACCGGCGACGTGGCCATCGGTTCCCCGGACGGGTACTTTGTCATCGCCGACCGGACGAAGGATCTGATCAAGTCCGGAGGAGAATGGATCTCGTCGGTCGACATGGAAGCGGCGATCATGGCCATGCCTGACGTGCACGAGGCTGCCGTTGTTGCCATCCCCGATCAGAAGTGGATGGAGCGTCCCCTCGCATACATCGTGCCTGCGGACGGCCGTACCGTCACCTCCGACATGGTGCGGGCCCACCTGGAATCATCAGGCTTTGCGGGGTGGCAGGTACCAGATCGGATCGAGCTCATCGACGAGATCCCGAAGACCGCCGTCGGGAAGTTCGACAAGAAGGTCCTGAGATCGAAGTACCAGGAGTGATGAAGCTGGATGCTGGGACCACCACGGTCCATGTCGGGCCTACCCGCGTACGTGTGCGCATCGTCGGTACCGGTGGTCACGCCGCCCCCCCGCTGCTCTTTCTCATGGGGATCGGAGGCAACCTCGACATGTGGCGTCCGCTCGTCGAATGGCTGCCGGATCGCCAACTGGTCATGTTCGACTTCCCGGGCACCGGCGGATCGAGCCTGTCGTGGCTGCCGCCGACCATGGGCTACAACGCGGTTTTCGTCAAGTTGCTGCTCCTCCGGCTGGGTCTCGGGCGCGTAGACGTCCTCGGTTACAGCTGGGGCGGACTGCTCGCCCAGCACCTGGCTATCCAGCACCCGCGGTCCGTGCGCCGCCTGGTCCTCGCCGCCACCACCGTGGGCTTCGGCGGCATCCCGCCCTCACCTGACGTCGCGGCGCGTCTCCTGACGCCGCGGCGCTACTACTCCCGCTCGTACTTCCGGTCGGTCGCCCCTACGATCTACGGCGGCCGATTCCGCACCGACGCCGCCATGCTGGAGGACCACGCAGGGCGGCGCCTCGGACGTCCGCCCAGCCCCCTCGGCTACGCCGCCCAGCTCGCTGCGCTGACCGGCTATTCGACGCTGCCGGGCCTGCCCTTCGTCCATGCCCGGACCTTGGTGCTCGCGGGCGACGACGACCCGATTGTCTCCACGCTCAACCCCCGCCTGCTCGCCAAGGCCCTTCGCCGCTCCACCCTCAAGATCATCCCCAAAGCTGGGCACCTGCTGCTCGTGGACAGTCCCGAAGTGGTTGGCCCCGAGATCGAACAGTTCCTGGCGGCGGACTGAGCGGGCATGCTGTTGGGGTCCCCGACCAGGAAGCTGACCCCATGAGTGCTCTGACACCCTTCGTCCTCGGCCACAAGCGGCTCGTGGTCCTGGCGTGGCTCGTGCTCGCCTTGGCCGGTATCGCCACCGTCTCCACCACCACCTCCCGCCTGACCGCAGACTTCGCCCTGCCCGGCCAGCCGGGCTACGTGGCCAACGCCCGGATCCAGGCCCTCTACCACTCCGGAGGCCAGCAAGAGCCGACCGTCGTGACAGCCGTGCTGCCACCGGGCGTGTCGCCCGGATCGCCGACCGCCATCTCGACCTCGGCCGCTATCTTCGACGCAGCGGCTGCCGCCGTACCCGGCTCCCGCGTGGCAGACCAGGCCAACACCGGGGACACCAAGCTGGCCACCGCCGACGGGCGGACCGAGCTCGCCCTGGTCTTCACTCCCGTCAACCTGAAATTCGGTGGCACCGATCCCACCACGGCCATCCCCGCCGCCGCAGCCAAAGCGGCCCCGCCCGGTTGGCACACCGCAGTCACCGGGTTCGGCCAGCTGCAAAACGGCAACAAAGGTGCCACCAGCGGCAACAACGCCCTCAGCGAGACCATGCTCGGCGCCGTGGGGGCACTTGTGGTGCTCGCCTTCGTCTTCGCCAGCTTCATCGCCCTGATCCCCATGCTGATGGCGGCCGTCGCCATCCCGACCACCTTCCTCCTCGTCCTGGCTCTCACCACCTTCACTTCGGTGAGCTTCATCGTCGAATTCCTCGTCGCCCTGATCGGGCTCGGGGTCGCTATCGACTACTCCCTGCTGGTCGTCACCCGCTGGCGGGAGGAGACCGCATCTGGAGTTGACAACGAAACCGCAGTCATCCGAGCTATGGCTGCGGCCGGACGAGCAGTCGTTTTCTCCGGGCTGACCGTCGCCATCAGCCTCTTGGCGCTCGTCGTGCTGCCGGTGCCGTTCCTCCGCAACGTCGGCTTCGCCGGCTTCTTCATCCCGCTCGTCAGCATCGCGGTCGCGGTCACGCTCCTTCCGGTGATCCTGGCTAAGGCTGGCCCGAAGATCGACTGGCCCAAGGTCCGCCACGAAGCCACCGCTAGCCGCCCGTGGACCGCATGGGCCCGCCTGGTGCTCAGGCGCCGGCGCCTGGCCGCAACCCTCGGGGCCGTCATCCTGTTGGCTCTGATCGTGCCCCTCCTCTCCATCCGCCTCGGCGAGCCGTCCGCCGGCGCCCTCGCCCAGAAAGGCACCGCCCACGACACCCTGGCCGCCCTACAAGCCGGAGGCGTACCCACTGGCGCCCTGGTCCCAGTCGAGGTCCTCGTCTCCCAAGCCTCCGCCCCCGCAGTCGCGGCGCGTGCCGCCACGGTGCCAGGAGTCGACACCGTGCTCGCCCCCCGAGGCGCAACATGGCACCGCAGCGGGACCGCCGTCATCGACGTCGTGCCAGTCGCCGAGGTCAGCTCCAGCGCCGGGAAGGCTACCGTCTCAGCCCTGCGCGCCGCGCTCCAGAACCAGCCCGGCGTCATCGGAGTCGGCGGCGTCGGACCCAACCAAGCGGACTTCATCCACGCCGTCTACGGCAGCTTCCCGCTCATGCTCAGCCTCATCGGGCTCGCCACCCTGATCCTGCTGGCCCGAGCGTTCCGATCGCTGGTGCTTGCGATCAAAGCAGTGGTGTTCAACCTCCTGTCAATGGCCGCGGCCTACGGGACGATGGTGCTCGTCTGGCAGGAAGGGCACGGCTCCAACGCCATCTGGTCCATCCCGGCCACCGGGTCCATCACCACGTGGGTACCGATCATGGTGTTTGCGTTCCTCTTCGGGCTGTCGATGGACTACGAGGTGTTCATCCTGTCTCGGGTCCGGGAAGAATACGACGCCGCCGGATCCACCGACGCGGCCGTGGTCACAGGCATCGGGCGCACCGGCCGCCTGGTCAGCAGCGCCGCTCTGATCTTGTGTCTCGCGTTCCTTTCCCTGTCGACCGGCCCCGAGACCGACATCAAGGTTCTGGCCACAGGGCTCGGTGCCGGCATCCTCCTCGACGCGGTGGTGGTGCGCTGCCTGCTGGTACCAGCCCTGGTCGGCGTCCTCGGCCGGTTCAACTGGTGGCTGCCTGCCAGCCTGGCCCGGGTGCTTCGGGTACGACCGTCGCCCCTACCGCCGCGCGCCGCTGTGGGGGCGGGGGTCGCCGCTCGCGCCTGACGCTTCGGCGCCTGGCGTGGTGGTGGTCGGCTTGTGTGCGGTCCGCTCGCCTTCGCCGGCGGTCCGCTCGCCTTCGCCGGCGGTCCGCTCGCCTTCGCCGGCGGTCCGCTCGCCTTCGCCGGCGGTCCGCTCGCCTTCGCCGGCGGTCCGCTCGCCTTCGCCGGCGGTCCGCTCGCCTTCGCCGGCGGTCCGCTCCCGTGTTGGTCTACCCAGCGAATCCCGGGGTGGATCAACACGAGATGGTGCATGCGCCGGCCAACCCCCGGCTTGGGTCCCATCGCCTGCCAGTCTGATCAGCAGGAGCACGCGCTGCTAAGTTGACCCGACGGCCGGCGCGCATGGTTGCCGACCTGGCCCGAGTAGCTCAGACGGCAGAGCAACGCACTCGTAATGCGTAGGTCAGGAGTTCGATTCTCCTCTCGGGCTCCATATAACGGCAGGTCAGAAGGGTGATCGGGTAGATGTCTCACCCTCCCAGTAACCTTGTCCCAACAGTTGTCCCAACAAGGGGCTGCTGGGGAGGAGGAAGTGGGATGGCGGGGAGCCTTCGACAGAGGACGGATCGGGGGTCGGATGCCTGGGAGCTGCGGGTGTACCTGGGCCGGGACGCTGTGGGGAAGGTGCGGCATCGCAGCGTGCTGTTTCGCGGGACCAAGCGCGCCGCCCAGCGGGAACTCACCCGGCTCTCGGCGGAGCAGGACCGGGCGCCGGCAATAGTCCCGGACGAGGCGGCTCGGGAGTGGGGTCCAGCCACCACCATCAACGACGCCATCGAGGCCTGGCAGGCCAACGGCTGGGATGACCTCTCGCCGAGCACGACACGGCGCTACGAGGGCGTATGGAGGGTCAACATCCGCGACTCGATCGGCCGCCGCCTGATCGCCAGCCTCGGCCCCTACGAGGTGGAGCGCTACTTCCGGGACCTGAAGACGGCCGGGCTGTCCCAGGCGTCGGTCCGTTATGTCCGGGCCGTGTTGCATCGGGCGTGCAGACTTGCCCGAAAGTGGAGCAACAACACACTCCCGAACCCGATCACCGACACCGAGCTGCCCGAGTGGTCCCTGGCGGAGAAGGCCCCGGCGGTGCGCTCGCCGAGCGCCGAGGAGGTCCGCCTCCTCCTTGCCGCAGCGGGTGACGACCGTGACCCGAGGGTTCCGGCCTTCGTCCGGCTGTTGGCCGCCACCGGGATGCGCCGCGGGGAGGCGTGCGCGCTGCGCTGGGACGACGTCGACTGGGATGGCTCGGCGGTCCGGATCGACGAGGCGCTGGTGACCTACACCGGCGGGGTGACGGTCCGTGGACCGAAGACCCGGGCCAGCGTGCGTGGGATCGCAGTGGACGGCCCCAGCATCGAACGGCTCCGCCGCCTCCGTGACCACCAGGTCGAGCTGGCCGTCGCATCGGGAGTGGAGGTGGCGGGCGACTCGTTCGTGTTCTCCTACGAGCCCGGCGGCCAGGTCCCTCCCTATCCCGATACCCTCAGCCACGCTTTCTCGGCCCTGCGGGACCGGGCTGGCGTCGCATCCGACGTCCACCTCCACTCGCTTCGCCACTTCCAGTCGACGGAGCTGGACCGGGTGATCAGCGAGTCGCAGAAGCAGGCACGCCTGGGCTGGTCGACGGTGCACATGGCCCGCCATTACACCGGTGCGGTATCGGCCGAGGACCGGCGAGCGGCGGAGCACATGGGCTCCCTTCTCGGCTGACAAGCGGGCGCCTGGGACCCGCCCGTGGTGCGGGGTGGCGCCACGCTGCGCAGTCCGGCGGTCACCCCGGCGCCACCTGCTGCGCGCCGGCGGGCAGTGAGGCTCTCTGCGCTCCGGCGTAGGGGCTGACGTCTCCGTCGAGGAGTCGCTCGACGGCCCGGCGGGGGATCCGCAGGCGCCCGTTTATCGTGAACACCGGCAGCGGCAGGTCGCCTCGGTCGATGGCCCGGTAGATCGACGAACGGCTCTGGCCCAGGAGCACGGCGGCGTCCTCGACGCTGAGGAGCGGCCTGGGGCTCCGGCCCCGGCTATGCGATCCCATCGTCGCTCACCTCCCGGGCGCCGCTGGTGAGGCCGTCATCCCTGCCGGCCGGTTGGATTCGGGGGTTAGCGCGGCAGGTGTCTGGCTCCGTCTGGTCAACCATGGTGGTCTCCTCTACGAGGTCGCAATCTGCGGCCTCTGTATGGTCACCGTTGGCCGGTCCACCCTATGGGTGGTGCCTCGCTGGTGGCGCCGGACCCGAAGGTGAAGGCTCAGGGAAGCAGCTCGAGCGCATCGAGGTGGCGTGGGCGGACCACGGTGAAGTCTCGATGGTTGAGCGTGGCGACGGTGCCGACCCCGAGCCGTTCGGCCACCGCAACGATCGACGCGTCCATGAGATCGAGCCGCAGATCGGCGTAGACCTCGACCAGCTCCAGACAACGGGACCAGTCCGCCCCGGTCAGGTCCACCACTCGCCGGCGGCCGGAGGCGACCATGCGCAAGAAGTCGGCTTGGGCGCCGGCACCGAGGCGGTCGAGGATCAGCCAGGAGCTCTCGGCGATCACCGGGACCGTCGAGGCCAGCTCACCGGAATGGACGCGCACCACCTGGGCGCAGTCGCTGTGACGGTCGGAGCGTCGGTCGGCCGCCGCAAGCCAGACGTTGGTGTCGACCAGCAGCACCGCTCGAGCAGCTCAGCCGGTGGCTCGCCGGGCCGTAGCCTCGGCGCGCAGCTCGCGGGTATCACGCCCGGCCCAGGACGGGTCTCCGGAGTCCCCCGAGCCGATGAACGCCTCCAGAGCGTCGACCTCCTCACCGGCGGGCAGTCCGGCGGCGAGCAGCTCGGCGGTCAGCTCGTCGACGCTCACGCCCCGCCGGGCCGCCTCGGCGGCCAAGCGGTCGGCAAGGTCTTCGCTCAGGTGCACGATCGTCGACATCGCTAACAGCGTAGAGCCCGGCGGCGGGCTCAGCCGTCTTTCTGGCGAGCCTGTGGCCGGCGCCTCGACCGGTCGCTTGGCGCTTTCGACTTGACGCTGGCAGCCGAGGACGGCTGGTGCCCTGCGCCGGTTCCAGCACCTCGCCCGACCCGCGATGACCGACACTCGGCCTGCACCGACTACCACCACCAACGCCGCCATTCCCCAACTGCCGATGCCACGCTCCCTTGCCCGAAATCAGCATCCCCGTTTTCCTCCTGCTGCCACCACCGACCCCATCCCTGCCCGTCGACCTTCCAAACCAGGATTTCCGGCTTTACACCGTCGGCACTCGAGGACGGCCGCCCTGGGGACCGGGCGAAGTCGAGCCGGTGACGCTCCGCTTCGGAGCGGCCCGTATCGCCTGCCGCGAGGGCAGCATCAGGCTTGTCCGGGCCGGCGGAGTGCGCTTTCCATAGCCTGGACCGCCCGGTGGCTCCGGGTAGGAGCGCGCTGTTTCGCCCGCTCCAGAGAGGAGCCGGACGTTGATTTCGATACGGCGTATCAGCCTGGGCGGCGGCTACCGGTACCTGATGGAGTCGGTCGCCGCCGGTGACGGGGCGGCTGAGCGGTCCAACGGTCTCGCCCGCTACTACGCCACCTCGGGGACCCCGCCGGGAGTGTTCCTCGGGGCCGGGCTCGCCGACCTCGACGGCGGCAACGGCGTGGAGACCGGCACGACCGTGACCGAGGCCCACCTTGAGTTGATGCTCGCCGGTCTCGCCGATCCGGTCAGCGGGGTGTCGGTCGCGGGGGCGAGGAGCGTGCCGGGCAACGCGGTGCCTGTCGCCGGGTTCGACCTCACCTTCTCGCCCTCCAAGTCGGTGTCGGTGGCGTGGGCGCTAGCGGATGAGGGGACCAAGGCGGTGATCTACGAGTGCCACCGCCAGGCCGTCGCCTACGTGCTCGCCTACGCCGAGGCGCACGTGTTCCGGTCCCGTTCTGGCTCCCAGGGCATGGTCGAGGAGGACATCTCCGGGGTGATCGCGGCCGCGTTCACCCACTGGACGTCAAGGGCGGACGACCCTCAACTCCATGACCACGTCGTTTGGAACCGAGCCCGATCGCTCTCCGATGGCAAGTGGCGGACGCTCGACTCCCGGTCGATCTTTAAGGCGACCACCACCCTCTCCGAACTGCACCACGGCGTCCTCTCCGACCTGTTGACCGGGGCGCTCGGGGTCGGCTGGGACGCCCGAGGTCGGCGACATTCGAGCCGGCCCCGCTACGAGATCGCCGGGGTCCCCGAGGCATTGATGGCCGAGTTCTCCCAGCGGGCCGCCCAGATCGCCGAGCACAACCAGCGGCTACGGGCACAGTTCCTCGCCGTCCACGGCCGGGGCGCCTCTGCGGTGGAGGACATGCGCCTCGCACAGCAGGCGACCCTCGCGACCCGCTCCGACAAGACCCACGCCAGCCTCGGCGAGCTGACCGACGGCTGGCGGACAAGAGCGGCCGGGCATGTCGGAGCGGAGCAGGTGGCGTGGGTGGCGAGCCTGAAGGACCGCAACGACCTGCCGCTGCTGCGGGTCGACGACCTGGCCGATCCGATCCTCGCCGACGCCGCCGAAGCCGTGCTCTCGGGGGTGGCCGAGCGGCACGCCACCTACGGCCGCCAGAATCTCCTCGCCGAGACGCACCGGACCTTGCACGGGGTGCGCTTCGCCAGCCCCGACGACCGCGTTTTGGTCGCGGAGCGCATCACCGATCTCGCTGTCGGCCGGTCCCTGGCGCTGACCCCGCCGGCAATGCACCACACCCCGACGCGCTACAGCCGCGCCGACGGGTCGTCCCGGCTGCACCCTGAGAGCCGGATCGCGTACACCACCCAGGCCATGCTCGACGCCGAAGCCCGGCTGCTCACCGCCGGCAGAACCGTGGGCGCCCCGGTTGTTTTGGTAGCGACGATAGCGACCGTGGCGGAGGTCAACCTGCCCGGCCGTGACCATGGACTGTCGCTCGATCAGGCGCTGGCGGTCGAGAAGATCGCGACCTCCGGCCGGGTCCTCGACGTGCTCGTCGGCCCGGCAGGCACCGGCAAGACCTCCACCATGACCGGCCTGCGAGCGGGGTGGGAAGCCGAGTATGGGACCGGCTCGGTGATCGGCCTCGCCCCGTCCGCCGCGGCAGCAGAGGTGCTCGGCGACGAGCTCGGGATCGACACCGAGAACACCGCCAAGTGGCTCACCGAATGGCGGCGGATCCCTGAGCTGGTCGCCCGACGGAACCATCTCACCGACCAACTTGCCAGGCAGGCTCATCCCTCTTCCGCCGGCGCCCGGAAGCTGGCCAACCAGGTAGAAAAGCTCGACCGGGCCGTCGAAGAGCGGCGCTTGTATCCCGGCCAGCTGGTCGTCGTGGACGAGGCCAGCCTGGCAGGCACGTTCGCCCTCGACGAACTGGTCACAGCGGCCGGTGACGCCGGAGCGAAGGTGCTCCTGGTGGGTGACTGGGCCCAGCTGTCCGCCGTCGAGGCCGGCGGGGCCTTCTCCCTGGTCGTCGCCGACCGGGGCGACCTGGCCCCTGAGCTGGTCGATGTCCGTCGGTTCCGCTCCGACTGGGAGAAGACCGCCAGTGTCGAGTTGCGCCTCGGCAGCGGGTCGGCGATCGACGCTTACACCGGGCACGGCCGGGTAGCCGGAGGAGACCGCACCGAGATGCTGGAGCGCCTCTACCAGGGGTGGAAGGCTGACATCGACGCCGGCTGCTCCAGCCTGATGGTCGCGGCGGATGCCGCGACGGTGGCAGAACTGAACCGTCGGGCCCGGGCCGACCGGGTCGCCGCCGGAGCCGTCGTCGACGAAGGGGTCGCCATCGGAGATGGGCAGCGTGTCGGGGTAGGCGACGAGGTCATCACCCGCGCCAACAACCGGCTGCTGGCCACCGGGCGGCGGTGGGTGAAGAACGGGGACCGCTGGACGGTCACAGCCACCAACACCGATGGGAGCATGGCCGTCCGACGTGCGGGCGGTAGCGGTGAGGTGGTGCTGCCCGCCGACTACGCCGCTGCGCATGTCGAACTCGCCTATGCCACCACCGCGCATCGGGCGCAGGGCCGCACCGTCGACACCGCCCACGCCATGGTCTCGCCCACCACCACCCGGGAAGTCCTCTACGTCGCCGCCACCCGCGGCCGCGAGTCCAACCGGCTGTACGTGGACACCAGCTACGACCCCGACCCACAAACCTCCCACGACGGAATGACCCAACCCCAGATAGCCGGCGAAGTGCTCGCCGGGGTCCTCGCCAACGAAGGAGCCGACGTCTCAGCGCACGAGACCCTGCGCCGGGCACAGCACCGTGCGGAGGACTTCACCGTTCTCGCCGGCGAGTACCAGACCCTTGCCCGGGCCGCCCAGGCCGCCCGTTGGGAGGCCCTGTTCGAACGTTCTGGGCTCGACACCGATCAGCTGGAACAGGTGCGGACCACCGACGCCTACGGCCCTCTCCTCGCCGCGCTCCGCGACGCCGAAGCCCGCGGCCTCGACGTCGAGGCGACGTTCCCGAAACTGGTTGCCGCCCGGCCGCTCACCGACGCCGACGACCCCGCCGCGGTGCTGCACGACCGGGTGGACCGCTGGGTCGCCGCCGCGGCCAGCAGACGCCCGGCGGCCACCAACCTGATCGCCGGGCTCATCCCCCGAGCCGTCGGAGTCACCGACCCGAATATGGCCCGAGCACTCAACGAACGAGACCAGGCGATGCAGCACAGGGCAGCCGACCTCGCCGCCCACGCCGTCGAAAGCGGCCACGTCTGGGTCCGCCGCCTCTGCCCTCCGCCAACCGACCCGAACGCTCGCGACGCCTGGATGCAGGCTATCTCGACCGTCGCCGCCTACCGGGAACGATGGGGCATCCGCGACGAGCACCGGCCCCTCGGACCCGACAGCGCGGCCAAGGCCACCGAAGCCCTCGGGCACCGCAAGCGCGCACAAGCAGCCATCGAACGAGCGCTCCAACTCGCCGGTGTGTCGCCCACCGCCCCCGTCGACGCCCTTCCTCTCGACCTAAACCAGGACATCGGCGTTGGGCTGCAATAGCGCTATGGTCATTGACTCGAACGGCAGGTCCCCTGGGCCGGTCTGTCCGGGCTAGGAGATAGTGGGAGATGCCCCCGCTTTGTTCACGTCTCATACCCACTACACCGAATGTGTCCCTTGCAGCACCCTGCGTGACTCTCTATGCTAGGCCGCTCAGGCCGCCGGGATGCCTGCTGGCAGGGACGGGGAGGCCACGGTGGGGCTAGATGACAGTGGAACGAAGCTGCCGCACGACCTGCGGGCGGGGGCTCTCGTTCCCGTGTTGGTGTGGCGTGTCGTCGGGACCCTACTTGCCCTAGTCGTTGCCGTAAGCGTTGGTCAGGCGCTGGCAGGACGGAGTGGTCAGCCCGGACCTAGCCAGGCGAGAGCTGCGGTATCGGGCGTACAAGACACGAAGCGGGATCAGGCGCCTTTCCCTAGGCGGAGTGCCCAACAGCGAAATTACGCACGGCAAGGTCCCGCGTCCGCTCTCCTCAAGCCGGCGGCGGCCTGGTCGCGAGTGGTGAGTCTCGGCCGGGAAAGTCTCCCGTCGAGCCAGGCATGGTTGCGGCCTGTGTTGGCGAGGTCTGCCCTCGGCGCTTGGAACCCTCAGGTTGTGGGGACGACTTCACCAGCTGCTATCCGGCCTTTGCCAAGCCCTACCCAACTGCGCAGACTTGCGGGAGGTGCGAGGCTGGCGGCAGCCAGTGCACCCCCTCCGATCGATCCGGGTTTGGTGTCGTCGTTGGCTGGTTCTGGGCAGGGGAACGATGTGAGTGGGGTTGGTTCGGCGGCGTCGGTGTGGTCGCCGGCGGCGGAAGTGTTGGTGGGGTCGGACTTGTATGTTGGGGGTCCGTCGATCCAGACGGTGAACGTGTCGTCGGGGGCGACATCTACGTTGGTCCCCAACGGCGGCTCGACGGATTCCTCGGACCCGTCGCAGGTGAGGGTGTCTTTGGTCTCGAGCATGACCACTGATGGGTCGGCTTTGTATTTTACGGATTCGGGGCGGTTGCGGCGGATGGACCTGTCGTCGGGGGCGACGTCTACGCTGGTTGGTTCCGGGCCGGGAGGCTCGTATCTCCAGTCAGTGGCGTGGGGCTCTGACGGCAACTTGTATGTTGCTGATATCGGTGCGGTCTACCGGGTGGACTTGGCGACCGACCAACTGGTGACTGTGGCCTCGGCCCCGTCGGGGACATGGTTGCACGGCATAGCAGCGGGCACGAGCGGTTTGTGGGTGCAGGGGGCGATCAACACCAACGGAACGAACACGGCGCCTGTGCTGTCGCTGGCCTACGGGTCTTCGACGTTCTCGACGTTCGTTGCTGATGACGGCAACGAGCTGTCGAACGGGGGCGGCGGCAACGAACCCTTGGTCCAAGCCGGCCAATACTTGTACGCGGTGGGTGCGGGGTCAGCGAGCATCCGCCGCTACGACACCACCACCGGCAACTACGCCATCATCGCCGGGAACACGTCGCCTGGGTTCCGTGACGGGACTGGCTACGAGGCGTGGTTCAACGATATTCAAGGCTTGTTGTCCGATGGTTCCGGGACGCTGTACGTCGCGGATACTTATAACAATCGGGTGCGTGCGGTGGTCGCCGGTCAGGCACAGGCGACAGTCCCACCGGACGTGACTTCGACTGTGAGCATCGATCCGGGTTTGGTGTCGTCGTTGGCTGGTTCTGGGCAGGGGAACGATGTGAGTGGGGTTGGTTCGGCGGCGTCGGTGTGGTCGCCGGCGGCGGAAGTGTTGGTGGGGTCGGACTTGTATGTTGGGGGTCCGTCGATCCAGACGGTGAACGTGTCGTCGGGGGCGACATCTACGTTGGTCCCCAACGGCGGCTCGACGGATTCCTCGGACCCGTCGCAGGTGAGGGTGTCTTTGGTCTCGAGCATGACCACTGATGGGTCGGCTTTGTATTTTACGGATTCGGGGCGGTTGCGGCGGATGGACCTGTCGTCGGGGGCGACGTCTACGCTGGTTGGTTCCGGGCCGGGAGGCTCGTATCTCCAGTCAGTGGCGTGGGGCTCTGACGGCAACTTGTATGTTGCTGATATCGGTGCGGTCTACCGGGTGGACTTGGCGACCGACCAACTGGTGACTGTGGCCTCGGCCCCGTCGGGGACATGGTTGCACGGCATAGCAGCGGGCACGAGCGGTTTGTGGGTGCAGGGGGCGATCAACACCAACGGAACGAACACGGCGCCTGTGCTGTCGCTGGCCTACGGGTCTTCGACGTTCTCGACGTTCGTTGCTGATGACGGCAACGAGCTGTCGAACGGGGGCGGCGGCAACGAACCCTTGGTCCAAGCCGGCCAATACTTGTACGCGGTGGGTGCGGGGTCAGCGAGCATCCGCCGCTACGACACCACCACCGGCAACTACGCCATCATCGCAGCAGGAGCCACCAATGCGTCAGGCGGCGTGGTAACCGGTTATACGGACGGCATGGGTACGGCGGCGCTGTTTGATGACCTCCAAGGGCTGGTGTCTGATGGAACCGGTCGGCTTTATGCAGCTGATACTGGTAATAATCGGGTTCGGATGGTTGGGTCTACGGTTGCCCCATCTGCTGCCGGCGGCCCGATTCTGCCCCTGGAGTCGTCGGGTGGTTCGAATGGCGCCGAGTTGGGCAGTTGTCAGCCGTGTTCGGGTGACCCCGTGAATACCGTGACCGGCGAGTTCGATACAGCCGCAACCGATGTGCGGGTACCCGGGAGGGGCCCAGGACTGGACATGTCTCGTACGTACGGATCGTTGAGCTCGGAGATCGAGGGACCGTTCGGGTATGGATGGTCGGACAGCTATGGCATGTTGCTGTATCCCGACCCGTCTATGGGGGCCGGTGTTATGGACGTGCGTCAGGAGTCCGGTTCGGTTGTGCGGTTCGTGCAACAGCCGGACGGGACCTGGCAGGCGCCGTCGCGGGTGCTGGCAGCGTTGGTCCACAACAGCGACGGCACGTGGACCTTCACCCGCAAGAAGACCAGCGTCTTCGAGTTCAACGCGGCGGGCGAGCTGGTGACCGAGTCAGATCTCAACGGGAACACGACAACCCTCGCCTATAACGGTTCGGGACAGTTGATCTCGGTTACGGATCCGTCGGGGCGGACACTGTCGTTCACCTACAATGGCAGCTTCGTGGCGCAGGTGACCGATCCCGGTGGCCGCACGGTCTCGTACGGCTACGACGCCAACGGCAACCTCACATCGGTAACTGATCTCGGCGGTGGGGTCACGACGTACGCTTACGACACCAACCATCTCCTCACGTCGATCACCGACCCTGTCGGACATGTCACCACCAACACGTTCGATACCTCGCGGCGGGTCATCTCCCAGACGGACGGGGCGGGAAGAACCACGTCATGGTCCTACGACATCAACCCGAACTCGATGTCTGGAACGACGTCGGTCACGGACCCGAAAGGGATCGTGACGGCCTACACCGTCAACGACGGGGAAGTGGCCACCAAAACTGCGGCGGCGGGAACATCCCAGGCCGCCACCTGGTCCTACACCTACGACCCGGCCACCTTAGGGGTGACATCGACGACCGACCCGAACAACCACAAAACCACGGCCGCCTATGACGGGAACGGGAACCGGACATCGACCACTGACGCCCTGGGCAAGTCGGTCACCACCAGCTACAACGGCTTCAACGAACCGACCGCCGTCACCGACCGCAACGGGGTGACGACGACCAACACCTACGACGCAGCTGGGAACGTGCTGTCGTCTTCGACGCCGATCACCGGCGGAGGCACTCGGACCACCAGTTACAGCTACGGCGACAGCAGTAACCCGGGGTTGCCGACCACCGTGACTGACCCCGACGGCCATACCACCACCTACACCTACGATCGTTACGGCAACGAGGTGTCATCCACCGACGCTGACGGCAACAAGACCACGTACGCCTACAACGTCCTAGGTCAAAAGACCTCGCAGGTGTCACCGCGAGGAAACGTGCCGGGCGGAAACCCGACCTCCTACACCACCGCCTACAGCTACGGCGGACACGGCTGGCTGACCAAGACTGTCACCGCTACCGGTGCAACCACCGCCACCGCCTACGACCTTGACGGAAACAAGGTGTCGGTCACCGACCCCGACAACCACGCCACCACCTACGCCTACAACGGCGACAGCCAGCTGACTCTCATCACATATGCCGATAGCAGCACTGTCGGCTACGGCTACGACCTGGACGGAAACCGGACCACCCGGACCGACCAGAACGGCAACGCCACCACTACCGCCTACGACGATCTCGGTAGACCCACATCGGTCACCGACCCTACGGGAGCGGTCACCGACAGCGGTTACGACGCCGCAGGCAACCGGACTTCGATCACCGACCCTAATGGTCATGCCACCACAACCATCTACGACGCCGACAACCGTCCCGTGTCGGTGACCGACGCCAACGATCACACCATCACCTACAGCTACGACCCGAACGGCAACCGGCTCACCGCTACCGACGCCGACAACCACACCACCACCACCGCCTACGACAGCCTGAACCGGATCACGTCGATCACCGACCCGGCGGGGGCTGCCACCACCACCAGCTACGACCCGGTCGGCAACAAAACCTCGGTCACCGACCCAGCCGGTCATACCACTACCTACAGCTACGACCCAGCCAACCGGCTTGTCGGAGTCACGAACCCGGACAACACCAGCCTCGCCTACAGCTACGACCCTGACGGCAACCGCATCTCGGTCACCGACGCCAACGGCGAAATCACCGCCGCCACCTACGACGCGGACGGCCGCAAGCTCGCCACGACCAACCCCGATAACCGCACCACCACCTACAGCTACGACCTTGCCGGCAACCAGACCACGATCACCGACCCGGCAGGCCGAACCACCACCACCACCTACAGCGCCCTCAACCAAGTCGCCTCCGTCTCCTACAGCGACGGAATCACCCACTCCCTCGCGTACACGTACACCCCGACCGGAGAGATCGCTACCACCACCGATTCCACCGGAACGACGACCAACACCTACGACCGCGTCGGCCGACTCACCGCTGTCGCGAACGGCACCGGTACCAAGGTCGCGTACAGCTACGACCCGGCAGGGCAGCGGACGTCGCTGACCTATCCAAACGGCCAGACCGTCACCTACACCTACGACCCCGCCGGTCAACTCGCCTCGCTCACCGACCCCCTCGCCCACACCACCACCTTCGGCTACGACCCGGCCGGCAACCAGACCAGCACCACCCTGCCGAACGGGATCACCTCGACAGTCGCCTACAACCCAGCCAACAACCCGACCGCCATCACCGACACCACAGCCACCTCGACACTCGCCTCCTACGCCACCACCCGCAACAATCTTCAGCAAGTCGTATCCCAAACCGACTCCGCCCCCACCACCACCGGGGGCACCACCAATACTGCAGCCACCTACAGCTACAGCGCACTCGGGCAGCTCGCGTCAGTCGACAGCGCCGCCTACACATACGACCCAGCCGGAAACCCCACCGCCACACCCACCACCAACCGAGGCTTCGACCCAGCCGGCCAGTTGTGCTGGACCACCCCCGCGCCGATCAGCCCAGCCCCGTCCGGCTGCGCCACAACCCCCACAGGGGCCACCACCTACACCTACAACCCCGCCGGCGAACGGATCATCACCGCCCCAGCCACCGGGCCGCCCACCACCTACGGCTGGAACCAAGCCGCCCAACTCACCGCCGTCACCACCCCCGCCGCCACCGAAACGAACGCCTACAACGCCAGCGGCTTCCTTCAAACACAAATCACCACCCCCAGCCACGCCGCCGCGCAGAACACCACACTCACCTGGGACACCACACTCAGCGTCCCGCTCCTCCTGGCCGACAGCACCAACAACTACGTCTACGGACCCGACGGCCTCCCCGTCGAACAGCTCAACACCACCACCAACACCCCCAGCTACTACCTCCACGACCAGACCGGATCTACCCGCGCCCTCACCAACCAGAGCGGCGCCGTCACCACCACGCTCACCTACTCCGCCACCGGCACACCCGCCCTCACCGGCACACCAGCCACGCCGCTCCTCTACGACGGCCAATACCAGGACCCAACCACCAGCCTGGTCTACCTCCGAGCACGCTGGTATGACCCATCCACCGACACCTTCCTCTCCGTCGACCCACTCGTCTCACAAACCCAGCAGCCCTACCAGTACGCCGGCGACAATCCCATCAACAACGTCGACCCGACCGGAGCGTGCTGGTACTGCGCGCTCGATCCGTGGAGCCACGCAAACCCGCTCTACAGCGCAGCTCAACACCACTCCACCATCTCGCAGATAATCCAATACGCCGACCCCGCTTACCAAGCCATCAACGGCTACGCCACCGAAATCCAAGACGCACGCAACGGCTGCTCGTTCCTCACATCCTTCCAAGCCGGACTACAAGGCGCCGTCGGCGCCGCCGGCACCGTCGGCGCCGCCGGCACCGTCGGATTCGCCGGCAGCATCACCGAGATGGGCAGCGGCCTCCTCCCCAAAGGCGCAGAGTTGGCAGCCGGCGGCGGTGCCCGATTCGTTGCGGGCTCTGACGGAGCCGTTGTTGACACCCTCGGTGGGAACGTTCCTGACGCGATCTCGTTGGGCAAGTACCCGGCGTATGTAGATCTTGGGGCTCAGACCGGTGCCCGTACCTTCAGCATGTCTGATGAGGCCTGGAACGCGATGTCTCCGGCGGAACAGTGGGCTCGGAATCAGCAGTTCCTAGACCAGGCGATCGCGCGGGTAAGTCAGATCCGGCTTGCCTCGCCGCTCACGGTCGAAAATCTCACGGGTGGCTACGGGCAAGAGATCGAGTACCTCCTGAAACAGGGATTCACTCCAAGTCCGGACGGCGCCATGATCTTGCCACCGGGTGGATGATCAGCGTGCTAGATCTCCGCTCCGCCCCTGGCGCCATTGACCGTCTGGTCAAGTGGCTGACCGACCGTGGTTTCACCGTGATGGAGGAGAGGGCCTCCGATCCGAACAACCAGTATGCGGTTTTTATGGGAGGTGACCGGACCGTGAAGGTCACGGTTACCCGAGGGGAATGGTCCCTGGGAATCGGTATCTCAGGCAGAACCTTCCATCCGGAGCAGTGGGAGGCGTGGCTCGACGGGTATCCGCTTGCCGGTGATCTGGCGAACATCGAACAGCAAGTCGAGTTCATCACTCAGCGTTGGGACACAGCGGTCGAGCGACTTCGAGAGAATCCCGGAGCCGAGGAGGAAATCGCGGCGATCGGTGATGACTGGGTGGAGCGCCGATTTGGGTTCCGTCCTCCGAAGCCAGCGGGCTAGGCCCTCAGCTGGCTTGGCAGAAGGCTGCTTTGACCCGGTTTTGGCGATCAGGCCTTCGATGATGCGGAGCACCGCTTGTCGGTCGGTGTCGTCGAGTTGGCCGAGTTCGATGATGCCTTCGGCCAGGTGGAGCTCGGCGCCTTGGAGGGGACGCCGGGGGGCGTCGTCGATCACGAGGTAGTCGATTGAGGTGTCGAGCGCTTCGGCTAGGCGGACGAGGGCCGGGATGGAAGGTGTGAGCTTGGCGGTCTCGTAGCGGCTGATGCGCCGGGACTCCGCTCCTACCTTCCGGGATGAGCGCACGGGCCGACAACCCCGCCGCCCGACAAGCCTGGCGCTCAGCCCTCCCGCGACGCCTGAGCCGTGCCACATTCGTGCCACAGCAGCCGGTCAAACCCGGTCGCATCCCGGCGCAGCTGGTCGAGCCGAAGGGCCTCTGACTGCCCGAACATGCGAAAGTGCTGGTGAGCGAAGTCATGAGCCTCGCGTGCGTTGCTGCTCGGCTGTCGTCGAGCGGACGCAGGACGACGATCCCGCAGTGGGTTCCGATCGGGTAGGCGCTAAGATCGGAGAAGTCGAGGTCCAGCGTCACCAACACCCGGTCCTCCGATACGGTGGCCGCCAGCACGACCTCGTCGGGCTGCCCAGCGAGGTCTTCGTCGTAGACCGCGTCGGCGTCGTGGCCGGCCTCGACGAATGTGTGGGCGGCGCGGTAGGGGAGGTTCTCGTCGAGCTTGAACCTCATCGTTGCCTCAACGGCCGGAGGGCTCCAGGCGATGGACCTCTTGACGGGCCAGCCACGACCCGTAGGCGAGAGCTCCCCGGATCCCTTCGGTGGTCAGCGAAGGATATTCGGCCATGATCTCGGCCTCGGTGTCTCCTGATGCCAGCGAATCAAGGACGGTGGTCACCAGGATCCGGGTGCCTCTGACGCACGGCTTGCCGTGACAGACCGCAGGGTCGATCGTCACCATGTCGGCCGGGTCATTAGACATGACTTCATGATGCCACCTTCGGCCTCGCGAGCGTTTGGAGGGCGGCGGCGTCCCAACGCCTGTCCCAACATCTGTCCCAACAAACTGGTCCCGACGCGTCTCGGTTTGCACCACTCCTTTCGACCGACTGTGTCGCCACCCCCTCTGACCAGCTACAACGTGATCGCAGGCGACGCGACGAGACCGTCCGGCACGCCGCGTCGAGCACTCGTAATGCGTAGGTCAGGAGTTCGATTCTCCTCTCGGGCTCGACATTGCCGCAGGTCAAGGGCCTCCCGCGAGTCTCGGTGGCCTAAGCGGAGTCGCTCCGGCGGGGACGCATAAGGGACCTGGGGGCCATAATTTCCGACGTTGGGGAGCCAAAGCGGATGGGGCGCCAGGCCCTGACCAGGTACGATGCCGCCAAGTCGGTTCTGGTCGTCGGCAATCGTGGCTGACGAGCCCTTCAGGTGCGTGCGTAGGTCACGCTCTCCGTCCGGACGGTGCGTTAGCGATGCGATAGGCCCGCGCGTCCGAGACGGTCGCCGGCGATGAGACCACGACTTCAGCGCCAACGCAACAGGGCGCCCCCAAGAACAACAGCAGACGGGTCGCCTCCTATGCGGAGTCCTCGCCAGGCGCCGAACGCCGGGTGCGTACGCTTCCGTTCCGAACCTCTGGCCGCACAGGCGGTGACCGAACAAGACCAGGGAGCGGTGCCCACGCCGCTCCGCCCACAACCGCGCCCCACGTACACCTCTCGACTGGCTTCGGTATATACTTTTCGACGAGGTGAGAGATATGGGCAAAACGATGGTGGACCTTGACGATGACGCCCTGCAGGCCGCAAAGGTCGTGCTCGGGACGGCAACCAAGAAGGAGACGATCAACCAGGCGCTCAAGGCGGTCGTCGCCACTGCCCGTCGAGCCGATGCCGTCGTGGCTGAGATCGAGCGTGGGCACGCCGGGTTCTATCGGCGACTCCTCGACGACGACGTGGCTGACGTGCTCAGACGATGACGGTGGGCTACCTCGCCGACAAGTCGGCGCTTGCCCGCTGGGACGAGGCCAGCGTCGCAGGTGTACTGGACCCGGCTTTGGCCGCCGGCCTGCTGTGGTCGTGCCCGCAGGTCGACCTTGAGGTGCTCTTCTCGGCGCAGAGCCCCGCCGAGTACTTCAGCGTTCGCAACGACCGAGCGGCGACCTACAGCCGCGCTCCGCTCGTCGATGAGATCGGTGTGATCGCCTTGGAGTTGCAGGCTTCGCTGGCCCGAGCTGGACACCTCCGCGCAGTCGGTCCCATGGATCTCCTCATCGCAGCCACCGCCGTCGACCATGGCCTGACGGTCCTCCATTACGACAGCGACTTCGAGATCCTCGCGACGGCCGATACTCGAGTTGCCCACCAATGGGTCGTCCCACGCGGCTCGGTGGACTGAGGTGCTCGAAAGATCCTCCGACGGTGCGCTCCAATCCGTTCGTGCTCTGCCTGGCATCTCTCTGAATCTGACGAAGCGCGAGTGGGGGTCACATTGTGCATCTCGCGTCCCCTTGGCGTCCCCGGCCAGTGATTACGGACCACTCCCAGCCACACCCAGAGACGGTTGTTCCCGCTGGTCAGCATCCTGACGGACTGGGATTGGCGCAAGCAGACCCTCTCGTAATGCGTAGGTCAGGAGTTCGATTCTCCTCTCGGGCTCGGTTATCCCTCTCGGGGTTGCTCGCGGGGGCGTCCCCCGCATGACCGAGGTCATGCACCGCAAGAGCCCGCTCTCGTGCCCATTCTCGACGAGGTCGCTCGCTCCTACCTCTGCGACGTGGAACCGCGCGACCTCACGGCGGCGCCGCCCTCGCGTAGGCCACCACCGGGCATTGCACCACCAGCTAGCCGAACTCAACCAGCGCTGCGCTCGACGGCCGCAGTATTCAACCTACCTCACGCTCCACCGGGCCGACTGCCCCCACTTGGGACCCAGACCCGGGTGGTCCAACCTCCGGGATACCTACGCCGAGGCATGCGGAACCTCGCCCGCCCCGTTCGGCGAATGGCTCACCGCGACCCTTGACACCCCGGACCCGACCGCTGCCCCGCCCGCCGCAGCTGACACGCTCGACGAGCGAAGCCTCAGGCTAGCCACGAGGGAATGGTCCGAGCCGACGTCCACTTGGTGTAGTCGATCCCCGGCCTTGGACGCCCCTGCCGTCGTTGCAGAACGCGCCGGCGCCAACGTGCACCTCGGCGAAGGTGTGGGTCCAGTTCTCGTAAACCCAGGAGGGTCCGCTTTCGTGACGCCGGCCACGCGCCGCCTAACCCGCGGAGGCTTTCAGGCGGGCCAGCGGCTCAATTGGTAGTCGAGCGCAGCTTGGCCGGTCAGTTCCTGCGTGGAGTTGTTGGTGCGCACCATAAACACATCTTTCCCTTCCTTCTTGGCGAACACGGGCTTGGGTGACGGCCCCACATCGATGCGTGCCACGACTCCCCCGGCGAGGGTGGCGAAGGTGACATCGACCTGGGCCTCAAAGGCTTTTCCCATGCAGTTGGCGACGGCGCCGGTCAGCCACAGCTCCCATCCGTCGAGGTCGTGGCCCTTCACTGTGGCGAGATCCGGTTGGAGGCCGCACACCTCCCCGTCGTCGGCGACGCCGAGAAGGAGGGTGCCGCCGTAGGAGTTTGCGAAGGCTGCGAGCGATTGAGCGCCGACCACTCGATCGCAGGGTCCACGACATTGGTGTGGAGGTTGACCCGGCCAGTCGACTTGAACTCGAGCACCTTCGACTCGCCGCTACTCATGAGCGCTTTGATGGCGGTCGACGGGTCGGCCGGTGCCGACTGCATGAGCGGGTCGTCGTCCGACGCCCGGTTGACGGGCTTGCCCATCGCCTCCTCGATGGCCTTCGCTAGGCGCTCGAAGCGGTGCCGGCAGAACGTGGCGAAGTCGTCGTCACGGATCGGCGGCGACGAGCTCAGCCCGATCTTGTAGGTCGACGATGTTCGTCGCCCAGCGTGTCAGAGGATCGAGGCTCCTTCGGGAACGCAGGACGTGGGCGGGTCCCGGCCGTCCGCTCGTCGGGCCCTGCGCTGGCAGCGGTGCACCGACGGGCGCTGGGCCGTCAGGGGGCCGGCGCCATGAGCGGGCTGCGGTCACCGGCAGCTCAGCCACCGTTGCTGACGTACTGCCAAGGGGCGTACACTGCCTTTCATGGCCGAGTCGCGGAGTGATCGTCTCCAGCTGAGGGTCTCTCCTCACCAGCGCCTGGTCATCCAGCGCGCCGCGAAAGCATCACACGAGACGCTCACCGACTATGTCGTGCGTCACGCAGTCTCTGCAGCCAAGAACGATCTGGCAGATCGGCGATACTTCGAGCTGGACGAGGCCGCTTGGACCGAGTTCCAGGCGCTGTTGGATCGGCCGGCGGTTCACAGGCCTGCGCTCGACGAGCTGTTCGCCCAGCCTGAGCCTTGGGCTGACTGACTCCTTGGCGGACTGGAAGCGGCCGATCCCGCTTCGCGACGGCCACGTGCTGGCCGGGTTTACTTGCGGCAAGGATGCTCTCGACGAGTGGCTCGTGAGGCGAGCTGCGGCCAGCCAGGTCTCGGGCGCAGCCCGTACCTACGTCGTCGAGGCCGACAGCCGTGTCGTCGGCTACTTCTCCTTGGCGACGGCATCTGTCGTCCACGCCGACCTGCCGGGGCGTGCGAAGCGCAATATGCCTAATCCGGTGCCAGCGGTGCTCCTGACACGCTTCGCCACCGACATCAGATACCAGGGGAAGGGCCTCGGTGCGGCGATGCTCCGATCCGCCCTCGAGCAGGTGAAGCGAGCCGCAGATGTAGTCGGGGTCGTATGCCTACTGGTGCACGCCAAGGACGAAGACGCGAAGAGCTTCTACTTTCGCTACGGCTTCGAGCCGTCGCCTACCGACGCTCTGCACCTGATCCTGTTGCTCAAGGACGTCTCACCCACGCTCACTTGCTGACGGACCAAACGGGCAATCACTGGGCGCCTCTCGCGTCCCCCTGGCGTCCCCGGCCGGTCATCCCGGACCACTCCCAGCCACACCGAGGGAGGGTGGTTTCCGCTGGGCAGCACCGTGACGGCGGGGGACTCGCATGAGCAGACCCCCTCCTAATCCGGGACTCGATTGGCCGGCGCCGGATCGCCGGCCTCGGGCCCTACGGCGTGGAGCGCTGCTTCCGGGACCTGAAGACCTCCGGGCTCTCACAGGCGTCGGTGCCGGTCCGTTGCGTTCGGGCCGTCCTGCCCCGTGCTTGTCGGCTGGCCCGCAAGTGGCGCAACACCACGCTCCCGGTCACGATCACCGACACCGAGCTACCCGAGCGGTCCCTGGCGGAGAAGCGTCGGCGGTGCGGTCGCCCTCCGCCGAGGAGGTCCGTCTCCTCTTCTCCTCAGCGGGTGACGACCGAGACCCGCGGGTGCCGGCCTTCGTCTGCCTGGTGGCCGCCAGCGGGATGCGCCGCGGGGAGGCGGGCGCGCTGCGGTAAGACGACGTAGCCTGGGACGGGTCGGCCGTCCGGATCGACGAGGCGCTGGTTACCTACACCGGCGGGGTGACGGTCCGGGGACCCAAGACCGGGCGAGCGTGCGCGGGATCTCCGTGGACGGTCCACCACCGACCAGCTCCGCCGCCTTCGCGACCACAGGTCGAGCTGGCCGTCGCATCGGGAGTGGAGGCGGGGGGCGACTCGTTGGTGTTCTCCTACGAGCCCGGCGGCCAGGTCCCTCCCTACCCTGACACCCTCAGCCACGCCTTCTCGTCCCTGCGGGACCGCGCCGGCGTCGCCGCCGACGTCCACCTCCACTCGGTCCCCCACTTCCAGTCGACCGAGCTGGGCCGGATGATCAGCGACTCTCACAAGCAGGCACGCCTGGGTTGGTCGACGGTGCGGAGCACATGGGATCCCTCCTCGGCTGATTGCTTCCGGAGGGGTCCCCTCAGCCAGACCATCACCGCACGCTCAGCGACCGTATCGAGGCTGAGCCTCTAGCACGCATCTCTTCCAGGATGGCGCACGCGGTATCAGCCGGTGTGCCGCTCGCCGAAGCGGGCCACCCTGGCCCGGTTGCCGCAGACATTGCTGCACCACTGCTGGCGAGGGTGGCTCATCGTGAAGAACAGCACGCAGCGCGGTGCGGGGCACGCCCGCAGTCGGCTTCTACGGGGCTCGGTGACCGTTTCGACCGTCGAAAGGTAGACGCGGCCCAGCCCGATGTCGACCACTGACCTCGGGGTCCGCCAACCAACCGACGAGGGCCCGTCGCTCGGCCAGGCCAGCTGCGGCTCGCGGAGCTGGCGAAGCGCTTGGTTGACCAGGGCCAGGGCGCCTTCAGGCGGCGTCAGGTCCTCGGTGGCCGCTCTCAGCAGGGCGATCACAGCCGTACGGGCTTCGCGCACTCGGCCGAAGTCGCGGCCGCCGACGGATGCGACGGGCGCGACTAGACCGGCTGGGTCGGCGATGTGCTCCTTGAACCAGTGCGTGAGGGTGGCCGGCTCGTCGAAGAGGTCGACCAGGCCGTGTCCGTTGAAGTATCGGGTGCTGGCGAACTGGACGGCGAGGGGCTCGTCGGGCCGCAGAAGACAGCCACAGGGCGATGCGATCACTGACGTCCTCTCCACATGGTTCCCGGATGAAGATGCTACCCCTAAGGATGGCCCCATTAGGGGTTTTGCCGGGACGATACCTAGCGCGAGCGGGGCAGCGAAGCGACCGAGGATTGAACGGAGTCTTAAGCCCTTGCTAATGCCGGCCTGATCGGCTGCATCCTCAGAGTTTCACTGGACGGGCAAACAACCCCCTGATAACGTCACGCCCGGGCCCCTAATGGCAGGTCCATTATCAACTTCGCGTGGCTGGAGTGACCTTTGACTGAGGTTCAGATCATTCGCAATTTGTTCCGAGGCGGCTTCGCTATGGATGACCTGCACTGGGTCCCCTGGGTGGAGCCCGGCCGAGCCGGCGTTGAGCACTGTCTGCTCTGGTCCGGTGGCGGAGGCGACGAGTCGGCGGGGCTGCTGCTGCGCTTCCCCGCCGGGGCGCACGGTGACTTCCACGAGCACCTCGGCTACGAGCTGATGCTGGTGCTCGACGGCGTGCTCGATCACAGCGACGGCCGGGCATTCGCAGTGGGAGACCTTGTCGTCGAGGCCCCAGGCACGCGGCACCAAATGTCGAGTGAGTCTGGCTGCACCGTCCTCGCTATCCGAACCCGTCCCGCAGCCGCGAGGGTGCCGGCCCCGGCTGAGTTGGCGAGAGTCCTTACCGATGGCTAGCCGGGTGGATGACGTATCACGCGGCCCAAACCCGTCCACTTGCGATTTCTTTGGAGGTCCTATGTTCGATATCCGTCCATTGCGGCACCGGATCATTCTCACCACGGTCTCCTCGGATTCCCACACCTGGAACCTGGTCTACCTCCAGCTGCTGCTGGAGGAGGCCGGACACCACGTTCACAACCTGGGGGCGTGTGTTCCGGATGACGTGTTGCTCTCGACCGTCGCTGCGGAGCGGCCCAGCGCGGTCATCGTGAGCACGGTCAATGGGCACGGCGCCATGGACGGCGCCCGGGTGATCCGGCGCCTCAAGGAAGATCCGGCGTCCGCGCACATTCCGGTGATGATCGGCGGAAAGCTTGGAGTCGCCGAGGCAGGCGATGCTGTTGCCGCCGACCTGCTGCTTGCCGGCTTCGACGCCGTGTTCACTGAGGTGAGCGACGGGGCCGAGCTCACTGGCTACCTGGCCGGGCTGATTCTGGAGTGGGGCAGTCCCGCGCTCAGCCGATGAACGGTGCGCCTGCCGTCCGGGGAGGTCGCTTTTCCGAGGGCAGCGAAGGCCCGGCACCGGACCTGAATGGCTGGGTGTGGGCCGAGTCAGCGCTAAGCCGGCTCGTGGTGCAGCCCCGGATGGGCATGGCAGACCCCATCGAGATGGCTGCGGGTCTTGCCGCAGTGCGTGCGGCCCGGGTGCCGGCGGTCGCCACGGTGACCCTGGACAGCTACACCCGGACCGGGGATCTCGCCGGGGCCCGACGGGCGCTGGAGGCTGGGGGCGGCCTCAACGGGTATCCCTTGCTGACCCACCCCCTGGACGTGACCAGGCGGATGCTCCAATCGGCCCGGGGAATCCCGGTGCAAATCCGGCATGGATCCCCCGACCCGCGGCAGATCTTCGCCGCCATGCCAGCACTGGGACTGTCCTCGACCGAGGGAGGGCCGGTCTCGTATTGTTTGCCTTACAGCCGGACACCATTGACGGACGCGATCAGCTGGTGGAAGTCGGGTACGCAGCGACTGGTCGCCGAGAGCGCGGAGCTGTCCTTGCCTGTCCACATCGAGACCTTCGGCGGGTGCATGCTCGGTCAGCTCTGCCCGCCGTCGCTGCTCGTCGCCATCAGTGTCCTCGAAGCCATGTTCTTCCGCCAGCAGGGAGTCCGCAGCATCTCCTTGAGCTACGCCCAGCAGACCCACGTGCTCCAGGACATCGACGCGCTGCGGGCGCTGCGGTCGCTGGCCAGGCGCTTCCTCCCAGACGTCGACTGGCATGTGGTCCTGTACACCTACATGGGCGTCTACCCGAGTACCGGCCCCGGTGCCCGGCTGCTCCTGGAGACCAGCGCCCGAACGGCGGTCGCCGGTGGCGCGCAACGGCTCATCGTAAAAACGACAGCGGAAGCACGGCGCATCCCGACCATCCACGAGAACGTTGCGGCCCTGCGCACCGCTCACCGCTCCGCCGTCGGTGCGGATCCGCCGAAAGCCGGTGACGACAACGGCGGCGAAGTGCATGCGGAGGCCGTCGCCCTCATCGACGCCGTGCTCGACGGACCTGACGACGTCGGGCGTGCACTCCTGGCGGCGTTCCGACGGGGTGTTCTGGATGTGCCCTTCTGTCTTCATGATGACAACCGAGGCCTGACCCAGGGGACCATCGACTCCCGCGGCTATCTAGCTTGGGCGCGGACCGGAGTACTGCCTCTGCCACCAGTGCGTCGGTCCACCGTCAAAAGCGTGACCTCAGCGCAGCTGTTGACCTTGCTCCGTCACACGGCGGAGCACCATGACCGACTCGGCGCCATCTGCGCTAGCCAGTCCATGTCCTTGCCCTCGGCCGCACGGTCGTCAGTTGCCGTCGTCGGCACTGGGCCGCGAGGCATCGCGGTGATCGAACGGTTGGTGGCTCGAGCAACAGCTGGGAAAGTCAGTCTGACGATCGAGGCGATCGACGCCGTGGAGGTCGGTGCCGGCCGGATCTGGCGTGCGGATCAGCCTCCCTGGCTATTGATGAACACCCCCGCCAAAGAGGTGACCATGTTCTCGGGACCGGCCGACGGCGGACCGCACCGGGCGGGAGCCGGACCCTCTCTGGCCGAGTGGTGGCGCGAGGTCGAGCCGACCGAAGCCGACGCGTCCGAGTTCGCGCCGCGAGCGATTTACGGCCGGTACCTGCACTATGTGTTCGATGCAATCGAATCGGTTCTGCCTGCAGAGATAGAGATTCGTCGCCGCAACACCCGGGTGGAGTCTTTGCGTCGCGACGGCCGCGGGTTCGTTCTGGGCAGCAGTGACGGCCGAGTCGACTACTACGACCGGGTGGTGCTCGCAACCGGGCACAGCGTCCCCGAGCACGACACTCGTTCCCATGCGCTGGCCACGTTTGCGAGAGGCCGGCCGAAGCTCCGTCATCTACGGGCGGACTCCGTCGCAGACATGGAGCTACGTGAGCTCCGCGGCGGAAAGCCGGTCGCGGTCATCGGGCTGGGACTGTCCTTCTATGACGTCATGGCCTCGTTGACGATCGGGCGTGGCGGACGTTTCGTGCCCGGGGCGGATGACGAGCTGAGCTATGTCCCTAGCCGGTCCGAGCCGATCATCGTGGCGGGGTCGCGCAGCGGTCTACCGTTGCCTGCGCGTGGGCGTAACCAGAAGCCGTTCGACCACGTGTACGAGCCGGTGCTGTTCACCCACGAACGAATGCGCGTTGCTCGGCGGGCCGGGCAGCTGGACTTCGAGCGGGACGTCGAGCCCTGGCTGATGGCGGAGGCGGACCTGGTCCAGGCGGCCACTGCGCTGAGCCGACGACACGGCAGGGATCTGATGCCTGTCCTTGCCGCCGCAGCGGCGGAAGTCGATGAGTGCCCAAGGGAGCAGGTAAGCCGGTTAGCCGCACGCTACGGTGGCGACGACCTCCGGCCGGTTGACCTGCAGCGGGCGGCGCGCCCGTTCGCCGGCAGTCATTTCGACAGTCCGGCCGCATTCCAAGCGACCTTGCTCGAGTTGCTCCGAACCGACACAGCGCTCGCCGACCTCGGCAATGTGGCCGGCCCCTGGAAGGCTGCCTTGGACGTCCTTCGTGATGTCCGTGACGTGTTGCGGACGGCGGTGGAGTTCGGCGGCCTGACGCCGCTGTCTTATGAGGAACAGTTCGTCGGCCGGTTTCTCCCCGCCTACTCTCTTCTTGTCGCCGGACCTCCGCGTCACCGAGTACGTCAGCTCATGGCGCTGATCAGGGCCGGCGTCGTCCGCGTCGTCGGGCCGGAGGTCCGGATCACCGGCGATTCGGCCAGTGGCCGATTCCGCATCTGCTCGACGGTGGTGGACAACTCCGCCGTGTACTGCGATGCCGTGATCGACGCCCGGATCTCTACGACCGACGTTCGTCGGGACAGTTCGCCCTTGACAAAGGACCTGC
>JAKBAM010000060.1 GCA_021809105.1 Actinomycetes bacterium
GACATCTACAAGATCGGCGAGACCTACAGCGGCGCCGCGGAGACCCTGGCCAGGCTGGGCTTCGCCCCCACTCGCCAATCCGGCCAGCTTGGCTTTACCCACCACGCGTGAGCAAGCGGCTCCGCGACGCCGCCGGTTCCCGGTCCGGAGCGGGGGCCGAGTCCAGGACCCGTGCCTGCCGGAGGGTTCCTGTCGGGGTCACCATCGTCACGGTGCCGGGGCTGCGCGGTCCGGTCGAGGACCACTGGCAGACTCGACTCGAAGCGGTCCTGCCTGCGGTGCGGCCGGTGGAGCCCATCGGTCGCGACCGATTCGACCTAGGCGAAAGGGTGGCCGGTGTCCAACAAGTGCTGGAGGGCATCGACGGGCCGGTGGCCCTGGTAGCCCACAGTGCCGGTGTGATCACCACCGTGCACTGGGCAATCCACCACCACCGGCCCATCCAGGGTGCCCTGCTGGCCACGCCGCCCGATCTGGCCTCGCCGCTGCCACCGGAATACCCGACAATCGAGACCTTGCGAATGCATGGGTGGCTGCCGATCCCGACGTCGTCGCTTCCGTTCCCCAGCATCGTGGCCGCCAGCAGCAACGACCCGCTCGGCGATCCGGCGCGCATTCGCGACTTGGCCGCCGCCTGGGGCAGCCGCTTCGTCGAGCTCGGAACGGTCGGGCACCTCAACCCGGCATCGGGATACGGCGAATGGGCTCTGGCCATCGATCTGGTGCAGTACTTGACGTCAAGCTGGCTCGGCCAGACCACATATCCCCACCTCTCACCAAACCTATGAACATCACCAAGACACATATACGCACTGATCTGCTGCATCTCACCCCGCTCGAGGATCGTCGCCTGACCGGGCCAGCGGTGACCGACCAGAACGTGCGGCTCGACTTCGAGGGGTTCCGCGCGGCCGTATCCGCCACCGCCCTCCGCCTGGAGCAGCTCGGCATCGGCCAACGCCATAGGGCGCGACACTTCAGGTGACAGTTAGATGCTCCATGAGGTACCCAAGTGTCACCTGGGGGTGAGCGAGGTCAGGACCCGGTCGCGGCCCAGAAGCCGCCGAGCGATGGCGGCCTGGTGGGTCTGGCCGAGGTGAATACACTGCGCGTCTTCACCTGCTCAGGGAAGGCCGTGTATGAACAGTCCGGATCGCCACGATCAGGGAGGCTGTCATGACGGCCAGTCCGAGTCGGTCGACGGTGCGGGCCTGGCATAGGTGGTCGGGTCCGGGGCCACCATCGATGAGCCAGGCAACGTTCCGAGCAGGAAGAGTCCCAGCCCGGCTATTGCTATCTCGCGGGTGTTGGTCACGAATCGCAGAGCTCGGGTGGACAAGTCGAGTTGTCGGGCGGTCTTGGCCGCTCCGACAACAGACAGGGTCAGGGCTAGGGCGTTCAGGACCGTCCAGACGACGCCAGATGTAGCTTTGGGGTCAGCCCGAGCCTGGCATGACTCACTGACGTCGGCGGTTCTCGCGGTCCCACTCTCCGGCCAATAGCGCGACTTCGGTTTGACCCGATCCACGACGGCGATAGCGGTCACCTCAGAGTCGGCGCCGGCGGTTACGCTCCACCTTCAGGTGATCCGCTTGGTTGGGCGATCTTGACGCTCCGAAGCTAAGTTTTCCCTTACCGGGGGGCCACTTCGTTGATCAGGCGCGCCTCCCGGCACGTTCATGAAGAGCCAGGTTAGGAGTTCCTCCGTATGCGACAAGTGGACGCCGAAGGGCGGAGCGGGTCGAGGCGGTCGGCGCGACAGGACATCTTGCGAGCAGCGATGGAGCTGTTCACCAAAGAAGGGTCACGTGGCACCCCTTTGGCGGCAATCGCCGAGCGCATCGGGGTGACCACCCCGGCGATCACCCACCATTTCGGCACAAAGCGGGCGTTGCTGATGGAGGTGGTGGCGCAGACCGATCGCCTGACGCAGGCTAGGCTGACGTTCCCCCCCGAGGCTACCGGCTTGGAGCAGTTCACGAGCAACCGGCAGTGGGCCCGACTTCTGCTCGAGGACGATGAGGTGTCCCACCTCACGCGCCTGGCGACCGTGATTACTGCCGAGGCGCTGGATCCCGGGTTTCCCGCTCACGAGCATTTCCAGAGCAGGCATCGCCAGTTCCGCCGGCTGCTCGTCGAGGTGCTCACCAGGGGGCAGAGAGACGGCTCCGTCCGGGCTGACCTCGACTGCCATGTGGTTGCGGCACAGGTTATGGCTTTCATGCACGGAGCCCAGTTTCACTGGTTCCTGGATCCCGAAGATGTCCCGCTCCGGCAGATTTTCGACGATTACTTCGAGCGTCTTCAGCGGGACCTGGCACCACCGAAGTCGCCCTCGAATGTGAGGAAGCGGGAAGCTCGAGCCCAGCACTGAGCCCCCTGATCGCGCCCTGCTGCTCCTGCACAGCCCTGGGGACGGGCTCGCTAGCCTCCTTCATTCCCTCATCTGGGAGGGATCGCCGAGGATAGCCCAAAGCGCGTCGACGGCTGGTGACAACTCCGGCCTCCGGATCGCCGCGAGGTGGGGGCTGAGACTGGGACGGATGGCCCGAATGGCGACGCCTTTGGTGTCCATCGTCTTGAGGCGCGTGCCTGAGATCAGTCTCGCACCCATACGGCCCCTCACGAGCTCGAAGGCGGTGCCGTCATCCGAGCATTCGGCAACCACGTTGGGGCGCTTCGCCAGATCCTGGAACAGAGCATCGTGGCGCTGCCGGGCTCGCGTGCCCGGCAGCGGGGCGACGAGAGGGACTTCGCACAGGCGTTCCAGGGTGACCGTCTCTGCGGGGGGGGCAACAGCCTCGGGGAACACGGCGACGATCTCCTGTTGTCCGATTATGACCTCCCGTAGGTCCGTGGGCGTCTCCGTGGAATGGATGATGCCCACGTGGCACTTTGCAGTCCGGACGGCCCCTATGACATCCCAGTCACTCGTCGGCTCCTCGATCAACACATGGACACCAGGGTGGCGGCGGTGGAATGAGCTGACGAGTTGCGCCGTCTCTGTCATCGCCGTCCGCACACTTGTGACGTGCAGCTCGCCGCTGAGCACGCCAACGACCATCCCGACCGCAGCCTGACTGTTGGTTACCTCAGTGAGCGCCCGACGGGCCGGGCCCAAGAACGCGTTCCCGGCCGGTGTCAGTCGAGCGCCCTCCGAAGAGCGATAAAACAGCCGTGAGCCGAGCTCCCGCTCGAGACGGGCCACAGCGTGGGATAGCGCTGGCTGGCTCACGTAGAGCGCCGCCGCAGCGTCGGTGAACGTTCCATGGTCGGCGATGGCCACGACACAGCGCAAGTGATGAAGTTCCATCCTTCCATTCATATCGCTCATGAGCAACGCCGCCAAGTTCTATTGGACGATCCGAACGTGCGACGCGATCCTTGCCCTCGAGACCCAAGAGGAGGTTCCAGATGGAAGTCGTGCCTGTGTCGGGAGCGCTCGGAGCCGAGATTCGAGGAGTCGATCTGCGCGCGCTTGAATCCGAGCAGATACCCGCAATCCTGGATCTCCTCCATCGTTGCGAGGTCATCTTCTTCCGAGGGGCCGCACTCACGCCCGAGGAGCACATGAAAGTCGCTGCTGGGTTCGGCGAAGTTTCGATCTACCCGACCTCGCTTCTCAACGGAGCGACGGAACCTACCCTCCAAGTGATCTCAGACGGCCCCGACAGCCCGCCGGCTGCGGACACTTGGCACACCGACGTGACGTGGGTCGCCGAACCGCCCAAGTATGCCCTTCTACAGGCTGAGGTGGTGCCGGAGAAAGGAGGCGACACCCTGTGGGCCTCAACGACGGCGGCCTATGCAGCGCTGTCACCGACAATGCAGGGTTTGCTGGCTGGCTTGGAGGTCGTTCATGACTGCCAGAGCCTCATCGAAGGCATACGGCGTAAGAGCGGCGGACACGACGTAGAAGAATTCGCGACGAAGCTGCGCGAGGCCTACCCGCCGGTCATTCACCCGCTGGTACGGACCCACCCCGATACGGGCCGGCGTGCCCTGTTCCTCGGCGGCGGCTTCATGCGCCAGATCCAAGGCATGCATGCCGAGGAGAGTCGGAGTCTCCTCGATCTACTGGCTCGGCACATCCAGGATCCCAGGTTCCATTGCCGCTGGCGCTGGCAGCCCGGCGACCTGGCCATCTGGGACGAGCGTTGCACCAACCATCGCAGTGCCGGCGACTACTTCCCGCAGGTCCGCAGTGTCCGCCGAGTGGAGATATCTGGTGACCGACCGTGGTTCGACGCGGCCGCGTGACCGAAGCAGGGTGCAGGTTGTCCGGGTTACGGATCCCGCGTCGTCGAGGACAGAGATGCTGGGACTCGACTCAGGGACAGATGCAGGCTGATGCGGTCACCTGACTCGCCGACTTGACACGTAACTTTATTGTTGTAAAGTACCGGTCGGGCGGTTCACGTACCGACTGCTGGGTCGGGGGGGAAGGAAGCAATGTTTGGTCCAAAGAGAGGGCGGCAGGGGTTATGACGATCCGCTTCCCGATAGCCAACCGGAACCCGGTACGGCTCGTAGCCTTGCTGGGCGCCGCGGCCATCGCTGTGGCCGCGTGCTCGGGCTCGAGCGGCTCGAAGGGGACCTCGGGATCTGGAGCAGCGCCTGCGGTGGATGGAGTGCTCCACGTGGCCCTCGATCTAAGTGGTAACTCCGGGATCCCGGTCACGTTCGATCCCGCTCAGGGGACGTCGGCGGCTTCCGAGGTGCCATGGCAACTCCCGATCTATGATTCTTTGTTGCATTACACGACCTCGGGGGCGCTCGTGCCCGGGTTGGCATCAGCAGCGACGATCGTCAATCCGACTACTGTGAGCGTGGGGCTGCGACCTGGCTTGGTGTTCTCCGACGGCACCCCGCTCGACGCGAGCGCCGTCAAGGCATCGATCCTTCGCAACGAGGCTGCGCCGAAGCACGGACAGTTCAACACTGTTTTGTACGACGTCTCCTCGATCGATGTGAGTTCGTCGACGGCTTTGACGATCCATCTCTCCCAGCCGGATGGCGGGGAGTTCTATGCGCTGCTGGCTGGGCCAGAGACTTTTGTCGTCTCGCCGGCGGCGAAGGACCCCGCGGCGGCTCCTATTGGCGCTGGTCCCTACGTGCTCAAGGCGTACGCTCCATCTCAGCAAATCGTGCTGGCGAAGAACCCGAGATACTGGGATGCCAAGAGCATCCACCTATCCGAGATCGACATCACAAGCGTACCCGGTGGGCCCCAGCAGGTGAATGCGGTCGAGTCAGGGCAGGTGAACTTCACTCAGATCGCAAACCTCTCGGACGTCTCGGCGATCCGAAGGGACTCCTCGCTCCAGCTCCTGACTCACGCTTCCCAGAGTTCGCTGTTGTGGATGCCCGTGTGCAAGACGACCCCGCCTCTCGCTGACGTGCGGGTGCGCCAGGCGCTCAGCTACGCGATCAACCGCGAGACGATCAACCAGGCCCTGCTCCAGGGCACCGGTCAGGCGGCCCATGCCCTCTGGCCCGAAACAAGTGTCCTGTTTCCGAAGGGCCTCGCTTCCACCTACGCATACGATCCGACAAAGGCCAGGCAACTGTTGGCGTCGGCCGGGTACCCGAATGGCTTCAGCCTCACGCTCATACTGCTTCCTAACTACCCGCTGGTGAGCCAAGTAGCCCAGATCATCCAGCAGGAGTGGAAGACGATCGGTGTGAGCCTAACGCTCAAGTCGACGGCCAGCTACGTGACCGACCTGTACATCGACCATTCGGGCCAGACAGCAGTAAACCCGGTAATCAACCCGGGTTTGGCCAGTCTGGACACGCTCCGCCCCGGCAACATCGGTGATCTGTGCGCCTACAATAACCCGGAGATCGATTCGATCGCCACCCAACTGAACGGCCTCGCCCCTACAAGCTCCGCCGCTGCATCGCTTTGGGGCCAGGTCCAGACCATAATCTCGCAGCAGGCTCTGTTGATCCCGCTCGACTTCCAGCCCGTAGTGTTCGCTGCCAGCGCAACGGTGAGAGACGCCAATCTGGTCACGTCGTACATCGTTCCTGTGCCCGATTACCACACGATCTACGTGAGCGGGTAGAGCGGGACGTGGCGGGGAGATTTGTGGTCCGGCTGGTGGGGCGCCGGTTGGTGACCCTGATCCCAGTACTCGTACTGGTCTCGTTCGGGGTATTCATGCTGGTGGCGCTCGTACCAGGCGATCCAGCCGTAACGCTGGCGGGGGGTACTAACGCCTCACCCCAGGCGATCGCCCGTATACGCGTCCAGCTCCATCTGAACCAATCCCTGCTGATGCAGTACTGGCACTGGCTGATAGGGGTCGTCCACCTCGATTTCGGTAGGTCCCTCTTGACTGGAGCGCCCGTGTGGCACCAGATCGCATCCCGCCTTCCGGTGACGCTCAGCTTGGTGCTCGCCGCAGGGGTCGTGGCTGTTGCCGTTGGCATCCCGATCGGAGTCGTCTCAGCTCTGCGGCAGAACGGGGCTTCAGACGTCGGAGCGCGGCTGGCGACCAGCGTTGGGATCTCCATGCCGAACTTCTGGCTGGCAGTGATCTTGGTGTCGGTTTTATCGGTGCGCCTCCGCATATTCCCCCCTACCGGGTTCACGCCCATATCGGTGTCGTTCGAGGGTTGGCTACGCACGGTCACGCTGCCGGCGCTGTCGCTCGGAGTTGGTGTCGCCGCTGTCGTCGCCCGCCAACTCCGGCGGTCCCTCATCGAGGTCCTGCAGGCGGCCTACGTTCGCACAGCGTGGGCGAAGGGAGCCGGGGCCGGCCGAGTCGTGGTGATGCACGCTTTGAAGAATGCAGCCATTCCGGCGGTGACCGTACTGGGAATCCAAATAGGTTATCTGCTCGGCGGAGCGGTGATCATCGAGCAGATCTTCTCCGTCCCAGGGCTCGGTAGCTACATGTTGCAGGGGATCACCAATCATGACCTACCGGTGGTCCAAGGCGTGGCCTTGGTGTTCGTGGCGTTCCAGATGGCCATGAGCTTGCTCGTGGACATCAGCTACGGATACTTGAACCCCCGTGTGCGTTCGGCATGAGCGATTTCGGAGCGATCCGAGGAGCAGGGGATGCCCCGCCAGCCGTAGGGACATCGATGCCCGGTGTCCTGCCGTCCGGCGAACCCGTCCGGCGCCGCAAGGGGCACCCGCGCCGGCGAGAGGGGAAGAACGGGAGAGTGCGACGCTTCTTCAGCCAGCGGGGGGCCGTTGTAGCGCTCGGATGGCTGGTCCTCCTCGTCGCAGTGGCGATCTTCGCCCCGCTGATCGCCCCCCACTCACCGACGGCCCAGGACCTCCTCCATCCGTTCGCCGGGCCCTCCGGTAGCCACTGGCTCGGTACCGACGATCTCGGTCGGGACGTCTTCTCCCGACTGGCCTACGGCGCGCGAGTGTCGCTGCGGGTGAGCTTAGAAGTGGTCGGCTTGGCGCTGGTGGCGGCCGTGCCGATTGGATTGCTGGCGGGTTACCGGGGCGGCTGGGTTGACAACGTCATCATGCGGATCATGGACGGAGGGCTGAGCTTCCCGCCGCTCGTCCTCGCCTTGGCCGTGGTGAGCGTCTTGGGTCCAGGGGCCAACAACGCCGCTCTGGCTCTCGCCATCGTGTTCACCCCCTCCTTCGCCCGTCTCATTCGCGGCCAGACCTTGGCGGTCAAGGAAGAGTCGTTCATCGAAGCATCCCGATCACTGGGTACAGCACCAGCCGTCGTCGTTGGCCGCCGGGTTCTCCCGAACGTACTATCGGCGATCATCGTGCAAGCTTCCCTGGGTCTGGGGGGTGCACTTCTGGCCGAAGCAGCCCTCAGCTTCCTGGGTCTGGGAGCCCAGCCCCCCTCCCCGAGCTGGGGATCGATGCTGCAAGAGGCGTACAACACTGGTCTGTTCACCCATCCGTGGAGCCTCGTCGTCCCCGGCGCAGCGATCTTTTCAGCGGTCCTCGCCTTCAACACGGTCGGGGACGGCATGACTGCCGCACTGGGGGTCGGCCGTAAGGCGTCGAGACTATCCCGTCGCAGCGGCTCCAACCGCCTGGGTCTCACCCGGGTGCAGTGCGGCGGCGGAGCACCGAGCCAGAGCCGAGATAGGCCCCTCCCTGAGCACGACCCCCTTCGCGGTGTGTGCCTGAGGGTGGAAGGCCTCACCGTCGAGGTCGCAACCGGCGCCGGGATGACCCCTGTCGTCGAAGACGTCAGCCTGGTTGTCAACGAGGGGGAGACTCTGGGTCTGGTGGGCGAGTCGGGGTCAGGCAAGACGGTCACGTCTCTTGCCCTGATGCGCCTATTGCCGTCGCCCCCCTTCGAGGTCACCGCCGGGCACGTCTGGTTCGGGGGACGCGATCTGCTCAGCCTGGACTTCGCGGACATTCGCCGGATCCGCGGCAACGACATATCCATGATTTTCCAAGATCCAATGACCAGCCTGAATCCCGCCCGGACTGTGGGAGCGCAGCTAAGCGAGGCGCTCCGTCTGCACGAATCTATATCGCGAGCCGGCGCCCGCCGGCGGGCGGTCGACCTGCTCGATCGGGTCGGTATAGCCGATCCCCACCAGAGGGTCCGCTCCTTCCCTCACCAGCTGTCCGGTGGGATGCGACAGCGGGTGATGATCGCGTTGGCCTTGAGCTGCCGTCCTCGCCTCCTCATCGCCGACGAACCGACCACGGCACTGGACGTGACCGTCCAGGCACAGATCCTCGACCTGCTGAGGAGCCTCTCCCGAACCGAAGGGCTGTCGGTCCTGTTCGTCACCCATGACCTCGCAGTGGTGGCCGAGCTTTGCGACCGGGTCTCGGTGATGTACGCCGGACAGGTCGTCGAGACCGCCCCCACCGATACCCTCTTCTCCCGGCCTCAACATCCCTACAGCGCCGGGCTCATCGCGGCCAGCCAAGGTGTCGACGGGCGGACACGGGCAGCTATCCCGGGTCAGGTCCCCGGTGCCGGACAGATGCCGCACGGCTGCCGGTTCAGTCCCCGGTGCGATCATGCGACCGATAATTGCCGAGAAGCCGCTCCCGCGCTGGCAGCGTCATCGCTCATTACCGTAGGCCGCTCCGGCCACACCGCACGAGACCGGCATGGCGTCTGTTGTGAGTGCCGCTGCTGGCGCCAAGACGAGCTGACCCTCCGAGGAATCGTGTGACCCCTCCGCCCATTGCACCGATCAGTCGGTCCGCACCACTCGCGGAGCTACGCCACGTTGCCAAGCATTACCGGGTATCTGTGCCAGGCGGTGGTCGGGGCAACCTGCGCGCGGCTGACGGTATCGACCTGCAGGTGGGCGCAGGCACCACGGTCGGTTTGGTCGGTGAATCCGGGTCGGGCAAATCCACGGTCGCTCGACTGCTGCTCCGCCTTGTCAATCCGACTTCCGGACAGGTCCACCTGGACGGACGCGACGTCACCGACCTCAGGGGCAAGGCTCTCCGACGATTGCGTGGTCGCTTTCAACTGGTCTTCCAGGACCCCAACTCCTCGTTCGACCCCCTGGCCTCCATCGACGACAGCATCGACGAGGCCCTCCGGGCGCGGCGTGAGGCACGGGCGACGCGTCCAGCGCGTACCGCCGAGCTACTGGAAATGGTAGGGCTGGAACCCAGGCTCGGTCGTCGTCATCCCCATGAAATGTCGGGGGGGCAGCTGCAGCGAGCTGCCATCGCTCGAGCCCTCGCCGTCGGCCCTTCGCTCATCGCCTTGGACGAGCCGGTCAGCAGCCTGGACGTCTCCAACCAAGCGCTCATAGTTAACCTGTTGAACCGGCTCCAGTCGGAGCTTGGGGTCGCCTATCTCTTCATCACGCACGACCTGAACATCGCTCGCGACGTCAGCCACCGGATCGCCGTCATGTACCTCGGGCGGATCGTCGAATCCGGCCCGGCGGAGCAGATCTACGCTGATCCGAGGCACCCCTACTCCCAGGCCCTGCTGTCCGCGGTTCCCCAAATCGACCCGGCCCGCCGAGCGACGGGCGATCGCGCAATTGTCCAGGGTGATATCCCGTCAGCCCTCGACCCCCCAAGCGGATGCCGGTTCCACACCCGCTGTCCTCACGCCATGGCCATATGCCACGACCAAGACCCTGCGGTCATCGAGACATCCAATGGCATCACCGTTGCCTGCCACCTCTACGCCGGGGCTTCGCCGTCGATCGGCGCGCCCGTGGCCGAGCACTAGCCGACCGCTAGATCACCGGCGACGACCGTCCTACCTCCGAGGAGATCCTGTGCCATCAATTACCCGTCCGCAGCTCGGGCTCACCGCAGAAGACAGCATTCCGGCGTTCCCTTCAGTGCTCAAGCCGCCCGCTGGCGCACCCAACGTCATCGTGATCCTCTTCGATGATCTGGGCTTCGGGCAGCTCGGATGCTTCGGATCGGATATCGAGACACCGAGCATCGATCGCCTGGCGGCTGATGGACTACGCTACAACCGGTTCCACGTCACCGCCCTCTGCTCGCCGACTCGGGCCAGCCTGCTGACTGGGCGTAACCACCACGCCGTCGGGATGGGCTTCCTGGTCGATACCCCGTTGGCTTACCCCGGCTACAACGGGCGCATCCCTAGTTCCGCGGCGACGTTGCCCCGAGTCCTGCGGGCCGCGGGCTACAACACGCTTGCAGTCGGAAAATGGCATCTGCTCCCGCGCGGTGAGCGGTCGGCGGCCGGTCCGTTCGACCGGTGGCCCCTGGGGATGGGCTTCGAGCGCTACTACGGGTTCTTGCAGGGCGACACCAACCATTGGACTCCAAACTTGGTGTCGGACAACCATTACGTCGATCCTCCCCGTCGGCCCGAGGACGGATACCACCTGACCGAGGATCTAGCGGACACAGCCATTCGCATGGTGATCGATCAGCAGCACAGCGCTCCGGGGAAACCGTTCTTTCTGTACTTCTCCCTGGGTGCGATGCACGCGCCGCACCATGTGCCGCCGGAGTGGGCGGCACGCTATGAGGGCCGATTCGACCGCGGGTGGGACCGATGGCGCCAGGAAGTCTTCGCCCGTCAGCTCGAATCCGGACTGGTCCCAGCCGGGACGGACCTCACAGAACGCCCTCCCTGGATGGCTGCCTGGGACGACCTCAGCGCCGATGCCAAGCGCATGCACGCACGCGCCCATGAGGTCTACGCCGGCTTCCTCACCCACACCGACGCCCAGATCGGCCGCTTGATCGCAGCGCTCGAGCGGATCGGCGTGCTGGACGACACACTGGTCATGCTGATGTCGGACAATGGGGCCAGCGCGGAGGGCGGCGAGCACGGCACCATCAACGAGCACCGCTTTTCGACCCGAATTCCAGAATCGGTGGAAGACAACGTGGCCCACCTCGAGGAGTGGGGCGGCTTCCGCTCCTATAACCACTACTCGTGGGGGTGGGCGCTGGCCGGTAACACGCCGCTACGGCTCTGGAAGCGCTACACCTGGCTCGGAGGTACACGCACCCCTCTGGTGGTCCGCTGGCCGGGCGGTGTCCACTCGGCGGGCGAGGTCCGAAGCCAGTTCTGCCACGCCGTCGATGTGCTGCCAACGATCCTCGATGCCTGCGACATCCAAGCGCCCGAAATGGTCGACGGTGTAGCCCAGCAGCCGTTGGACGGTGTCAGCTTCGCGTCGAGCTTCGGCGACGCTGATGCGACAGCAGGGCGTCGGATCCAGTACTTCGAGATGCTCGGATCCCGGTCGATTGTCAGCGGAAGATGGAAGGCGACCACCGACCATGTGTCTCTGGGGGTGGTGGACGAGGAGAACCTGATGGCGGGTAGCCGAGACTTCGCGTTGGACCACTGGGCACTGTTCGACCTCGAAGAGGACTTCTCCGAAGCACACGACGTGTCGGGCGAGCACCCCGAGGTCGTCCGCCGGCTGCAAGAGCTGTGGCTGGTCGAGGCCGGCCGCAACAATGTGATGCCGCTGTCCGAGGGCCTCACCAGCCGGTTAGGCGCGATCATCCCCCGCGACTATCCGATCGGCACACGGGCGGTGTTCCACCCGGGGGGCTCGCCGATATCTGAAGAAGGCATCCCCATGCTTGTCGCGGGGTTCGAGATGTCGGTGGACGCCGAGGTGCCCCCCGGGGGCGCTCAGGGGGTTCTCTTCGCGCTAGGGGACTGGAACGGCGGTTATGCCCTCTACGCGGTCGATGGCCAGCTTCGCTTCGCCTTCTGCGCCGCAGGCGAGACGACCATGGCCGAGGCCACAAGCAAGTCAAGTCCGGGACGCCACCGACTCTCGGTCACCTTCACGCCGGGCGAGGGTCCAGGAGGAAAGTTCGTGCTCGCCTGTGACGACGAGACGATCGGTTCCGCCGTCACCGCCGCCGCCCTGCCCGTAGCGCTTCAGCACGGCGGAACGCACCTCTGTCTTGGCTACGACCGAGGGTTCCCGGTCTGCGACGACTACCAGCCACCGTCCCGGTGGCAGGGCAAGATTTACGAAATGACCGTATCGACCCCTCCGGGTCGGTCAGTGGACCCGAACGCAGACGCCCGTATCGCTCTGCACGCGGACTGACCACCGGAGCCGGAACAACCGCTCCTATGCGGGGGACGTCGGGCGGTCATTGACACTCTTGCGGATCGGGGCGGCTGCGATCACTGTCGCCGGCCAGGCAGCGGTGTCACGATCTTCTTAGGTGACGGCTGTAGTGTCCCTGCCGACGCTGTGGAGGCTGCCCCTTTCGCAGTGTCGGAGGCGGCCAATCGGCTTGCCCGGGCGCTCCGACGGCCCTGTTGTGCCCCTTCGGGGCCGTCGGACGTGCCAAGGCCTTTCGCGGCCTGCGCGAGCAGCTCAGCATCACCCCGGGAGATCCGGTGCCCGCGCGGACCGAGTCGGGTTTCATTACCGCCGCGGTGCCGATTCCCATCTCGTCCCAACCGTGGGCCAGAGGCAGACGGATACCGTTGAGCAGATGACCGCACCCCTCCCCGCCGCCGCCTCCGATACGTTGATCGAGAGCCTCACGAATCGACTCTCGATCCGGGCCGTCAACACCGAGTTCTATGAACGTCCCAATGAGCGCTGGTGCAGTAGGAACGGAGCCAGGAGGCGCCGTCAGTGACCGTAGGGACCGCTATGCAGCCAAACTCCGACCAGCCCTCCGGGGCCGTCGCCCCGGCAGGTAGCGCCGCCGCCATCGAGGTTTCACACCTGCGCAAGGCCTACGGGCCGACGGTCGCGGTCGACGACGTGTCTCTGTCGGTGGCCGAGGGCGAGATCTTCGGGGTCCTCGGGCCGAACGGGGCGGGCAAGACCACCACCGCTGAGTGCGTGATCGGCCTTCGGAAACCCGACGCTGGATCGATCCGCGTGCTGGGACTCGACCCTGTCACCGACCGCGAGGCCCTGCACCAAGTCGTCGGGGCGCAGCTCCAAGCGAGCGCCCTGCCGGCCAAGCTCAAGGTGGGGGAGATCATCGATCTCTACCGATCCTTCTACCGCCACCCGTCCGATGTCGAGGAGCTGGTCGACGCCCTCGGACTCGCTGGCAAGCGCAACGCCTACTTCCGTTCCCTCTCCGGCGGCCAAAAGCAACGGCTGTCGGTGGTCCTCTCCCTGGTCGGCCGGCCGAGAGTCGCAGTGCTAGACGAGATGACCACCGGCCTCGATCCGCAAGCTCGGCGCGATGCCTGGCAGGTCATCGAAACCGTGCGCGACCGCGGGGTGACGATCCTGTTGGTGACGCACTTCATGGAGGAAGCCGAGCGCCTGTGCGACCGGGTGGCGCTCATAGACCGTGGACGCCTGGTCGCCCTCGACAGCCCCGCCAGCCTCGCCGCGCAAGCCCGGGGCGGCAAGCAGGTCCGCTTCACTCCCTCGCCCACCTTCGATGACCGGCTCCTGCTCGAGCTTCCCGAGGTGACCGCCGTCGACCACGCCGGGTCCCACGTCGTGGTGACCGGCACCGGCGAATTGGTCAACGCCGTGATCCTCACGCTGGCAGCAGCCGGCGTGACCGCGCTTGGCGTGGAGCTCGACAACTCGACCCTCGACGACGCCTTCTTGAAACTCACCGACCACAAGACGGTCGTTAGGTAGCCCGGATATGCCATCGTCCCTGTCGCTGCGCCCTGGGACGGTGCCGCGCGCTGCGTTCGCCAAGATCGTTCTCAACGAAGTTCGCCTCGTGGCGCGAAACCCTCGTGCCCTGGTCTACGCCTTCGCGCTCCCGGTGCTCCTCCTCGTCCTCTTCGGCAACCTCCGCAAGTTCCAGGTACACAAAGCAAGCCTCGGGGGACTCACCCTTTTCGACACCTACATCCCGGTCCTCATCTGCATGGTCATCGCTCTCATCGCCCTGCTGAGCCTGCCCGGACCGCTGGCCACCTATCGCGAGCAGGGGATCCTGCGCCGTTTGTCGACCACCCCGGCGCCACCGGCGTGGGTGCTCGCCGCCCAGGTCGTCATCAACCTGTGTCTCGCCGTGCTCGCCATCTTCATCATCGTGGTCGTGGGGATCGCCGCCTTCAATGAGCACGCCCCGAACAACATCGGCGGTTTCGTCCTTGCGATTGCGCTCACCGTCGCCGCGCTGTTGTCCCTCGGGCTGGTATTGGCCACCCTCGCCAAGACAGCCCAAGGGGCGTACGTCATGGGCGGGGCCGT
>JAKBAM010000113.1 GCA_021809105.1 Actinomycetes bacterium
CGCCGCTCCTAGCCGGCGACCGCTTCCGCCAGGAGCAGGTCTGCGACGCGGTAGGCGTTCGCCATCACCGTGAGGGCAGGGTTGACGCTGCCGTTGGTGGGGTGGAGCGAAGCATCGGCGACATACACGTTCTCCGTGCCGTGCAGGCGGCCATAGGGATCGCACGCCGAACGTGATGGATCGTCGCCCATGCGGCACGTACCCGCCGAGTGTTCGCCCGCCGCGGGGGCGGGCATCGAACCGGGCCGCATCATGCCACGGGCACCTTGGCAGCCGATCTCCTCCAGCCATTGCTGGCAACGATCAGCCAGGTAACGATCTACTTCACGAGTGGCAGGATGGACGTCACCTCGAAGCCGTGCCACCGGCATTCCGAACCGGTCACGAACGTGCGGGTCTGCGCTGACTCGCGCACGAGCCGAAGGGATTTCCTGGCCGATCCCCATGGCGCCGAGCACGTGGGGCAGCCCGTCACGCATCCAGCGCTTGTGGTCAGCCCCGCCGACGGCGACCCCGAACATCGGCGCCATTTGAGCGATCACAACCGGAAGCATCGGCAGGGCGTCGAAAATGACACCTCCTCCCCACGCCTCGCCGGCCCGATGCGCGAAGTCGAGCGTCGCAATGTTGTGGCCCGGACCACTCGGCCGCTGGATCGGCTCGGGGCCCAGCCCGAACGCCATGCCACCGCTGTGGGCGTGGAGGTTCGCGCCGACCGCTTCGTTGCCCAACCCTGAAACGAGCAGGAGCCGGGGGGTCTCCACCGCTCCGGCGGAGACCACAACCCGACCGCAGCTGACGACCTTGGCGACGGGGCCGCCGGCAGTGTCGAACACGACTCGAACACCGGCGGCTCTTTTCCCAACCCCTTGTACGATCTCGACCGCTTGGGCCCGGACCGCCAGGTCACACGATCCGGTGGCGAGCGCACGCCGGACGAGAGTGTTGTGGGTCCCGTTCTTGGCGTCGACGGGACAGGCGTGGCCAACACACTGGGGACACGCCACACACGCCGCCCGGCCAAACCTCGCCACGCTGTTGAGGGCAAAGGGGATCGGCCCCCATCCCCAGCCGAGCCGGTCAGCCGCCGCACCGTAGAGCTCTCGGAACCGGCCGCCGGGCAGCGAAGGCATCGGATACGGCTTGCTGCGGGGAGTGCGAGCAGTGAGCGGGCCCTCCTCGCCGGCCACACCGATCTCCCACTCCGCCCGCTCGTAGTAGGGAGCGAGCTCGTCGTAGCCGAAGGGCCAGTCACCGAGGGTGCTGCCCTCAGGCACCCCGTAGGTGCTGGCCATGGCGAAGTCCTCGGGCATGAACCGCCAAGCCATGCCTTGCCAGATCCGTGTGCCGCCACCCACCGCCATGGCGTTGAGCCCCCACGGCTGGTACTCCGAGCTCGGCGTCTCCAGCAGCGAACCGTCGGGCTGCACCACCACGCGGGGGTGGCCGGGCCCAGGGCTGGCCGTCACTTGGGTGAGCGCCGCTCGCTTGCCTCGGAAGTGGTCACCTCGCAGCTCCGCGTTCGTGTGAGAGGGCGCTCGCTCCAAGAGGAGCACCTTGGCGCCCCCCTCGGCGAGCACGCCGGCGGCGACACCACCGCCCGCGCCGGCGCCCACGATAACGATGTCGTAACGCTCGGCCAGCTGCTCGGGCCCCACCGTCTGCCAGGGATCGGGCTCGACGGTGCGAACCCCCTCGGGTACCCCACGGAAACCGATCATGCCGAGACCGGAGGGCTCCCCGTGTCGGGCGCCGGCGTAGTAGCCCTGGATCGCCAGCTGGACCAGCGCCGCATGAGCCTGAGAAAGCTCACCGGCGCCGAGCTCCCGCACCATGGCTTCCCGACGATCGACGGGCAGATCGACGAAGTCGACGCCAGCGACCCGGCGGGCCTCCAGGTCGAGGGCCGCGGTCAGCGGGCCGATCGTCTCCAACAGGGGTGCGACGATCCCCGGCTCGCCGGCGACCAGCGCAGCGACGCCGCCCTGCCATCCACCCGGCCACTCATCGGCAGGGATCACGGAGTCGACCGCGGCAGCCAATGCGGGGTCCCCGGCCGGGAAAAGCACCATCGCCCAATGGTAGCGCTACCAGTCCTCGTGACTCCCCGCCGCAAGCCCCGCTCGAGAAAGCTGGGGTCCCTTGACCATCCCATCCCTGGAGGTGCAGGGCAGTGCCAGGACGGATCTACCAGCTCAAGGCCACGATCGTAGGCACCAAGCCGCCGGTGTGGCGCCGGCTGCTCGTGCCCGAGGCCCTCACCCTCCTGCGGCTCCACGACATACTGCAAGCGGCGTTCGGCTGGTGGGACTCCCACCTCCACGAGTTCGAGATCGACGGGACCCGCTACGGCACCGACGACGGAGAAGGATGGGGACCGCCGCCGAAAAGCGAAGGCCGAGCACGGCTGGGATCTGTTGCCTCAGAGGGCACGACCTTCGAATACGTCTACGACTTCGGCGACAACTGGCGGCACAAGATCGTGGTGGAGAAGGTCACCGCGCCCACGCGGGGTACCACCTACCCGGCCTGCATAGCGGGGCGGCGAGCCTGCCCTCCGGAGGACTGCGGAGGGGTTTGGGGCTACGAGGACTTCCTGACCGCCATCAGCGACCCGAAACACCCTGAGCACGAGTCGATGCTCGAATGGGCGGGGGGCACCTACGACCCCGACCAGGCTGACCTCGACGGCTTCGCCCCTCGCCTCCAACTCGGACGCCTCGTCGATTAGGCGTAGTGCCCGCCGGGCCTCGGGCAGTGATCTCCCCGACCGTGTTCCCGACCCCCCGACGCGAGAAGCCATCATGCCAGACGGGCTGACCGTTCCTCTCCCCCGACCGTATCCGGCCGGCGCACGCCGTAGCCCTGGTGGCCGTCGTCGCGTTCGTCGTGATCGCTGCTGCAGGAGAGACCTACGCCAGGTGGTGGCCCTACGCCCA
>JAKBAM010000114.1 GCA_021809105.1 Actinomycetes bacterium
CACAACATCGCCCACGTGGGCCGCCACGCCGTCACCCCCAGCGAGGTTGAGGAAGTCCTCGGCGGCGCCGACACGCTGGCCCAGGCCGATGACAGCCACCGCCCCGGCCGGCTGCTCGTGTGGGGCCGCACCACCGCGGGCCGATACCTCCTCGCCGTTCTCGACCCGCCCAGCCCTTCCGGGACGGCCTACGTGGTCACCGCCCGGCCCATGACCGCCAAAGAACGCACCAGCTACCAGGAGGCCCTGTGACCCAGCCTGACTACGACACCACGGCCGACGCCATCGACGCCGCCGAGCACCTCCCCGACTCGGCCCATGCCCGGCGGCTCAACCCTGCCCCGACCAACGAGCCCAAGTCGGCCCTGGCCGTCCGCCTCGCCGGCGGTGACATCGACCGGCTGCGGGCCTTCGCTGAGCGTACAGGCGAAGGTCCCACCCAGCTGGCCCGCCGGTTCATCCTCGAAGGGCTCACCCGCGCCGACAGCCCCGACTCCACCGCCTCCCCTGAGCTTGTCGCTGCTTTTGCTCGAGCCCTCGAGCGGCACAGCGCCGAGCTCGCCGCCCTGGTCGTCGCCGACATTAACCTCGCTGCCCGCACCGCCAGCTGACCACTCGCGTCCCGTTCCGGGTCCCAGGGGATGGTCGAGGAGGACATCTCAGGGGTGGTCGCTGCCGCGTTCACTCACTGGACGTCACGTGCCGATGACCCTCAACTGCATGACCACCTGTTGCGCGTGGAACCGGGCCGGGTCGCTCTCCGATGGCAGGTGGCGGACGCTGGACTCGCGGTCGATCTTCAAGGCGACCACCACCCTCTCCGAGCTGCACCACGGGGTCATCTCCGGCCTGTTGACCGGGGCGCTAGATGTCTCCGCAGGCCAGCCATTCAGACCGAAACGTCCCGATCACAGGAGCCGCTCGCGCTCGGACCGGGTGATCCGATCACCGACCTGTGGGAGAGCAGGCGACTGTCGTGAAGGTCCGGGAGGTGATCCAGGACCTGGAGTCCCACGGTTGGCGCGCGCAGCGCCAGCGGGGCAGCCACCGTGTCTACCGCCACCCCGACCACCCTGACCGTCGGGTCGTGATCGCCGGCAACGAGGGGACCGACGTGCCCGCTGGTTACGCTGGCAGCGATCTACCGTCAAGCCGGGATGGACCCTCCGGGCCGGCGATGAGGAGGCCCTGATGCGCTACAGCGTCGTGTACGAGCACGGAGACACCAGCTGGGGCGCCTACGTCCCCGACCTTCCCGGATGTGTCGCCGTCGGAGCCACCCGGGCCGAGGTCGAGACCCTCATCGTCGCGGCGATCGGTGCCTACCTGGACGACCTGCGCGACTCCGGGCAGCCCGTACCCTCGCCTCGCAGGGCCACCGGACTGGTCGACGTCGCCTGACGAGAACGCGTCGGCGGTCGACGCAGCGGCATAGCCGGTCGCCGGCCGGGTGGCTTGGCTACGGTTGGCCGGTGGTGCGGAACGCTTCGGGGTGGCGGTGACGGCAGCAGACCTGTCCAACCCGATCATCAACTCGCCGTACGAGGCTCCGGCAGCCCACTTCGGAGGGGCGCCGGAAGGAGGGCGAGCTGTCGGCCCAGCCGCTACCGCCGGCGGAAACGACCGGCGACATCCGCCACGGGTTGGTCTACGAGCGGGTGCAGCACATCACGTTGAAGTCGATCGCCAACAACCCCGACATCAAGGAGGGCATGAGCCGGGCGGAGATCGACGCCGCTATCCGCCGGTACGCCGAGTACGAGCTGCTCTACGACAAGCCGTACGAGGATGCCAAGAAGGTGCGTGTCGCCGGGCCGTTCACGGTGGAGGCCTTGTCACCGCACCGCTCCCTGGCCTTTGCCGGCTCGGCAGTGGACGGCACCGGGGCGGTCAACACCGACACGGCCGCCTTTCCCCCGATGAGGCTGGCAGCGCGTCGAACTTCGAGCAGACGATCCTGGCCAACCTGCGGGCGGCGGGCATCCAAAACGGGCGGCGCAACGAGCGGCTCAGCTTCGACAGCGTCGAGTCCTACGCCGGGGTGCACGTCTAGGCGGTCGGTGTCCGGGAGGACGCTTCGGAGGGCACACCCCGGCGGGTGGGAATCACCGTCGGCTCCCAGTCCGGGACCGTCGACGGCCGCTTCGTCAAGGAGGCCGCCCGGGAAGCGATCCACGCCGACGAACTCGACCTGCTGTGTGTCCTCGCGTTCGCTTTCGACCCGGGCGTGCTCGGCTCCGACGCCGAGTACGTCACTTCGGTCGACGGGTTTGCCAACGTGGCCGCCGAGCGGCGCATGGGTCGCATCCCGGTGCTGCTGGTGCGCATGAGCGCCGATCTGGTGATGGGCGAGGAGCTGAAGAAGACCGGGGCCGGCAACCTGTTCACCGTCTTCGGCGAGCCCGACATCGACATCAAGGCCGAGGGCGACGAGCTGCGGGTGCCACGTCGGACAGATCCGTGGCCGCGTCCTCTACCACCGCGACGGCGATGCTGACGTCGGTCTCCTTCTCCCGTAGGTCCTCCAGGCGGCGCCGCAGCGGTGGCAGCGGAGGCTCTTCTCCTGGAAGCGGCCGAGGCGGATGTCGAGGCGGGGAGCATGGGCGTCGAGCGCGCCAAGGTAGGAGGACTGCCGGGCCAGAGCCGGGGCGTCGTTGCGCACGCTCGCGGTGAAGTAGCGCACGACGGCCAGCTCTTGGTGCGGCTTGAGCAGCTTGGTCACAAGCAGTTCGAGGTCCAGCCACAGGTACTTGTGGCCGTGCTTCGAGCGGAGCCCGTGGTAGAGATTGAAGCCGTCGATGTAGGCAGCGACCCTGGTCAGGTGGAAACCTCCTTGCCGGCCGGCCAGCGTAGGGACGTAGCATGGGGACCAACCCCGCCAGCGGTAACTCC
>JAKBAM010000016.1:0-54579 GCA_021809105.1 Actinomycetes bacterium
GCCGGGCTGGCGGTCACAGCGCGTGGAGGGACATCCCGAAGTCAGGGACCCAATGAAACGCGAACCCGACCGGTCGCCGCATGAGCGCCCGGGAATCCCACGACTTCAGTCGTGGGAGGGACGTCAAATCTTTGAGAAGGGTTCGCGTGGCGCGGAGATCTTCCCGATGATGGACCCAGGCTCGATGCAGCAGATCCAGGCCGTACCGGGGCCGTTCGATCCGCCCGCTGAGGTTCCACCAAGCTCCGTGGCACCGCAAAGTGCCTCACCGGAGTCATCCGACTGAGCGTCGTTTCAGCGTCCAGTCTGGTCGCCTTCCTCCTGTTCGTCGCTCCCGGCATCGTCTACGAGCTTCGCCGGGAGCGACGCCTGCCCCAGTCAGACCGGACCGCGTTGCGGGAGGCGTCCTCTATCGCGCTCGCGTCCGTGAGCTTCAGAGGCGGAGCACTACTACTCCTGCCCCGGCACGGGCGTTGTGGCCGTCGACCATGCCCGACGTTCGAAGGGCGCCCGTTCCGCGCGACGATCGCGGCATGGCGCATTCACCGAACCGCCGTCAGAAGGGCTGCGGGCTCTGCAAGCCACACAAGCACAAGGACGCATCTCAGGCTTACCGCCAGCCTTTGAGCGCCCTGCGGCTCGTCGGCAAGGTGCGGCGGGTCAGCCGTCACGACCTCGGCGACCAGCTAATTGAGGGGCGCTCCTAGTTGGCTGGTTGAACGGTCACCAGCCCGTCGGCGTTGACCCAGAGGGCACCGAGATGGAAACTCGTCGGTAGGGTGAACCAGGGTGACCGCAACGGTCACCCTGGCATGGAGAACAATGCAGGATCCCGACGACGAACAGCGCCAAGCCGTCGAGCGCCAGGGCAACATCGTGTTCTGGATCACCGTCACCGTAGGAGTGCTCATCGCCGTCGTCTGCGTGGTCATCCTTCTCGTGGTCTAGAGGTTCATGCCCGCGCTATCTGATGGAGGTTCGTTTCGCCTCCACCCACCGGTTGTACCGGTTCAGCTTGGGGCGCCGCCCGGCGTGATCGGCTCGATGTTCCACCAAGGGGCGGCCAACGGGAAGGCCGCCTCGCAGCTTCAGTCGTTGGGATCAGTGCGCCGGTCCTCCATCTTGCAACGATACGGACCTAGAGGCTTCGGACGCCATGTGCGCCACAGATCGACTGCAGGGCGCACCGACTTCTGCTGGTTGCAGGACGCATTCGCGCAGCAGCCGACGTGGTCGCCGGCGAGGCATTCGCGCAGCGCCACCCAGCTGGTCCCCTCGACAGGCAGTTCTGACAGCCATCTGGAGTGCGGCCGCGAGGAGGACCGCCCGCCGGGGCGTCTCAGGTCTCAACCTGATGCAATGTGAACAAGTTGATTAGGGTTGACCAACGTCTCGAGGTGCCTGTGATGAGCCTGGCCGAACTTGAGGTGCAGGCCTGCCCCGAGGCGGTCCGGCTGGCCGCCCGGGTCCTGCAGGCAGACATTGCAGTTGATCGGGTCCTGGGGCCAGTCCGGGGCTGCCCGGAGCGGGGCTCGACCTCGCGAACCGGGCCGGCAGGTTTGAGCGCCTCGGTCTGGCCGAGGGCCTTGGCTCGCTCGATGGCGGCCTGCGCCCGCCGGCACTGGACCGCCTGCTCGGTGCTCGCGGCGTCCGCCTGCTGGCCGAGGGGGCGGCTGCCGGTAACGTGTGCCGTGAAGCCGGGCGACGGTCATGGAACCATCCTTGTGCGTGGCTGTGACCGTCCACTGGTCCCCGTTGCGAACCCCTGTCTCGCGGTGGTCAGACGCCGGTCGTTCTGGCGGGTGGTCACCCGGTCCCCGACCCCAGCGGTCGCCTTCGCTGATCCGGCCGTGCGCCTCGTAGGCGTCGATGGCATCGGTGGAGCCGGCCCGCAACTCGACGCTCGCCGTCTCCTCCCATCCGTGGTGGAAGGCGACGGTGCCTCCAGCCCCCAAAACCCCTCACTCTGGACGAGGTGGTCCAAACGCTCTCGACGCTGCGCAACCTGTCCGCCTGCTCGAAGTCATCGAGCAGGCGGACCGCGCAGCGCTCTACCAGGCCCTCGGGCTGACCGTCCTCTACCGGCGAGTTGGCACCTGTGAGTCGGTCAAACTCCGGTTCACCTTCAGCGCCGTGGACCTGGAACGTGTCGGAGGGGGGATCCGTACTCGACGCCCACGCTGGTCCTACGGGCGGAGCTGGCGCTGGCGCTGGCGCGATGAGCAACGGGTCGAAGGGCGCTATGCCCGGTGCCCGAGCCAGCGGACCGTCACCCCGAGCTCACCGGCCACCCGGAACTCCGGGTCGCCGGTGAGCACCAGGTTTGGAACGCGGCGCGATCAGCCATCCTCGTGCGTGCGGTCCCGGGCGCGCTCCTCCACCAGCATGGCCGTCAGCTCTTCCCCCTTGTAGCGACCGCGAAGCGGTTCGACCGAGAGGAGGGGCTTGGGGATCAGGTCGCCGTCGCGCTCCAGCCACAGGACCTTCGTGCCCGGCGGGAACCCGTACCGGTCGCGCAAGGACTCGGAGATCGTGAGTCTCAAAAGTCCAGCAGGAACCTGAGTGCCCGGGTGATCGCGAAGAGCGCTTCGTCGTTCGCAGCACCGAGACGAGCGACGAGCCGGTTCTCTGACACCGACTTCACGTCCTCGCACTTCGCATAGCTGACCTCGTCGAGCCCGCACTCCTTCGGATCGAGCTCGACATGGGAGGGGAGCTCGCGGCGCCTCGTCGTGCAGGGCACGACGATCGCCACGCCGGCCCGACTGTCGTTCAGCGGGTCGGCGGACACCACGACCGCAGGCCGACGCCCCGCCTGCTCGCGACCGGCGGGTTCGCCGAAGTCCACGAGCCAGATGTCGCCCCGACGGGCCGTCACGCCGAATGGTCGGACAGCGAGCTGCTTTCCTCTGCCCGCTCAGCCTCGATCTCCTCCCACGAATTGCCATCGTGACGGAGCTCCGCGTAGCGAGCTGCGAAACGATCGAAGAAGACCCGGCGCTCGAGCGCATCCGCCGCCTCGTCGAGCAGCTCCGTCATCGGTCTGCCCGTCGCCTTGGCCAGCTCCGCGAAGCGGCTCCGCGTCTCCTCGCTGACTCGGATCGTGGTGCTCACATCCAGCAGTCTACTGGCAGGTAGACTCTTTCGTCTACTACCTCCAGTCGAGGATTCGCCTACGACCACCACGGGCCCATGACCACCTACTTCACCGCCGACCAGCACTTCGGTCACCAGAACATGATCGGGTACTGCGGCCGGCCGTTCCACAGCGTCGGCGAGATGAACGCCGTGCTCGCCGCCAACTGGAACGCCGTCGTCGGCCCGCACGACACCGTCCATGTCCTCGGCGACGTCGCCATGGGTCGGCGGGAGGAGTGCATGCCGCTCATCGGCCAGCTGGCCGGGCACAAGATCCTCTACCCGGGGAACCACGACCGCTGCTGGTACGGCCACGGAGAGCGAGCACTTCGCCTGGAGCAGGAGTACCTCGACGCAGGGTTCGACGAGATCCGCCAGGGTCCACTCACGATGACCGTCGGTTACCGGGAGGTCCTCGTTTGCCACCTCCCGTACCAAGGCGACAGCGGCGAAACCGAGCGCTACGCCAAGTTCAGGCCGGCCGACGAGGGAATGTGGCTGCTCCACGGGCACGTCCACGAAAGGTGGCGCCAGCAGGGACGCATGGTCAACGTCGGCGTCGATGTCTGGGACTTCACACCGGTCCCCGAGGAAGTGATCGCCCGGCTGATGGACGGGACGCTTCTTGCGAGCGCCTGATCGGCCGTGCCTCGTGGCGACGTCATCTCTGGGCACTGCCGCTCGTCGACCCCCGGACGACCCTGAACGAGAGGCGGTCGCCACCGGCGTCGACGATGACCATGCCGGTGAGCGACGCGCAGCGCTCCCGGAGGAGCTTTTGGTGCCGGCCCGGCCGATCTGCCGCTTGGAACACCTCGACGGCCAGGTCATACCGCTTGGAGCGCAGCGCGGAGGTGGCCAGGGCCTCCAGCTCCCGCCCGTGGTCGGTCCCGAGACGTGAGGCCACCTCCACGTAGCGGGTGAAGCGCCGGCCGGCCACGGCCAGCCACGCCAGCTGCTCAAGGGCCTGGTCGGCCGGGTAGTCGAGGTGGAAGGCACGGCACTCAGCCTCGAGCGCCAGCAGGAACCCCCCGACGAGCTCGGCCCGCCCGGCAGGAACATGGCTCCACGGCAGGGTCTCCTCTTTGAACTCGAGGGCGTAGTCTTCGAAGACGACCAGATCACACAGGTCTGCCCAGTACGCCTCGGGCGCCATCCCGGCCGCCTGCCAGTCGATGCCGAGGTACGTGTGCCATGCCTCGCGCCGCATGTCCCCGACGTTGCCGAACGAGTCGTCAGCCCGGTCGGCGAGCTCCAGGCCGGCCGTGTGGAACGCGCGGTAGAGGGCGAGGCGCTCGGCGACCGCCAGTCCCGGTTTGTCGAGCGACGCGAGCCGCTCCTCGACCCGCCGGACGGCCGAGAAGCTCCGGCGTTCCGAGATGGCGTCCTTCACCTCGACGTTGCGACGGAAGGAACGGTAGTAACGCTCCGGGTTCACGGGGAAGGCGTCCCAGTGCCCCGTGCGCGACCGTCGTTCCAGCCGGACCCGCGGCGTCTCGATCATTGCCGGGGTCTTGGCTCGGCCTTCGAGGTAGCGCTCCGCCAGCTTCTTGCGGGTCTTGGCGAGAAGACCTCGCTCCGAGAGGACCTCGGGCGTAGCCAGGTCACCCGGGACCAGGCCGGCATCGTCGAGCCTGACCCGGAGGTCGGCCAGGTGGCTGAGCTTCGACTCGGTGCTCTCTCGGCTCCCGGTCTGGTCCGCCAGCTCGCCGACCAGTCGCTCCTCCAGCTGGTCGAGCCTGCCATCGTGGTCGGCCACGGCCACCGCCAGCGGCCCTCGGGGCCCCAGCCGGGTCGCAGCGGAGGCAGGTCGGCACACGTGGGATCCTTCGGGTGCTGATCATCCACGGCGGCCTGACCGGCGGGCGAAATCGTCAAGGGCGGCGAGAACCTCACGGGCCGACCATTTCCGGTCCCGGTAATTGCCCGACACCTTTGTCAGGATCGCGGCGTCGACCAGCGTGTCGATTGCCCGGTTGGCGGTCATGGCGGGAACTTCGAGTTCACGCTGGACGAGCCCGGAGTCGATGACGGGTTGGCGTAAGAGCAAATCCGCCACGGCCCAAGCCGTGGCCCCCCTACGGGCTCCTACCTGGTCATCCCATCCAGCGCGGATTCCACGAAGGTCAGACACGAGCCGCCTTCCGTTACCGATGGCCGCGAACGACGCGTCCGCCAGACGATGAACGATCGTTGCCGGGTCGCCGTTCCGGTAGGTCCCGAGGGCGTCGAAGTACGCGGCCGTGTCCACCAACAGACCCGCCGAGACCGGGACCGGGACCGTGACCGTGACCTGGTGCGTCAGGCCGTGGTGCTTCAACAGGGCGTGGATCAGGGCGCGACCTACACGGCCGTTTCCATCCGGGAAGGGGTGAATGGTCTCGAACTGGGCGTGAGCCACCGCGGCCTGGGTGAGTGGGGGCAGGTCGTCCCGTGGGTCCTGAGCGGTCACGGCAACCCCCCCAAATCGGGCTACAAGCCTCCGCCGGTGGGCATGACCACGACACTCGACATCCGGACCTGGCGAGGCGGGAAACCCCCGTGGCATGACCGGGTGTACCTATGGCGGGGCGGTGGGCTCACGGTCCGGCACGTCGCCGAGCGGCCTCGGTCACCGACTGGCCCGGATCGACCGCCTCGCCGGCGTGGAGGCCGACCGTTGGCGGGTCCAGTTCGAGCTCTGGTGGGCGGATCCGAAGGCGCAGCGGCCCTAGATCACTGATCTTCAACCCCCTCGGACGTCGGCAAGACGACGCCGTATTCGGCGGTGCGGCGACACCCTCCCCGCCGGCCGCGATCCGCGGCCGGCGCGACGACCGGAAGGCCCCAGCATTGGGCGCCCCTGCCCCGACGCCGCCGTTACGGCCCATCGTTGCCCTGATAGTCGAACACTTGTTCGGTATCGGAGGGGGGACTTGTCCACCTGCGACACGCGAGGTCGTGTTCGATTTGGCGGCGTAGGGTCCCGGGAGCAGAGTGGTGTCGTAGGCCGTCGTTAGAGTCGCCGGCGTGCCACAGCCCGAGGCGTTGATACTGGCCGGTCCGAACGGTGCCGGTAAGACGACGGCGAGTTCCGCGATCGTGCCGGCTGGTAGGCGTTTCCTCAACGCTGATCTCATCGCCGAGGGTATGGTCGCCGAAGGTCATCCTCAGTCGGGGCTGGACGTGGCCGCTGGTCGTGTACTTCTGGGGCAGCTCGGGGACGTTGTCAGGGCCGGGGAGTCTTTCTGTGTGGAAACGAACCTGGCTGACCATGGTTACGCGAGGCGGATCGCTGCATGGCATGAGCATGGCTACACCGTCCGTCTTGTCTTCGCTGCGCTGGAAAGCCCTGAGCTGGCTGTACATCGTGTCGCTACCCGCGTGGCGTCGGGGGGTCACGATGTCGCAGAAGCAGTGATCCGTCGACGATGGTCGGCCGGTTTGCGGGCTCTGTTCGATCTCTACATGCCGATTGTCGACCAGTGGGAACTTTTCGACAGCAGCGAGGGAGAGGTAGCCGGAGTGGCGGCCGGTAGCCGGGAAGTTCTTCAGGTTCTGGACCGCTTGCGGTGGGAGAAGATTCTCAGGATTGCCGCTGGAGCAGGCGCTGAAGCCCCTCGTCGTCTGCTGTGAGCTCCTCGACCCCGTGGCCTCTGTCTACAACCACCGGAAGCCCGAGTCTTAGCCGGCGCTCAATCTCCCTTCGGGCGGCGGCTTGGAACTTGGCCAGGACATCACCGAAAACGGGAGACACGCTCAGGGTGTCAGTGTCCGCTGCGTGGTTCGGCATGGTCATAGATTACCCGGCGACGGCCCTCGCTGAGCGGCCGCGCGTGTCGGGAGACTATAAAGGCTTCACATCCGAGGGTGAGTTGGGGTCTGAACCCGCCGGCTTCGAGCAGGCAGCGGGCGATGGTATGTCGCCCTGCCGGTTATGTTGACCGGCTCGGTGCGCGCCTCGGCCTGCGCCGCGGCGAGCTGGCCGGGCTGCGCTGGTCTGCGATCGACCTCGAAGCCAAGACCCTGCGGGTGATCGAGACCCGGGTGGTCGTCGAGTCGAAGGCGGTCGCCTCGACTCCGAAGACCGCAGCCGGCCGCAGGTCGATCCCCCTCGACGACCACTTGGTCGCAGAGCTGCGCTTTCACCGTGCCCGTCAGGCCGAGGAGCGCTTGGCTGCCGGCGCTGCGTGGGAGGACACCGGCTACCTGTTCGTGGACGAGCTGGGCGGCCCGTATCGGCCCGAGACGTTCTCGCGGATGTTCACCCACCTCAGCGCTGAGGCCGGGCTGCGCCGGCTCCGGTTCCACGACGGGAGACATACCGCCGCCTCGCTCATGTTGGCCGCCGGAGAGTCCCCGAAGGTGGTAACGGAGATCCTCGGCCACACCAGCCCGGTCATCACCCAGGTCGTCTACCAGCACCTCATGCCCGGCATGGGCGAGACCGCCGGCGCGCGACTCACCGGGCTGTTGGCTATCGGCCAATCGCAGTGAAGCCCGGGCCGGTGAGCGTGTAGTCCTGGTTGGGTCCTACTACCTTGACGAGCCCGGCAGTTAGGGCTTTCGCCAAGGTAAGCCCAATGTCATCGTCCGACATCCCCGAGGCCGCAGTCAGCTGTTGGCGGTTGGTTGACTGCGAACCGTTGCTGCGCTCGAGATCGTCGATGGCTTTCAGGACTGTCATCACGTCGTCGTCCATCTTGCCTCCGTTGACAATCCGTTGACATCGAACCCTTTGCTCTTCTCCTGAGCAGGGCCTCTGACCAGCATAAGTGCTGGTCAGCACTGGTGTCGGAGGGGGGACTTCACCAGTCGACAACTGGAGGCTGCAGCCTTGGAATCCTAAGAGCCCCTAGGGCGAGGACGCCGGACCGAGGCTAGGCTTGGGCTCGAGCCGATCTGCTATCCAATCAACCAGCTCGACGACCAGCTCGTAGTAGCCGAACGCCTGCACGGCGGAAACACCTTGGTTCTTACCGTGGGCTATATCGTTTCGGATCCCAACCAAGGCATTGAGCCGGTCGCTCCGTTGATCCGTCGAAAGGATCTTCTCCAGTTCAGTCGCCCAGCGATGTGAGAAACGGCCCACGAAACGGACGATTTCGCGGCTTGACGGATTCGGCGCTCTTTCTAGCCACGAAAGGGCGAAGTCTAAGCCAATACCGCCGGACATCTGCTCACACGCCGAGCGGCCGAGAGACAGAAGGGTTTGCTCGAGGAACCCGGATACTCTCACGCAGAGGTAACGGTTCATATCTCCAGCGATCTCTAACGACGGATCGACAGCGAAGGCGCGCTCAAAAAGCTTGTCGAGAGACTTCCGAAGCCTGGCGATTTCTGTTCGAGCGAGGGGCGAATAGGCCACGGAGCTTTAAACGACCGAAAACGCCTGCGTTGCCTTTTGGAGTCGCCTTTCCACCCTTTCCTCGTCCGCCGTAGCTCTAGCGATGGCGGCCAGGAAATCCTGATCGACCAAGAGCAAGTCGAGAGCCGCAGTTAGCTTCGATGGGTCGACCGGGCGAGCGTCCTCGAGTCGACGAGCGAGTCCTACCATCACTGAATCGACCAGCGCCGCATTGACCACTCGAGTCGGTCGGAACGCATTTTTGCCAGGTCCTGCTAGAAGAGTTTCGCAGGTATCTAGGAAGCGACGACGGAGCGCTTCCTGATCGAGGTTCTCGCAGTTCCTATGTTCTTTGACAAAGGTGTTCAGGAATCCCTTGAGAGGGCGCTTGTACCTAGCAGATTCAGTGTAGAGCGCTATGAATCTGAGGATCTGCTCTTGATCCTTTAATCGGGGGCTACGAGGACCATACAAGTCCCGCCAAGGCTCCGCTCCATTAAGAGAGCTAATGAATTCGACAAGCAGTCCCGGATAGAGCGCTATTCGTATCTCGTGAGGATAGAGATTCGATCCACTTGCATTTAAACGTTCGAAGAGCTGATATATCGCTTCATCCCCACCCACCTCGGGATCGTACTTTATTACCGTTGCATGGATGAAATTGTTGTCGAGGCTTCGCCGTTGTTCGATGTCGAGGGAAGCGTAGGTGAGACCCAGGAATTGGTCACTGACGTTCTCGAGTTCGAACTCACCCCCGTCTTCGAGACTGCCAGCGTAGAATCGCTGCAGGGTCCGGAGTCGCTGCTGCCCATCGAGAACTAGGAGCTTGCGGTCGGGTTGTTGGACCAAGAAGATGCCGGGGACCGGATAGCCAAGCAGCAGGGACTCCACGAAGCGATCCATCTGGTACTTACGCCACACAAATGCCCGCTGGAATCCGGCTAACTCGGTGCCGGTTTGATCTGGGGGGTTGAAGTTGGGAACCTCGATATCGCCTTCATTAAGGCGACGGACCAAGCCGTGAACGTCAAAATCCGTACCGAAGTAGGAGATGGGCTCCGTAGTAGGGAAGGGCTCAGCTGCCTCAGCCTCTTCTTCCTCCTGTGCTTCTTCGCCGAGAAGGTTGCCTTGGTCGCTGGTCATGATTCAGGGTATCCCGAGAGCGGGTGCGACCCCTGTAACACAGCACCCTCAAACTGCATCGATGCTGCTTTCATCGTCGGTTGCAGCTGTAGCGAGCTGCTTGCGGAGATCGCCGAGCAGCCTGCCGTCACGATTGACTGCCCTCCAGGCCAGCCATCCGTCATACGCCGGCACCTCCGCGGCGTCCATTGCCGCTCGCGAGGGCGAACCCCGAACTCGTCCGTCTTCGAGGCGAATGGCGCCGCCAGCAGTGACGGTTGCCTTGAATATCTGACCCACCCGGGGTCGTTCCCACACGAGGGGCTCGTCCGCTTCGAGTAGACCGGCCTCAAGGAGATCTGAGAGTGTCACTCGCCGGCCCCGAGGATTGACGTGTGCGGCGCCGCCAGAGGAGGGGACACCGGTGGGCCCGCCTGGGGCCAGCTCAGTCTCAGATCGACCGATGATGTCGACAAACCTTTTGCCCCGCTCGTCTTCGTAGAAGGTTGATCGCAACACCACGACGGGGAGGCTGCTGTCGGCGAGGAACCCAAGAGCAGCTTCGGTCCGATCCTGCAGGTCACGAGCGACGAGGATCAGTTGCGGCGGCCGCTGCAGTAGTACCGGCGTTTCGCTACCAGTGAACTCTTGCCAAGCCGAGAAGAAGGCGGCTGGACCCTCGTGGTAGAGGCCGGCAAGTTCGTCGAGGTTCGCAGTCCGAGCCCACCCGGCATACTCCAGGCACTGTGCCAGCTGGCCACGATCGACATCACGCTTGACTTCGATGACTACGACGTGGCCTGATTCGTCCAGTGCAACGATGTCCGGCCTGCCACCCCCGGTGATCCGAGCCTGCCGCCTCACGGGGAACAGTGTGGTGCCGGTGAACTCCTCAAGGTTGGCCCAGAGCAGGTCTTCTATCTGCTCCTCGTAGAGGTCTGGGCCAATCGGCACCCGGCTGAACGGGATCAAAGTGTCCGCTTGTATCTCGAAGAGCCCCACGACGCCGACAGTAGGCGAGCCAGCCACCGGCGAGGGCGGTCAAGGCCGGCTGGGAGGCCGCCCGAAGGGGCAGCCTTGAGGGCCCGGTCATCTTGTCGAGCACATGATGGATCAGGCCGGCCCTGCCGGCCTAACTGCCGCCTGCGCCTCTTGTCGTTGACATGCGACTTGCAAGGTGCGATACTGCGACTTGTGAGCGTCGAGCATGACTACCGGTCCGAGAAGATGGACAGCCTCGAGGGGCTCGGCATCGCACGAGGTCGCTGGGACTCCTTCATGGACAACGAGCTAGCGGACGTCGTGGCATCGCTCGCTCTCTCCGATCTCCGACCTGCTGAAACCAGCATGGCGGAGCTCGACACTCACGTCCGCGACGAGATCGCCGGGTGGGCAAAGGAGCGCTCAGAGCTGGTCGGATTCTGGGTTGCGTGGCACCTGGCGGGTGGCTTCCGTCAACTGGAGCAGGGCGGCTGGCACCGAGCGACGATCTTTCGGAAGGTGGCTCGCTTCCGCACCGTGTTCGGGCAGCACCCCGACGAAGCCACGCTCCCATGGCTTCGCCTGGACTACCGCAAGGCTTGGGTGGCCGAGGTCAGCCGCCGAATCACCAAACTCCCTGCCGACGACTGAGCGGCTACCCAGCCATGATCCCCTCCCCTGCCCCACACCGCCCTGACCGGCAAGTCGCAAAATCACTAGTTGCGTATCGGTCGGATTCTGCGATGACCGAACTGGCCTCCGGGGTAGACGCCCTCTACCTCTCGGGGCGGGGCGGATTGATCAATTCCGCCCTGGCGGATGTCGAGTCGGTCCGCCTGATGGCTGTCGGGGCCAATATGCCCCTGCCCCTCGTTCTCGACGACCTTGCCGTCATGATGATCGCCCCGCACGGCTGGGGCAAGTACCGCTTCTGCCTTGACCACCCGAGCGCCCGCCTCGGCTTCACGACCAGCCGCCACCTGCCGGCGGTGCGAGTGCAGTTCCGCTCCGAACACCTCCACGCTGTCGGCCCGGAGCAAGCCTTGGCCGACCTTCCTGCACTGGTGGATCGCTTTGCCAACGACGTCGTGTACGCCGTTGCCCGCCTCGACCTCTACGCCGACTGGCTGGGATGGGACATCGCCGTCACCGATCGGGAGCGGTTTGTGACCCGGGCCGACACCTCCCGGACCTACGAACACCGTGGCCGGCTGAGCGGCTTCGACTTCGGGACCCGCAAGAGTCACACGCTCACGGCCCGGATCTACGACAAGACCCTCCAGGTCGAACAGGGTGGTCACGACTGGTCGCTCGCCGTGTGGGGGGACCGCTTCAAAGTCGGCCGCCCAGTCTTTCGAGTCGAGTTCGAGTTCAGCCGCCAGCTCCTCGACGAGTTTGCCCTCACCGACCCGGCGTTGGCCCTGGCCGCTACGGGTGACCTGTGGGCCTACGCCACGGAGCAGTGGCTGACCCATCGCACCTCTACCGGGGACGCCACTCGGTCCCGGTGGCCGATCAGCCAAGAGTGGTCGCACGTCCAGCAGTCATCGGTTTGCCAGACGCCGGTAGGCGCCACCCGCATCCGCCAGGCTCGCACAGCAGGATCCATCCGCCGGCTGCTGCCCGCAATCACCGGCTACCTCGCCGCTTTCGCCGCTCTGGCTGGCACCGCCGGCATAGACGACACCCTCGACGCACTGGCCGGGCCTCTGCGCGACTACGAAACTATCAGCCACACCACGTTCGCTGAACGCATCGATCGTCGGCTAGCCGAACGGGTCGGGCGATGACCACGCCCGACTACCAACGGGTCGCCGCCGTCCTAGTCCGCATCGGCCTCCGGATGACATCTCGCCAGGCCACCGCTACCGTGGTCGCCGGAGCGAACAGCACATCGCTCGACCTCGACGGTGACGCTCGGCTGCCCTTTGACGACACCGTCCTGCCTTGCGGGGCGACCGGCGAAGCCGGTCTGCCCCGCCACTGACGAGCACCACACCCAGGCAGGTCGCCCATGCTCACCAACTTCGAGGTCCGAGACTCCCTGCAACGTCAGGTCGTTTGCTCGCCGACTGCACAGATCGTACGGGTCCGACTGGATGCCGAAGCGTCCGGGCCTGGCGCTGGGGCCGGCGACGTCGATCAGCGGTGGGAGCGGCTGTGCTGACAGTTGCGTACTGCCGTGTCTCGACCGAGGAGCAGGCGGCAGAGGGATGGTCGATCGCCGGCCAAGCGGCCAAGCTCCGGGCGTACGCCGACCTCCGTGACCTCGGCCCCGTGACCGTGATCGAGGATCCGGGCCGCTCCGGGAAGGACACCAACCGGCCCGGGCTACAGCAGCTCCTCCAGGCGGTCGAGCGTGGGCACGTGTCGAGCGTCCTCATCTGGCGCCTCGACCGGCTGTCGAGGAACCTCGGCGACCTGATCCTCCTAGCTGACACGTTCGGCAAAGCCGGCGTCGGGCTCTACTCCTTCACCGAGCAGATCGACCTCGCTTCGGCGACGGGCCGGATGTTTTACAACATCCTCGGCGCGTTCGCTCAGTTCTACCGGGAGCAGCTGGCCGAGAACGTCACCATGGGCATGGGCGCCGCCGTTCGCCAGGGTAAGTGGATCAACCGCCCGAAGACCGGCTACGACCTCATCGACGGGGACCTTGTGCCCAATGAGCTGGCCCCGGTCGTGCAACGCATCTTCCGCCTGAGGGCCGAGGGCATCAGCCACCGTGGGATCGAGGCAGCCACCGGCATCAAGTACTCGACAGTCATGGCGATCCTGAAGTCGCGCATCTACCGCGGTGAGGTGCAGCACCGAGACGAGTGGTTCCCCGGCAAGCACGAGGCACTCGTCAGCGCCGAACAGTTCGAAGCTGCGCAGCGTGGCTACGTGGCGAAGCGGCGCCAAAGCGCCGACGTCCTGTCCGGCCGGGTCCGCTGCGGTCTGTGCGGCAAAGCGGCGACGGTCCAGTACAACCAGGACCGCAAGCTCCTCTATCGCTGCCACCACAGGGGCAGTGGCTGCAGCCAGCCATCACGCTCAGCAAGCGGCCTGCTCCGGGCGGCATTGCTTGGACTCCGCCTGATCGGCGGCGAGGAAGAGCTTCAAGAGGCCATCCGCCGACAGCTGCGTAAAGCCACGCAGGACCGTACCGAACCGCCCGGGGGCGGCCAGCGCCCGGCTGAATCGTTGGCGTCGCTCAACACCAAGCGCCAGAAGCTGCTCGACCTCTACTACGGCGAGAAGATCACGGCCGACTACTTCGCCGAGCAGGAACTTGTCCTCAGCCAGTCCATCGAGGCGGTCCGCAGTGAGGCGGCCGTCGCCGAGGAGGTCATCGTCGTCACCGGCGAGCTCAGTCGCCGCTTCGAGGAGGTTGCCGCTGTGCTCCGCGACCTCGATCTCGACCGGCTCTGGACCGAAGCCACCGACAAGGAGCGCAGAGTGCTCATCCACGAGCTCGTCGAGCGGATCGCCTTCTTTCCCGACCACCTTGAGGTCACGGTAGCCGGCGCCCCTGCGATCAACGTGGCGCTCTCCGAGGTGGGCCTCAAGGAGTCGCGGACTGTTGGTGTCGGAGGGGGGACTTGAACCCCCACGTCCTTGCGGACACTAGCCCCTCAAGCTAGCGCGTCTGCCTATTCCGCCACTCCGACGTGCCCCGGGGTGTCCCCGTTGCGACCAGAAACTATAGCTGCTTAGGGCGCAAGACCGCCGGGGGGTCACGGGCGGTGCGACGCGCGTCGAGTGTCAGAGGGCGCCTTTGGCTGCATCACCGTGGGGTGCGGGCTCGAGCACGGTGATCTCCGACCGGCCTTCCACCTTGTCGGCCATGCTGGCGCCGATCTCGGCCATTGCGGCACTCTGGCTGTGCGCCTTCAGGGCCTCGCTATCGGTCCATTTCTCGATCATCACCAGGGCGCCATTGCCCCGGTGGAGGGCGTAGAGCTCACATCCTGGTTCGCCGTGGACCTTGGGGATGGCCGCAGCGAAGGCGGCCTCCACCTCCTCCAACTGTCCGACCTTGGGAGTGATGGTGGCGACTACGATCACGGGCATCGGCTTCTCCTTCAGGGCACCGCAGGGGCGGCGACGGGCGCACCCTATCGTTGGTGGCTGCCGGCTTGCAGCCGCCTAGAACTGCCAGGGGTACGGTGCCCAGTCCGGCGGCCGCTTCTCGAGGAAGGCGTCCCGTCCCTCGGCGGCCTCCTCGGTCCCATAGGCGAGCCGGGTAGCCTCGCCGGCAAATAGCTGCTGACCGATCAGGCCATCGTCGATCAGGTTGAAGGCGAACTTCAACATGCGCTGCGCCGTGGGACTCTTGGCGTTGATCTCACCCGCCCATTCGAGAGCGACTCGCTCGAGATCGGCATGCGGGATGACAGCGTTGACTGCGCCCATCTCGAACGCCTCCTGGGCCGAGTATGTGCGTCCCAGGAAGAAGATCTCACGGGCCCTCTTCTGCCCGACCTGGCGAGCAAGGTAAGCGGAACCGAACCCGCCGTCGAAGCTGGCCACGTCGGCGTCGGTCTGCTTGAAGCGGGCGTGCTCCGCGCTCGCCAGGGTCAGGTCGCAGACCACGTGAAGACTGTGGCCACCGCCGGCTGCCCAGCCCGGCACCAGACAGATCACCACCTTTGGCATGAAGCGGATCAAGCGCTGCACCTCGAGGATGTGGAGGCGGCCGGTGCGGGCGGGGTCGATGCTCTCCCGATTTGTGTCCGAGGCGTACTTGTAGCCGTCCTTGCCTCGGATGCGCTGATCTCCGCCGGAGCAGAACGCCCATCCGCCGTCGCGCTGGGAGGGGCCGTTGCCAGTGAGCAGGACGCACCCGACGCCGGAGGCCTGACGCGCATGGTCGAGGCAGCGGGCCAGCTCGTCGACGGTCTGGGGCCGAAACGCGTTGCGGACCTCCGGCCGGTCGAAGGCGATCCTCACGGTGCCGTGGTCAATGGCTCGGTGGTAGGTAACGTCGGTGAGATCAAAAGCGTCGACGGCCTCCCAGGCGGCGGGATCGAAGATCTCGGAGACGGGCTCGGTGGGCATAGGACCGAGCCTAGGCAGGCTCGCCCGGAAGCTCAGACGACCTGGACCACTTCGGCGAAATGGCAGGCGACCTGGTGCCCTGTTCCGCGATCGATCAGTTCCGGCTCCTGCTCGGAGCAGACTTCCTGAGCCTTGGGGCAACGCGTCCTGAACCGGCAGCCAGACGGCGGGTTGGCCGGGCTCGGAGGATCGCCGACGAGCACTATCCGCTTGCGTGTCCTCTCCCGCTGCGGATCCGGCTCAGGGACCGCAGAGAGCAACGCCTGGGTGTAGGGATGTGAAGGCTTGTCGTAGATGTCGTCACGGGTGCCGATCTCGACGATCTTGCCCAGGTACATGACCGCCACCCGGTCAGAGATGTGACGGACCACGGACAGGTCGTGCGCAACGAAGAGGTAAGCGACGCCCAGCTCTTCTTGGAGGTCCTCCAGGAGGTTGACGACCCCGGCCTGGATCGACACGTCCAACGCGGAGACGGGCTCGTCGAGGACGACCAGCTTCGGTTCGAGAGCCAACGCTCGGGCCACGCCGATGCGCTGGCGTTGGCCCCCGGAGAACTCGTGGGGATAGCGGTTGCCGTGCTCGGGGTTGAGGCCCACTGTGCGCAGCAGTTCTGCCACCCGGTCGGGCCCTCCTTGCTTGGTCCACCGCTTGGCGATGCGCAACGGCTCGCCGATGATGTCGTTGACCGGCATCCGGGGGTTGAGCGACGCGTACGGATCCTGGAACACAACCTGGATGTCCTTGCGGACGCTTCGCATCTGCTTCTTCGAGAAGGTCCCCAGGTCAACGCCCTTGAACCACACCTCGCCTGCCGTGAGCGGGTCGAGGCGCAGAATGGCCCGACCAGTGGTCGACTTTCCGGACCCGGACTCTCCGACCAGACCGAGCGTCTCGCCCGGGCCGATGTCGAACGACACGTCGCACACCGCGTGGATAATCGTCCGGCCACCGGTCCCTACGTTGAAGTGCTTGACCAAGTGGCGCACCGACAGCACGGTGTCCTGCGTCATATCGGGTGCCGCTGCGGCCGGCGCCTCCGCGGCCGGCGAGTTTCTCACGCGACCGTCTCCACATTACCGAGCCGCTCCTTGACCAGAGCAGGGACGGCATCGATGCGCCTGCAGGCAGCCCGATGCCCCGCGCCGACCTGCGTCAGGTCCGGCTCCGCCTCATCGCATGCCGGCTCGGCCAGCGGGCAACGAGACGAGAAAGGACACCCGGGCGGCAGGTTGATCAGCGACGGGGGGCTTCCCGGCACCGGCACGAGCTTTCCGCTGGCCTCGGTAGCCAAGCGAGGCATGGCACCGAGCAAGCCAACGGTGTACGGCATGCGAGGACGGTAGAAGATGTCGTCGACCGACCCGAATTCCACCGGCCGGCCTGCGTACATGACCAGCACCTTGTCGGCGGTGCCTGCGACCACACCAAGGTCGTGGGTGATGAGCACCATGCCCGCGCCGCTCCGGCGGCGGGCCTCCTCCATCGACTCGAGGACCTGTGCCTGCACCGTCACGTCGAGGGCGGTTGTGGGCTCGTCAGCGATGATCACGTCGGGGTTGTTCGCCACAGCGATGGCGATCACGGTCCGCTGGCGCATCCCACCCGAGAACTCATGGGGGTATGAACGCACCCGGTCCTCGGGATTGGGGATCCCCACCATACGCAGCAGCTCGACGCTCCGCTCCATCGCCGCCTTCTTGGAGACCTTGTGATGGGCCCGGATCGCCTCCGCCAGCTGCCAGCCAACCCGGTAGACGGGGTTGAGGGACGTCATCGGGTCCTGGAAGACCATGGACAGCTGCCGGCCCCGGATCTTCGCCAAATGACGAGGCTTCATGCCCAACAGCTCGACACCCCTGTACTTCACCGACCCACTGATCCGGGCGCTCTTGCCGAGCAGGCCCATGATCGCCAATGACGTCACGGACTTGCCCGATCCAGATTCCCCGACTATCGCCAGCACTTCGCCTTCCACCAGCTGGAAAGACACTCCCCTGACGGCGTGAACCACCCCGTCGTCGGTCGGGAAGTCGACCGTCAGGTCGGTGACCTCCAGCAAAGGGGCACCATCTTGCGCCGAAATGCCTTCAGCCTCCAGGTCTACTTGCGCCTCGGGAGTGGCCAGCTGCTCGGGCTCGGGCGCCATCACGCTCGGACCCGGTTCTGGCCCGGGTCGAACGCATCCCGAAGGCCGTCGCCGACGAAGTTGACGCTCAGACAGATCAGGATGATGAAGATACCCGGGAAGTAGAAGAGCCACGGCCTGGTCTGTGACGCCTGGTCGCCCAAGCTGATCAACAACCCGAGGGACGTGTCAGGCTGCTGGACGCCGAGGCCGATGAACGACAGGAGCGTCTCGGTGAGTATTGCCAGCGACACCGTCAAGGTGGCGTTGACGATCACCGGACCGACGACGCTCGGCATCAGGTGCCGGAAGATGATCCGACCGTCGCTCGCGCCGAGCGCCCGTGCCGCGTCGACGAACTCCTTCTCCCGCAGGGACAAGAACACGCCCCGCACGATCCGGCATATCGACGTCCAGAGCAGCACTGCGAGAATAATCGCGATGGCGATCCAGCCGCGACTCGATCCTACGGTGAACTTGTAGGCGATGGCGCCGGCGATGGCGACGAGCGGGAACACGAGGAAGAGGTCGGTGATCCGCATGATGAGCGCGTCGACCCAGCCCCGGTAGTAGCCGGCAACGGCGCCGAGCACCGTCCCTATCACCGTCGACAGCCCGGCAGTCATCACTGCGATCAAGCAGCTCTTCTGGGCGCCGCGCAGGACCTGGGCGAAGGTGTCGACGCCGAGTTCGTTGGTGCCCATCGGGTGCTTCCAGTGCGTCAACTGCCCCCAATGGAAGCTCCCATTGAAATATGGCCACCAGGTCGGGCGCACGGAGTTGTCGTTGGTCTCCTGTTTGTAGCTGTAATGCCAGATATGACCGCCGGCGAAGGCCATGAAGAACAGCAACAGCAGCACTACCAGGCTCACTACCGCCAGGCGGTGGTGGAGGAACCTGGTGAGGACGATGCGCCGCTGCGTGCGGGCGACCACAGTGAACTCCCGCTCCGGCCCCCCTGGCGCGGTCGCCATCGCCATGCCCTCCCCCGCCGCCGCAGCGCTCGTGCGGGCGGCTTCGAGATCGGCCATCAGCGAATCCTCGGGTCGAGCACGCCGTAGATGATGTCAGCGAGCAGGTTGAAGAGGATGACTATCACCGCAGTGATCATGAGCCATCCGAGAAGCAGGTTGACATCGACCTGCTTGACAGCGTTGACGAGCTCGAGACCCATCCCCCTCCAGCCGAAAACCGTCTCCGTGCCGACCGCGCCGCTGAAGAAGGCAGCCAGGTCGATGGCCACGATGGTGACCGTCGGGATGAGCGCGTTGCGCAGGGAATGGCGGAACAAGACCCTAGTGGGGGAGATTCCCTTGGCCCTGGCCAGGCGGACGTAATCGGAGTTGAGAACGTCGAGCATCGAGGCGCGCTGGTAGCGGCTCCAGGAGGCGATCTGGATCAAGGTAAGGGTGATCACCGGTAGGTACAAGTGGCCGAGGATGTTGCCCATGTTGGAGAAGAAGCCACCCGTCAACCCAGGCGTCTGGTCCCCCAAAGTGAAAAAGTACGTGTGGTGCAGCAGTTGGTTGACCTTGATGCCGGCGATCTTGAGGAGCCCCGCCAGCCACACCACCGGGATCGAGTAAAAGAGGAAGCCGATCGCCGTGGTGGAGTAATCGACAAAGCTGTACTGGCGTACTGCGCTGACCACACCGAGCAGGACACCGATGATCACCGAGAGCAGCGCAGCCAGGGCGATCATCCGCATCGTCACCCCCAGCGCCTGGAACAAGTCGGAGCGGACCTGGGAACCACCGTTGGTCGTGCCGAAATCCCCACGGACGAAGTGGCTGATCCATATCCCGTAGCGTTGGAACACGCTGTCGTTGAGATGCAGCCGGGCGCGCTGGGCCAGGATCGTCGACTTCGGCGTCTTCGGGTTGATCAGCAGGTTGGCCAACGGGTTGCCCATGTTGGCCGCTATGACGAACACAATGAACGATGCCACGATGAGTACCGGTACCGAGACCAACAACCGCCGCAGCACGAACCTCGCCACGTCCATGTCAAGCACCTCCCCTACGCCGCGGGTGGGAGGGGCCGCGACCGCCGCGATCCCGTCCCACCCGCACCGGACGGCTATTTACTTCTCGCCCCACTGCTCCATGTTGTAGGTGGAGCTTTCGGCCGTGGCATTGACGTGAAGGTTGACGTACTTGTTCTGATAGACGATGGCTACTGGCCGCTGGAACAACGGCAGGTTGTAGTAGGTCTTCCACAACTGGGTGTCGACTTGGTTGTAGATGGCCAGTCGCTGGGTCTGGTTAAGCGTGTTGTCGGCCTGAGCGATCAGCTTGTCGACGGTCGGGTTGGAGTAGGAGTCGAAGTTCGAGCTTCCGGCGCCGGTCTGGGTGTTGGCCGACTGGTAGATGGCGTCGTTGCCCGAGACGAACGGCGTACTGACCCAGGCAAAGATGATCATGTCGAAGTTGCCCTTGGTGAGCGCATCGCCGAGCGAGCTCACGTCGGTCTCGGTGGCTTTGATCCCGAGGGGTGCGATCGCGTTGATCACGAACTGCTCCTCACTCGATCGCAGGGCGTTGCCGGCTGTCGAGGAAATGCGCATCGTGACGGCTTGGCCGCCCTTGGTCAGCTGCCCCCCGCTCAAGGTATAGCCAGCAGCGGCCAAGACCTGCTTGGCCTTGGCCAGGTTGGCGCCGTTGTATGCCCCGCCAGAGTTGTCCTGGAAGCCAGGCTGGCCCGGCACGAACATGCGGTTGTTCAGGGGCTTGACCGACGAGTCGAACTGGCCGACGGTCTTGGCGATGAGCTGGTTGCGATTGATCGCCAGCATGATCGCCTGACGGATGGCCGGGTCCTTCAGCCACTTGTTGGACTGGTTGAAGTCCAGGTGCTCGAATTCGAGGCCGTCCTTCTGCTTGTAGGTCACGCCTCCGAGTTGCTTGAGGGAGTTGACCAGGTCGAGCTGCGGCGTCAAGATGCCGCCGTTGATCTCGTTGTTCTGCAGGGCTGGCACGATCGCCGACGAGTCGGTCAAAAATCGGAAGGTCACCGACGCCAGATTGGCCGGCGGCCCCCAGTACTTGGGGTTGCGGACCAACGTCAGCGATGTTCCCTTGCTGTAGTTGGAGACCATGAACGGGCCCCCCGAAATCAGATCTGCGACCGGGTTGGTGAAACCGGTGCTGTATCCCACCTTCTCGGCGATGTGGGCAGGCACGATCGGGTCATCGGCACCGAAGAGGCCCTGCCAGTCCGGGTAGGGGGTCGCGAAGACGACCTGCACCTGGTACGGGTCGTTGTTGGCCTCACCGATCGACTTGATCTGCGAGTAGCCGGCGGTGCTGGCCGGCGAGAACGGCTGTCCCCCCAGGTCCTTGTACTGCGGCAGGCCAGACTGAGCCTGGTAGCTGTACACGAAGTCCTTGTAGGTGATCGGCACCCCGTCTGACCACACCGCCTTGGGATTGATGTGGTAGAGGATCGTCTGCGGATTGGTGCTGGTCTGGGTGGCCGACAGCATGAAGTTGGTGTCCAGCTGAGTGGTGTAGTTGGGAAGGGTGTGGAACACCGACGGCCACACCCGGTCGACGATGTTGATCGTCGCCTCTTCGTTACCCGCGCTCGAGGTGGGATTGAAGTTGCTGGGCTCCTGGTCGATCTCGAGGGTGAAGGTCCCGTTGGGGTTGAGCTGGCCCGCCGTCGTACCGGTGCTACCACCGGTGGTCGCCCCCGAACCAGTTGTCTTGCCGCTGCTGCCGCACGCGGCTGCCACGAGTGCCAGAGACACCGCTGCGGACGCTAGAAGCGTCGATCGCCTCAATTTGAGCACTTCTGGGGATCCTCCTGTCGAGCGCCGGCCACTTTCGTGCCGGTGCGATCTGATGTTCGCCTCCCGCCGGATCCGGGCAGCTCGAGCTGCCCGAGGTCCGTCCACCCTCCCCCCTATTGCAAGCGGATGGCGAGAATGACGGTTGTGAAACAGAAGACGACGGCACACACGATGGTCGCCCGGTCGAGGTTGCGCTCGACGACGGTCGACCCGGCGGCCGCTGACCCGAGCCCGCCGCCGAACATCTCCGACAAGCCGCCCCCCTTCCCGCTATGGAGCAGCACCATCACGATGAGCGCCAACGAAACCATGATGTGGATGACGACTACGAGGATGGTCAGCAACAGGTGGGACCCTTCTGTTTCTTAGCCGACATTCAGGTGGCAGGAAGGCAACTTAGCACCGCGGCTGGCGCGAATGGAGACAGGCGTAATAGCCGAAGCGCGTTCTTGTAACAGACACTCCGGGCCGTGCCCGTCGTGCTCACCCACGGAGCCCGGTCACCAGCCCGGCGAACACCTCGGCGTCCAGGCTGGCACCCCCGACCAGCGCACCGTCCACGTCGGGCAACCCGAGCATCTCTCCCAGGTTGTCAGCGGTCACCGATCCGCCGTACTGGATGCGAATGCTGTTGCCGCTCCCCGTACCGTGATCGACCGCCACCGACTCCCTCAGGGCGGCGGCCACCGACTGCGCATCGTCGGGTGTCGCCGCCTTGCCAGTGCCTATCGCCCAGATCGGCTCGTAGGCGACTACTACCTTGGCCACCGCTTCCGGGGCGACGCCGGCCAGTGCGGCCCTGAGCTGGCCCACCACCAGGCTCTCGGTGGCACCCGCGTCGCGCTCGGCTTCCCCCTCCCCCACACACACGATCGGGATCATCCCCGCCGCCAACACCGCCCTCACCTTCTTGCTGACGGTCTCGTCGGTCTCGCCGAAATGCTGTCGGCGCTCGGAGTGCCCGACGATGACGTAAGTGACGTTCAGCTTGGCCAGCATGAGAGCGCTGATCTCGCCGGTGTAAGCCCCTTTGTCCTCCCAATGCACGTCCTGGGCCCCGAGAGCGACCGGGATCCTGTCGGCATCCAGCACCGTCTGCACCGATCGCAAGGCAGTGAACGGAGGATGGAGCGACACCTCGGTCCGCCGGTGGTCCTCCACGGTCAGACTGAAAGCGAACTTCTGCACGAAGGCGATGGCATCAAGGTGCGTGTGGTGCATCTTCCAGTTGCCCGACACCAAGGGCTTGCGGGTCAGCGTGCTCACTGGCGAGAGTCTCGCAAAGCCCTCAGGCCCGGGAGGTCACCCTGCTCCAGGTACTCGAGCGACGCACCGCCCCCGGTGGAGACGTGATCGACCCGATCGGCCAGCCCGAAGGCGGACAGGGCCGCACCTGAATCCCCGCCACCGACGACGGTAAAGCCCCTGCTGGAAGCCATCGCTTCGGCGACGGCCCGGGTTCCGGCCGCGAAACGAGGATCCTCGAAGACACCCATGGGCCCGTTCCAGAGCACAGTGGCAGCGTCCGCAATGACATCGGAGAAACGAGCCGCCGTCCCTGGTCCGATGTCCAGACCGAGCCACCCCGCAGGCACATCTGCCCCGACCTGGCGCACCTCGCCCGACGATGTGGCGTCTGCTCCGAAGCTCCCGTCGGGACTGAGCACGGTGAGGTCTTCGGGCACCAAGATCGGGGTCGACGCCTCTAGCAGTCGTCCGCAGGCCTCGACCTGGTCGGCCTCCAACAGGGAGGCCCCGACCTGGCGACCTTGGGCAGCCAGAAAGGTGAAGCACATCCCTCCGCCCACGATCAAGGTGTCGACCTTGCTCAGGAGCGCCTCGATCACACCCAGCTTGTCGCTGACCTTTGAGCCCCCGATAACGGCGACGAAGGGCCTTCTCGGGCCCTCGAGAAGGGTGTCGAGGACTTCGACCTCTCGGGCCAGCACCCGGCCCGCCGCCGACGGAAGCCGTTGCGGCGGACCGACGATAGAGGCGTGGATCCGGTGAGCGGCGCCGAAGGCATCGTCCACGTAGAGATCCTGATCTGCGATCAGGCGCTCCACCGTACCCGGGGAACCTTTCTCCTCCCCCGGATCGAAGCGCAGGTTCTCCAAGAGCTCGACCCGTCCTGCGTCGGCGCCGGCTGCCTCCAGCAGCTCCATCAGGCGGATCCTGACCGGGGCCATCGAGTACCTCGGGTCGGGTCGCCCCTTCGGGCGACCGAGATGGCTGCAGGCTGTGACCTTCGCCGCCCCCCGGTCGAGGAGCCAGGTGATCGTCTCGATCGGTAGCCGGATCCGCAAGTCGTCGGTGATCCGCCCACCGCTCATCGGCACGTTGAAGTCGCACCGGACCAGCACCCGCTTGCCGTCGGTCGACGGCAAGTCCTCGAGGACGGGCAGCTTCACTGGTTGGCGCCCCCGACGATGCGCGCCAAGTCGACCAGGCGGTTGCTGTACCCCCACTCGTTGTCGTACCAGCCGAAGACCTTCACCAGCGACCCGAGCACCATGGTCAGCTGCGAATCGAAGGTACAGCTCGCCGGCGAGCCCACTATGTCGGAAGAGACGATCGGAGCCGTCTCGTACACCAGGACCTGGGACAGCGGGCCACTTCCAGCCGCAGCCCTGAACGCCTCGTTGACCTCATCAGCAGACACCTCCCGACCCAAGATGCCCGTGAAGTCGGTGATGGAGCCGTCGATCACCGGGACCCGGAGGGAGGTGCCATCGAGCTTGCCCTTCATCGCCTCCAGCACCAGGCTGGTCGCCCGCGCCGCGCCGGTGCTCGACGGCACGATGTTGACTGATGCAGCCCGGGCTCGGCGCAAATCCTTGTGGGCCAGGTCCAGCAGGTTCTGATCGTTGGTGGAGGCGTGAACGGTCGTCATCAGTCCCTTCTCCACGCCGAACGCGTCGTCGAGGACCTTGATCATCGAGACGAAGCAGTTCGTCGTGCACGACGCGTTCGACACGATCGTGTGGCTCGACGGGTCGAAGGTCCCCTCGTTGACCCCGATCACGAACGTCGCGTCGGCATCCTTCGAAGGCGCCGAGATGATCACCCGGGGGGCTCCGGCATCGAGGTGGGCGCCGGCCTTCTGCCTGTCAGTGAAGATCCCGGTGGACTCCACCACGACGTCGACTCCCAAATCGGACCACGGGAGAGCCTTCGGATCCCGTTCGGCGAACACCTTCACCTCCTGGTCGCCGACGGTGATCGACGTCGGGGTGTGCGATACCTGCGCCCGCAGCGTCCCGTGGGCCGAGTCGTACTTCAGCAGGTGGGCGTTGGTCCCGGTCGGCACCAAGTCGTTGACCGCAACGACCTCCACGCCGGCCCCCTCGGACGCCATGGTCGCCCTGAGGAAGTTTCGCCCGATGCGGCCGAAGCCGTTGATCCCCACCCTCACGCGGCGAACCTCTTCAGCCACCATGATGCTCTCCCTTGCCGGTTCCCGTGGGTGCCCCCTGACCGGCGGTCCACCGGCGCGGCACCCAAATGGGACCGGCGGGCCGAGCAGCGCCGCTGCTCACCACATGACAGTCGATGGACGTCCTCCCTGGCAATTGCTGAGCCTGCACCCCCCTTGCGCCGGGTCGACCCTCCCAGCCGACGTCAGAGGACCGACCGGAGAGCCGCAGCCAACAGGAAGGGATCGTGGCCGATCTCGGCATCGCTCGCCAGGTCACATCGCAGCATCCTGAGCTCCGCATCGGTCCTCACCGGAGGCCACTTCGTGGCCGCGTCAGGCGGCGGTGGGTGATCGATCCACCACTTGGGATCGAACAGCACCCGATCGACGGCAATCCCGTGCTCGTCGAGAGCTCGTAGGTGATCCGAAGGGCGATACCCGACGGTCTCGGGGACCTCCGGGCGGAGGTTGCAGACATAGACGCGTCCGCCCTGGCGCGCGGCCAAGGCCGCCGTGATGTCAGGAACCACACATGCCGCGAGCACGCTGGTAAATAGGCTCCCGGGCCCGAGGATCACCTGGTCCGCGCCGGCGATGGCCTCCCCCGCCGCCGCTGGCGCCGGGGCACCCGCGGGGAGAACGTGGAGGTGGCGCACATCTCCCTGCGCCTCCTGGATACGCACCTGGCCTCGAACCTCGACACCGTCCAGGTCGCCAGCGAGATCGACGGCGGCGAGCGTGGCCGGCAGGACACGAGCGCCCGCGTGGAGCAGCTCGGCCGCCAGTCGCAGAGCCTCGCCGAAATCCCCGGTGACGCCCGCCAGGCCGGCGATGACGAGGTTGCCAAGAGCGTGACCTGACAGATCGCCCCCCGCTTCCTCGGGGAAGCGGTACTCGAAGGCGGCGGCCCAAGGCGAGTTGGGCTCGGCCACCGCCACGAGGCAGCGCCGCAGGTCGCCGGGCGCGGGAATGGCGAACTGGCGACGAAGCCGACCGCTCGAACCGCCGTCGTCGGCGACCGACACGATAGCCGTCAGATCTCCGGCGTAGGTGCGAGCGGCCCGCAGGGTGGCAGCGAGGCCGTGCCCTCCGCCGATCGCCACGACCCGGGGACCCTCCCTCAACGGCCGATGTCCCGGTGGTGGACCCCGGGCTCGAACCCGTGAGCCCGAACGCGCCGGGCAAGCTCCTCGGCAATGGTGACCGAACGGTGGCGACCGCCGGTACAGCCGACGGCAATGGTCAGGTACGACTTGCCCTCCTTGACATAGGCGGGCAGCAAGAAGGCGAGCAGGTCGTCCAGCTTGGTGACGAAGCGCTGTGCGTCGTCCGTGCCGAGCACGTAGTCCCGCACCGGCGGGTCGAGGCCGGTGAGAGGTCGCAGCTCTTCCACCCAGTGCGGGTTCGGCAGGAACCGGCAGTCGAAGACGCTGTCAACATCCAGGGGCACGCCATGCTTGAATCCGAAGCTCATCATCGACACCTGCATGGACTCGAACTCGTTGGCTGTAAATAGGTCGTTGAGCCGTTCCCGAAGCTGGTGCACGTTGAGCTCGCTGGTGTCCACCACGACATCAGCGAGCTCCCGGATCGGCTGGAGACGCTCCCGCTCCATAGCGATGGCCTCGGTCACCCCCTCCCGCCCGAGGGGATGCCGGCGGCGGGTGCCCTCGAAGCGCCTGACCAGGACCTCGTCCGAGGCCTCCAGGAACAGCACCTTCACCCTCGAGCCCACCCGCAGCTGGGTGACGGCGGCCTTCAGGTCCTCGAGCTGGCCGGCGTCACGCCCCACCACCAGGGCGATGCGGTCGGTCTCGCTGCCGGGCGCCCCCACCAGCTCCGCCACCTTGGTGATGAGGGCAGTCGGCATGTTGTCGATGACGAACCAGCCCATGTCCTCCAGGGTGGCGCCCGCTTGGGAGCGACCCGCTCCCGACAGCCCGGTGATGATCAGGTACTCGGCCACGCCCCCATTGTCGCGGGGATCTTCCAGCCGCGAGGACAGCATCATCCAAGCCTGGGCGCGGGGGACCCCCACCCGAAGGCGTTCGAGGAGGGCGGACTCCGTTCCGTGTTGATTCACCCGGCGATTCGCTGGGTGGATCAACATCAGATGAGTCCGAATGGTCTGGCGACGACCAGTCAGGGACGTCGCAATTGGTCAGCTACATGCTTTAGAATGTTTTCATGGCTTTTGATGATGCGCCAGTGGCGAGATGGCTGGCGACCCACAACGGGGTCGTCACCCGATCCAGAGCACGGCAGATCGGCATGACCGAATCGATGATCGACGACCGACTCCGTAGCCGCCGGTGGACCGCTCTACATCGCGGTGTGTATGCCGAGCGGGCAAGTGCCCCCACCGAGACCAGGGCATTGGTCGCAGCCTTGGCGGCGGTGGGCCCGGACTCTCAGGCGTCCCACCTGTCCGCAGCGTGGCTGCTCGGCATCCAGCGGGCGGCACCATCCGCGCCCTGGGTCCTCGCTCCCCCGGGACGCCAGCGGCGACCAACCGGGGTCAAGGTCTTCCGCTCTGCCGTCGCAACCGCCCCGGTTCACCGCCACGGCCTGCCCTGCACATCCGCGGCTCGGACCCTGATCGACTGTGCCACCGTAGTCCCGGCCGCTGACCTCGCCGATTTGGTGGATCGGGCCCTGGCCGTCCGGGCCGTGGACATCCCGACGATCTTGCGGGCGCTCGACCCGAACCACGACCCCAGCCGCCGCGCCGGGCGGCGCGCCCTCAGAGCCGTCCTGGCTGGTCGCGGTCACCTCGGAGGCCCGGCGCCGAGCGTGCTCGAGAGCAGGATGGCGCGCCTGCTCAACCAACTCGGTATACCCCAGCCTCAGGCGGAGGTACGCGAGACGGTGCAACCGCGCGTATCCAGCGATCCCTACTTAGCGAAGGAATACCGGCTCGACTTCGCGTGGCCCGACGGTCGCCTCGCCGTCGAGGTCGACGGCTACGCGTGGCATTCCTCGCCGGACCAGATGCGCCGGGACCAGCGTCGGCGCAACAGCCTGATCCAATCGGGCTGGATCGTCCTGGTCTACACCTGGCGAGATGTCACGGAGGAGCCCAGGCGGGTCGGCGAGCAGATCAGCGCCGCCTACCGCCGGGCGACGTCTCGTCGACGCCTGACGGCGTGACCAGTTTTTCTGCGCGCAGGAGGAGCAGCCGAGGGATGGTGGCAGCATTCTCGTACTCCGCGGCCCGGGCGAGGAACCCGGGCGGGGGCGCCGGCTCCTCCATGCGGGTGACGTACAGGCCATTGCGCGCCATGGCGTTGACGTAGCGGGAAACCGGTCGGTGGATGAAGGGAATGAAAACATCCTTGTCCACCTCCTCTACCCCCTCGTCCTCGATGAGGTACGGCCCGATCCGCCAGTACTGCTCGTCGAGGATGTGGTCGTCGATCCACCCCGAGCCGGGTGTCTGGAGAAGCGGATGGTTGAGCATGAACACGAACCTGCCGCCGGGTGCCAGCACCCTGGCCACCTCCGCGATGGCACCGTCTACGTCGACTACGTGCTCGAAGACCAGACAAGCGACCGCTGCGTCGAACGATTCGGCTGAGAACGGCAGCGTCGCTGCCCCAGCCCGGGCCAGCAGCGAAGGACCACCCCGCACCGGACGCCGGGAGGCCGCAGCAGTGAGCTGAGCCCAGGTTGGATCGATCCCGATCGCCCGCTCGACACCCGGCAGGGCCGACGCGAGGCGCGTGATCTGGCCCTCGCCGCATCCAACATCGAGGATCCTGGAGGAACCGGCGAGGTGTTCGGCGGCCAGGGGGAGCAGCTGCTCGGCGTACTCGGCATCAGCACCTTCCGTGAAGCCCTCCTGCCACCACCCGGCATTGATCTCCCACAATTGGTCGCGCTCGTCCACTGGTCGCAGCCTAGCTACGACGACGGACCGTGGACCTTGGCGTACACCGCATCGGCGACCGAGTCGGGTAGCCAGGTCAGGGCCCGCAGCGACTCGAGGGACGCCGATTTGACTGCGGGCAGCCCACCCATCGCTTTTACCAGCCGCTTGCGCCGGGCCGGTCCCAGGCCTTGGATATTGTCCAGGACCGAGGTGGTCATCCGCCGGGCCCGTAGCTGGCGGTGGTACGTGATCGCGAAGCGGTGGGCCTCGTCTCGGATCTGCTGCAGCAGGTAGAGGGCCTCGGACGTGCGGGGGATCCGCACCGGGCTTGCCCGACCGGGCAAATAGACCTCCTCGAACTGCTTGGCCAGGGAGGCGACGGGGATCTCCTCCTCCAAACCGAGCTCCTCCAAGACCCTCATGGCCACACTGAGCTGGCCCTTCCCGCCATCGACCAGCAGCAGCTGCGGCGGGTAGGCGAAACGCCGCTTGCGCTCCTCGATCGGCTTGCCGCGCTCGATCAGGTAGGCGGTGAGCCTGCGGGTGAGGACCTCTCCCATCGACGCGAAGTCGTCGTTCTGGTCCACTGTCTTCACCTTGAAGCGGCGGTACTCCGACGGGCGCGGCATCCCGTCCTCCATGACGACCATGGAGCCGACGTAATCGGTACCTTGCAGGTGGCTCATGTCGTAACACTCGATTCGCAGCGGCGACTCCGGCAGATCGAGGGCGTCCTGGAGGGCGGTGAGGGCGCGGGCGCGGGCGTTGTGGTCCGATGCCCGCTTGAGGCGATGACGGGTGAACTCCTCCTTGGCGTTACGGGTGACCATCTCCAGGAGAGCCTTCTTCTCTCCCCGCGCCGGCACCCGGACCTCTACACGCGCCCCTGCCCGGGCCGAAGGATTGACGCTGCGCTCGACCCGGTAGCGGGAGTTGGCCGCCCACCACTCAGCCTCCCCGACGGCGGATCGGCGAGGCGCCGGCCCGCTCGAGATCGGCACACCGAGGCGGGCGGCCTCGTTGTCCGACGGAACCTCGGAGATCTCGATGGCCGGCGCCACACCGGACCGCTGGACGGCAAGCCACTCCCCCACCACCTCGGCGTCCTCGGCGGTTTCGGGCACCACTATCAAGGGCGGAACGCCAAGGGGAGCATCGGCATAGTGCTGCTCGAGGATCTGGGCGACCAGTTGCCGGCGGTCCACGTCCTCGACCTTGTCCAAGATGAACCCCTTGCGACCGACGACTCGACCACGCCGGACATAGAAGACCTGGACGGCGGCCTCCAACTCGTCCTCGACCAGCCCGAAGCAGTCCAGGTCCTCCTCCCGTTCGGTGACCATCTGCTGCTTCTCGATGGCCTTCCGCACGGCGGTGAGGCGGTCCCGGATCCGGGCCGCCCGCTCGAACTCGAGAGCCTCCGCTGACGTGGTCATCTCGGCTTCGAGGCGCCTGACGATCGGATCGGTGTCCCCCTCGAGGAAGGCCGTGAGCTCGCCGACGAGTCCCAGGTAGGGGCCATGGTCGACGGCTTTGATGCACGGGCCGGAGCACTTCTCGATGTGATAGAGGAGGCACGGCCGTCCCTGGCGCTCGTGCGTACGGAATTTGCCGTCGCTGCAGGTGCGGATCGGGAACGTTCGCAGCAGCGAGTCCAGCGTCTCGCGGATGGCGTAGGCGTGAGCGAAGGGGCCGAAGTAGCGGCTTCCCTTGTCCTTGGTACCTCGGCGCACCATGGCTCGCGGCCACTCGTCGCTCACGGTGACGGCGAGGAACGGGTAACTCTTGTCGTCGCGCAGGCGGACGTTGAAGCGCGGCTTGTACTGCTTGATGAGGCTGTACTCGAGCATGAGAGCCTCGACGTCATTGCGGACCTGGATCCACTCGACGCTCTCGGCTGACGCCATCATCTGGGCCGTGCGAGGCAGCAGGTTGGCCGGGTTCTGGAAGTAGTTGGAGAGCCGACTGCGGATCGACTTGGCCTTGCCGACGTAGATGACCCGCCCATCCCGATCCCGGAACTGGTACGACCCAGGAGCGTCGGGGATGGTTCCGGCGGGCGGTCGTTGCAGCATCACCTCCACTGTGCCTGAAGGAGGCCCGGAACCCGGCGGCGGGCTCTTTTCTCCGAGGCGCTCTACGCAATCGGCAGCTACCGACCTATGATCGCTTCACACCGGCCCGGTATCCGGTGACATATCCACCTCGCGGTCGACATACCCGCGGACGGGCGACCGGGCTGTCCCCGCCGACCGAGCTTGCGAGGTGCTCCTGCAAGGGGGTTTCACCGTGTCCAACCGTCAACCTGGTCTACGCCTGCAAGAACCGTTACCCGACGGCTACACCCGGGCCGGGCCCGAGGAGCTGTCGACCCGCATCGCCGCCGCCAAGGCTGTGCTCGGTGGGCGGGTCATGATCCTCGGCCACCATTACCAGCGCGACGAGGTCATGCGCTGGGCTGATGCACGGGGGGACTCCTTCGGCCTGTCCCGCCTGGCCGCCGATGCCACTGAGGCTGCGTACGTGGTCTTTTGCGGTGTGCACTTCATGGCCGAGTCAGCCGACATCCTGACCGGCGACCACCAACACGTGATATTGCCGGACCTCAACGCCGGCTGCTCCATGGCCGACATGGCAGACCTCGACTCAGTCGAGGAGGCCTGGGAGGCGATCGCTGGGGTCACAGATGTCGCCGACGTCGTGCCGATCACCTACATGAACTCGTCGGCTGCCCTGAAAGCGTTCGTGGGACGCCACGGTGGCGCGGTCTGTACCTCGTCCAACGCTCGGGCCGTCCTCACCTGGGCCTTGGAGCAGCACGGAACGGACACCAAGGTCCTGTTCTTCCCAGATCAGCATCTCGGCCGCAACACCGCCTACCAGCTCGGCTTCGACGAGCCGTCCATGGCGGTTTGGGACCCCCGTAAGGAGTTGGGCGGCCTCGAGGACCGCATCGTCAAGGAGGCCCGCTTCCTGCTGTGGAAGGGCCACTGCTCGGTCCACCAGCGCTTCCGGCCCGAGCATGTGGCCCAGTTCCGGGCACAGCACCCAGGCGGTCTCGTGCTCGTCCACCCCGAGTGTTCACACGAGGTAGTCGCCCTCGGCGACGAGGTCGGCTCGACCGACGCCATAATCAGGGCCGTCGAGGCAGCCCCGCCCGGCACGGCGATCGGGGTGGCCACCGAGATCCACCTGGTCCAACGGCTGGCTGCGGAGCACCCCGACCTGACCGTGCAGAGCCTGGACCCGCTCGTGTGCCCATGCTCCACCATGTTTCGTATCGATGCAGCCCACTTGTGCTGGGTGCTCGAGTCCCTGGTCGAGGGCAGAGTCCTCAACCGCATCAGCGTCGACCCGGCCACCGCCGCCCACGCCAGGGTGGCGCTGGAGAGGATGCTGGCCATCGCCTGATCCGGCGAGGCTCTTGGCGTAGGCGCCCATCCCTCATCACCGGGGTGATACGGCTCCGATGGCCGCGTCAGTTGACGTCGACGGCAGCGGCGGCGAACTGAGCGTTGTAGAGGGCGTGGTACGCGCCCTCGCGGGCCAGGAGCTCCTCGTGGTCACCCTGTTCGACGATCCGACCGGCCTCCATGACCAAGATGGTGTCGGCGTCACGGATGGTCGAGAGCCGGTGGGCGATGACAAAGCTGGTCCGGTTGTTGCGCAGCGCGGCCATGGCGTGCTGGATCAGCACCTCCGTTCGGGTGTCTACCGAGCTCGTAGCCTCGTCGAGGATCAAGATGGTCGGGTTCGCCAGGAATGCCCGAGCAATCGTGAGCAGCTGCTTCTGGCCTGCACTCACCGTGCCGCCTTCATCGTCGATCACGGTGTCGTAGCCGGCTGGCAGTGAATGCACGAAGCGGTCGACGTAGGTGGCCCGAGCGGCCTCGAGGATCTGCTCCTCGGTGGCCTCGAGGTTTCCGAACGCGATGTTGTCCCGGATGGTTCCACCGAATAGCCAGGTGTCCTGGAGGACCATTCCCATCGTGGCCCGCAGGTCACGCCGGCGCATCGCCGCGATGTCATGACCGTCGAGCTTGATGCTGCCGGACTCGACGTCGTAGAATCTCATGATCAGGTTGACCAGGGTGGTCTTGCCCGCACCGGTGGGTCCGACGATGGCCACGGTCTGACCGGGCTCTGCAACCAATGACAGGTCCTCGATGAGGGGCTTGGCGGCGCTGTAAGAGAACGACACGTGGTCGAACTCCACCCGGCCCCTCGGCTGGGCTTCCAGGACTGGATACATGGAGTCGTCGGGCTCTTCGGGCCCGTCGAGCAGCTCGAAGATGCGCTCGGCGGACGCGATGCCCGATTGAAGGACGTTGGCCATGGACGCCAACTGGGTGATGGGCTGGGTGAACTGGCGGGAGTACTGGATGAAGGCCTGGATGTCGCCCAGCGTCATCGCCCCCGAAGCGACACGCAGCCCTCCCACGACCGCCACGGCGACGAAGTTGAGGTTGCCGAGGAACATCATGGCCGGCTGGATGATCCCCGAGATGAACTGGGCCCCGAAGCTGGCGGTGAACAGCTCATCGTTCTTCTCGTTGAAGCGTTGCTCGACATCGCGCTGCCGCCCGAACACCTTGACGAGGGCATGGCCCGTGAAGGTCTCCTCGACCTGCGCGTTGAGCGATCCGGTGTGACGCCATTGGGCCACGAACCGTGCCCTGGAGCGCTTGGCGATCGTCCGGATCACCAGTATGGACAGTGGGATAGTGACCAACGCGATCGCTGCCAGCAGTGGGGATATCAGCAGCATCATGACCACCACTCCGACGACTGTCAGAAGGGATGTGAGCATCTGGCTGAGAGTCTGCTGCAGGCTCTGGGCCAGGTTGTCGATGTCGTTGGTCACCCGGCTGAGAAGGTCGCCCCGAGGTTGGCCGTCGACGTATCGCAACGGGAAGTGGTTGAGAGTGCTCTCGACGTCGGCACGAAGCCGGTGCATCGTGCGCTGAACGACGCCCGCCAGCGCGTAGGACTGCACGTAGGAGAGCACTGCGGAGCCCATGTACGCCCCCGCGGCCAGGTAGAGCACATCGTGTAATTGGGCGTAGTCGATGCGGTGCCGCCCAACACCCGAGATGATGATGTCGGTGGCGTGACCCAGGATCTTGGGCCCCAGAACCGCCAGTACCACGCTGCCCACGGCCAGGACCGCCACCCCGGCCAGGCTGGTGCGCTCGGGCCTAAGGCGTTGCGCCAGGCGGCGACTCGAGGTCCTGAGGTCTTTGGACCGCTCGACGGGCATACCCGCAGCTCCCATACGCCCGGCGACCGCGGCACGGGCAGGCACCGGCGGAGCGACACCCCCCGGTTCGTCCAGTGCAGACGGATCCTCGCTCACCCGACCTCCTCGGCTGTCACCTGAGACGCCACGATCTCGGCGTAGGTCGGGCAGTTGGCGATGAGCTGGCGGTGCGTGCCGAGGCCGACCTCACGGCCGTCCTCCAGCACCAATATCTGATCGGCGCTGGCGATGGTCGAAACTCGCTGGGCCACGATCAGTACCGTCGCATCCGCCGTGACTGGCGCCAAGGCCGCCCGCAACCGGGCGTCGGTTGCCAGGTCCAACGCCGAGAAGGAATCGTCGAATAGGAAGATGCCAGGCTTGCGCACCAGAGCGCGGGCGATGGCCAGTCGCTGGCGTTGACCGCCCGACACGTTGGACCCCCCTTGGGCGATCACAGCGTCGAGTCCCCCCCGCATCGCGGCCACGAAATCCCTGGCCTGGGCCACCTCCAATGCCGCCCACAGTTCGGCGTCGGACGCACCGGGGTCGGCGTATCGAAGGTTGCTGGCCACGGTTCCGGAGAACAAGTACGGCTTCTGAGGGACGAGGCCGACGCGGCTCCAGAGGAGCTCCGGTTCGAGGTCGCGGACATCGACGCCGTCGACGAGCACCTCGCCTCGGGTGGCGTCGAACAGGCGCGGGACCAAGCTGAGCAAGGTGGTCTTACCCGATCCCGTGCTCCCGATTATCGCGGTGGTCTGACCGGGCAGGGCACGCAGCGAGATGTCGGAGAGCACCGGCGAGTCCGCCCCCGGGTAGTGGAACCCGACTTTGCGCAGCTCGAGGGTTCCCCGGTGGGCCAGTGTGGTCACCGGCACAGCCGGTGCGACGATGGAAGCGGGCGTCGCCAACACCTCCTCGATGCGCTCGGCGCACACTGCAGCCCGAGGCCACATCATGCCCACGAAGGTAGCCATCATGACCGACATCAGTATCTGGACCAGGTAGCTGAGGAAGGCGATGAGCGCACCGATCTGCATGTGCCCGGACCCGATCCGATTGCCTCCCAGCCAGAGGACGGCGGCGCTCGATCCGTTGAGCACCAGCATGACGATGGGAAACATGAACGCCATCAGCCGCCCGGCCCGGAGCGAGTTGGCGGTCAGCTCGTCGTTGGCCACCCCGAAGCGCGCACTCTCCTCGGGCTCGCGCACGAAGGCCCGTACCACGCGGATCCCGGTGATCTGTTCCCGCAAGACCTGGTTGACCCGATCCAGGCGGACTTGCATGGCCTGGAACTGAGGGATCATGCGGATCACGACCATGCTGAGGGCGACCAGCATGACCGGGATGCTGACCAACAGGATCGAGGACAGCGGGCCGTCCTCCCGTATCGCCATGACGACTCCGCCGACCAGCATGATCGGTGCAGCCACAAACAGGGTGCAGGCCATGGTCACCAGGATCTGGACCTGCTGCACGTCATTGGTGATGCGGGTGATCAGGGAGGGAGCCCCGAACCGACCGACTTCCTGGGCCGAGAAACCGGTGACCCGGTGGAACAGGGCACCTCGGACATCCCGCCCGAAGCTCATGGCCGCCTTCGCCCCGGCGTAGGTGGCAGCAATCGCGAAAACCACCTGGCCGCCCGCAACGGCCAACATGATGATGCCCAGGCGCCAGATGTAACCGGTGTTGCTGGTAAGCACGCCTTTGTCGATGATGTCGGCGTTGAGCGTGGGCAGGAACAGAGTGGCCATGGTCTGGACGAACTGCAGGGCAAGCACAGCGGCGAGCAGACGCCGGTATCGGCCGAGATAGGTCCGGAGGAGTCGGAGGAGCACCATTCGCTCAGGCCATCCCGAGGAGCGGCAGTAGGAACTGGCCGGTATAGCTATCGGGGGTCTTGGCTACGGCTTCGGGGGTTCCCTCCACCACCACGGCCCCTCCCCCGTCGCCGCCCTCCGGACCCATGTCGATGACCCAGTCCGCGGTCTTTATGACATCGAGGTTGTGCTCTATCACCAGAACGCTGTTGCCCTGGTCCACCAAGCGCGACAGAACGGTCAGCAGCTTGCGGATGTCCTCGAAGTGCAGGCCGGTCGTGGGCTCGTCGAGGACGTAGGCGGTGTGACCGGTCGAGCGTTTGGCCAGCTCGGAAGCGAGCTTGATCCGCTGGGCCTCCCCCCCGGAGAGCGTCGGGGCCGGCTGGCCGAGCCGGACGTAGCCGAGCCCGACGTCGACCAGCGTCTGCATGTGGCGGGCGATCACCGGTTGGTTGGCGAAGAAGGCAAGTGCCTCCTCACAGGGAAGGTCGAGTACCTCGGAGATGTTCTTGCCCTTGAACTGAATGTCGAGCGTGTCACGGTTGTAGCGAGCTCCTTTACACACCTCACAGGGAACGTAGACGTCCGGGAGGAAATGCATCTCGATCTTGATCGTCCCGTCACCCGCGCACGCCTCGCAGCGCCCCCCCTTGACATTGAAGGAGAAGCGCCCTGGCTGGTAGCCGCGCACCTTCGCCTCGGTCGTAGTCGAGAACAGCCGGCGGACGTGGTCGAACACACCCGTGTACGTAGCAGGGTTGGAGCGTGGTGTGCGCCCGATCGGCGACTGGTCGATGCTGATGACCTTGTCCAGCGCCTCGGCGCCCTCGATGCGGCGGTGCCGACCCGGGACTTCCTTCGACTTGTAGATCCGATGCATCAGTGACCGCAAGAGGATGTCATTGACCAGCGTCGACTTGCCCGACCCGGAAACGCCCGTTACCGCGACCAGGCACCCAAGGGGGAACTCGACGTCGATCCCCTTGAGGTTGTGCTCGCGCGCTCCTCGAACGGTCAAGTAGCCCTTGGGCTCGCGCCGCACGGCGGGCACCGGTATCTTGCGGCGCCCCGTCAGGTACTGCCCGGTGATCGACTGACGGGACTTGAGTAGCTTGGAAACCGGGCCCGCCACGACGACATTTCCCCCATGCTCACCTGCTCCCGGACCGATGTCGACCACATAGTCGGCTACCCGGATCGTGTCCTCGTCGTGCTCCACCACGATCACGGTGTTGCCGAGGTCACGGAGTCGGATCAAGGTGTCGATGAGCTTGCGGTTGTCGCGCTGGTGCAGGCCGATCGACGGCTCGTCCAGGACGTAGAGGACCCCGACGAGCCCGCTTCCGATCTGTGACGCCAGCCGGATGCGCTGAGCCTCACCCCCTGCCAATGTGGCCGCTGACCGGTTCAGGCTCAGATAGTCCAGGCCGACGTCGAGAAGGAACTGCATGCGCGCCTGGATCTCCTTTAGGACCCGGTCGGCGATCAGGTGGTCCCGCTCGGTCAGTTCCAATCGAACCATGACCGCAGTGGCGTCGCGCAACGACAGATCACAGAGGTCGAAGATGTTGTGCCCGGCCACCGTGACCGCCAAGCTCTCCGGCTTGAGGCGGGCGCCTTCGCACTTGGGGCAGGGAACCTCCCGCATGTAGCCCTCGATCGTCTCCCGCATGTGGTCAGATTCGGCCTCGCTGTGGCGGCGCTGCAGGTACGGGACGACGCCCTCGTACTGAGTGTGGTACGAGCGTGTCCGGCCGTAGCGATTGCGGTACTGGACGTGGATCTGCTTGCTCCCCGATCCGTAGAGGAGGAGCTTCTGCTCCGACTTCTTGAGGTCCCTCCAAGGTGTAGCCGTCGAGAACCCGTACGTATCAGCTACGGAGGAGAGGACCCGGGCGAAGTACTCGCCCCTCGCCCCACCCCACGCGGCAATGGCCCCGTCGTCGATCGATGCATCGGGGTCGGGTACTACCAGCTCGGGGTCCACCTCGAAACGCGTACCGAGCCCGTCGCAGTTGGCGCATGCCCCGTAAGGCGAGTTGAACGAGAAGTTCCGTGGCGCAGGCTCGTCGAACGATAGCCCGCACGTAGGGCAAGCGAGGTGCTGGGAGAAGGTGAGTATCTCCGGGTCCTCCGGGTCCTCCGGGTCGGCGGTCCCGGGGGAGGGGACCAACTGCACCTCCGCTACTCCCTCGGCAAGGGCCAGCGCCGTCTCCAGAGAATCGGTCAGGCGCCGCTCGATGCCGTCACGCCTCACCAGGCGGTCGACGACCACTTCTATCGTGTGGACCTCGTAGCGGGCCAGCTTCGGGGGGTCGGAGAGCTCGTGGATCTCCCCGTCGATCCGGGCACGGGCGTAGCCTTGACCAGCCAGCTCCTCCAAGAGGCTCTGGTACTCCCCCTTGCGACCCCGCACCACCGGTGCCAGCACCTGGAAGCGGGTACCGTCGGCCAGCTGCAGTATCCGGTCGACGATCTGCTGGGGTGTCTGGCGCTGAACAACCGTCCCGTCCTTCGGGCAATGCGGGATCCCGACCCGGGCGTACAGCAGCCGGAGGTAGTCGTAGACCTCAGTGATCGTCCCCACCGTCGAGCGAGGGTTGCGCGAGGCCGACTTCTGGTCGATCGAAATCGCCGGCGAGAGGCCCTCGATGAAGTCGACGTCTGGCTTGTCCATCTGACCCAGGAACTGGCGGGCGTAGCTGGACAGGGACTCGACGTAGCGCCGCTGGCCCTCGGCGTAGATGGTGTCGAAGGCCAACGAGCTCTTTCCCGAGCCCGACAGCCCGGTGAACACGATGAGCTTGTCGCGGGGTAGCTCGAGGGACACGTTGCGCAGGTTGTGCTCGCGGGCTCCGCGTACGACGAGCGTCTCAGACATCCGGGCAAGGCTACCAGCGAACAGGCGTTCGACTAGTCCCGCCCGACCTCGAGGTCGACCTACCGGCCGTGGACCGGGGCTCGCAGGCCTTCCACGGCAGGGTTCGGCTGGCCGTGGAGCCCCGGCACCACAGCTGGTTGACCCCCGAGATCGGCCACTGCCGGCTGGGGCTACGTGCCTCGGGATGCCCGCCAACTGGGCCTGGCCGCCGGCCGGATCGGCAGGACGACGAGCCGGTCGCCCGCGGCCAACGAGACCCCCGATCGCCGTCAGCCCGCCGGCACCTGGACCGACAGGGCCTTCAGCTCCGCCTTGAGGTCATTGACCTCGTCCCGGAGCTTGGCGGCGTACTCGAAGCGGAGGTCGGCGGCGGCGTCGCGCATTTCCTCCTCGACCAACGATATGAGCCGGGCCAGCTCACCTGAGGGCAGTTCGGCCAGGTCGCTGCGAGCCTTGTCCCGCCGCCGGCTGCGCCGCTCTTGACCGGGCGTTGGTGCCTCGCCACTCCGGCCTCCGAGCATCGAGAGGATGTCGGTGATCGCCTTGCGGACCGTCGCTGGGCTGATCCCGTGCTCGAGGTTGTACTCGGCCTGGGCCTGGCGGCGACGGTGGGTCTCGGAGATGGCCCGTCGCATCGACTCGGTCATCTGGTCGGCGTACATGATCACCTGGCCGTCGACGTTGCGCGCCGCCCGGCCGATGGTCTGGATCAACGAGGTCTCCGAGCGCAGGAAGCCCTCCTTGTCGGCGTCGAGAATGGCCACCAGCGACACCTCGGGCAGATCCAGCCCCTCCCGTAGGAGGTTGATCCCGACGAGGACATCGAACTCCCCCAGTCGCAGGTCGCGGAGAATCTCGATGCGCTGGATAGTGTCGATGTTGGAGTGAAGGTACCGGACCTTGAGACCCATCTCCAAGAGGTAGTCGGTGAGGTCCTCCGCCATCTTCTTGGTCAGAGTGGTCACCAGCACTCTGTCGCCCTGCTCGACCCGCGCGTTGATCTCGCCGATCAGGTCATCGATCTGCCCCTTGGTCGGCTTGACGACCACCTCGGGGTCCATGAGCCCGGTCGGGCGGACGATCTGCTCGACGACCTGGGTGGACTGGGCTACCTCGTAGGGGCTCGGCGTGGCGGAGAGAAACACGCACTGGTTGATCCGCTCGTAGAACTCGTCGAAGCGCAGCGGCCGGTTGTCCGCTGCGGACGGGAGGCGAAAGCCGTGCTCGATCAGCGTCTCCTTGCGGGAGCGGTCGCCCTCGTACTGGCCGTGGAGCTGGGGGACGGTCTGGTGCGACTCGTCGACGATGAGCAGATAGTCCTTGGGAAAGAAGTCCAGCAGGGTGTGGGCCGGCTCTCCCGGACGCCTACCGTCGATGTGCCGGCTGTAGTTCTCGATACCCGAACACACCCCCACCTCCCCCAACATCTCGAGGTCGTACTGGGTCCGCATTCGGAGCCGCTGGGCCTCGAGCAGCTTGCCCTCGCGCTCGAAGAACGCCAGCCGCTCCTGCAGCTCCGCCTCGATGCTCTTGATCGCCCCCTGCATGCGCTCTTCGCCGGCCACATAGTGAGTAGCCGGAAAGATGTCGACGTCTTGCAGTTCGCCCAGCTGCTCCCCGGTGAGCATGTCGACGGTGGTGATCCGCTCGATCTCGTCGCCGAACAGCTCGATGCGCACGGCGAACTCTTCGTACGCCGGGTGTACCTCGATGGTGTCGCCCCTGACCCGAAACTTGCCGCGAACGAGGTTGGCGTCGTTGCGGTCGTACTGGATGGCCACCAATTGACGAAGGACCGCCCGCTGGTCGATCTCGGTGCCGACCTGGAGGTGCACCAACCGCTTCGCGTACTCCTCCGGGCTGCCGAGCCCGTAGATGCAAGAGACCGACGCCACCACTATCACGTCTCGGCGAGTCAAGAGCGCCGCGGTGGCCGAGTTGCGCAGCCGGTCGATCTCGTCGTTGATCGAGCTGTCCTTCTCGATGTAGGTGTCGCTCGAAGGAAGGTACGCCTCGGGCTGGTAGTAGTCGTAATAGCTGACGAAGTACTCGACCCGGTTGGCGGGAAAGAACTCGCGCATCTCGTTGGCCAGCTGCGCCGCCAGCGACTTGTTGGGGGCGATGATCAGAGTCGGCCTTTGCACCGCCTGGATGGTCCAGGCCATGGTGGCGCTCTTGCCGCTTCCCGTGATCCCGAGAAGGGTTTGGAACCGGTCCCCCCGTTCTATGCCATTAGTCAGCTTGGCGATGGCCTGCGGCTGGTCGCCGGCGGGCTCGAACTGTGAGACGACGTCCATCCGAGCCATGGAGCGATCGTACCGGCAGCCCCGGGACACTCGGTCCGGGGCCAGCACGAGCCGGTGGCCACACGAGCCGGTGTGGCCGGGTGGTCAGGCCATCAGGTCGTCAAGCCAGTGCCACACCTCGTCACAAATCCGCTCGAGAGCCGCCAGACCACCAGAGTTGTCCACGACGAGCCCGTGGTCCACGAGGTCGAGCAACGCTCGCCGCTCTGCGCGACTCGACTGGGCTGCGATCCGACTCCGGGCGTCAGCCTCGGTGAACCCCCGGTGCTCGACCAGCCGCTGGAGCGCCACCTCCTCGGGCGTGTCCACCACCACCAGCGCTCCGACTCGGTACAGCCGAATGCTCGTGGCGTTGAGAAGCGGCACATCGAGCACGACCGGGCCGTCATGGTGCTCCAACTCTGCGATCCGCCGGATCACCTCTGCGCCGATGACGGGATGGGTGATCCGGTTGAGATCTGCCAGTGCGCCCTCGTCATTGAACGCTATGGCAGCCAGAGCCGGCCGGTCGATCGCGCCATCAGCTGTCCGTATGCCCGGACCGAAGCGAGCGAGCAGTGCCTCGTAAGCCGGCCCTCCCGGCTCCACCACCTGACGCGCCACGCGGTCAGCGTCCACGACCGGGGCGCCGAGTTTGGCCAGGCTGCCGGCCAGGCTGCTCTTGCCGGAGCCGATGCCGCCGGTCACGGCCACGAGGAGCATGGCCCGCCACCGTAGTGGTGGACTCGGCGATCGGGTGCGCCGGGTTCCCGCAACACCGTGCGGATCAGCCTTGACCACTGATAGTGAACTTCCTGACTAGTCAGCCGGTGACGGAAATAGCTCGATCGGACCATTGCCAGGCGGCAGGGTCTCACTACGGTAGGGGGGGAACGCACGGACTCGACGTCTGGCTTCGTCGCAACGTCCGCCTTGACGCGCCGTGCGCCGCCAAGAAGGTGATGACGTGATCGACGACGACGTACAGGAGTCCCAGCGGCGCACGCTCCTGGTAGAGCTCTTCGGGTCGGATGTCCCTTCCGGCCTCGAAGGCCAACTGCTCCGCACTGCCGACGTTGCCGCCCTCTTCCAGGTTTCCGAGCGCACCGTGTCCGAATGGGCCAGGCGCCGGCGGATTCCGTCCGTCCGCACGCCCGGCGGCCACCGCCGCTACCCCGCCGAAGAGATCCGCCATCTGCTGGCCAGGACCGAGGACGCCGCGTGGATTGAACGGCGCATGGCCGCTCTCACTCACCGACCGGGCGACCACACCGGGGCTTGACTTCCAGGTGGCACTTGGGTACCCCATGAGGTACCCAAGTGCCACCTGGAACTCCGCGCCTCCACGCGCCTCCACGCGCCTCCACGCGCCTCCACGCTCCACCCGACGCGGAAGCTCCGACTGCGCGCGAGCCGGGGTCCGCCCTACGCGAGCGCGGCTGCCGGCGCCACGGAGGGAAGAGCGTGTGCCTGGGCCACCGAAGCGTATGTGACCTGCCCATCCCAGGTGTTCAGCCCCGCAGCCAAGGCCGGGTCCGCTCTGAGAGCGGCACGCCAACCTAGGTTGGCGAGTTCGAGCGCATAGGGCAGTGTCACGTTGGTCAGGGCAAACGTCGACGTGTGCGGTACCGCCCCGGGCATGTTGGCGACGCAATAGAAGACCGACTCGTGCACCCGGTAGACAGGATCGGCGTGCGTGGTGGGTCGAGAACCCTCGAAGCAGCCACCCTGGTCGATAGCTATGTCGACGAGAACGGATCCGGGCTTCATTCGGGACACCATCTCGTCGGTGACCAGGGTCGGTGCCTTGGCCCCCGGGACCAACACGGCCCCGATGACCAGGTCGGCATCTATGACCGCGCGCTGCACCTCGTAGCTATTGGAGGCCACGGTCTGGCAGTGGCCCTGGTAGATCCGATCGGCCTCCCGCAGACGGGAGATATTACGGTCGAGCAGCAGTACCTCGGCTTGCATCCCCAGGGCGATGGCCGCTGCGTTCATGCCAGAGACCCCGGCGCCGATCACGACCACTTTCGCGGCATAGACGCCGGAGACGCCGCCCATGAGCACTCCGCGGCCGCCTCCGTCCCGCTGGAGGTGGTGGGCCCCGGCCTGGGGCGCCATACGGCCGGCGACCTCGGACATCGGCGCCAGCAGCGGGAGGCTCCCATCGGGGAGCATGACCGTCTCGTAGGCGATCGCGGTGGTGCCAGAGCGAAGGAGGGCGTCGGTGCAGGACCGAGAGGCGGCTAGGTGAAGGTAGGTGAACAGCACCAGGTCCTTGCGAAGCTGGTGGTACTCCTCTGCGATCGGCTCCTTGACCTTGAGCACCATCTCGGCCTCCCCCCAAGTCTCGTCCGCGGTGGAAACGATGGTGGCGCCCGCAGCCGAGAACTCTCCGTCAGGGATCGATGAGCCGACGCCAGCGCCCTCCTGGACGAGCACTCGGTGGCCGGCCTGGACGAGTTCGTGCACACCCGAGGGAGTGCAGGCAACCCGATATTCCTGGTGTTTGACCTCGCTCGGCACTCCGACGATCATCGAGTTACCTCCTGGCGCATCGAGCCCATCCGCGGCTCGGCGCGTCCTCCTTGAGGCCCCTCTCCCCTGAAGAGCAGGGGACGAATCACGCGGCCCGCTGGCCGACTAGGTCCCGCGATCCTCGCCGATCACCGATAATGGGGGCGTGGCCAGGACCAAGGACGAGGGCAGGGACGAGGACGACGGCAAGGAGAAGCGGGGGATTCGCCGCCGCATCTCGGAGCGGACCATGAAAGTCCCCTTCCTCCGGCGTAGGTACGTCAAGCGGGTGATCAAGTACATCGATAAATCGAAAGCGAAGGGGCGGCGGTTGCCGCCCGAGATGATGGAGCTGTCCCGCTTCTTGGCCAGGGTCCCGGAGGGCCAGCGAGCGCAGCGCCTGGAGGAGGCCCTCGCGACCCAACAGAGCGCAGACAAGGGGGACCAGGTGTTCAACCGCGACCTGCGGCGGGCGGCCGCCAACCAGCAGCGTCGGAGCGGCAAGAACCCTGCCGGTTACCGGCCGGGTTCGATGCCTCGCTCGCAGCAACCGGGTCGGCGCCCGTCGAAGCCACGCTGAGCCACGTCGGATCACTCTCCCCTACGCTGGTGAGCCCCCGAGCCTCGAGTGAAGGAAGCGCCCCGTGGGTCTTTCAATCGGCATCGTCGGCCTGCCCAACGTGGGCAAGTCGACATTGTTCAACGCCCTGACCCACAACGAGGTTCTGGCTGCCAACTATCCCTTCGCCACCATCGACCCCAACCTGGGCGTGGTCGGCGTTCCCGACGGACGCTTGGAGCGCCTGGCCGAGCTGTACAGGAGCGAAAGAGTCGTCCCCGCCGACGTCACCTTCGTCGACATCGCCGGCATCGTGCGGGGAGCGTCGGAGGGTGAAGGGCTGGGCAACAAGTTCTTGGCCGCCATCCGCGAGACCGACGCCATCTGCCAGGTGGTCCGGGCCTTCGAGGACGACGACGTCGTGCACGTCGACGGCAAGGTGTCACCCGAGGCCGATATCGCCACCATCAATACGGAGCTGATCCTGGCGGACCTGCAGACCGTCGAGAACCGGCTCGGAAAGCTGGCCCGGGAGGCCCGCATGAAAGCGGATCTGGCCCCGGCGCTGGCCGCTACCACCAAGGCTCGAGACGTCCTCGATGGCGGCCGGACGATCTCCGCGGCGGTGGCAGCGGGCGAGGTGGACGCCGAGCTCCTCCGCGACCTCCACCTGCTCACGGCCAAGCCGTTCCTGTACGTGTTCAACGTCGACGAGGACCACATCGGGGACGATCTCATGCGCTCCGAGCTGGCCTCCTTGGTTGCGCCGGCGGAGTCGGTCATGCTGTGCGCCCAGATCGAAGCCGAGCTGGCCACCCTCGGTGGTGAGGACGCGACCGAGCTGTTGGGTGGCTACGGCCTCGAGGAGCCCGGGCTGGCCCGCCTGGTCCACATCGGTTTTCGGACGCTCGGGCTGCAGACCTACCTCACGGCCGGCCCCAAGGAGGCCCGAGCGTGGACCATCCGCATCGGGGACACCGCACCAGTCGCAGCCGGGATCATCCATACCGATTTCCAGCGCGGCTTCATCAAGGCGGAGGTGGTCGGCTACGACGACCTGATGGCCGCCGGATCCGTGGCCGCGGTCCGTGCCGCCGGCAAGGCGCGGATCGAGGGCAAGGACTACGTGATGCGCGACGGGGACGTCGTGGAGTTCCGCTTCAACGTGTGAGGTAGGCCCCTGTGGCCATGAAAGTCCTGCTCAGAGGCGTCAAGGGCCGGTCCCTCCCGGCCTGTCGGTCCTCAGCCAGTCCTGAGCGCTGTGAGCGGCGCTGCCCAGGCTAGGGCGGCTCTGCTGCCGCCGAGCCCGCAGACGGTATATCGGCGCTGATTTGTGCGGACGACTTCCGAGCACCTGTCGCAGCTGCCGTGGCCGAGCCCGACAGGTTTCACCAAGCCGAGATCGAGCCCGCCGGCGACGCGCTGACGCACCTCGAGATCGCAGGCATCCTCCCCAGCGCCGCCCAATCCGGAAAATCACTGCCGCCACCTGGGCGTTCAATCCTGGAGCGAGACGACGTCGCCTGGCGGTACGGCGGGCAGGCCGCCCGCTCAGCGGTGGCACCGGCCGATCGTGACGCTCATCTTTTCGGCCGGCATCGATGCTGACCACTCGGGTGCGCGTGGCGCAAGGATCCCGCTAGAGACACCGACAGGCTCTCGGCTGTCTGCTATGGCTCGATCTCGGCGTCAGCGAGCAGATCGAGACGGCGGGCGACCATGGCGAGCCGTTTGTCCGCCGTCCACATCCGAGCGTCCGCAGTGAGCCGGGTGGCGGCGAGAAGGTGGGCGTCGACGTACCCGATGCCCAACCCGTAGAGCTGCTCTGCCTCGATCAAGCCGAGGACCTCGGCATCGGTGGCGATCTCGGCCGATGGGAGGCCGGCCAGCAGACCCAGGATGTCTTGCCGCTGGGACAGGTGGCCGAGGGCCAGTTCGCCTGTCACCCACGGGTGAGCCAGCACCAAGCCGTGGTCGAGTAGGTGGACCATCTCCGGCTCACCGACCCGGAGATGGTCCACCCATACGGAGGTGTCGACCAGGATCACTGAGGCTCGGGGCGGCGGCGAGGCGGGGCCGTCAGCCCACGCTCACTGCCACCGAGCCGGGCTAGGCGCCGGGCACTCTCCCGCTCGATCAACGCTCGCAGTGCTTGGCGTACCAGGGCGCTCTTCTCGGAGGTCCCGGTAAGACGCTGCGCCTCGGCGAGGAGGTCGTCATCAAGAGCAAGCGTCGTCCTCATGGCTACCTTTCAGGCACGCATATAGACATCACATGATGAGTCTAGTTGTGCCACGCGTCGAGTACGACGCCTACGTCGCAGCACCCGTGATCAGGGACGGACGCGTGCATGTCCAGGGGGGCGCGTGGGCCAACTCCGGCGTCGACCTCGATGGTCGGGCGCACGTTGACGGTTAGCGTTCCTTCCCTCCTGCCGGGTGGTGGCGTTTGTGTCATGCCTCGAGGCCGTCCTGCTCCGATCGGCGTGGATGACTGCGGCCGCTCGTCGGGCCCCTTGTGGTGCGCGACGGGCTGGCTGCGGTGATGGAGTGGGGGGCCGAGCACGGCGAGCTCAGCCGTTGGCCGGCGGACGGTCAGGCGCTTGCCCGTCGGGCTCGGTCCTGGCCAGAACGTTCCGCTTCAACGTGTGACTCGGATCGTACGGTCCCCCCGTACCAGCGCGATGCCGGCCACAACCAGTGCACTGCCAGCGAGCTGCGTGACGGTCAGGCGCTGGCCGAGCAGCAACCATGCGTAGATGATCGCGAAGATGACCTCTGCCAAACCGACGAACGATGCCACCCTGGCACCGAGCGCACGTGCCGCCGCGATACCCGTGACGTAGGCGAAGGCTGCGGCAATGATGGCGAGGCCGAAGACCGGCACCAACCAGCTCACGCGGTCGTGGGCCAGGACGACTGGTACACGAGGCGCGACCATCGGCACCATGCCGACTGCGCCCGCGATCACCATCCCCACCGCACCCACGCCCAGGCCGCCCCAGGCTACGACCAGCGGGGGAAGTGCCTCGTCGTCGGCGGCGGAGACGACGAAGTAGACCGCCAACCCGACAGCCGCGCCGAGGCCCCAAAGGACACCGACCGAGTCGATCCGCTGGGTGCTGGTGAGGTCGAGTACCAGCAGCAGTCCGACCATGGCGACGATCGAGCCGACAGATGTCAGCCATCCTGGGGCCTGGCGGTGACGACCCCACTGCCAGGCAATCACGAGAAGGGCGCCGGAGTACTCGAGCAGGAGGGCGATGGCGACCGACAGATGCTGCACCGCCTGGAAGTAGCACAGTTGGCAGCCGGCGACTGGCACCAGGCCGTAGAGGAATACGGTACGAGCGCCCGCCCTCCAGGGTTGCCGGCACCGCCGAAGCTGCCGCGATGCCGGGACGGTCAGGACCAGCGCGGCGACGAGGAGGCGGATACTGACCGCGGCGGCTGGGCTCCATCCGGCCCGCAGAAGGCTGGTGGCAAACGACCCTGAGGTTCCGAACATGGCCGCCGACAGCAACGCCGTGGCCACGCCCCGCTGCGGCGGTTGTGCGTCCGGCCCCGAGGTGCAAGGTTGTAAGGAGTCTCGGTACGCTACGACCATGACCACCCACGGTAGAGGTTCGCCCGACAGGAGTCAACTTGCTATTTGCCCATGACACAGCAAGGGCCCTGCACGCGGCGGCGACCTTGGTCAACACCGGCCAGAACGGCTTCGACGTTTTGGCGGACATCGCCGCCCTGGACCGGTGGATCGGCGAGGAGGGATGGACCGGGGCGCGCCGGGGTGACCAGCGGGAACTCGACGAGGTTCGCGCCTTACGCCGCCGCCTGCGCCGGCTCTGGGCTTTGGACGAGGCCGGCGTGGCGGCGGAGGTGAACGAGATGCTGCGGGCGGCCAACGCCCTACCCCAACTGGTGGCCCACGACGGCTGGCCCTTCCATCTACACGCCACCCCCCAGGGCGCCCCCCTCGTCGACCGCATGGCCGTCGAGGCGGCAATGGCCCTCGTCGATGTCGTTCGCCAGGGCGAGCTCAGCCGGCTGCAGGTGTGCAGAGCCACCGATTGCGCCGACGTCCTGGTCGACCTGTCCAAGAACCGGTCACGCCTCTACTGCTCCACCTCCTGCACCAACCGGATGAACGTGGCGGCCTACCGCTCCCGCCGGGCCGGGACCCCAGCTGAGCCGCGCCCGAGCCCGGACGCGCCGCCGCCGGCGGCTCCCCGAGGGGCGCCCGCCGGCGGAGGCCGAAACGCTAGATGCGCGATACGTCAGTGACGCAGGAGCATTGGGATGCCTAGTCCTCGGGCGTCGCTTCGGGTGCCTCCTCGGCAGGGGCCTCGGATGTCCACACCGGCTCACTCGACGCCGCCGGAGCGGAGGGCTCAGGCTCGGCGTCGCCGCCGGTCTTCTCCAGGTACTCCGCCCATGCCGCCTGGGCCTCGGACTCCGGCTCGAACTCGAACGCCGGTCCGACGTAGTTGCCCTGCTCGTCGTAGGTGTGCTCGCCGAAGGCCTCACGGTACTCGGCAGCCACCTCGCCGCCCTCGGCCGCCTGCTTGATGGAGAGGCTGATGCGCCGGCGCTGCAGATCTATGTCGATGATCTTGACCCACAGCTCCTCTCCGGGGGTGACCACCTGCTCGGGCAGGTCGACGTGGTGGGCGGCCATCTCCGAGATGTGAACGAGACCCTCGATGCCCTCCCCCACCTGCACGAACGCACCGAACGGCACCAGCTTGGTGACCCGGCCGTACACCAGCTCCCCGACCCGGTGGGCGTCGGCGAACTCCTGCCACGGGTCTTGCTGGGTGGCCTTGAGTGACAGGCTGATGCGCTCGCGGGACAGGTCCACGTCGAGGACTCGGACTTCGACCTCGTCACCGACGGCCACGACCGAGGACGGGTGGTCGACGTGCTTCCAGGACAGCTCCGAGACGTGAATGAGGCCGTCCATGCCGCCGAGGTCCACGAAGGCACCGAAGTTGACGACCGATGACACCACGCCGTGGCGAACCTCGCCGGGCTTCAGGTTGGTGAGGAACTCGTCGCGCTGCTCCTTCTGGGTCTCCTCCAGCCAGGCCCGGCGGGACAGGACCACGTTGTTGCGGTTCTTGTCCAGCTCGATGATCTTGGCCTCGAGGTTGCGCCCCACGTAGGGCTGCAGGTCTCGGACCCGGCGCAGCTCTACCAACGAAGCGGGCAGGAAGCCCCGAAGGCCGATGTCGAGGATCAGCCCGCCCTTGACCACCTCGATGACCGGACCGGCCACGACGCCGTCGCGCCCCTTGATCTCCTCGATCGTGCCCCACGCTCTCTCGTACTGGGCCCGCTTCTTGGAAAGGATCAGCCGCCCCTCCTTGTCCTCCTTCTGCAGGACGAGCGCCTCGATGTGGTCGCCCATGGAGACGATCTCGCTCGGGTCGACGTCGTGGCGGATCGACAGCTCGCGCGACGGGATCACGCCCTCGGACTTGAACCCGATGTCGAGGAGGACTTCGTCCTTGTCGACCTTGACGACGGTGCCAGAGACGATGTCGCCGTCCTCGAAGTTGACGATCGTGCCGGCAATGGCGTCTTCGAGGGACATGCCGGCAAGGTCGTCGGCGACGATTGCGCGCGGCGTGTAGGTACCGGCCTCGTCGAAGCTGCCCATCCCGGTCACGGACGGGTCATCCTCGGGAGAAAGGGGCGGAGCAGTGGTGGTATCGGACATTTAGTAGGGAGCCTTTTCTTTCCGGACGTTGGGCACGTGCGCGCCCGATGTCCAGCGTATCGCAGTGGTCAGTGGCTCTTCTTCGCGACGAGGAGCCATTCTGGATGCTCGAGATCGGGTGGCCGGGCGGCGTATGACCCCGGGGTCACTGACCACAGGTCCCGCGCCTCCAGGCCGGCCCCGATGGCCATGAGACGCAGCTCCCGGGGCGTGAAGCAGGTGGTCCACAGGTCGAAGGCGGCTTCGGTGCCGGCGGGATCGCGCACCGTGGCCCGCTCGTGGTTGACGCCAGCGTCGGCGTCGAAGGTGTCGCCCTCGTCCAGGTAGCGAACGGCGAAGTAGGCAGAGAAAGCCGACAGCGCCAGGCAGCCGCCCGGGCGGAGGACCCGCGCCATCTCGCCCAGCGCGGCCGGCTCGCCGTGGCCTCCGAGCAGCCCGAAACCGCCCTGGCACAAGCAGATGACGGCGTCGAAAGAAGAGGTCGGGAAAGGGAGTGTCCTGGCGTCACCCCGGACCCACCGGCCACGCCCCCCGGCGCGCAGGAAGGCCGCCGAGATGTCCAGCCCGACCACATCGAACCCCCTCGCCCGCAGGGCCAGGCTGTGGCGGCCGGGACCGCAACCAACATCCAGGATCCTTTCCCCACCTCCGAGATCGAGTACTCCGCTCAGGAAGCCCACCTCCTGCTCCGTTCCCTTGGTGAACGAGTAGCGCAAGTACGCCCGACCGGCGTGCGCTGCGAGCACCTCGAACTCCCTCCCGTGGACCACGGTGAGAGGGTAGGTGTCCCCTCAAGCCCACGGGCGGCGGCGCCGATAGTCCCAGGATGGCTGTCCATGTGACCAGTGAGCGACTGGGCGGCCGGGCCGAGGTGCACCCGCTCTTCCCCAAGATCCGTTCTTGGATGGCCCTTGGCGCTCCGATCGAGTTGATGAGCGCGCTGTCGGTGCTCCGGGTGGTCGTGACCGTGGCTCTTTGCTGGTCCCTCCTCGTACCTCAGCTCTCGGGCGTCGGCGAGGCGGCCTGCGTGACGATGCTGGCGGTAACCGCTTCGCGCGGGCTGCTCCTCTTGTGGCTGCTCCGCGCCCGGGTGATCGCGGAGCGCGGTTCGTTGGTCGCGACTGCGGTCCTGCTCGCCGGTGTCGTCGCAGAGGTGGCCGCCCCCCTGCCGCCCATCGACCGCGCCGCAGCGCTCGGGGTGGCGGCTCCGGTCTGCGGGTTCGCTGCGCTGTTCCTCACCACTCGCCACATCATCGCCTCGGTGGTTGCCGTCAGCGGGGCGACTGCGATCGCCGCGTCGCCGGGCGGATGGCATGCGGTGGCCGGGATGTCGATCACCGCCGGGCTGGCCATCGGGGCCTTCACCGTTGCCATAGCCCTACTGCAGCGTTCTGCGCATCGCCGGGCCTCGGTAGACCCCGATACCGGGCTTACCAATGGCCACGGGCTCGAACAGCGGATTACGCAGGCCGGTCTGGCGCCCACGCAGGTGATAGGCGTCGTCTGCCTCCTCGGGCTCCCGGAGGTGCGCGAAGCCCTCGGGCACACGGCTGGGACGGACCTGTTCCGCCGCGTCGTCGAGGACCTCGGTCAGGTCGTGCCATCCGGCTCGATCATCGGCAGGGTGGAAGGTGACGAGATTGTAGTGGTACAGCCCATCTCGGACCGCTCGGACCTCTTACGAGGCGGTCGGGACGGCGGGCTCACTCGGGCAGTTGCCACCGCCGAAAGCCTGGCGGGCGTGCTGCTCGGCGCCATCGCCGCCGGTCGGTACTTGATCGGGGACGTCGAGGTGTCGCTCGGAGGCCGTGTAGGGCTGGCTCTCGCCCCCTGGGACGGCGTCGACTTGGGCGAACAGCTGCGGCGGGCCAGCTATTCGGCGCACGTGGCGGTGGTCAAGGGGCAGTCGTACCGGCTCTGGGACGGATCGCGCGACGCCATGACCGCCGACGACCTCGCGCTTCTCGGGGACCTCAGGCGCGCCGCTGCATCCGGCCAGTTGCGCCTGGCCTACCAGCCACAGGTGGCGGCCAGGACCGGTGTCACGGTGTCGGTCGAAGCCCTTCTGAGGTGGGACCACCCGACACGCGGGGCGGTGCCACCCGATCGGTTCATATCCCTCGCCGAGCGGACAGGTCTGGTGGACCGGTTGACTGAATGGTCCCTAGGCGAAGCGCTCGACGCCCAGGTCCGCTGGCGCGATCAGGGCATCGACCTGCCAGTCTCGGTCAACCTGTCAGCCAAGGAGCTGTCGCGTCCCGACCTTGCGACGCGAGTGTTGGACATGCTGGCTCAGCGTGGCCTTCCTGGAGCGGCGCTTACTGTCGAGATCACCGAGACGGCGGCGGCCGCGTTGGACATCGTCGACATCGTGACGCTCTTGGAGCCGCTGCAGATCGGCGGTGTCCGCATCTCGATCGACGACTTCGGCACGGGCTACACCTCCCTCGGGGTCCTGGCGCAGCTACCGCTGCACGAGTTGAAGGTCGACCTCGGGTTCGTGATCCGCTCGGCCACCTCCCCCAAAGACGCCGCGATAGTCCAGACGGTCAGGGAACTCGGGCATCGCATGGGGCTGGCTGTCGTGGCCGAAGGGGTCGAGGACGAGGAGTGCGCCCAAAGGATGGCGGACTACGGCTGCGACCTTCTACAGGGCTACCACTTCTCCAGGCCGCTCGATGAGCAACGGTTGGTCGAGCACGTCCAGGCCGCCGGCTTGGCCGGGGTCGGGCGCGAAGACATCCGGACCTCGAGGGTGACCCGAGCGTTCACCTGAGAGCCACCCTGTCACTGTTGACGCCTGTCGATGCCCTTCGTATGGTGTGCGCCCGGGGCAGGGATCTACCGTTCCCCGAGAGTCGAGCAGGGGGACGAGAGGTGTCCGAGTCAAGCAAGCGCGACCGGCTGACCACGGGCGGGCGCCGTGGATCTGGGATACGGAGGGATCGCCGTGCACCCTCGACTGGTCGTGCAGGCCGGCTCGGAGTCTTAGTGGCGAGTTCGGCGCTGATGGCGCTGACTGCCACCGCCGTCGGCGCCACGCCCGCCTCCGCGGCGCCAGTCGAGACGGTCGCTGCGGGCGTGGTACGAGCCGCTGTGCCCCCGGGCTCCATCCAACACGTGATGGTTATCGACATCGAGAACGAGTCGTTTGCTGCAACCTTCGGGCCCGGTTCGGTCGCAACGTACTTGAACCAGCAGCTCCTTCCTCAAGGGGAGCTCCTTTCCAACTACTACGCCACCGGCCACGTCAGCAACGACAACTACGTGAGCCAAGTCTCGGGCCAGGCCCCGAACCCGGTCAACAGCAGTGACTGCATCACCAACCTGAGCTCGCTCGCGGGCACGTACAACGACGTGACACCCGGGACCTTGGACCCCAACCAGGCTCAATACCCCGGTCAGGTGGACGGGCAAGGATGCGTTTTCCCGTCCAGCGTGCAGACCATCGGCAGCCAGCTGGACGCCGCTATGCCTGGCACCTCGCTTACCTGGCGCAGCTACGCGGAAGACATGGGCAATAGCCCTGCTCGAGACGGCGGCACACCCGATCCCCTGGGCGGGACCGACTGCGCTCATCCCACCCAGGTCAACGGGACCGCGGCCGACGGCACCAACAACGCTCAAGGACCGAATGCGACCGGGGGGCAGGTCCAGTCCCCGGTTGCCGACCAGTACGTCGACCGCCACAATCCATTCATCTATTTCCACTCCGTCACGGACAACGCCGCATACTGCGCAGCTCATGTGGTGCCTCTCGGAACCGTGACGGTAGGCACGGGCGGCCAGCCGGACACGTTCCACGGCCATCTCGCGGCCGACCTCGCCAGCGCGGCGACGACACCCGCCTTCGGCTTCATCACGCCGAACGTCTGCAATGACGGTCACGATGCAAAGTGCGCCGGCACCAACACGAACGGCTCGAGCGTCGGCGGCCTCACCGGGGTCGACGCATGGCTGCAGCATTGGATGCCGTTGCTGCTCGCCTCGCCGGCCTACCGAAACGGCAGCATGCTCATCGTCTTGACCGCCGACGAGGGTGCCATCAGCGACTCGACCGCTGTGAACAATGAGCAACCCGGCCCGAGCGATCCCAACCCTGGCTTCAGCCCCCTCCTGGGAACAGAACCCCCGCCGGGGACCGATCCGGGCGGAGGGAGGACCGGTGCGCTGCTCCTCAACTCGAAGTGGATCATCCCCGGGACCGTCAACGCCACGCCCTACAACCATTATTCGGCTTTGAGGAGCTACGAGGATCTGCTCGGGATCACGAGCGGCGGGTCGGACGGGCTCGGGCATCTAGGGTTCGCCGGAGCGCCAGGTCTAGCCCCGTTCGGCCCGGACGTGTTCAACGCGCCGAGCGGTCAGGGCTACCGTGAGGTGGCTGCGGACGGCGGCATCTTCACGTACGGCGAAGCCGGCTACTACGGATCCACCGGCAACATTCCCCTCAACAAACCCATCGTCGGCATCACCTCCACCCCAGACGGCCGCGGCTACTGGGAAGTCGCCGCAGACGGCGGCATCTTCAACTTCGGCGACGCCGGCTACTACGGATCCACCGGCAACATTCCCCTCAACAAACCCATCGTCGGCATCACCTCCACCCCAGACGGCCGCGGCTACTGGGAAGTCGCCGCAGACGGCGGCATCTTCAACTTCGGCGACGCCGGCTACTACGGATCCACCGGCAACATTCCCCTCAACAAACCCATCGTCGGCATC
>JAKBAM010000016.1:54589-56028 GCA_021809105.1 Actinomycetes bacterium
CACCTCCACCCCAGACGGCCGCGGCTACTGGGAAGTCGCCGCAGACGGCGGCATCTTCAACTTCGGCGACGCCGGCTACTACGGATCCACCGGCAACATTCCCCTCAACAAACCCATCGTCGGCATCGCGGCGGCGACGGCCACCTAGAGGCTCCTAGAGGGGCGTTCAGCGACGGGGGGTGATACCTGTCCTTTCGCCCGGCGACTCCCGCGCTCGCCGGCTGACGGAACCCGATTCGCGAAGGTTCTCAGCAGGTTCTTCGGTGTGGGCCAAATCCAGCGGGGGAATGTACGCACCAAGGCACCCCGACCACCCTGGCCGCTGGGCCGTCAGATCAGAGGAGCACACAATGATCGGCAGCATCATCGGATGGATCATCGCCGGAGCCATCCTCGGCGCCTTGGCCCGCCTCCTCGTACCTGGCCCGGACCCGATGTCGGTCCCAGCGACGATCGGTCTCGGGATCGCCGGCCAATTCGTCGCCGGGCTGCTCTTCTACGGCCTCTTCGGCCTCGCCGCTGGCTGGATCGCTGGTCTGATCATCACCATCGGCCTGTTGCTGATCAGCCGGCGCACCGGGATCGGCCGCCGGGCCGGCGCCCGGGCCAGGTTCTAGCTCGAGTTCCGAGCCCCCCTGCCGTCCAACCGCATCGCAGTCGAGGACCGAGACGACCGCTCGGCGCTCGATGGTAGCCACTCTTTTACAGGTCCAGCCGCAATGGAGCTCGAACGAGCTCGACGGCATCGATATCGCAGATGAACAGAGAATGCTGCAACGGATATCCGAACCGTCGGGTGCACGCATGCACCGTCCTCAAGCGCTTTGGGTCGCTAATGTCATAGGCAAGAAGGTATCGACGTCGCCGCACGCAAATCCCCCAAACGCGTGGTGAACGCGACGTAAGCCGGGACTTCTCCCATGAGGCGCGCCGTCAGGAGTCGGACCTGCAGCTGGTCGAAGCAGGTCAGGGAGGAGCCGTCATCGCCCATGCCGCCACGGAGTGGCAGCGGCATATGGGCGCAACCTTCGAGGACGCCGCCCGCAACCATGCGGTGCGCCTCGTGGCCAGCGGGACCCTGCCACCGACGACGCTGGTCGACGAGTGGTGGACGACGAGGGGCCAGCCCGCGCAGGTGGACGTGCTCGGCCTGGCACCAGACCACCGTACGGTCGCTATAGGTGAGGCCAAGTGGCAACAACGGCCCCTCGGCAACCATGAGCTCGACGAGTTGGCCGCGAAGCTTCGGTCAGTGCCCGACCCAGTGCCCCAACCCACCTTCTTGCTGTACGGGCGAGGGGGCGCCCGCCCGGAGATGCTCTCTGAGCGCGTACTCGGCTTCGACATCGGGGCGATGCTCGACATCTAGCGGCCCCTACCGCGAAGTCCTCAGCCCTTGGCGGCCGCCCAGGTCTCACCCCATGACAGGTTGACCGTCA
>JAKBAM010000061.1 GCA_021809105.1 Actinomycetes bacterium
AGCAAGAAGTGGCGGCCACTGTGGACGCTTTGACGTCGCTCCTCGAGCCGCTCATGATCGTCGTGCTCGGTGGAGCCGTCGGGAGCATGGTGATCTCGCTCTACCTTCCGATGTTCAACATCATCAAGCTCATCAAGTAGTCCCTACTGCGCCCCAGACTCCTCCGGTCCGGGGCGCAAACGCGAAACTGGGACTAGTCAACGAGGAAAGTCTCAGGTTTTGCGGGAACCTCCCGAGAACCTAATTGCGAGCAATGCTCTTGACATCAGGTCCCCAAACACAAGGCCCTAAGACCGAGTGCCGGGGAGCCTGGAGGACTGCCGGCGATGCCGGCGAGGCCGAGAGGCCGAAACCCGCTGGCTCGCATCCCGCTGCACCAATCAGACACCACCCTGAAAGAGAGAACAATGTTCAAGTCTATCACCGATAAAGCTGAGCGGGAAGAGGGTTTCACCCTCATCGAGCTCATGGTCGTGGTGCTAATCATCGGCATCCTCATGGCCATCGCAATCCCGACGTTCCTAGGTGCAAAGAACACCGCTAATGCGCGCGCAGCCCAGTCGAACCTGCGTAATGCAGTTACGGCCGAGCAGAGCTACTTCACCAATAACAATCAGACATATGGAACTGGTGCTCAGATCCAGGCATCGGAGCCTGCCATCAAGTTCACGGATGCGACGAGTGCTGCAAAGCCCACTCAAACGGGCAACATCGTCCTCGTTGAGCCATCGCCGGGCACGGCCGTCATGCTGGGTGCGCTCGGCAGTGACAAGAACTGCTACTACGTCTACGATAACGCCGGCCAGGTCGCGTACTATACCGACACGGCCTGCAGCCTTAGCAGCGGTCCTACGGCACCCACGGCCATGCCGAGCCCCGGCAGCCCCACAAATAGCGTCGGCGCCTGGGCTGCCAACTGGTAGACCCCTGTTGGTCGCTTCTAGCTGAATCCTAAATAACGAAGGGCGGGAGGCCAATGTGGCCTCCCGCCTTTCGTTATTTAGCGAGGGAATCACAGGCGGTCACTAAAGGGGGGCGCCCAGTGAGCCGAAGAGCAAGCGTGGACTTAGCAGAGCGCACCCTAAGACTGACTGGTCGGACTGCGGCTATTGGCCTGGACATCGGCTCTTCGGCCGTCCGTGCTGTGGAGCTGTCGGCTGGCACAGGCCGCCACCAGCTCCGTGCTGTGGCCCAAGTTGGTCTGCCCCCCGGGGCCGTGGTCGAAGGCGAGGTTCGCCAGCCGGAGATCGTGGCCGAGGCGCTTCGCCGATTGTGGAGCGAGGGCGGTTTCTCGAGTCGCAGGGTTGTCGCTGCAGTCGGCGGGCAGCGAGTGATCGTGCGTGAAGCGCAGGTCACTGCGATGTCGGCTTCCGACTTCCGCAGCGCCATGAGTTTCGAGGTCCAAGACCTCATACCCATCCCGGTTGCAGACGCTGTGCTGGACTTCCAGATCCTGGGGCCCGGCCAGCCGGCGCCTGATGGGCGCGATCGCATGCGGATCCTGCTTGCGGCGGCCGACCGTCAGGCGGTCGACCGGCTGCTCGGGACGCTGGAGCAGGCCAGCTTGGAGGCGGTCGGGCTCGACGTCCATCCCCTTGCTGCGCTTCGGGCGATCTCGACCACCAACCCTGGGCCAGCTTGCCTGGTCACGATCGGGGCCCAGCTGACCGTCGTGACGATGAAGACCGCCGACGGCGGCCTGCTCAACAGGACCTTGGCGATCGGCTCCGAGCGGATGACGGCCGGGCTCGGCTTGCGCCTCGGAGTGACGTCGGGTGAGGCCGAAGCCGTCAAGCGGTACGCCACCAGCTCCGCCGGGTCGGGTGCCGCTCGGGCCGCCGCTTTGGTGGAGGAGGAGGCGGAGCCGCTGGTCTCGCAGATCATCGAGTCGATCGACTACTTCCAGAGCCAGACCGGCATCGATACCGTGGAGGAGCTGCTCGTCAGCGGCGGCGGTGCGCTTACCTCGCAGCTCCTCGGAACGCTCGGCAGGGCAGCTGGCGTTCCGGTGTCACTCGTCGATCCGTTCGCCGCTATCGACAATGCAGTAGAGATCGAAGTGCCCGATATCGACCGGGCCAAGATCCACTGTCTCAGCGCGACCGGGTTGGCCATGTGGGGCGCCGAGACGCCCGATGCCCGAATCTCGTTGCTTCCGGCCTCGGTCATCGAGGCCCGGCGGCGCCGCAAAGCCCTCACGGCCAGCGGCGTGGCAGCCGCCGTGCTGGTAGCCGGACTCGGAGGCCTGTGGTTTCAACGCCACGAGAGTGCTGCGCATCTACGGGCTCAAGCCGCATCGATCGAGGCCCAGAGCCAGGCACTCAAGAGCTCGTCGTCTTCCCTCGGAGCCGTCACGTCCTATTTCAACGCCGTGGCCGCCCGAAGGCAAGCTCTGCACTCGATCGGGGCTGGCGTCGACTGGCCATCGCTCATGCGGGAGATCTCCGCAGCCATGCCCGCCAGCGCTACGCTCACCAGCGTCAACCTCACGGCCTCGACGGGCACGGCTGGCACTACGGCTACATCGGGCACCTCGGCCACGAGCGCGACGGGGACGCCAGCTGGAGCTCCCGGCGCTCTGGCGCAACTGACCATGTCGGTGAGCGCGGCCGGAGGCGTCGAGGCAGTAGCCACTTGGCTGAGATCGATGGCGACGGTGCCAGCCCTGACCAACGTGTTAGTAGCGAGCTCCTCGAGTAACGGCACGACGACGACCTTTACCTGCAGCGCAACGGTTGGCCCCAAAGCTCCGAGACTCACCTACAGCTGGGAGACGAAGAAGTGAACCGGAAGTTTGCCATTATCGCCGGACTGGTGGCCGTCGCCATTCTCGGCGCCTGGTACATCGCCCTTTGGAAGCCGGCCACGCACAGCGTAAACGCGGCGCGACAGCAGCTCGCCACTGCGAACAACGACCAGTTCGTCGCCTCCCTCCAACGCTCGAACCTCCTCGCCAAAGAGAAGCAGCTTCCCGCAGAGTCGGCCGTGGCGGCGACCCTCGATCAGGCGGCCCCGGCCACCCCGGACATCCCGGGTCTGATCGACCAGGTGACCGCGGTGGCGGCCGCCAGCGGCGTGACCTGGCAGTCGGAGAGCACACAAGGAACGGCTGGCTCGACATCCACGCCCTCCGCCTCGACGTCAGCGAGCAGCGCGCCGCCGGGTGGCATGACGAGTCTGACCCTAAGCCTCTCGGTCACCGGCACGTACAACCAGCTGCTCGACTTCGTCAGTCGCCTCCAGGCTGCCCCCCGGCTCATCAAGGTGACGAGCATGGATCTGACCGGGTCGAACGCTAGCGGCGCTGCAGCGGGGACGCCGTCGGGCCCAGTGACCTCGGGCGGCGGGGTCATGACCACCCAGATCAGCGCCACGATGTACCAGGCGCCGACGTCGCTTCCTGCTCAACCGCGCCTCGCACATTGACCGAGGCGACATTGGACCTCAAGTCCACCTGTCGAATGCCGATCCACGCATCGATGGCCTACGCGACCACGATCGGCGCTGCTACGCCGGCCAGCCCCACCTTCGTAGTCCGAATCGGCTCGCGATCCGCGCCCTCTCCAGCGGGGGAGGATGGCGCAACCAGGCTGGGCCCATCGGACGTGGGGGAGTGGCTGGCTGCGGCCCGGCTCGCCGCGACCGCTCGGGCTGGCCAGCGGAGGCTTGCCGTCGAAGCCGACCTGGCATCGGCAGTCCTCGGCGAACGCAACGCCAGCGAGCAGCTGAAGACGCGACGCTCCGAGGCGGAGCAGGAGGCCGGCCGGCGTCTTGGCCAACACGATCTGGTTGATCGGATGAGGCATGCCGCAGGACACCGGCGCGACGCGCTCTCGGAGTTGCGTGATCGAGCGGAGCAGCTACTCGCCGCTACCGCCGACTGGAAGCGCATCGACGATCAGCGGCTGGGCACTGAAGCGGCCCTCGTCTCCTTGTGGGAGCGCAACACCTCGCACGACTCCAGTGCAGTAGACCTCAGGACGGTCGTGTCCGACATGCACGAGGCCCAGGTGGTGCTGGGCCGCGCTGACCGGCGACGCTGCAGCGCCACGGAATCGGCCCTCGACAAGCTGATGGAAGCGGCCGCGGCCACGAGGCTCGCGAACGAAGACTTACGTGCGACAACTGCCGCATGGTGGGGCGGTCGCGCCGGAGAGCAGCGGTTTCCGCTCATCGGCCTCCTTCCGATCCTCGACGCCGAGTCAGGTCCTGGGGGGGAAGGGGGTGAGGCCACCGCCGAGGCGGCGGCTTTCCTCGACGCAGCCAGGTCCCGGGTCGGTGAGCTCACTGCAGAGTTAGAGACGCTGGAGCGGGAAGCCGTCGTTATGCCAGATCCTTGCGCCGTGATCCGCGAAGGGCTCCAGAGCCTCCCTGAGACGCGAGCGCACATTCTCGATGATCCGCTACTCGACCTCGACGGCGAGACCGTCGGCGCCATGCTTGCCCAACTGCCCCAAGCCCTCGAAGGTCGCGAAGTGACCTACCTGACCTCCGATCCCCGGGTCCTGGCTTGGGCTGTCGCTCTACCGGCAGAGGTGGGCGGGGTCGCAGGCATCCAGGCCGGTCCGCCATCGCACGACCCTCGCGCCGAAGAAAGCTGACAGGAGCAACCGATGTTTCGCCACATCCGCACAAAGTTCGCCGCAGCGCTAGCCGTCCCCCTGGCGGTCCTCGTCGGTCTTGCTGCCCTCGGCGTGCTCGGCAGCCTGCACAGGCAGCGCTCCGCTAGGTCTCAGCAGGCGACGGCGGCAGCCGCGCTCAGCCCAACCGGCTTGGTCTCCGCGCTGCAGAACGAGCGGAACGAGGCCTCCCTCCAGCTGCTCGGGCTCGACCAGTCGGTCAGCTTGGGCGTGCGCTCGAACGCCCAAGCGCGCGCAGCCACCGCTCTTTCCTCCGAACAGTTCCGCCTCACGTTGGCTGGATCGAGCGTAGCGTCCTCGGCCTACGACCCTGCATTGGCTGGCCTCGACCAGCTGGGGGCCATACGGCGCTATGCCGATGGGTTCGCCGGAGCTCGATCCCTGTCCGATCCGGCCGCGACCGCAGCTGCAACATCGGTCTACGAACGGTACAGCGCGGTAGTGCAACGATTCCTCGACGCTGCATCGCGTGTTGCTCCAACCATCGCGGACACCACCTTGCGCGACGGTGCGGAGATACTCGACGCCAGCCTGCGCCAGAGCGAGGCCCAAGCCCAAGTCGTCCATGATGTCTTCGACGCCACGTTCGTCGGCGGGCTCGCCGGCAATCCTCCAATACTCGTCGCCACTTCCGCCGACCTGGGCGCCTACCAAGCCTGGACGTCGCGACTGGCGTCGCTGAGCGTCGCACCGTACGAATCGGCGGTTGCAACTATGTCCGGGTCCGCTGCGACCGGTCACTTCGTCTCCCTGGTGCAGTCCTATCTCTCAGGAGCGCGCCCCGATCTGATTGCGCTGCTGTCATCGACGGCCGCCGGCGGTAGCAGCGGGAGCGTCACCCCCTACAAGGCGGCCACGATCCAAGTCGCCAGTCTGAGCAGCGCCCGAGCCGGCCACCTGCTTTCGGCCGCCAGCCGCCAGCTGTGGCTCTTCGTCGGATTGGGCCTCCTCGCCTTGATCTTCGGTTTGGCCGTCATCCTGAGGGCCAGCCACTCGATCAGCCGTCCCTTGGTACGCCTGGCGCGCCAAGCCGAGGAGCTGGCCGATCATCGCCTCGGCGCTGCCGTGGCCACCATGCTCGACGGCGGCTCGCCGAGCGACGACGACCTACCCCGGATCCACGCACCCGGACGAGACGAGGTTGCGTCTGTAGCGCGGGCTATCGGCGCGGTTCAAGACAGCGCTCTCGCCCTGGCGACCGAGCAGTCAACCCTGCGCCGCAACCTGGCGGACGCCCTCACCAACCTAGGGCGGCGCAACCAGAACCTCGTGACTCGCCAGCTCGACTACATCACCGCCGTCGAGAACGGCGAGACCGACCCCGAGAAGCTCGACCACCTGTTCAAGCTGGACCACCTGGCTACGCGGATGCGGCGCAACGCTGAGTCGCTCTTGGTCCTGGGGGGGAGCGAACCGTCCCGACAGTGGTCCCCCCCGGTCCAAGGCGTCGACGTTGTTCGATCCGCTCTTTCGGAGGTCGAGGACTTCCGCCGGGTGCGTCTCGGTGCCCTTCAACCTGTGGACGTCGCCGGCACAGCCACCTCCGACATCGCTCACCTCCTAGCGGAGCTCTTGGAGAATGCCCTCACCAACTCACCGCCGACGACCCCGGTCGTCGTTGACGGATGCCCCGAGCCAAACGGCTACCGGCTGCGCATCCTGGACCGGGGAATCGGCATGAGCAACGAGGCGCTAGAGCAGGCGAACCTCCGGTTGAGTGGCGCAGACTCCTTTCTCGACCGGGGGAGCCGCAACCTGGGCCTCTACGTAGCCGGCCGCCTCGCTGCCCGGCATGGGATCACGATCTCGCTTCGGCCAGGCGAAGACGCCGGGCTGGTCGCAGAGGTTCAGCTGCCCTTCGGAGTGGTCTCGGACACGGGAGAAGCCCGTTCCGCCGCGGATACCCTGCCCCCCGACCGGCTGCACGAGGTGAGTGGCCCGGCGCATTCACCGGGAGCGCCTGAATCGACCGACGAGGACGGCGCCGAGTCGTTGGCGGCGCTGCTCGCCTCCCTCGAGGACCGGGTCGAAGCCGCTGCCGCTCTCGATGAGCCCACGAAGACCGAGGCCCCCGAGCTCCCGACACTGCCTGTGAGGTCTATCGCTGGCGTCTCTCCGTCCTTCGATGAGACCGCTGTCACTGTGCTTTCTCCTCCGGCTGATCCAGCCTCGGATTTCGATGGGTGGCTCAACAGCCGCCTCGACCAGCTGGAACAGCTCAGCCTGGAGCAGGCCGTCACCGCTGATACCTCGCCTCCTTCGTGGGGGAACAGCGCTGCCGATTCGGGAGAGCAAAGTGGCGACGATGGCGACGTCGCAGGGCTTCCCCGACGTCTCCGTCACTCCGCCGACTACGCCCCCAGCACCGGGCTCCTGCGCCGAGCACCCCAGGCCGGAGCCACCGAGCCGGACGGTGTCGCTCGCGTCAACAGCTCCCTCTTCCGGTACCTGGCGGCCGTAGATCCCCGACCCTCGACCTCCGAATAGGAAGGCCTGCCCCATGAGCACAGTCACCAGCGAGGACGTCACCAACTTCAACTGGTTGCTCAACAACTTCGTAGAGAGCAGCGCTGGAGTCACCGACGCCGTTGCCGTGTCGTCCGACGGCCTCCTGATGGCCATGTCGAGGACGCTCGAGCGATCCGGCGCCGAGCAAGTCGCTGCCATCATATCGGGACTGGTCGGCCTGGGGCGGGGCGCGGCGCGGGCCTTCGGCTTCGACCCGTTGCATCAGGTGATCGTCGCCATGGACGGCGGGTTCCTCTTCGTCTCGTCGATCTCCGACGGCTCGAGCATCGGAGTCGTCGCCACCTCGAGTTGCGACGTCGGACTGATCGGCTACCAGACCTCACTGCTGCTCGAACGGGTCGGCAGCGTGCTCACGCCGTCGCTGGTCGCGGAGCTGCGAAGCACGGTCCTTCGCTAGCCCCATGACCGTCCAGGATCCCGAATCGGGCTACGACCACCGAGCCTCCGATCTCGTTCGACCGTTCGTCATGACCGGAGGTCGCACCCGCAGCTCGAGGGACGACATCCGAGTGGAGACCATCGTCGAACAGGTGGCCGGCGGACCGCCGGCAAACCTACCGGAGCAAGTTGCAATCCTCGCCAGCTGCGGCGAGGAACCGCTCTCCGTTGCGGAGATCAGTTCACACACCGGGCTGGCCCTCGGCGTGGTGACCATCCTCGTCGGCGACCTGATCGACGCGGGGACGCTCGAGATGCATCAGACCGACCCCGTGGACATCGAAGTGTCCACCCTAACCAGGATGATCGAACGTGTCAGAGCTCTCTAGACCCGCCCGGCACGTCACTGCCGTCAAGTTCGTCGTCGCCGGGGGTTTCGGAGTGGGCAAGACCACCTTCGTCGGCGCCATCTCGGAGATCGACCCGCTGCGGACCGAAGCGGCGATGACCACTGTCGCGTCGGGCGTCGACGACGGCAGCGCGGTGGCGACCAAGACGTCGACGACTGTGGCGATGGACTTCGGGCGCCTGACAGTCGACGAGCATTTAGTCATGTACCTATTCGGCGCTCCCGGCCAGGAGCGCTTCACCTTCATGTGGGATGACCTCGTCACCGGGGCGCTGGGCGCCGTGGTGCTGGTGGACACGCGTCGCTTCGACGAATGCTTCGCAGCCGTCGACTACTTCGAACGTCGCGCCATCCCCTTTGTCGTGGGAGTCAACCAGTTCGCGGGAGGCCGCCACTATCGCACGGCCGACGTCCGGGATGCGCTGGGTCTGGCCGAGACGGTGCCGGTCTTGGACTGCGACGCCCGTAAGCGCTCCTCGTGCAAGGAGGTCTTGCTCGAGCTACTCCAGCTGATCCTGCGGAGGGTGACCGAATCCGCCCCGGTAGGCCCGTGACGACCCGGCGCTCAACCCGAGTGCGACCCCTGCCGATAGGCGCGTTATGAGACGTCGCTCGGGTACCGCGCGCCGCCACCACGCGCGGCGCGCCGACAGGGTAGTGCGGTCGGAGGAAGGCTTCACCATCATCGAGATGGTCGTGGCTATCTCGCTTCTCGCCATCGTGCTACCAGTTTTCGCCTGGACTTTCAGGGACACCACCTCGGCAGCGAGCGCCGCACGCCTCCGCGAGGCCGCGGTGACCGTGGCCGATTCCGCTCTCGACAACGCCCGGGCGGTAGTCCCAGCCGCTACCCTCCTGACCGCAGGAACGGTGGTGACGTCGCCCCCCGCTCCGGTGGATCTGAGTAGCACCGTCGCCCCCGTCGCCTTGCCGCCCCAGCAGACGACGCTCAACGGCCACGTCTACACCGCCACGACCTACGTCGGTGAGTGCTACCTCCAGTCCAGCGGCCAGTGCACGACGACTGTCGATCTCGCCCCGATGGAACGGATCATCGCTGACGTGACGTGGTCGGCTCCGTCCGGATGCGCCAACTACAGCTGCGCGTACGTGACCTCCACACTCATCTCTATTGGAGCCGACCCCACTATCGACATCAATCCCGCCGTCGTCCCGCAGCCGCCGACGGACGTGCAGGGTCAGTACACCGATTACTCCACCGTCCAGATCACTTGGACCCCCTCGATCTCGACCCTGCCGGTCACCGGCTACACGGTGACGGCCAGTATCGGGAGCGCCACCTGCACCACCACGGGGGCGACTACCTGCACCCTCACGGGCCTCAACTACACGTCGAGCTACTCCGTCACTGTCACTGCCACCTCGTCGGCAGGAACATCAGCGCCGTCGTCTCCGTGGAACTGGTCGTGGAGTTGGGGAGGCGGTGACTGATGACCACCTCTCGACTACAAGCCTTACCAGCGGCAGGAGCCGCTCCCGATCCGGTGCGAGAGGGGAGCGATTCCGGTTTTTCGCTCATCGAGCTCATGGTGGCAATGGCCATCTTCACGATCGTCATGACCATCGTCTTCGGGACGATGGGCTGGGTGGTCAACTCCGAGGGGCAGGTCGCCGCGGTGTCACAGTCTTCCGCTCAGGTGAACGCTGCCTTCATGCAGCTCGACACCGAGGTCAGGTACGCCGCGGACATCAACCAGCCCGGTACCTACGGCGGCGACTACTGGGTCGAGATGGAATCGGACTGGACGGTCAGCTCGCTGGGGGCGCCGCGCTGCACGCAACTCGAGTACGACACCACGACCGGGACACTTCAGCAGCGCACTTGGCTCTTGGGCGCGTCCGTGCCCTCGCTGGCTTCGGCACAATGGGAGGTGCTCGCCACCGGCCTCTCTACCGCACCGCAGGCGAACCCTTTCGTACTGGTGCTGGCAGCTCCCACGTTGCCCACCCCAGGGACGACTGGAGTCACGATCCCGGTCGGAGGGGGCGCAACGCCATGGCGCCTCACCGTCACGCTTGCTTCTAGCGCGGGAGCCGGCAACACGGCGGCGACCTCGCAGTCGTCCTTCACGATGTCGGCACTCAACGTGACAGGAAGCTCGACCAACCTGAACGTCTGCGGGGGAACGCCGTCATGAGGAGCGCCATGCCAGCCAACCTGAGGTGCTCCTATTGGCGTCGCGTTACGCGAGCCATGCACCGTATCGGGAACCGCGGCAACCGAGGCGAGGACGGCTCGATCGTGCTCGTCTTGCTGCTGATCATGTTCCTATCGATCATCGCAGTCACTGTCACGACCGGTGCCCTGACCCAACTCAATCTCAGCACCAATCTGAAACTACGCAACGATGCTTTGCAGGGCGCCCTGGCTGGCAACCAAGCCGCAGTGGCAGAGATCCGCTCCGCTGCCAGCGGTGGAAACCTAACAGTCTCCCAGCTGCCCTGCACCACCGTCGCAGGCGTCACGAACTCCACCGCAGGCACGCCCTATACCGCGACGATCCAGTACCAGCAGCAAAACTCACAAGGTCAGTACGCTGGTGTCTCCTGCACGCCAGGTGTTGGTCCGATCACCACATCCCATTCCTTCTTGGCCCGGGCGATCATTACCTCCTGTGCACCGGCCAACGTTTGCCCGGCGGTCGGATCAGCCGCGCCTAATACGGGTTGGCGCCGAACAATTAGCACGTACACATTCAAGACCACCAATGCCAACATCCCTGGAGGTCTAGTCAACACCTACCAGTTCGGGGAGTGCATGGTCGCGTCGTTCAACAACGGCACGGACCCCAGCGGGGGCATGACCCTGGACGTGACGACTTCGTGTGGTCCCGCCAGCTCCTCATACACCTTGGAGAAATTCCAGTACACCTCCACCTGGAACTTGGAGATAATCGTCGGCGGACAAGGGTACTGCGTGCAGGACCCGGAGGATCTGTCGTCGCCGAAGTCCAGCCCGATCGTCTTCGGAACCTGTGGCGCTAATCCCACCTACCAATGGGGGATCGACGACACCGCCGAGATACGGGGCGTGGCCACGAACGGCTCGGGCCAGCCGACCAACTGGTGTATCAACAATCCACTCGGAGACACCCAGCCCGCGCCACAAACGGTGCAGACCAGCCCGGCGTTCATGGCCGCGTGCGCCGGCGGATATGACAACAAGTACACCTGGCAGATGGCGCCTTCGGTTGGAGCCGGTGGCGCCGCGCCATCCGATACCACCACCTTGTTCGGGAATACCAACCAGCTGGTCAACTACCAGGAGTTCGGTCGCTGCATGGACGTCACGAACCAGTACGTCGGTTCGTCGTTCCTGATCGACTACAGCTGTAAGCAGTTCCCAGACACTGCGGATTACCCGACGTGGAACCAGCGTTGGTGCTTCACGCAGCACTCGATAGACAGCAATGGCAACCCTGTCGGCGTGCTGTACACGCCGCAAGGCCAGACCAGCTGCGCTTCTCCGAGTAACCCGTACTGCGCGCAATCGCCTTTGGAAACCCCTGTCCAGGCGGTCGACGCATGGGTCACGGTGGTCCCCTGCTCACCGTCGTCGGCGACCCAGCCCACAGCCCTATCATGGACGGGGTGGTCGATTCGCGGCGGCGCTATCCACGACTACACCTGGACCGACGCGTCCGGCTATTGCCTCGAGGCAAACACGCAGAATCCGCAATATCCCTCAGGTAGCAGCAACGAGTGGTCGACCATCCAGGTCGCCACATGCGACGGGTCCTACATGCAGAAGTGGAACGCGCCGGCGACCTTGGGCTCCTCGCAGATTGCCGACACCCATGAGGGCTGACGGCACCTGGTGCGACAGACCCACTGGCTGAGATCGTGGTGCTTGACTGCACCGCGCCGCTGTCGCAGCCCGCTTTCCGCACTTGGGGGTCGGGGTTTTGGCTACGGGCTTTCGGCTTGGTTGAACTCGGCGAGGGAGAGTTCTTCGAGCTCGGTGATGAGGGCTTTTAGGCGTCGGTCGTTGGCGAACCAGTCTTGGTAGCGCTGGAGTTGGTCGTCGCTGAGGTTGCGGGTGACGGTCTTCCCGGCGACTTTGCGGGTCCAGGATCGGTAGGGGCCGTGACGGTGGGCGGGGTCGCTGTGGCAGCGGCAGCTGATGGGGGTATCCATCACCCGGATACCGTAAGTAAGCATACTTCAGGTTCATGGTCAAGGCTGCCGGGTCTCTATACGAGTTGTACAGCCAGCGGGTTGGGGCACTTCCGGTCGTGAACCACTTATTGGCTCGGATCGGCCTCGAAGACGCCCTGTGTGCACATGTGCCCGCGGATGACCGCCGGCTGCGCCTGGCCCCGGCCGCCGTGTTGGGGGTGGTGGTCCGCAACCTGATCATCGATCACGAGCCGGTCTACGCACTGGGCGAGTGGGCGGCGCCGTTCGATCCGGCCGTTGTTGGCCTCCAGCCCGCAGAGGTGGGGTTGTTGAACGACGACCGGGTGGGTCGGTCCCCCCCCAAGTGCGGAAAGCGGGTCGCAGCCCCCTGCTAGTATCGAACATACGTTCGCAGCTCGACGCATGGCTGCCATCCTTGGTTCGGCGTTGAGGTGGAGGGTGGTGTGGCGGTGTTCTCGGCTTGTGATGTGGATCTGGCGGGGGCGATCGAGGAGATCGAGGCTTTCGTGGGCGGGTTCGATTTCGATGTGTTGCACGGGGACGACGCCAAGCGTCTGGTGGGGTTGTTCGCTCGGGGGCAGCGGTTGTGCGGTGCGGGCAAGGCGTTGGCGGCTCGGCGGGTGGAGGCGACTGGGGCTCATCGTGGTGATGGCGAGGAGTCGATGCCGAAGTGGTTGGCTGCCAGGTCAGGGATCACCGCAGGGGAGGCGGAACGTCAGCTGCGCACCGTTCAGCGGTTGGGGGAGCTGCCGGCGACGGCTGACGCCTACCGCTCGGGGGAATTGTCCGACGAGCAGGCTGAGCACGTGGCGTCGGGGGCGAGCGCTGATCCTTCTTCTGAGGGGAAGCTTTTGGCGTCGGCCCGGAACGATCCGGTGGCCCGGCTGGCCAAGAAGGCCCGGGAGGCCAGGGCGTCAGCGGCGGGGGACAAGGCGTTGGGCGAACGTGACCGGATCCACCAGTCGCGTTACCTGCGTACCTGGGTGGCGGGGGACGGAGCTTTCGAGGGTCGTTTCCGCTTGAGCGCCGATGCGGGCGCTGTCTTGGCCACCGCGTTGGAGGATCGACATGATGTCCAGTTCCATGACGCCCGCCGCCGGGGGGAGCGTTGCAGTTTCGAGCAGCTCGAGGCCGACGCTTTGGTGGCGGTAGCCGCTGCTGCTTTGCGTCCTGTCGGCCTGGTCCCCTCACCCAGTTCGCCTGGCTCACCCAGTTCGTCGGGTTCACCCAGTTCGCCTGGCTCACCCGGTTCGTCTGGCTCACCCAGTTCGCCGGGTTCGCCGGGGCCGGGGGCGATGGTGATTTTCCGTGTCGACTATCAGGCCTACCTGCGCGGGTTCACGGTGGCGGGGGAGACCTGCGAGGCGGACAGGACCGGCCCGGTGCCGGTGGAGACGGTCCGTAAAGCGGCGTCGGATGCTGTGTTGCGGGCTGTGCTGCTCGACGGGGACGGCGAGACCATCCGGGACGTGGTGCATATCGGGCGGACTATCCCTTCACGTCTGCGGACAGCCCTGTGCGAACGTGATCGCTGCTGCGTGGTCCCCGGTTGCCAGGCTGACCGGCATTTGGAGATCCACCATCTCGACCCGATCGGCCGGGGCGGCCCTACCAGCCTGGCCAATACCTGCCGGATCTGCTCGTTCCATCATGATCAGATCACCTACCGGGGTGCCACCCTCACCGGCGGCCCCCCCGACTGGCAGTACACGCCCTCAACCTCGGCCAGCACCTAGCCGGTGCTCCTCAGACCCTATAGCTCCAGGGTCACCCGCCCTGCCGAGGCGGGTGACACCGGCGCGCCCGCCAACACAGACC
>JAKBAM010000115.1 GCA_021809105.1 Actinomycetes bacterium
GACCTTCACACTCCAGCCTGCGATACTCGCCTACTACGACGTCGACATGAAGCTGGTGGTGACACCGGGCGAGGTCGAGCTGATGGCAGGGCCGTCGTCTGCGGCGCTCCCCCTCGCCGCTACCTTCACGGTCACTGGGGAAGCCGCCGTGCTCACCTCCCGGACCGCCCACCTCACGCCGTCGCGCGTCGCCTACTCCTAACCGCAGGTCACGCCGGCGTCGACCGGCAACGCGATACCGGTGACAGCCCGGGCTTCGTCGGAGACGAGCCAAAGGATCGCATTGCTGACGTCTTGCGGATCGAGCAGCGTGATGGGCAGCAGCCGCGGCGAGATCTCGAGCACGTCGGCGTGATCAGCGTGGTAGCGCTGGAACTCCTCGTTGATGACCATCGGTGTAGCGACACCCATTGGATGCACGGTGTTGACCCGGATGCTGTAGCGCCCGAGGAGCTTGGCGTAACCCTTCATCAGACCGACCACCCCGTGCTTGGAGGCGCAGTAGGCACCGATGCCACCGCTGCCGTCGTGCATGCCGGACAGCCCGGCGGTGGAGCTGGTGATCACGATCGAACCGCCGTCACCCTGATCGATCATCGGCTGCTGCACCACCCGGACGGTGTTGTACACGCCCGTCAGCATGACGCCGAGCGCGTCCCCCCACCGCTGAGCCGCCTCGTCCAGCGTCTCCTCGCCCGCGGAGATGTGCAGGATGCCAGCGTTGGCGATAGCGATGTCCAGGCGCCCGAGCTCCGAGACCGTCTCCTTCACCGCCCGGTCCATGGCGTGGATGTCGCGCACATCGGCCACGATCGGAAGGCATCGGCTTCCCAGCTCCTCCACCAGCCTCACAGTTTCTTGGAGGTCCTCAGGCGTCGCCATCGGGTACGCCACCGAGTCGATCTGGTCGGCGATGTCGAGAGCGACGATGTCGGCTCCTTCCCGCGCCAGTGTCAGGGCGTGGGATCGCCCCTGACCTCGTGCACCCCCGGTGATGAATGCCACCTTGCCCTGCAAGCGTCCGCTGCCTTGCATTACGAACTCCTTTCGATATAAGTCTGGATTGGCCCCGCTGTTTCAGGGAGCGTGCACCGGCAGCACGACGGTAACCGGCTCGCAGCCGCCGGCGGTCACGGTGATGGCGACTTCCCCTGCGTCATGCCCGGCGCGGACCACGGCTAGCGCCCGGCCCAAATACGTCGAGTGGCGGCTGCTGGAGAAGCCCTCCTCGGTGATGGGCTGAGCGCTACCGAACCCGAGGAGCTTGCCCGCGCCGGCGACCTCTACCGTGACCTCCCTGTCGGCGAGGGGCCGGACGATGCCGTCGTCGTCGGTCAGCTCGATGGGGATGTAGGCGAGGTCGGCGCCGTCGGCGCGTAGCGCGTCGCTCTCGGGAGCCACGCGGAGCCGGAGGCCTGTACCGGCGCTAGTAAGGGTGTCGCGGCCGATCTCCCGGCCCGCCCGGTCGTAGGCGACGGCCGTGAGCCGACCCGGCCGGTATGGCAGGGCGAGCTCCGCCAGGTAGGCCCTCTCACCGCCTACCGGCGCGCTCGCCGCTTTCTCTCCGTCGAGCAGCAGGTCCACCCGATCGGCATCGGCGTACACCTCGACAGTCGCGGTCCGGCCCTCGTGGCCCTCCCAGCTCCAGCTGCGGATCGAGTCGGTGCGCCCGGCCCGCGCCGTTCGCTTGTCACCCGAATGGTTCACCGGCTGCACGGCCATGTACGGGCCCGACCGCAGTTGCCAGGCGATCTCGTTTAGGTAGGACTGGGTCTGGCGGTGCCCCGTGATGTCGATCACCGGTGTGCCAGCCAGCAGGGTCGGCCAAGGGCCGTAGAGCCGCCGGCGCTCGTTGTACCGGACCACTGCGAGCCCCGCCTCGCCCACGTAATCCCATCCGGTCCAGGCGAAGTCGCCGATCACGTGGGGGAGGTCCTTGACCTCCTGCCAGATGGCGACCGTCTCGGTGGGGTTGTCCTCGCTGCCGACGATCACGCGGTTCGGGTAGCGCTTCGCCTCTTTCCGGTAGCGGGCCGCCATGTAGTTGTAGCCGGCGATGTCCACGGCGGCGAAGGCGTCCCGGGTTCGCTTGTCGACCGCTGGGAGGCGAACCAGGTACTTGAGTGTCTTCTCGAGCACTCCCATCAGGTAGTTGAGCACGACGATGAGGTTCTTGGCCGGTGTCTTGCCGCTCTCCAGCCCGGCGGCGTGCTTCTTGGCCAGCTTCTCGTCGTCCATCGGGGATATGAGGCTGAGGAAGCCGTTGATGCAGTTGGTGACGAACCGGGTGGGATCGAGCTCTCGGGTCCGCTCCGCCAGCCGGCGGTTGAGTTCTATTCCTCGCGGCGTTGCCGTCTCGGCGATCTCGTTGCCGATGGAGTACATCACGACCGACGGGTGGTTGAAGTCCTTGGCGATCATCGCTTCGAGGTCCTGCTCCCAGCACGCCTCGAACTCCTTCGACAGGTCGTAGCTGGCCTTGGGCCTCCACCACACGTCGGTGAGCTCGTCCATCACGAGGACGCCGTGGCGGTCACATGCCCGAAGCGTCGCCCGAGAGGCGGGGTTGTGCGCGCTGCGGATGGCGTTGTAGCCGCTCTCCTTGAGGATGCGGATGCGGCGGTCCTCGGCGGCGTCGAGGGTGTGGGCGCCGATCACCCCGTTGTCGTGGTGGATGCAGGCGCCCCGCAGTTTCACGGCCTTCCCGTTGATCTGCATCCCGCGCCTGGCGTCTACCT
>JAKBAM010000116.1:0-1189 GCA_021809105.1 Actinomycetes bacterium
ACCGTGCTCCGGCTGCTCGACGAGGGCTACAAGGTGGTCGGCGTCGACCTGCAAGCGCCACAGATCGACGCCGAACCTGACAGTTTTGTCGGCATACCCGCTGACGTGACGGAGCAGGCCGACAACGAGCGTGCCGTGAGCGAAGCGGTCAACAGGTTCGGCTCGCTTGACGCTGTCGCCCTCAACGCCGGGGTCACCGGCTCCGGAGCCATCGACGCGCTGCCTATCGAGACGTACGAACGAATCCTCGCCGTCGATCTCACAGGTCCTGTGCTCGGCATGAGAGCCGCGATCGGTGCCCTTCGCGCGAGCCGCGGTCCTCGCTCCGTCGTCGTCACGGCCTCAACGTCCGGTCTCGGAGGCGACCCTGGCATGTGGGCTTACAACGCTGCCAAAGCCGGTGCGGTCAACCTTGTCCGCTCCCTCGCCCTCGAGCTCGGGGCTGAAGGCATCCGGGTGAACGCCGTCTGTCCCGGCCCGACCGTGACCGCGATGACGTCACGCCTGCGCGACACCGCACCGGAGGCGGCTGGGAGGCTGATCGCGGCGATACCGCTGCACCGCTGGGGCCAGCCCGAGGAGATCGCCGAAGCTATCGCATTCCTCCTCTCGCCGAAAGCGTCGTTCATCAGCGGGGTGGCGCTACCCGTAGACGGCGGCGTCACCGCCACTACCGGCCAGTTCCTGCCCTCGTCCAGCCCCGCCTAGATAGAGCGCCCCCCTAGCGGGGACCCCACGGCCGCGCTCGTCACCACCCGAGGCTCATCAGGGCGGGCGTAGTCGGTCTAGGAGGCGGCGCAGGGACGGGAGTTGGCGGAGGTCTTTGGCTCTTCCGGCGGCTTCTTTGGAGGCGATGACGTCGGCCAAGTCGGCGACTGGAACATTGGGATGATCGCCGACGGCCAGGCGGACGGCGCGGGTTGCCAGGTCGGCGTAGCCAGTCGTGCCTTCTGGGGTAAAGCTAACATCGAGCGGGCCATGATCGGTGATGAGGGTGATCACTGGCCGGGTGGCGAGGGTGTCGGCGTCGAGGGGGGCGGGGACACCTTGGGGTTCGCCCCCGACACGCAGGCGGGCGCCGAGCTCGGCGAGCGCGTCGGCGAGGCGGTGGAGATTGTCGGTGTCGGTGGCGGGGGTGATGTCGGCGTCAGTGGTGCGGGGCAGATCGGAACCCCACATCGCTGCGGCC
>JAKBAM010000116.1:1289-2727 GCA_021809105.1 Actinomycetes bacterium
GCGGCCTCGACTCGGCGGTGTTCGCCGCAACGCGGCTCGTCGCGCTCCACGCCAATGGGGCAGGGGCTGCCGTCGTCGAGAATCCACCCGCAAACCGGTCCGGTCACGACTTGGCCGGTGTCAACTCGATACCCATACGGTGGCCGACCGGCGTTGGGCCGCCAACTTGGCCCGCCACCGGTCGCGTTCCGCAGCGGGCAGGGAGGCCTCCCATGCGGCCAGCGTCTGGTCGTGGTCATCCATGGAGGCGAGCCGGGCCCGCAGATCGAACCCGGCTGCGGCCAGGATCCGATACAAGGTGGGCAATGTGGGCTGGCGACGCCCGGCCTCATAGGCGGCGACCGCCGACTGCACGGTGTGCGCCCGGGCGGCCAGCTCCGCCTGGGTCATACCAGCCCGGGAGCGGGCATCAGCGATCAACGCCCCGGCCGCTTCGTCCCACTCGGACCTAACCACCCTACCATCATATATCGCATCGTAGATAACCGGTTCGGGTTTCTCGTCGGCGTCGAAAACGGTCAGGTGAGCCAGTTCCTGCCCTCGTCCAGCCCCGCCTAGACAGAGCGCCCCCCTAGCGGGGACCCCACGGATGCGCTCGTCAGCCAATCCCACGCAGCCCGGCTTGGCGGATGAGCGGCTTGCGCGCGCCGAACGTTCCCTGGCCACGCTCCGCCGCCTCGCGCGAACCGGTGGTCAGTCCACCGTCGACCACCAGCGCAGTGCCGCTCACGAAGCCGGCGTCGTCGCTCGCCAGCCACAGGGCCGCCCGTGCTATGTCGTCGGCGATCCCGGCTCGACCGCGAAGTGGGGTCTTGCGCTCGCGGAACACTTCTGCCGCCCGCTCGACAGCCGTATGGTCACCTACTGACACGTCCGCTGTCATCTCCGTTGCGTGATTTCCCGGCACTATGGCTGCCACCCGGACACCCCAGGGTCCGAGCTCCGCAGCCACATTGCGGGTCAGGCCGAGTATCGCCGACTTGGCTGCCGTATAGACGTGCGGGCCGAGCCCGCCCATTACGCCAGCGATGCTCGACGTGGAGATGATGACCCCGCTCTCTTGTGCCTTCATCACCTTCGCGGCGTGTTTCATCCCTAGAAAGACAGATCGCAGCAGGACACCCATGGTGAACTCGTACTCTTCGAGGGGGATCTCGTCTATCGGTCCGACCGCACCGACGATCCCCGCGTTGTTAAACATGACATCCAACCCGCCGAAGCTCGTGACGGCAGTATCGACCAGGGCCGCCACGTCGTCTTCTTTCGACACGTCGGTGCGTACGAAGACCGCTCGGCCCCCGATGCTCTCAGCCACCCGCCGTCCGCGCTCCTCTTGGAGGTCGGCGACGATCACCGACGCACCTTCGGCTGCCATCAGGCGCGCCGTGGCAGCGCCAAAGCCGCTCGCCCCTCCGGTTATGGCTGCAACCTTTCCTTG
>JAKBAM010000062.1:0-12757 GCA_021809105.1 Actinomycetes bacterium
GCACCGTCATCGCCCAAGGCACACCCAGCGAAGTCCGCGACAACCCCAAAGTCATCGCCAGCTACCTCGGCACCGACGAACGAGCCATCACCCGCAGCGGCACCACACCATCCCCAACCACCACACCCCAACCAACCACCACACCGTCGTCAACCACCACGTCGCCCGGGGCGGTCTCACCCTCATGACCGATGTCCAGGCGAATGGATTCCTCGCTAGTTCCTCGCCGGTGGCAAATCCGATAATCCCAGGTTTTCATCCCGATCCGTCCATCTGCCGGGTGGGAGACGACTACTACCTCGTCAATTCGTCGTTCGAGTACCTGCCGGGTGTTCCCATCTTCCACAGTCGTGACCTCGTCACCTGGGAGCAGATCGGGAACGTGTTGGACCGTGATGACCAGCTGTCGCTGGCATCATCGCGGGGCGGCGGGGGCATTTACGCTCCGACGCTGCGCCATCACGACGGCCGGTTTTGGATGGTCACGACCAACGTCGATGACATTCGCAACGGGCACCTGATCGTCTCAGCCGATGACCCGGCCGGCCCTTGGAGCGCACCGGTGCGGGTGCCGGGCGCGATCGGGATCGACCCGGACCTGGCCTGGGACGATGGTAACTGTTACCTGAGCTGGTCGGCACCGGTGGGCGGTACGGCGATCGTGCAAGCCCGGATCGACATCGAGACCGGGCGGATGCTCTCGGAGCCGCAAGGGTTGTGGGCGGGAAGCGGCCTCGCCCACCCCGAGGGACCGCACCTGTATCGACACGATGACTGGTGGTACTTGCTGCTCGCCGAGGGTGGCACCGAGCGCGGCCATGCGGTCACCGTGGCCCGGTCGAGATCGATCGATGGACCGTTCGAGAGCCACCCGGCCAACCCGATCTTCAGCCACCGCAGCACGCGCCACCCCGTGCAGAACACCGGCCATGCCGACCTGGTCGAGACGGCCGACGGAGAATGGGCGGCCGTCTACCTCGGAGTCCGTCCAGGAGGTCCGACGCCTCGATACCACGTGAACGGGCGTGAGACCTTCATCGCCGGCGTCCGCTGGGAGGACGATTGGCCGGTTTTCGACGAAGACCGGTTTCACGTACCCGAGCACAGCAGCGGATTCGACGAGGACTTCAGCTCTGATCGGCTGGCGCCACGATGGATCTCTCCGGGCCTCCATCCACGTGAGCTCGTCGAGAGGCACCCCGAGGGCGGCCTGAGAATAAGCGCACCCGAGGGGACGGCGACGCACCGGCCGTTGCTCGCCACCCGGGTCGAGCACGCCCAATGGGAGGCCCGCGCCGCCATCAGGGGGGGAGCCGGCCGGCTCACGCTGCGCCTCGACGACGCGCACTGGGCCTCCGTTGAGGTCCGCTCCGGCTCTATCGAGGCTCGCGTGGTGATCGGACCTGTCGAGCAGGTGATGGCCAGCGCACCAGCCGGCGATAAGGACGTCCACACACTGGCCATCCGAGCCCGCCGCCCCGAGCAAGACCTGTTTCAGCGAGGCCCTGTGGACTTCGTCGATCTCGGCTACGTGGAAGGAGCTGATTTCCGCTCGCTGGCCTGTATAGACGGGCGGTACTTGTCCTCAGAGGTGGCGGGCGGGTTCACCGGGCGAGTGGTCGGGATCGAGCCGCTGCCCGACCAGCCCCAACCCGCCCATCTCCTCCGGTTTACCTACCGCCCTACTGCTGACGAGACGCTCACACGCTGAGGTCCGATCAGAGTGCGGTCGGGATGACCTCGAACAGCGAGGATAGTTGCCCCCGGGCGCCCTGGGGGGCGGGAATCTCATCGAGGGAGAAGCCCACTCGTTCGATGTGGGGCTGCAACAGGACCGGGTCGAACCCGTAGAGCTCTGCGGCATTGTCGTAGAGCACTCGCCGTGCGTCAGACTCTTTGATTCGCGGGTCGTCCACCATGACCTGGACCTGCCGCAGGAATCCCGGGTACGCGGTTTCGGGATGGGGATAGTCGACGCCAACCATCGCATTCGCGCTCCCGATAGCGAAGCCGGTGCCCCCCGAACAGAGCTGGTCAATGGTGGACTGATCGGCCATGAGCGGCGACATTCCGGCGTAGCAGTTGGAGCGCCAATAGTCGCTCGGCAGCTTCTGGTATGGCTTGACCCGCCGGAGGTTCTCGGCGAACTCGGTCCAGTCGTCGCCCACCCGCTCCCGTCGATCCAGCAGCTCCATTACCGGCCCCAGCCACCACTGCTCGGTCTCGATGTAGGCGATCTTCAGCTCCGGGAAGCGATCGAAGACCCCGCCCAGGATGAGCTGCCAGAGCGACCGGCCGGAGAAGAAGGAGTGCTCGGTGGCTAGCACCATGAATGAGGCGAAGCTGACCGGCTCGTACTTCGGGGTGCCGGTGCCGCCGTGCTGGTTGAGCGGGAGCCCAGCCTCCTGGCACGCTGCCCATATGGGGTCCAGGCCTGGGTCGAAGAAGTACTTGCCTCCCGGGTGGAGCGGTGGCATGAGGACGCCGCCCAGCCCATGTTCCTTCGCCCAGTGGATGTCGGTGACCGCCTGGTCGACGTCGTCGAAGGAAATAGCGGCGAGGCCGCAGAACCTTCCTGGCGCCGTCGAGCAGAAGTCGACGAGCCATCGGTTGTAGGCCATGTCGGATGCCCGTACCAGCTCCGGGTCCGGCGAGTGGTCCACTCGTGGGTCATCGAACGGCTTCCCATTGGAGAAGACGACCTCCGCGACAACGCCTTGGCTCGCTAGATCGACGAGCCGGCGGGGTCCGTCCCATTGCAAGTCCTCGTCGATGTCGGGGTGCACGAAACCGTCCGGCGTCCCCTCGGCCTGCTCCAGCGCATCCTGGAGGAGGCCGCGGTAGCGGGGATCGATGTAGTCGAGGTATGCACTTCTCGGTGGCTTGACGTGACCGTCCACGGAAATGATTGCAATCTTGTCTGACATTTGAACCCCCGTCCAACGCGGCCGCAGCCGACGTCATATAATGCTTCACTATATCAACCCTGAATAATGCTGCGCCCGGTGGCCCCGGTGGCCCCGGTGGCCCCGGTGATGGCCAACCTCCACCTCGGCACGTTCCTGCGGGCCTTCAGGTTGTAGGGAACGGGAGGCGAGGAGAGTTGAAGCGGGCTAGCTTCTGGAAGGAATTGGGCGAGCGCACAGGGAGCGACCGAAATGGCCATCTTGTCTGATCCGCTGACGGACGTCACGGGGGTCCCGTTCGGCCGTCCGAACCTCGATTTGGTAGCGATCGGCTACACCGAAGACGAGTACGTCTTCGAGGGGACGGCAGCCAGGTACCAGCCCCGGACCGGTACTGAGCTGGGCCGCGACGGGCGCTGGGATGTCGAGCCGGCCGGGACGGCGCCGTACCGGAGCCGGTTGGTGGTGTACCGGCCGGTTGACCCGGCTGCGTTCAACGGGGTGGTTCTGGTGTCGTGGAACAACGTGTCGGCCGGGTTCGATGGCTACACGGTGGACAGCGCGGAGATCCTGGCCCGGGGTTACGCCTATGTGGCGGTGTCAGCCCAGCGGGCGGGTGTGCACGGGATGGGGGAACACCCGATGGGCTTGGTGCAGGTCAACCCGGCCAGGTACGGGAGGTTGTCGGTGCCGAGCGATGACTACTCGTTCGACATATTCAGCCAGGCGGCCCGGGCGGTGGGGGCGGATCGGCCGGTCGCGCCGGTCGATCCTTTGGGCGGATTCGAGGTCCGGCATCTGGTGGCGGTGGGCGGTTCGCAGTCGGCTAGCCGGCTGGGCGCCTACATCAACGCGATCCAACCGTTGGATCATCTCTTCGACGCCTTCCTGCTCTACCTCTATTTCGGGGGTGGGTCGCCGCTGGACGTGGGGGAGGAGGTGTTCAACCCGGGGGATGGCCGGCTGGGGCGGTCGAGCTTGCCGATGATCTCGTGCCGGATCCGTGAGGATCTGGAGGCTCGGGTGATGGTCGTGAACTCGGAGGTGGAGGCCCTCTCGTGCTTCGGGGTACGCCAGCCGGATACCGATTGGTTCCGGTATTGGGAGGCGGCCGGCACGGCCCATGTGGCGCTCCAGTCCATGCAGGCCCGCCTGGTGGCGATGGGGCAGGACGAGGCCGCGGCAGAGCCGATGAGGGGGATCAATGAGGTGCCGTTGAACCCGGTGGCCGAGGCGGCCTACCGATGGCTGGAGGAGTGGCTGGGCTCGGGTACCCCGCCTCCCAATCAGCCTCTGATCGACTTCGCCGGGGATCCTGCCGAGGTGGTCCGGGACGAACACGGCATCGCCACGGGAGGCATCCGCCTGCCCCAGGTCGAGGTGCCGCTGGCGACCAATTCGGCCGTTCCTGCCCTGGGCAATCCGCTTGGTTTCCTGGGCGGGTCGTGCATCCCGTTCTCGCCCGAGAAGGTGAAGGCCCTCTACGGTGACGCCGATACCTATCTGGCCCGCTTCGAGCAGGCGACCAAGGCGGCGCAGAGGGCCGGAGTCGTGCTCGACCGGGACGCCGAGTCCCTCATCGGGGAGGCCAAGACCGCTTACGAGCACGCGGTCGGCCCGGCGAGTTAACTCTCCGACTCGCGCAAGCGGGGCGGCGAGAGCGGTGCATTACTCGGAGAAATTCTGGAGGGCACCCATACACCCACCGGAGATAACGCTAACCGAAATAAGGGACGATTCGTAGGTCGGCCGTGGTGACGATCCCCGGAGGGGCCTGGCAGACGGCCGGAACGCTGTTGATGGGCAGGTTGGAGTTGATTCGGGGAGAATATTGACCGTAGTTCTCCGGGGAAAAGCGTAGGTCGAGATCCATGGGAGCGTCTCCCTTGACTTGGACATGCCATCCGGTGTCGAGCACCTTCCAGTCCGGGTCGAGGGCCTTGGTGACGTACATCGTCCTGGAGTACTCGAGGAGGCGGCAGATGTCGTCGATCGACTCATGGTCGATCAGCGGCATGTACATGACGCAGTCCGGCCGAACCGCGAGGATGTCCTCGATAGTGTTCGTAGCGCGTACGCCGGTGGAGGCGGTCCCGCACAGATCCCCCGCATCCCGGCCGACCTTCTCGTCGGTGTACACGTACACGCCAACGAGGTCGAGCAGAGAGTGCTCGATGATCGACTGCAGGGAGCTCATCCCGGTGTGTCCGGTGGCCCATTGGGCCACGCGTTATTTCTTCGCTTCCATGGTCATCCGACCTTTGCCGAGTGTTCGGAGGAGTCGTGCGCATCGGCGACGAAGTCGTCCACGAGGCGAGCGAGTAGGTCAGTCAGCACCCGCAGGTCGTTGCGTGACCAGTGGCCCTACACCGCCTGCAAGTTCTTGCGCCCAGCGACCGTCAAGACGACCCTGCTGCGGTTCCCGACGCCGCCTCGCCGCGAGTAGTGCCTGTGGGGGGCGGCTTCGACTTGGCGGGACTGGGCGCCGCAAAGCTATCGCAGGCGGGGATACTGGGTCCGCTTTGGCCTCGACCCTCGAGCAGCTTCGCGTCCGCCTCGGTGATCTGACCGACCGCGACCAGGACCGCCTGCGTAGGCGGCTGGCTCGCGCTCGTAGCCGCGCCGACCTGGAGGCGTTGGCGCGTGCCGTTGCTGCCGGCGAGGCGCGCCTGGTGGCTCGGCAGGCGGCGGTACCCGAGGTCAGCTACCCGGAGGATCTTCCGGTCAGCGCTCGACGCGACGACATCCTCGACGCCCTGCGCCGCCACCAAGTCATCGTCGTGGCGGGCGAGACCGGGTCGGGGAAGACCACGCAGCTGCCGAAGATGTGCCTCGAGATCGGACGCGGGGTACGGGGGAAGATCGGTCATACCCAGCCGAGGCGCATCGCCGCCCGCACCGTGGCCGAGCGCCTTGCTGACGAGCTCGGCGTCCCCCTGGGCGGCCAGGTCGGATACGCCGTGCGCTTCGACGAGAAGGTCGCCGAGGCCACGCTGATCAAGGTCATGACCGACGGCGTCCTGCTGGCAGAGATCCGGCGGGACCGGCTCCTTCTCGACTACGACACGATCATCGTGGACGAGGCCCACGAGCGCAGCCTGAACATCGATTTCCTCCTCGGTTACCTGACCCAGCTACTGCCCCAGCGCCCTCACCTGAAGGTCGTGGTCACCTCGGCGACCATCGACACCGCTCGCTTCGCCGCCCACTTCGATGCACCCGTCGTGGAGGTGAGCGGCCGGACCTACCCTGTGGAGGTCCGCTACCGTCCTGCCGAGGACGACGACGATGCCGATCGGACACGAGACCAGTCCCAGGCCATCTGTGCAGCCGTGGACGAGCTCGCAGGTGAGGGTCCGGGCGATGTGCTGGTCTTCCTCCCCGGCGAGCGCGACATACGCGACACAGCGGGCGCCCTCCGGGAGGCGGCGGCCGGCCGCCCTGGTAGCGACCTCGAGGTCCTGCCGCTGTACGCCAGGCTCTCGACGGCGGAGCAGCACAAGGTCTTCAAGCCCCATCGCGGCCGGAGGGTCGTGCTGGCGACGAACGTGGCCGAGACGTCGCTGACCGTGCCCGGCATCCGGTATGTGGTCGACACCGGCACGGCGCGCATCTCCCGCTACAACCACCGCACGAAGGTGCAGCGCCTTCCTATCGAAGCAGTCTCGCAAGCCTCTGCCAACCAGCGCGCCGGCCGGTGCGGACGGGTTGCGCCGGGAGTCTGCATCAGGCTCTACTCCGAGGAGGACTTCGAGGCTCGCCCTGCGTTCACCGACCCGGAGATCGCGCGGACCAGTCTGGCGTCGGTCATCCTGCAGATGACGGCCGCAGGGCTGGGCGACATCGAGGCGTTCCCGTTCATCGAGCCGCCGGAGCGCCGCTCCATCGCGGACGGGGCGGCGCTGCTCGAGGAGCTGGGCGCCTTCGCGCCGGCGGACCCGGCGCGGGCATCGGGCATGCGGCGCCTGAGCGACGTCGGCCGACGCCTGGCCCAGCTACCGCTCGACCCCCGCCTCGGCCGCATGGTGATCGAGGCAGGAGGACGCGACTGCCTGCGGGAAGTGACGGTCATCGCTGCGGCCTTGTCCATCCAGGACCCGAGGGAACGGCCGAACGACAAGGCTCAGGCCGCAGCCGAGGCCCACCGGCGCTTCGTCGTGCCCGACTCCGACTTCCTCGGCATCGTCGCACTGTGGGATCACCTGGCCGAGCAGCAAGCAGCCCTGTCGGGCAACCAGTTCCGCCGGTACTGCCGAGCCAACTTCCTCAGCGTGTCGCGGGTCAGGGAGTGGCAGGACCTGGTCGGGCAGATCCGCCAGCTCCACCGCTCGCAGGGCCTGCGCCCGAACCGGGAACCAGCCGACCCGGACCAGATCCACCAGGCGGTCCTGTCCGGGCTGCTGTCGCAAGTGGGCATGCGGGACAAGGAGCGGGGGGACTATCTCGGAGCCCGTAGTACCCGCTGGCAGATCGGTAGGGCCTCGGCACTGGCTCGCAAGCAGCCCGCCTGGGTGATGGCGGCCGAGCTGGTGGAGACGGAGAGGACGTGGGCCCGGACCGTCGCCCGCATCGAGCCGGGCTGGGCGGAGCGCCTGGGTGGCCACCTTGTCAAGCGCAGCTGGTCCGATCCGTGGTGGGATCCGGAGCGGGCGGAGGCCGTGACCGACGAGCGGGTGACCCTATACGGCTTGCCGGTCGTCTCCGCCCGTCGCAGGGGATACGCGCGTGTCGACCCGGCCGAGTCGCGCCGACTGTTCCTCGAACATGCCCTGGTAGGTGAGGACTGGGGGGAGGTGCCCGAATTCGTCGAACGGACACGCCAGCGCATGGAGGAGATACGGTCGCTCGAGGACCGCCTGCGCCGACGCGACCTGCTCGCCGGCGACGAAGCCCGCCTCGAGTGGTGGGAGGCCCGCATCCCTGCCGAGGTCACGGGCGGACGAACCTTCAAGCGATGGTGGAGCGGTGCATCCCGGCAGGACCCCGAACTACTGGACGTCCCACTACGCGTGCTGCTCGACCGCTCGGGCGGTCCGGTCGACCTTCAGGGCTGGCCCGACGAGTGGCAGCAAGGCAATCTCCGCCTCCCGCTGCGCTACCAGTTCGAGCCCGGGGCCCCGGGTGACGGGGTGAGGGTCGTCGTCCCCCTCGCAGTCCTCAATCGCCTGTGCTCGGACGGGTTTGACTGGCACGTGCCGGGCCTGCGCCATGAGCTGGTCACGGCCTTGATCCGCTCGTTGCCGAAGGCGTTGCGGCGCAGCTTCGTCCCGGCTCCGGACGTCGCCGCGGAAGTACTCGCGCAGTGCGGGCCGGAGGACGGCCCTCTCCTCGATGTCGTGGCCCGCCAGCTGTCGCTCCGCTCCGGCGAGGCGGTGCGGGCGTCGATGTGGCGACCCGAGCAGCTGCCAGCCCACCTGAGGATGACCTTCGAGATCGTGGACGCCTCGGGGTCGGTGCGCGCCAGGGGCCACGACCTCGAGGAGCTGCGCCGCGACCTCGAAGAGGAGGTTCGCGCCGCAATCGCTGCCGCCATACCGGGAATCGAGCGCCACGGCGAGGTGGCCTGGCGGTTCGGCCACATCCCAGGGCAGCTCAGCGCCGGCGGGGTGGTTGGCTACCCGGCGCTGGTCGACGAGGGCGGCAGCGTCGGGCTCGTCGTCGTCGACACCCCCGCCGCGCAGGCCGCCGGCATGTGGCGTGGCACCCTGTGCTTGCTGCGCCTGGCTGTCCCGTTGAGCGGGGTCCACCTGCAGCGCCGGCTGACCAACGACACCAAAATGGCGTTGGCCAAGCGGGGGGTCCCGGTTTCGGCCCTGCTCGAGGACTGCACCGCCGCCGCCCTGGACGAGATCGTGGCCGGCGCGGGCGGGCCCCCTTACGACGCCGAGGGTTTCGACGTTCTCGTCGCGGAGGCGCGTGCCAGCCTCCTGGAGCGTGTCGTGAGCCTGGCGACCGTTGCGGGCCGCATCTTGGTCGGCGCCGAGCAGGTTCACCAGCGAGTCGGGGTGCTGGAATCGCGGGACCGCTCCGGGATGCTGGCTCCCCCCCTGGACGACGTCCGCCGGCAGCTGGACCGGCTGGTCGGTCCGGGCTTCGTGGCCCTCACCGGCAGTGCCCACCTCGCCGACGTGCCGCGCTACCTGGAGGCGGCCTGCCGGCGCCTGGACCGGCTGCCGGCGGGTGCCAGGCGTGACGCCGAGCACATGTCCCGCATCGCTCGCGTCGAGGGACGTTACGACCGCCTGGCGGATCAGGTCGTAGACGGCACGGCACCGCCCGCAGTGATGCGTGGTCTGGCGCGGGTCCGTTGGATGCTCGAGGAGCTGAGGGTGAGCTTCTTCGCGCAGGCCCTCGGTACGCCTGTGCCCGTCAGCGAGGAGCGCATCACCCGCCTGCTCGACGCCATGGTCGGCCATTGACCTTCCTGCCGCCTCTGCTGCCGGTTACCGGACACCGTTGTCGGGTACCAACCATGGGTGAAGTTGGCTGCGGAGTCTTCGATGGAGCTGCTGCGGATCTCTATGGAGATTGAGTCGGGACAGGTGGTTTGCCGCATCAGCGGTGACCTCGACGCCTCCAGCTCGCCCCGCCTGCGCTCCGCTCTCGCTGAGCAGTTGGAGGCCGGATCCGATGTCGTCGTGGACCTCTCCGGGCTCGGCTTCGTCGACTCCAGCGGCTTGGGCGTGCTGGTCGGAGCGCTCAAGCGCTTCGGGGCCGGCGGCCACGCGTTGAGCCTCCGGGCGCCCACCGCCTCTTTCCATCGGGTACTCGAGACGACCGGGCTCTCCAAGGCGTTCGTCGTCGAGCCCTGACAGCGGAGAGGAGCGTCGCCGGAGGGCAGCGGCGGTCGCGGTAGCCTTCGTCGGTCATGGCCCCCACCTTGCGCGACCGGGCCTTCGAGCGCGGCAACAAGCTCGGCGCCGGCTTGTTGCGCGGTCTCGAGCGAGGCGTGCTGCGCAGCTCGGAGGTGCCCACCACCCCGTTCCTGGACCCGGCCACGTTTGCCTGGGTGGGCGGCCTCGAGGCGGAGTGGAAGGCGATCCGCTCCGAGCTGGACGACGTGCTGAGCTACCGGGACGAGCTGCCCAACTTCCAGGACATCTCCGTCGACCAGGCTTCCATCACCGACGACGATGGCTGGAAGACCTATTTCTTCCTCGGCTATGGGTTCCGCTCCGAGGCCAACTGCGGCCGCTGCCCCCGCACTGCCGCCCTCATCGAAGCCATCCCCGGCGTCACCACCGCGTTCTTCTCCATCCTGTCGCCGCGAAAGCGCATCCCCGAGCACCGCGGCCCGTGGCGGGGAGTCCTGCGCTACCACCTCGCGCTGCAGGTCCCCGAGCCCGCCGGGTGCTGCGGCATCAGCGTGGGAGGGGAGACAGAGCACTGGGAGGAGGGCCGTAGCCTGCTCTTCGACGACGGCTACGTCCACCACGCGTGGAACGACACCGACGGCGTGCGGGTCGTGCTGTTCCTCGACGTCCTGCGCCCCCTGCGCACCCCCGCTGATCAACTCAATCGGGCCCTCATCGCAGCCATAGGACGCTCGCCGTACATCTCCGACGCCCGCCAGCGCCATGAAGCGTGGGAACAGCGCTTCCAGGGACTCAGGGGAGGGGCGGGTCGGTGAGCTACCACGACGCGCATCTCGGCCGACCGGTGAAGCCCGACGGCGACCTTTTCTCCAAGGTGGACGACCCCCGACTGGATGATTGGCGACGCGCCGAGCGGGACGGCCTCCTGCCCTTCTACCGGGAGCTCGACGGCGAGGTCGGACCGATCGTCACCGTCGAGGGGCGGCGGACGGTCATGCTCGGCTCCAACAACTACCTGGGCCTCACCACCGACCCCCGTGTCCGCAAGGCGGCTACCGAAGCGGTGGCGAAGTTCGGTACCGGCGTCACCGGCAGCCGCCTGCTCAACGGCACCCTCTCTCTGCACCGGCAGCTGGAAGAGGAGCTGGCAGACTGGGTCGGGACCGAGGCGGCGCTGGTGTTCACGACCGGGTATACGGCCAACCTGGGATTGCTGTCGGCCCTGGTCGGTGCCGGTGACGCGGTCGTGCTCGACTCCGCTGCCCACGCCAGCCTGGTCGACGGCGCTCGTTTCGCCGAGGGCACGCTCCGGGCGTTTCGCCACAACCGGCCCAACAGCCTGCGCAGGACACTGCGGTCCTGGCGGGAGCAGCCGGATTCAGGCGGCCTGCTGGTGGCCATCGACGGGATCTACTCAATGGAGGGGGACTGGGCGCCGGTGCCCGAGGTGGCGGCGTTGTGCCGGGAGTACGGTGCCCGCCTCCTCGTTGACGAGGCGCATTCGCTCGGTGTCGTGGGGCCCGCCGGCGCCGGCACGGCCGCAGCCAGGGGCGTGGCGCCGGACCTGTTGATGGGGACGTTCTCCAAGTCGCTCGCCAGCTGCGGGGGCTTCATCGCCGGGCCGGCCGCGGTCGTCGAGTACCTCAAGATCACCTGCCGTCCGTTGCTCTTCACTGCCGCCGGAGTACCCGCGGCCTTAGCAGCCGCCCTCGCCGCAGTCGGCATCGCCCGTAGCGAGGACTGGCGTCGCGAGGCGGTGGCGGCCAGGGCCCTCCAGCTGCGAACCGGACTGGCACAGCTCGGCTACGACGTCGGGCCGCCGGTCGACTCGGCGATCGTCGCGGTGCACATCGAGGACATGTGGGATGCGGGTATGACCTGGAAGTCCCTACTCGAGCATGGGGTCTACACCAACTGCGCCATCCCTCCGGCGGTGCCCCGGTCGGTGTTGCGCACCTCGGTCATGGCGACACACACGGAGGAGGACATCGACCGGGCCCTTGTCGCCTTCGGCCAGGTCGCCTCCTCCCGGCGGTCCTGACCGGGACCGCCCCCGCCATCCTGGCCGCCGCCGGGGTTCGGGGTTGACCAGAGTCGGCTTGACCGGGGGGACCGGGCATCTGGGATCCCTGCTGCTCCGCCGCTTGCTGGCGGACCCTGCTGTGAGCTCGATAACCAGCGTGGCCCGCCGGCCACTGGGTCTGACGCATCCCCGCCTGGCCCACACCTCGGCGGATCTGCGCGCGCCTGAGGCCCGCCGGGCCCTCGCCGGCGTCGACATCTGCTACCACCTGGGATTCCAGCTGTGGGCGGCCGGCGGCGCCGACGCCATGGCCGACGCCAACCTCAGGGGCACAGCCAACGTGCTGGCCGGGCGGCCGGGCGCTGTAGTGTTCGCGTCGTCGGCCGCGGTGTACGGGGCCTGGCCCGACAACCCTCTACCTATACGTGAGGAACACCCTGCCCGGCCGAACCGGGAGGTGCCCTATGCGCGGCACAAGCTGGAAGCCGAGTCCCGCTGCCTCGATGCCGCCCCCACTGCGGTTGTGCGCCTCGGGGCGGTGCTCGGTGCTCACGCTGACCCCGCCGTCATCCGCTCTGTGGCCGGCTACCGCGTGGCGGTACCGGCCATCCGGGGAGTCGGTCAGGCGCTGCAGTTCCTCGACGAGTCCGACGCCGTGTCGGCGCTGGTGGCGGCGGGCAGGTTGCTGTTGGGGAGAGGCGCCCCCGACGGAGGCGTCGTGTGCAACGTGGCGACGTCGGACTGGCTCTCGGCCGTCCACATAGCGGCCATCGCCGGCGGCCGAGTGCTCCCAGTGCCCCGCCGCCTGCTCCTACCCCTGTCGGAGGCGGCCCGGCGGCTTCGCGTGCTGCCCTTCGGAGCCGATCGTGCTGCGCTGATCGACGGTCCGCTGGCGCTGGATGCCTCGCGCGCCGGCCAGCTCCTTGGCTGGACGCCCACCCAGACCTCCGCCTCGGTCCTGCGCAAAGCGCTCGGGGGCGGCGGCGAATGAGCGGACCGGCGGCGGTCAACTG
>JAKBAM010000062.1:12767-13545 GCA_021809105.1 Actinomycetes bacterium
GGCCGCGGGGATGCGGCGACCTCTCGAGGCCAGGTCCACGCTTCGCTGCGCGATTTGTGTGAGACCCGCGACCAAATCGCGCAGATCACGCGACCACTGCGACCAAATCGCGCAGATCACGCGACCACTGCGACCAAATCGCGCAGACCACTGGGACCAAATCGAACCGAGCCCCGCAGATCCCTGCCGGCCGGCTAGGGGTCGGACTGCCCGCTGCTCAGGCCGCCCGCTGGTAGAGGCGCCACACGCGGGAGCGACGGGCGCCCATGGCCTCCAACTGGGCGTTGATGCGGGTGTTGGTGGCCAGGGTCCAACCCCCCTCGGCCGTGCGGATGTGCGGGTCGGCCGCCAGCCGGTCGACGATCTCCCCGTAGAGCAGCGGGCCGAGGGCCAGGTTTTGGTACTCGGGGCGGATGCCGAGGGCCCAGACTCGGGCGTTGGACAACTTCTTGCGGCCGGTGAGGAGCGGCACCCAGCCGAACGGCGCGAGCCGCCCGCTACGGACCCCGAGCATCAACCGGTTGACGTCGGGCAGGGCCAGGCACACTGCGACGGCGGTGCCGTCAGCGGTCTCGGCCCCGAACGCCCAGTTGGGGTTCAGGATCGACTTGAGCTGCTTGGCCAGGTGACGCACCTCCGGCTCGGGCATCGGCGCGAAGCCCCAGTTGTGCTGCCACGCCGAGTTGTACACGTCGAAGAAACGGCCGACCTCGTTGTCGAAATCGGCCATGTCCATGCTGCGGATCCGCACGCCTGAGCGCTCGCGGATCCGGGCCAG
>JAKBAM010000017.1 GCA_021809105.1 Actinomycetes bacterium
GCACCGCCTCGACCGGCCTGCTCTCCGGCCACACCACCCTCCCGGGTGGTTTCGCCACCGGCCTGGGCTTGATGTTGTTCCTCGGCGCCGCCGGCAAGTCGGCGCAGATCCCGCTGTACATGTGGCTGCCCGACGCCATGGAGGGCCCGACGCCGGTGTCGGCGCTCATCCATGCGGCCACCATGGTGACTGCCGGCGTCTACCTGGTGGCCCGCTCGGCGCCGATCCTGCACTTCAGCCCCAGCTCGCAGTGGGTCATCGCCTGCATCGGCGCGGCGACGATGTTCTTCGCCGCCACCATCGCCTGCGCCCAGAACGACATCAAGCGGGTGCTGGCCTACTCGACGCTCTCGCAGCTCGGCTACATGTTCATGGCCGAGGGGTCGGGTGACTACACCTCCGGCCTCTACCACATGATCAACCACGCCTTCTTCAAGGCGCTGCTGTTCCTCGGGGCCGGATCGGTGATCCACGCCCTCGGCGACGAGCAGGACATGAAGAAGATGGGCAACCTCCGCAGGTACCTGCCGATCACGTTCCCCACCTTCATCATCGGGTACCTGGCCCTGTCCGGAATCCCCCCCTTCGACGGTTTCTGGTCCAAGGACGACATCTTGGTGGCCGCCTACCACAAGAGCTTCTTCCTGTGGCTGGCTGGTGCGGTCACCGCCGGCCTGACGGCGTACTACATGAGCCGGCAGGTGTCCCTGGTGTGGTTCGGCCGGGCCCGCTGGTCCACGGCGCAGCCGGTCGGCGCCACGGTCGGCGGCGCCACCGAGGAAGGCGGCTCCGGCACGAAGGAAGCGGCCCACGCCCCCCACGAGGGCTTGCACAAGGAGCACGGGGGCGAGCCGCACGAATCCCCGCCGGTCATGACGTTGCCGCTCATCATTCTCGCCGTCCTCTCGACCATCGGCTGGCTGATCAACGCCAACTTCGGAGGCTTCGACCACCTCACCAGGTTCCTGGCGCCCGTCTTCCCCTCCACCATCGCCCCGGCCATCCACGTGGCCACCAACACCAAGTGGGTGCTCGGCATCATCACCACCGTCCTGGCCTTCATTGGTCTCTTCGCCGGCCTCCGAACGTGGCGCAAGGTCGAAGTGCCCGCGCTAGAGCCGGCGTTCCTGGCGCATGGCTGGTATCTCGACGAGGCACTCGCCGCCACGGTCTCCGGCCCGCTAGAGGCCGGTGCCGACGCCATGGCCTACAAGCTCGACGCCAAGGGCGTAGACGGGGCGGTCAACGGGCTCGCCGGTACGATCGCCGCCACAGGGCGTCAGCTGCGCCGCGTCCAGTCAGGTTACGTGCGCAACTACGCCCTGGGCCTGGCCGGCGGACTGGCGATCCTGCTCGCCTACGTGGCCGCCCGCGCAGGCGGGGCGTGAGCGCCGTGACCTTCCCGATCCTCACTGTCGCCATCTTCCTCCCGCTGGTCGGCGCCGGTGTCGTGGCGCTCATTCCGCAAGGTCGGGCTTCGCTGGTCCGCCCGGTCGGCCTGCTCTTCACCGTGGCTGAGCTCGCAGTGGCCGGCACCATCGTCGCCGAGTTCAAGGCCAACGACGCCGGCTTCCAGTTCATCAGCCAGCACGCCTGGCTCGGGCAGTTCGGGATCGGCTGGAAGGTCGGTGTCGACGGCATCTCCCTGTTCCTTGTCGCCATCACCGCGGTCCTGTTCCCCGTGGCCATGTTCGGGCCGAAGGTCGTCGGTGACGCCAAATCCTTCTTTGCCTGGATGCTGCTGCTGGAGGCCGCCCTCGTTGGCACCTTCTTGGCCATGGACCTCTTCCTCTTCTTCGTGCTGTTCGAGGTGACGCTGGTCCCCGGCTACTTCCTCATAGCGGGATGGGGTGGCCTGCGGCGCAACTACGCGGCGATGAAGTTCTTCATCTACACCTTCGCCGGTTCGGCCTTCCTCTTCGTCGGGATCCTGGCCTTGGTGTTCCTCGTCGCCCCGCTCAACGGCGGGCGCGAGACCTTCGACCTGATCACCCTGGCCCGCTACGCCAGTCACCTGCCGACCAGCGACCAGGAGCTGATCTTCGCCGCGATGGCTGTGGCGTTCGCAGTGAAGATGCCCGTCGTGCCGTTCCACACCTGGATGCCCGACGCCTACACCGAGGCCCCAACCGCGGGCTCGATGATCCTGGCCGGCCTCCTGTTCAAGCTCGGGACCTACGGAATCTTGCGCTTCGGTGTCTTCCTGCTGCCGAAGGCGGCTATCGACCTGGCGCCGGTGCTGCTCACCCTCGGGGCGGTCGGGATCGTGTACGGGGCCGTCGTCGCCGCGGTCCAAAAGGACCTCAAGCGCCTGATCGCCTACGGGTCGGTCGCCGACGTCGGGTTCATCGTCCTAGGTGCTTTTGCTTTCACCAACCAGGGCATCTCCGGCAGCGTCTTCGAGATGGTCAACCACGGGCTCACCACCGGTGCGCTGTTCTTCCTCGTCGGCATGATCCTGGAGCGGCGCGGCACACTCAGGATCTCCGACCTCGGCGGCCTGCAGAAGTCGGCGCCCGTGCTGGCCGGAGTGTTCATAGTGGTGGTCATGGCCGCGGTGGGCCTGCCGGGACTCAACGGGTTCGTCGGGGAGTTCCTGGTCCTGGTCGGCACGTTCATAACCCACCGGTGGTGGGCGGTGGTGGGCACCAGCGGCGTCATCCTGTCCGCCATCTACCTGCTGTGGGCCTACCAACGGGTGTTCCAAGGCCGGCCCAGTGGTGACAACGAGAGCGTCGTAGACATGACCTGGCGGGAGAAGGCGGCCATGGCGCCCCTCCTCGCCGGCATCGTCTTCCTGGGTATCTACCCCAAGCCCCTGCTCGACCGGGTCACCCCGGCGGTCAGCCACCTCATCGAGCACGTCCACTACGCCGACCCCGGCTTCCACATCCCGGCCAAGGGCCGCACCAAGATCGTCTACGCGGTGCCGGCCACCCAGAACGTGGATGGCGGGGCGCAAGCGCCCACGGGCATCCAGGCCGCGGCGAATAATTCCGGAGGCAACCCGTGAGCGGGATGTTGTTGGCGCAGTCGTCCGGCTGCCAGGTAACCCCGGGCAAGGTCACGGGCTTGTGCCAGGCCTTCAACTCCCTGCACATCCCCGTGGAGTACCGCACGATCCTGCCCCTGCTGGTCCTGTCGATCGGTTCGCTGGTGCTGCTGCTCGTCTCGGCGGTGATGCCCAAACAGTCCAGGCCCGGCCTCTACCCCCTGCTGACCGCCGTGATCTCCGCCCTGGCCGCCGGTGCCTCGGTGTTCCAGTGGGTGGACATCGGCAATCACGGCGCCAGTGAGGCCATCGGCAACCAGATCCTCTACGACCGCTTCAGCGTGCTGTTCATGCTGCTGATCAGCGTCGCCACCCTCTTCGGGGCGCTGCTCTCCGACAGCTACCTGCAAAGAGAGGGCCTCGACGGCGTGGAGGCATACGTGCTCATGCTGCTGGCATCCACCGGCGCCATGCTCATGGCCGCGTCGGCCGGGACGATCATCCTGTTCCTCGGCCTCGAGATCATGTCGATCGCCCTGTATGTGATGACCGCCTACCATCGCCGGCGAGCGGCATCGGGTGAGGGCGGCCTCAAGTACTTCATTCTCGGCTCGTTCTCCTCCGCCATCTTCCTCTACGGCGCCGCCCTCGCCTACGGCGCCACCGGCACCACACAGTTCGACGAGATGGGCGTGTTCCTGGCCCGCAACACGCTGCCCAACGACGGGGTGCTCCTAGGGGGGATGGCCCTGCTCATCGTCGGTCTCGGCTTCAAGGTGGCGGCCGTGCCGTTCCACTTCTGGAGCCCCGACGTCTACGACGCCGCCCCCACCCCCTTCACCGGTTACATGGCAGCGGTGGCCAAGGCGGCAGGCTTCGCCGGCCTCTTCCGGGTCCTACTGGAGGGCTTCGCCACCCAGCAGGCCAACTGGCGCCCAGCCATCTGGCTGATCGCCGTGCTCACACTGCTGGTCGGGTCGGTCATGGCCATCGTGCAGCGCGACCTGAAGCGGATGATGGCCTACTCCTCGATCAGCCAGGCCGGCTACGTCCTCATCGGCTTGCAGGCGGCCAGCAGCCAGGGCACCGCTGCCGCCCTCTTCTACCTGCTCACCTACACGTTCATCGTCGCGGGGACTTTCGCGGTGATCGGGTTGGTGCAGGGCGAAGGGGAAGCCCGCAACGACCTCGGCGCGGTCCGCGGGCTGGCGAAGCGCCGCCCGGGCCTGGCGCTGGTGATGCTGGTGTTCCTCCTGGCGCAGGCCGGGGTGCCGTTCACCAGCGGCTTCCTGGCCAAGTTCTACGTCATCACCGCTGCGGTCAACCGAGGCCAGTATGCCCTGGCGGTGATCGGGATGCTGGCGGCAGCGATCGCCGCCTTCTTCTACCTGCGCGTCGGCCTGCTGATGTACTCCTCGCCCGAGGTGGACGCCGAAGGCGAACCTACCGACGGGGCCACCCTCGCGGGTCTCCAGCCCATCCCCGGGTTCGACACGCCCGCGCTCTCCGCCGGCCCGGGCGCCGTGGCGGCGGCCGGCTCGGCGGGATCGGCCCCCGTCGCCCTCCTCCCGCCACCGGTCGGGAAGATCCGTATCCCCTTCACCGTCGGCGTCACGCTGGCGGTGTGCGTGGCCTTCACGATCTTCGCCGGGGTGTCCTCCCCGGTGCTCGACTTCGCCAAGCAAGCCACGACCCTCTTCTGACTCCCGAGGCGAGCGGGACCTGTCAGCCGCCGCCGAGGCGCCGCAGGGCCAGGATGGCGAGGTCGTCGCTCAAGCTCCCGGCAAAGTCCAGGACGGCTGCCTCAATGACTCGAGCGACCTCCGCGGCAGTCAGTCCGGCGGACTGGCGCAGGACGTCTCGTAGGCGGTCGTCCCCGAAGAGCTCGGACCCGGACCGGGCTTCGGTGACTCCGTCGCTGTAGAACAGCAACAGGTCGCCGTCACCCAGGGTGACGGTGACGGTAGGGCCTCCCCAGTCCTCGAAGGGCCCCAGGAGGGCCCCGCCGATCCCGACGGCTTCGATCCCGCCGCCGGCGGAGAGAACCAGGGGAGGGGGGTGGCCGCCGACCGCCAGGCGCACCATGCCCGACGTCGGGTCGATCGTGGCGTAGGCGGCAGTGCAGAACTGGTCAGGGTGCTGGCGGTGGATCGCCTCGTTGAGGGTGCGGAGCACCGCAGCGGGGTCACGGCTGCGCATCGCCGCCGCCCTGACTGTGTAGCGGGTCAGCGCGGTGACGACCGCCGCCTCGCTGCCCTTGCCGCACACGTCCCCGAGCACGACCCCCCACCTCCCGTCGCTGACCTCGAAGGCGTCGTAGAAGTCGCCACCGACCTCGTAACCGTCACCGAGCGCGCGGAACGTGGCCGCCAGCTCGTAGCCGCCGATCCGCGGCAGCTCGGGGGGGAGCAGGCTGGTCTGCAGGGTGCGGGCGATGTGGGCGAGGCGCTCACGCCCCGCGGCGAGCTCTTCGGCAGCTCTCCGCCGGTCGGTGATGTCGCGCACATAGCCGTTGAAAAGCGGAGGCTCGCTGCCCTCGACCCGGGTGATCGCCAGCTCCACCGGGAACTCGGTGCCGTCGGCGCGAAGGGCCTGGACCTCTATGCGCCGCCCGATGACCGGACCCTCGCCAGTCTCCAGATAGGTCGAGAGACCCTGGGCGTGCCGCTCGCGCATGCCGTAGGGGATGACCACCTCGGCCAGTGGCCGGCCGAGAGCGTCGTGGCGCCCGACGCCGAAGGTCGTCTCGGCCGCCCGGTTGAACTCGATGATCAAACCTCCGGCGTCCATCCCGATGATGCAGTCGAGCGCCCCCTCCACCACAGATTCCTTGCGGGCCTCCCGCAACCTCGCTGCCGCCTCCGACGCCTGCAGCTCCCCCAGCTGCCGGTGAGCCTCCGCCACCTCCTTGTCGAGGCGCAGCAGCTCTTGGTCGATGACCCTGGCCCGAGCATCGAGCAGCTGCTCGTAGGTCGCATTCATCGTCTCGAGCCTGGAGATATCGGAGGCCGGCGAGCCTCCAGCGACCTGAGGTCGCTCCGAATCCACCGCCCCACCGGCGAAGACCGGCTGATCGGCGTGGGTCAGCAAGGCCACTTTCACACTCAAAGCCATGGCCGTGAAGGCGTCGAGGGCCGATGCCGGGATGGGTGTGGACGAGAAGAGCAGCAGCGCGAAAAGGTGCCCATCTGCGAGAGCGCCACCGAGCCCGACGACGGAACGCACGCCGTAAGGGATCACGAATGCCTCCTGGTCAGGGACGTAGGGGCTGTCGCGTGCTTCGGGAACATGGAAGATGTCCAGGGCGCGCCGGGTGTCCTCGACGATCACGACCCGGTCGGGGGCCACCAGACGGTGCGGATCGACGCCGAGCTGGTCGACGAGGCGGGCGACCATCGGCAAGCGCTTCAAAGCCTCCATGCTCGGCAGTGGGATGGCCTTGTGGCCTATGGACGCTCGCCGATCGTTCCAGCGGGCCTCCTCGCCGGCCGTCGCCAGCAAGGTCAGACAGATGACGTCGGCGCGCGCCCGGGCGTCGGTGCCCACCGCCAGGGCGAAGTCCTTGAGCTCGGGCTCGAGGTCACCCCAACGGGAGGTCACGTAGAAGCGGACCAGTGGCAGGACCGGCATGCCCGTCGCCTTGTCGACGAACCAGTCGCGCACCTCGTGGACGACCGCGGCGGCTACCTCCTCGAGGCTCGACGCGCCGGCGCCGGCGCGCAGCAGCGACGACGCACACTGCAGCACCTCGTTCGATGGGAACGTCGCCGGCGTTGCCACGACCGGAGCCTAGTGGTGGTCGCCAAGTACTCCGTCAGCGGCAGCCCCCCAGGTGGCGGCAGAGCGAACCGAGCAGTGCACCAGCGCCACGAGAGGAGCCGGCCGTGCCGTAAACCGCGAAGTCCGGCCGCACCAGCACGACCGAGGCGCCGAGCTCATCGAACCAGCTCGGGTAGGGCGAAGAGGCAGCCGAGCAGTCGACGGTCAGGCCGCGCAGCCCGGCGAACCAGCCGGCAACCTCGGGTGAGAGGCCCGCGGCGGGGTCGGCGTCGCGACCGTAGAGGACCCATCCCCGGCCGGCCAAGGAGTCAAAGCGCCCAGTGCGGCCGCCGGCGCTGATCTGGCCCTGCACCGACAGGGAGCCCGCCGCTCGGTCGCCGGCGAGCAACAGCCCCGGACCGAGCGGAGGGAGTGCAGGCGGGCCGACAGGACCTGACAGCTCGGCGGAGGCGATCATGGCGCGGTCCCTGACTGCTGCCTCCTCAGGATCGTCGATGCAGATGATCCGGCCCAGCTCGACAGAGAAATCGATCTCTATGCGGGTCTGGGCAGCTCTCTCGCTCTCGTAGGTGGCGAGGAGGGCGGCGGGGGCCACGCCGCCCAGGACATGGTCGAGCTTCCAGGCCAGGTTGGATGCGTCCCGTAGGCCCGCGCAGAGCCCTTGCCCGGCAAAAGGGGGCATCTGGTGGGCGGCGTCGCCCGCCAAGAGGATGCGTCCCTTTGCCCACTGCCGGGCCATCCTCGCTTCGAAGCGGTAGAGGGCGTGGCGCTCCAGCGTGGCGTTGGTGGGAGTGAGTCCCCACGACGCCAGGAGCCGCCACGACGTCGCTTCTGCGGCCAGCTCTCCGGCGTCCTCGCCGGGCAGGCGCATGAACTCGAACCGTCGCCGCCCCGGGCCGCCTGAGACGGCCGTCGTCGGGCGCGACGGGTCGCACACCTGGAGGTTGCAGGGATACCAACGACGCCCGGTGTGCTCGACGACGTCGACTATGAGCCAGTCGAAGGAGTAGCCGGCGTCGTCGCACTCGATCCCGAGTAGCGCCCGCACGGTGCTGCGCGCCCCGTCGCAGCCCACCACCCAACCGTCGCCGAGCTCGGCGAGCGTCGTCACGTCCTGGCCTCGGCGTACCTCCACCGACGGCAGGTCATCGAGGCGCCGGGCCAAGGCCGCCTCCAGGTCCGGCTGGGAGAACATCAGCGACTCCGGCCACCCGGAGCGCCCGAGCGTGCCTTCCGGTTGCAGGCGGAGCAGGACCTGCCCGGCCGCGTTGCGCCACTCGTAGGCGTCCATGGCCTCTGTCGAGGGCGCCAGCTCCTCCATCACCCCGGCCGCGTCGAGAATGCGCGCCGCCTGGTGGTCGAGGTGCACGGCCCGGGGCTGGCCCGGGACCGAGGCCCGCTTCTCCAGCACGAGGACTCGCCGACCCATTGCCCCGAGCAGCGCGGCCAGGGTCATGCCGACGGGCCCGGCGCCGACAATGGTGACCTCCGGCTCGGGGTTCACAGCTGGCGCCCGCGGCTCACCAACATGGCCACATCGACGAGTGCCACCACCAGCGACGCCCGGAACAGCAGATCTTCGCGGCCTCGCCGGTAGGCCACCAGGCCGGCGCCCACGACCGCCGCGGCAAGCGGCAGCCCGATCGATGTCCACCCCGGGTGCCCCGGACCGAAGGCCACGACCGCGGAAGCAGTCAGCAAAAGGGCCGTGGCGGCCGCCACGCTTCGGGTCCGACCCAGGCGGTGCGGCAACCCCCTTACTCCCGTCGCGGCGTCGGCCGCCAGGTCCGGCACCACGTTCGCCATGTGGGCGCCGACTCCGAGCAGAGCTGCAGCCACCACCAACCACCACGGGGGCGCCGGGTGACCCCGGCCACCCAGCGAGACGAACGACACCAGCAGGGCGAAGCTTGCGGCATAAGGAGCCCACGACCAGACGGTGCTCTTCAGCCGAGCGTTGTACGCCCAAGCCAGGAGCACGGCCACGACGTGCGATGTGCCGGCCCTCCACCCCGACAGGAAGGACAGGGGGACGCACGCCAGCAGGGCGGTAGCGGCCGACACTCCTACCGTGGCGCGTCGGAGGTCGCTGCCCACCAGGGGCTTGTCGCCCCGTTGAGCAGTCCGGTCCCGTTCGGCGTCGAGCCAGTCGTTGTGCCACCCCACCGACAGCTGGCCGGCGAGGACCGCGGCGGCGACCGCCAGCATCCCTACCGCCGGGCGCCCTGACGCCCCTGCGAGCGCTGTGGCACCAGCTGTCACCGCCACCGTCGGCTCCGGATGGCAAGCTCGCAACAGCGCCGCCCGGCCTCCTCCAGCATGTTCCGGCCCCATGCCGGTCACCATAGGAGGACGACTGTGGTTGGGTGGCTGTGTGCCGCTGCCCACCCCGCGCGCCCGTAACGATCCCCGCCAGTACGACGACCTCGTCGACGCCTGGTGGGATCCCAGAGGCGCATTCGCCATGCTCCACTGGCTGGCCGAAGCGCGCGCGGCGCTCGTGCCTCCCGCGTCGCGACCCGCTGCTGTGCTCGTGGACCTCGGGTGCGGCGGCGGCCTCCTCGCGCCCCACCTGGAAGGCAAGGGGTACCACCACATCGGCGTCGACCTCACCCTCTCGGCGCTCGGGACCGCCCGAGAGCATGAGCTGGCAGTGCTGCGAGGGGACGTCACGGCTGTGCCCCTGCGGGATGCCAGCGCGGATGTGGTCTGCGCGGGTGAAATCCTCGAGCACGTCACCGACGCCGCCGCAGTCGCGGCCGAGGCCTGCCGACTGCTGCGTCCGGGTGGCACCCTCGTCGTGGATACCATCGCCGCCACCCGGCTCGCCACACTCGTGGCGGTGGAGCTGGGGGAGCGTGTCCCTGGCGCCGCTCCGGCGGGGATCCACGACCCGGGCCTCTTCGTGGACCGCCGGGCTCTGGTCGATACCTGCGCCGCCCACGGGGTCGACCTCCGGCTCCGGGGCCTGCGCCCGAAGTGGCGGGAACTGGTCGGCTGGATGGCCGGGCGGCGGCCCACCGTCACCATGGTGCCGGTGTGGACCACGGCAGTGCTGTTCCAAGGGTGGGGCACCAAGGCGGCCCCGTGAGCGCCACGACAGCTCTCGCCTGGAGCCCGGACCGCGACGGCGAGAAGATCTCTCCAGGTCCGGCGGTGTTGACCGGTAGCGGGCAGGCCTTCCCCCCCGGCAAGAGCCAGCAGGAGTACTGGGACGGCTTCTACGGGCCCCACACCGGGCACAGCCGTTGGGCGCGGGCCGTCTTTCTCGACGCCGGCTGCAGCCGGCGCCACACCGCCGTCGACCCCACCGTCGAAGACATCTCAGCCTGGTCCACAGGCCAGCGGATGGCTCGCTACATGGAAGAGGCCCTTCCGCTCGCCACCCGTTCCGCAACCCGAGCTCTCGAGTCCTCCGGGCTGGCGGTCGGGGACCTCGGGCTGTTGGCAGTGGTGTCCTGCACCGGCTACGCGACCCCCGGCCTGGACATACGGCTGGCGGAAGCGTTGGGCGCCGACCCCTCCCTCCAGCGGCTGCTCATCGGCCACATGGGCTGTTATGCCGCATTGCCCGGGCTGGGAGCGGTCAGTGACGCCGTGGTCGCCCGCCGCCACCCGGGGCTGCTCGTGTGCGTCGAGGTCGCCAGCCTCCACGTCCAGCCGCCGCCTGGCGGCGGTGGGCCGCGGGGCGGCCGGGACTTGGAGCAGGTCGTGGCTCACGCCCTGTTCTCCGACGGAGCTGCGGCGGTGGTGGTCGAGCCGGGCTCCTCGCCTGCGCCGGCCCGGCTCGGACCAGCGCAGCCCGGGCTGGCATGCGCCGGACTGGCAGTCGTCGACGTCGCGGCTCGCACCGATGTCGGCACAGCCGACCACATGACGTGGGACATCACCGATCTGGGATTCCGCATGGGCCTGTCGCGGCGGGTGCCTGCGGTCCTGGCGCGCCACGTCGGGCCGCTTGTCGACGGGCTCCTCCAGGCCAACGGGCTCCGGCGCTGTGACATCGACGGCTGGGCGGTCCACCCGGGAGGGCCCCGTATCCTCGACGTCGTCGCCGACCGCCTGGGCCTACCCCCGAATGCCCTGGCGCTGTCACGCCAAGTGCTGGACCAGCACGGCAACTGCTCGTCGCCGACCGTGCTGCTGGTCCTCGAGCTCCTGCGGTCCTCGGCGCCGATCGCGGCGGGGCGCCATGTGGTGGCGTTGGCGTTTGGCCCGGGCCTCACCCTGTACGGGGTCCTGCTCCGAGCCGTGTGACCGCCCATCGCAGGCGAGCTCCGCAGTACGCGCCGGGCGGCGCCCAGCCCGTTATGGTGGGTCGGCATCCGTCCGCCGAGCTGGAGGTGCGACAGGTGGTGGCAATCGATGTGGTGGTGCTGGTGGCCGTGGCCCTCCTGGGCTTCTTGGTCGTCGGGCTACTCCGCTCCAATGCCGAGCTGACCCGAGCCCTGCACAGCCTGGGCGTCGATCTCGACCCCGACTCACCCACCGGCGCCGGCGCCGTGCCTGTGGCGATCCAGGCCCGCCCTACGCCTGCCCGCCCAGACGCGACGGCAGTCCCCGACCTAGCCGGAGTGAGCCCCTCCGGGGACGCAGTGGGGATCGCCGTGACCGGTGTTCGACACGACACGCTGGTGGCCTTCCTCACCTCGGGATGCTCCACCTGCCGAGCCATCTGGGGGGTGTTGGAGCAAGGGATACCCGAGGTGCCCGGCGGCGCCCGCCTCGTCGTGGTCACCCGCGGCAGCGAAGCGGAATCTCCCGCAGCCGTCGCCGGCCTGGCGGGACCCCACGTTCCCGTCGTGATGTCCACTGACGTGTGGACCGGATACGACGTGCCCTACGCCCCGTACTTCGTCTACGTGTCCGGGCCCGCCGGGCGGGTGGTCGGCGAAGGGACCGCGGCCACGTGGGAAGCGATGTGCGCAATGGTCGCCAACGCCGTCGCCGATGGCACCACCAACCCACTCGCCCCGCCCGACCCTCCGGCCCGGCCGAACATCGACCAACGGTGGTCCAAGGCGGGCGCCGACGCCGAGCGCGAACAGCGCATCGATCGGGAGCTGGCAGCGGCGGGGATCCTTCCCGGCGACCCCCGCCTCCGGCCCACCGCCATCACCCACCCGGGTCCGGTAGGGACCGGCGGTGCAGACCGGTGAGCGCGGCTTTCACGACCGTCGGCGTGAGCATCGCCGTGGTCGCCGGGTTGCGCTCCACCTGGTCACCCTGAGGCGAGTCGATGCTGACCAGCATCAGCCCGCTCGGTGAGCGGGCCCGGCACAACCGGTGGTCGATCACGGTGTCCTCCTATGTCGCGTCCTCGGTGGCCGCGGCAGCCGGCATCGGCTTGCTGCTGGGCCTGATCGGCTCGGTCGCCGGCGCCTCGCTGGCCGAGCGCGCCGTGATGCTGGCCGTCCTTGCGGTGGCTGCTGCGGCCGCCGACGGCCTCGGGGCCCAAGCGCCAGGGCCGCGCCGCCAGGTCGACGAGGACTGGCTCAACCGCTATCGGGGCTGGGCGTACGGAGCCGGCTTCGGCGCGCAGCTCGGAGCCGGCGTCGCCACCATCGTCACCACCGCCACTATCTGGCTGTACCTCGCCGCCGCCCTGGTGTCCGGCGCATGGTGGCTGGGCGCGGCGGTCGGTGCGGCCTTCGGGCTCGCCCGGTCGCTGCCCCTGATGGGGGCGGGGCGCGTCCGGTCGTTTTCGCAGCTACAGCAACGACACGCCACCCTGGTGCGCGTGGCGCCTCTCGCCCGGCGCGTGACGACCTCCTTCGCAGCGGCCGCGGCCGTCACGCTGGTGGCCGTCGCGATCGCCGCCAGCACGGCCGGATCCTCATGAGGATCACGTCGCACGGCCTCTCCGTCAGCCCTCCGCCCGGATGGGACGCCGCGATATACCTCCGGCCCGCCGGACCGGGCGAGGTCACCCGACCTGTCCTCCACGCCGCCACCGTGCCGCTGCCAACGGGACGAGGCGACTACGGCAGCGGCCTGGTCGAGACCCTATCCGCTACCGACGTCTTCGTCGCCCTCCTCGACTTCGGGCCCGAGGCCGCCGGCACTGCCCTCTTCGCACCCGACGCCATGCCCGGGTTGACCCCTGACATGTACCGACCCAAAGCCCTGCAGCGGATCATTGCAGGGCAAGCCGGTGTGCAACGGTTCTTCACGGCCAGCGGCAGAGGGTTCTGCCTGTACTCGGTAGTCGGCTCGTACGCAGCGCGCCAGGCCCTTTGCGCGCGAGCCAACCAGGTGCTCGGCTCGCTCCAGGTCGCGGCGGGCTCGGGGGGCGGCGGATGAGCGCCGGGGCGCCGGCGGTGGCGGGCCTCTTCGTCGCCGGGTCACTGCTGCTCGCCGGCGCCGGCATCTCCAAGGTGCGCCGGCCCTCCGACAGCGCCACTGCGCTGCGCGCTGCCGGCGTCCCAGCCACCGCCGGGCGGGTACGGGTAGGGGCGCTACTCGAGGTGGCCGTTGCCCTGGCCGCCCTGGTGGCGCCAGGTCCAATCCCGGCGCTGCTGGTGGCGGCGTCCTACGCCGGGTTCGCGGTGTTCGTGGCGATCGCCCTCCGCCGGCATCTTCCGCTGGCGTCATGCGGGTGCTTCGGGCGCCCCGACACCCCCCCGTCCTGGTCCCACGTCGTAGTAGACGTCGTAGCCGCGGGGGCGGCTCTCGGATGGGCGTTCAGCGCCTCGGCGTCGCTGCCCGCGACCCTCTTGCGTCAGTCGTGGCGGGCTGTCCCGCTGGGGTTGGGCGGGCTGGTCGTGTGCGGCCTGGCAGCCGCCATGCTCACCAGCCCGCTGGCTCTGGCTCGCCACCGGCAGCCACGATCGGAGGACCGCCCGTGACTGTCGTCGAGCGCATGGGGGACTGGCTGGTCGGACGGACGTCGCGGCGCAGCTTCCTGGCCCGCAGCACCATGATCGCCACCGCGGCGTCGATCGCCCCGGCAGACTTCTTGCTGCGCCCGGGCACCGCGTACGCCTTCGTGTGCCAATGCGCCAGCTCCAGCTGCTCGTGCAACCAGGCTTGCTGTGACGGCTACACCCAGTTCTGTTGCACCATCGACGGAGGCGTCAATGCCTGCCCGCCCGGGAGCTTCGCGGGCGGCTGGTGGAAAGCGGACGGATCCGTCTACTGCGCTGGCGCTCGCTACTACATCGACTGCATGGGCGAGTGCCACGGATGCTCCTGCCCGGGCGGGTTCCCGTTCTGCGGCTGCGACGGCCTGACGTGCGAGTGCGCCAACGGCGACTGCAACAACCGCCACGTCGGTTGCACCGAGTTTCGCTACGGCCAGTGCAACACGCAGATTGCCTGCTCTGGCCGCATCCTGTGCCGCGTGGTCAGCTGCACCCCGCCATGGCTGCTGGACCCGAGCTGTTCTACGGTGTCGCAGGTCGACGAGTCGACGGCCAACCACTACGCGCCGTGCCAGGACGGCCCCACTTCCTTCGGGCCGCCTCCGGCCCCCGCACCCCCAGCGGTGGTGGGGATGGCCCCCACTGCGACGGGGAACGGCTACTGGATCGTCGATGCCGCCGGCGTCGTGTCGACCTTCGGCGACGCCGCCAGCTTGGGCGACCTATCCGGGAAGGTCCTCAACAAGCCGATAGCAGGGATGGCCGCGACGCCGACTGGCCAGGGGTATTGGCTAGTGGCGGCCGACGGCGGCATCTTCGAGTTCGGGGACGCCACCTTCCAGGGCTCGACGGGAAACGTGCAGCTCAACCAGCCGATAGTCGGTCTGGCCGCGGACCCCGCCACCGGCGGCTACTGGCTGGTGGCCTCGGACGGTGGGATCTTCGACTTCGCCACGCCCTTCGACGGATCGACCGGCAACGTCCGGCTCAACAGGCCGATCGTCGGCATGGCCGCCCGCCGCACCGGCGACGGCTACTGGCTGGTGGCTTCGGACGGTGGGATCTTCGAGTTCGGCGACGCGCCGTTCCTCGGCTCTACCGGCAACGTCGCGCTCAACCAGCCCGTGGTCGGGATGGCGGCCACCCCGACCGGCCAGGGCTACTGGCTGGTGGCTTCGGACGGTGGGATCTTCGAGTTCGGCGACGCGCCGTTCCTCGGCTCTACCGGCAACGTCGCGCTCAACCAGCCCGTGGTCGGGATGGCGGCCACCCCGACCGGCCAGGGCTACTGGCTGGTGGCCGCCGACGGCGGCATCTTCAACTTCGGGGACGCCTCGTTCCACGGGTCGCCGGCGTGAGGTCAGCGTCCTCACAATGATCGACCGAAACGGCAACACCACCGCCAGCTACACCTACGGCAATCCCGGTGGCGACCTCCCGGGCGGTGTCGTTACGGCGGTAACGATCCGGTCCCCGGCCCGTGGGGGCGGCCAGCTATTCAGGCCCCGTCCCCAACTGTGACCACACCGTCGATGGTTTCGGTGTAGGCCGTCATGGCCGAGGAGCAATGGCCGGCCACGCGAGCGGTGGTGTAGAGCGCCCGGAAGGTATACCGGCCGCTGCCGTCCAGGCTGGCCATGTCGCCGGTCGCGTCGATCACCTTGAACGGTCCCGCCTGGGTAATGGTGCCCACGCAGGTGGCGGGGTCGAAGCCCACCGTGGGTCGCCCGGAGCTGTGGTCGATGCGGAAGGTGCCGTCGGCGAACGTTGCGCTATCGATGGCCCGGCCCGGGTTCTCGGTGCCCCCGGCGTTGATGACGCCGGTGACGATGATGGTTCCGGGGCCGGAGGGCTTGGTGGACAGGACGTGGAAGTGCTCGGTTCGAGCGGACATGGTGTGAGCGGACCCGGCTCGCCCAGCCCAATCGGTGATCCCGCCGACGAGGGCAGTGCTCATCGCCAGTGCGGCGAAACCGGCCGCCAGTACGGTGTGGGACGGGCGATGAAGCTTCACGCTGGCGAATGCGGAGCTGCCCTCGGCGCGCTGTTCGGTTGCCGTGCGGGCCAGGCCGGTGATGGCAACGGCCCCGACAGCAAGGTGGATCGCCACCAGGCCGGCGGCGGCGGCGGTGGTCGCAGCAAACGCCACGGGCAGCGCGAGCGAGACGAGAAGGACAGCGAGGGCTAGGGCAACCCACGTGCGGCGGGGCCGGGACACCCTCGTCTCGAGCAGGGCGAGGACCCCCCAACCGAGGACGGTAGTCGTGGCTGCCGCACCGATGGCGGGGCCGAGGGCCACCGTCGTGGGGCTGGCGCCCGGCAAATGGACGCCGAGGTGCACACCGGCCACCTGGGTGACAACGGCCCAGGATGCGGCGGCGGTAGCGACGGTGGCGGCGACGGCGGCATGACGGTTGCGGCGGGTGATGGACATGGGATCCTCCTGTGGTCCGGTCGGGAATCAACTGGTCTCAGCTTCCGCCGGAGCGAACTCGTCGGGCATCGTCCCGGCAGAGGTGATCCGGCTGCGTCTTCGGGGGTAGAGGCGTAATCCCCGGGGAGTAGCGAAGCGCCTCCCCGGGGAGGACAGCCCTGGTATCCCCTGGGCCGTAGCCTCTGGGTGATGCGTCCAGTGGTGGCTCGGCTCGTGAAGGCGCGGTGGGCCGAGCCCATCGGGGTCGCCCTCGTGGTCGCCCTCGTCGTAGCGGGATCTGTCGCCGAGGCCTTCCCCGCCCACAGGTACGCCGGCCTGCACCTGCAATCTCATCCCGCGCCGGCTGCCTTCGTCCTGCTCGCCGTCCCCGCCGCACTCCTTCTGTGGCGGCGCCGCCATCCGGTGGGCGTCTACGTGACCGCGATCGCTGGTGTGGCCGGGTGGGCAGCCCTGGGACAGGTCTACGGCGCGGCTCTGGTGATGGTGCTCGTGGCGTTGTACTCGCTGGCCGTGGCCCGCTCCGGGCGGATCGTGCTGGTCGCGCTAGGAGGTGGCGGCGCGCTGACCATCTGGCTGTCCGGTGGCCTCCTCGGGCCGTGGGGCTGGTGGGGAGGACCGCAGCTAGACATGTGGGCGGAGATGGTGGCGGCTGGGGCCGTCGGGTCGTTCGTCGCGGCGCGACGGCACTGGAAGCTGAGCGAGCAGCTGCGCCAGGAGCAGCTCGCCCGGGCCAGAGCAGACGAGATCCGCCGGCAGGTCACGTCGGAGCGGCTGCGGATCACGAGGGAGCTCCACGATGTCGTCGCCCACTCGATGGCCATGATCAACGTGCAGGCAAGCGCCGCCGCCACCCTCGTCCATTCCGATCCTCTCCGGACAGCGGAGTCTCTCCAAGCCATCCGCCGTGCCAGCAAGGAAGGGCTGAGGGAGTTGCGCTCGATCCTCGACGTGCTCCGGCAGGTCGATCAAGACCAGCCGGCCGTGCCGCTCCCTGACCGGGAGGCTCTGCAGGCACTGGCCGAGGCGGCCGGGACAGCCGGGATCCGGACCAAGTTCCTTTGTGAGGTTGACCTGCGGGGGGAGGCACCCGAAACCGTCCTCGCCGCCTACAGGATCGTGCAGGAATCGCTGACCAACGTGATCCGCCACGCCAGGGGCGCCACCGCTGAAGTCACTGTGTCTCAACGGAACGGACTCGTCGTCGTGGACGTGATCAACGATGACCAAGGCCGCGACGACCCATTTGTCGAGGGGACCGGCACCGGCCTGGTCGGTATGGAGGAACGGGCTCGGGCGCTCGGCGGGCACGTGCACGCAGGGCCCCTCTCCGGCGGCGGCTTCCGAGTCCACGCCGAGCTGCCCGCCGCTCCCCAGGCGCTCGGCTCGTGATCCGCGTCATCCTCGCCGACGACCAGGCCCTGGTCCGCGCCGGCTTCAGCGTCCTGCTCGCCAGGGCGGACGACATCGAAGTCGTCGGCGAGGCCGGCGACGGCCAGGCGGCCATCGACCTGGCTCGAACCGTCGGGGCCGACGTCGTGCTCATGGACATCCGCATGCCCGGCGTCGACGGGCTGGAGGCCACCCGGCGGATTGCCGCCGCCCCCGACCTGTCGCGCCTCCGGGTCCTCATCCTCACCACCTTCGAAGCCGACGAGTACGTGTTCGAGGCATTACGGGCAGGGGCAAGCGGGTTCTTAGTGAAAGACACCGAACCTGACAGCCTCATCGACGCAGTCCGGGTGGTCGCCCGGGGCGACGCCCTCCTGTCGCCGAGCGTCACCCGCCGCCTGATCGCCAGCATCGCCGGCCGGGGTGCCGGGCGACCGCTGGACGCGGCCCCGCTATCGGTCCTCACCGACCGCGAGCGCGAGGTACTGGCCCTGGTCGCCACCGGGATGACCAACGAGGAGATCGGCGCTGCGCTCTACATGAGCCCGCTGACGGCCAAGACACACGTGAGCCGGTCCATGGCGAAGCTCAACGCCCGGGACCGGACCCAGCTCGTCGTGATCGCCTACGAGACAGGCCTGGTCACCCCCGGGCACAGATGAGATCGAGGGCGCGGTGGGTGCTGCGTATCGAGCCGGCACGCCCTGCTCTGTTCACATAGCCGTCATCTCCCGGACACGGTTTCGGGCGCTCTAGTCGGGCACGCTCGGTGTGTGCAGCTGAGCCCCCATGAGTGCGACAAGCTCTTGTTGTCGGTGGCGGCGATGGTGGCGAGGGATCGCCGGGAGCGAGGGTTGCGGCTCAATCACCCTGAGTCGGTGGCGATCATTTCGAGCTTTGTCATGGAGGGTGCCCGGGACGGTCGCAGCGTGGCGTCGCTGATGGCCGATGCCCGCGAGGTCCTCGGCCGCGGTGATGTCATGGACGGGGTGGCGGAGATGTTGAGCGAGGTGCAGGTGGAGGCCACGTTCCCTGACGGGACGAAGCTGGTCACCGTGCACGGGCCGATCGCGTGACGCCGGGCGAGGTGATTGTCGGGGAGGGTGCGGTTGAGATCAACGCCGGACGGCCGGTCACGACGGTGACGGTGGTCAACATCGGGGATCGCCCGGTGCAGGTCGGGTCGCATTTCCATTTCGCCGAGGCCAACCCGGCTTTGGAGCTCGACCGGACTGCGGCCAGGGGGCAGCGTCTTGCAGTGGCGGCGGGTACCAGTGTCCGCTTCGAGCCGGGCATCGAGCGGCAGGTCGACTTGGTGCCTTTCGGCGGTGATCGTTATGTCGCCGGTTTCCGGGGGGAGGTGGCCGGCCTGCTGGAATCGCGTCCCGGCGCCGTCGGTGGCGGCGTTGGTTGAGCTGAGCCGTCGCAGGTATGCGGCGCTGTACGGGCCGACGACCGGCGACCGGATCCGCCTGGCTGACACCGACTTGGTGATCGAGGTGACCGAGGACCGCTGCGGCGGGCCGGGCCGGGCCGGCGAGGAGGCGGTGTTCGGCGGGGGGAAGGTGATCCGCGAGTCGATGGGCCAGGGACGGGCCACGCGCGCTGAGGGCGCAGCCGACCTGGTTGTCACCGGCGCCGTGGTGCTCGACCACTGGGGTGTGATCAAGGGTGACATCGGGGTGACTGACGGTCGGATAGTGGCGGTCGGCAAGGCCGGCAACCCCGACGTCATGGACGGCGTCACCCCAGGTTTGGTGATCGGGCCGTCGACGGAGATCATCGCCGGCAACGGCAAGATCGTGACCGCGGGCGCCGTCGACTGCCATGTGCACCTGATCTCCCCGACGGTGCTGGACGAGGCGCTGGCGGCCGGCACGACGACGGTGATCGGTGGCGGTACCGGGCCGGCGGAGGGGACGAGGGCCACGACGGTCACGCCGGGAGCGTGGTGGCTGGCGCGGATGCTCGAGGCCCTCGATGCGTGGCCGATCAACGTGGCGTTGCTCGGCAAGGGCAACACCGTGTCGACGGAGGGCATGTGGGAGCAGTTGCGGGGCGGGGCCGCTGGCTTCAAGCTCCACGAGGATTGGGGGACCACCCCGGCGGTGATCGACGCCTGCCTGCGGGTGTGTGACGCGGCCGGCGTGCAGGCTGCGATCCACACCGACACCCTCAACGAGGCCGGCTTCGTCGAGTCGACGATCGCCGCTATCGCCGGGCGGACGATTCACTCCTACCACACTGAAGGGGCGGGGGGAGGCCACGCGCCCGACATCATCCGGGTGGCGGCGGAAGCCAACATCCTGCCGTCGTCCACCAACCCGACCAGGCCCCACACCGTCAACACGATCGAGGAGCACCTCGACATGCTGATGGTCTGCCATCACCTCAACCCGCGGGTGCCGGAGGACCTGTCTTTCGCGGAGAGCCGGATCCGGCCGTCGACCATCGCCGCCGAGGACCTGCTCCACGATTTGGGGGCCATATCGATGATCGGGTCCGACAGCCAGGCGATGGGCCGGGTAGGGGAGGTGGTGCTGCGGACCTGGCAGACGGCTCACGTGGGCAAGCGGCGCTGGGGCGCCCTGCCAGGCGACGGGCGCGCCGACAACCAGCGGGCCACGCGCTATGTGGCCAAATATACGATCTGCCCGGCGGTGGCGCACGGTCTGGACGGCGAGGTCGGCTCGGTGGAATCGGGGAAGCTCGCAGACCTGGTCCTCTACGACCCGGCGTTCTTCGGTGTCCGCCCGGCGATGGTGGTGAAAGGGGGGGTCATCGCGTCGGCGCAGATGGGCGACGCCAACGCCTCGATTCCCACACCCCAGCCAGTGCGGTCACGGCCCATGTACGGCGCCACTCCGCGGACGGCGGCAGCGACCTCGCTCACGTTCGTGGCTCCCGCCGCGCTGGAGGACGGGCTGGAGGAGCGGTTGGGCCTGGGGGCCCGGATGGTTGCGGTCGCTGACACTCGCCGGCTCGGCAAGGGCGACATGCCCAACAACACCGCCCGGCCCGACATCCGGGTCGATCCGGACAGCTTCGAGGTCCGCGTAGACGGCGAGGCGGTGGTCGAGGAGCCCGCCGCCGAGCTGCCCATGACGCAAAGGTACTTCCTGTTCTGATGGCAACCGGCGCCGCTTTCCTGCTCCTGGCTGATCCGCGCTTGCCGACGGGCGGCCATGCCCATTCCGGGGGCATGGAGGAAGCGGTGGCCTGCCGGGCGGTGAGCGGCGTCACTGACATCGAGGCGTGGCTGAGGGGACGGCTCCACACCGCCGGAGCTGTGGACGCGGCGTTCGCCGGGGCTGCTCACGCTAAGGCCGGTGAGAATGACAGCTGGCCGAGGTTCGACGCCGAGTGGTCTGCCAGGAACGTGTCGCCCGCGGTCCGCGCGGCCAGCCGGATCCAGGGCCGCGGGTTGCTGAGGGCGGCCCGAGCCTGCTGGCCCGATCCTCGTGTCGACGCCGTATCCGCCGCCCTGCCCGGTGGCGCTCCCTGGGCGGTAGCGCTCGGTGTGGTCGGCGCCGTCGTAGGCTGCGAGACCCTCGAGGTTACGGCCGCGGCGGCGCTCGGGTCGGTGACCGGGCCGGCATGGGCGGCCGCCCGCCTGCTCGGCAGCGACCCTTTTGCGATCTCCGCCATCCTTGCGGGTCTCTCCGCCGAGGTCGATCGAGTGGCGGCAGCGGCTTGCGCCTTCGCGCTGCGGGGGCAGCTCCTCGCCGACCTCCCTGCACTGTCCGCTCCGATGCTCGATCTCGGCGCCGAGCATCACGCAGCCTGGGAGGTGCGTCTCTTTGCGTCCTGAACCTGCCGTCCATCCACATCTTCACCCGGGCTCGCCAGCCGCCCCCCGGCTGACGCTTCCTGTGGTCGGGCGTCCGGTGCGGGTGGGTGTCGGCGGCCCGGTGGGCAGCGGCAAGACGGCGCTCCTGGCCGCCCTGTGCCGGGCTCTGGCCCCCCGCCTGTCGGTGGCTGCGGTGACCAACGACATCTACACCGCCGAGGACGCCGCCATCCTTCGCCGCGCCGCGGTGCTCCCAGATGATCGCATCATGGCGGTGCAGACCGGCTGCTGCCCCCACACGGCCATCCGCGACGACATCACCGCCAACCTCGACGCTTTGGAGTTGCTCGAGGCGCGCCACCCGGACCTCTCCCTCATCCTGCTCGAGTCAGGCGGGGACAACCTGACCGCCACTTTCAGCTACGGCCTGGTCGACCGGCAGATCTTCGTAATCGACGTTGCCGGCGGGGACAAAGTGCCCCGCAAGGGGGGCCCGGGTATCACCAGCTCCGACCTCCTCGTGATCAACAAGACCGACCTGGCGCCGCTCGTCGGCGCCGACCTCGACGTGATGGCCAGGGACGCCCGCACGGCGCGAGGGGACCGCCCGGTGGTATTCACCAGCCTCACCGAGGATCCGACTGCAACGCCGGTGGTCGCTTGGCTGGCGGCGGAGGCGGCGTGCACGCTTGCGCCCGGCTGAGTGTCGTGGCCGACCCCGCGGGCGGTGCGCACCGGATCGTGCGGATGGAACATGCGGCTCCTGTCGGGTGGCGCCCGACGCCAGAGGCAGTCCACATGGTCGCCACCGCCGCCTCACCGGTCGGCACCGATGCCGTGCGATTGGAGATCCTGGTCGGGGAGGGTGCGAGGCTGGCCGTGCGCTCGATGGCGGCGGGGATCGCATGGTCGGGCACCGGCAGCCGCCAGCACGTGGTGGCCGATGTCGGAACTGGCGCGACGCTCGACTGGGCACCCGAACCGCTCATCGTCACCGGGAGGTGCAATCACCGGGTGGATGCTTCGATCACCGTGGCTCCAGGCGCAACGCTTTGGTGGACTGAGCGGATCGTGCTCGGGCGTCACGGCGAGATGCCCGGGTCACTCTCCACGCGCCTGACCGTCGACGTAGGCGATCAGCCCCTTCTGCGTCATCGCCTCGACATCGGAGCGCGGGCGCCGGCTTGGTCCGGGCCCGCCGTCCTCCGCGGGGCCCGGGCCGTCGGGCTCCTGCTGGCGGTCGGCCCCGAGCCGGCCGGGGTCCGCCAGCGCGGCGCGGGCTGGGCGGCGATGCCACTCGACGGGCCCGCAAGCCTGGGCATGGCCGTGGCCGGGAATGCCACCGAGATGGAGCGCGCCATGGAATCCATGCGCTCAGTGCTCGCGCCCCGCTCAGCGGTGGCTCACTAGGGGCGGCGCACCGTTACCTCAGTAATCCCAAGGGGGGCTCCGCTCACCTCGTAGGCGAGGGCGACCGCGGTGGTCGGCTGCGACTCGAAGTGAAGTGTGAGGGTGGCTAGCCCCGGAGTGGCCAGGAGGACCGAGGTAGCGGTTTCGGTGAGCAGTTGCTGCACGGCGTTGGAGGGCCGGTCTGCAAAGGTCGCGATGATGCGATCGACGATCTCGCCGGGCACGCCCGCGGCCGGCAGGTCCTCGAAGGCGTAGCTCCACTCGCCGCCGAGGGTCCCGCACAGCGGTCGGTCGGTTGCCTCGACCTGAATGGTGAGAGCGTCTCGGAGGAAGCCGGTGAAGGCGGACCCTCCCGTCGCCAGAACGCTGAGGCCCTGGAGGCCCCCGGTCCGCTCCGGCGAGCAATCCCGAGCTGAGCGTACCCGCGCCAGGCGCTGCCATGGAGATCGGACGTAGGTGCGCTGCCCGACCGCCACCCACGGCTGCAATGCCGCGGTCAATGTCACGGCCGACAGCGCAGGGTTGGCGCTGAGCAGGCTCGCAGACACCCGGTCGAGCACTGCCTCGATAGGCGCGTCGGGGTGGGAACCGGCCTCGGAGAGGACGTGGCGGCGGAAGGTGTCGCTCGGGAGCACGGCTCGGTTGTCGCCAAGGAGGAACGAGTCGAGGAACTGGCCCTCGACCTGGACGTCCACCACCGCGTCCCGTACCCGGCTGGCGCCGTGGTCACCATCCGGCCAACTCAGGATCCTCACGCCGGCTTTCCCGTAGGTCGCCGTCGTGACCTCGACGTCCATGCCCGCTCCCACTCTGGTGCCCTCTCCCACTCTGGTGCCCGGCCGATCCGTCAGTTGCTGTGCACAGACCGTCAGCTGCTGTTCACAGCCCTGCAACTCCCAGACACATGCCGGAAACAAATCGCCTTTAATCTTTTGTCTACAAGAACTAGGCTACATAAGGAGCGACGAATGATCAATGACCCGAAAGCACCGGGCCCGGTCCTACGACCCCTTTCCCGCCGGCACTTCCTCGGACGCAGCGCCCAGGGTGTTGCCGCGCTCGGGTTGGCCGGGGGTGTATCCGCCATCCTCGCAGCATGCGGATCGTCCTCCACCGCAACGCCCGGCGCCACATCGGCGTCGGGGGCCCCCGCCGCCAGCGGAACCACTGCCGGCACCCTGACCGCCGCAGCGATCCAGTTCTGCTACCTGCTCAATGTGCAGTTCGCCGGAAGCTACTTCGCCATGACCAAGGGTTACTACAAGGCCGATGGCCTCGATGTCACCCTGCTTCCCGGCGGCCCGAGCCTGGCTCCGGAGCCGATCGTGGTCTCGGGCAAGGCGACCCTCGGTGTCACCCACACCGCCGAGGCGGTCAGCGCCATCATCAACGGAGCTGACCTGAAGATCATAGGGGCGACGTTCCAGAAGAACCCGACGTGCATCGCCTCCCTCGCCTCCAAGCCGATCAAGGTGCCCACCGACATGTACGGCAAGAAGATCGGGATCAGTGACACCAACGCCCCGATCTGGAACTCGTTCATCAAGGCCAACGGGCTCAACGTGTCCAAGATCAACGTGGTGACCGTTGGCTTCGATGTGACCTCGCTCGCATCGGGTGAGATCGATGGCCTCATGGCGTTCGCCCCCAACGAGCCGACGATCCTCAAGCTCAAGGGCGTCGACACGTACACGTTGCTGCTGAGCGACTTCAAGTACCCGCTGATGGAGGACCTCTACATCGCGAAGGGCTCGGACCTATCCGATCCAGCCAAGGTCAAGATCCTCGCAGGGCTCATGAAGGCTGAGTCCCTCGGATGGTCCGACGTCCTCAAGGACCCATCCGGCGCAGCAACTCTGGCGGTCACCGACTTCGGCAAGACTCTCGGACTGGACCCAGCACAGCAGAACCTCGATGCCGCTGCGCAGAACGCCTTCGTGGCCGACGCCGACACCGCGGCCCACGGGCTGTTCTGGATGACCAACGCCAAGATCGCGGGCACGATCGCGTCGCTGGCATTGGGCGGCGTGACTGCAACTCCGTCGATGTTCACCAATGCTGTCCTCCAAGAGGTGTACAAGGGTGGGAGCGTGCCGGCGTGATGGACATGATCGCCTCCGATCGGGCCGACCCCTCTGTCGGCGGCCCCCACGGCCCGAGCCCAGCGTTGGGTTTGCACCTGGACGCGGTCACCAAGACCTTCGGCCACAAGCGCCACCCCGTCGAGGCGCTCCAGTCGGTCTCCCTCGCCGCTCCTACCGGAAGCTTCACCGCCCTCCTCGGGCCTTCGGGCTGCGGCAAGTCGACGATCCTGCGGATGGTGGCGGCCCTCGAGCAGCCCACGACTGGCGAGATCATGGTTGACGGCGCCCACCCCGTAGAGGTCCGCAAGCGCCATGAGCTCGGGGTGGCGTTCCAGGACCCGGCCCTGCTGCCGTGGCGGAGCGTCGAACACAACATCCGCATGCCCCTCGAGCTGGCCGGCCGCACGGGCGGCTCCGGGTCCATCGCCGAGCTGATCGAGCTGGTGGGGTTGACCGGCTTCGAGAAGGCCAAGCCGGGCCAGCTCTCAGGTGGGATGCGCCAGCGCGTCGCCATCGCCCGAGCGTTGGTGCTGCAACCCCGACTGCTGCTGCTCGACGAGCCCTTCGGTGCTTTGGACGAGATGATGCGCCAACGTCTCAACATCGAGCTGCAGCGGATCTGGATGGAGCGGGCCACCACCACCCTCCTCGTCACCCACTCGATCCAGGAGGCGGCCTTCCTTGCAGATGCGGTCGTGGTGATGACCCCGCGCCCGGGTCGCATCGTGGAGCGCTACATGGTCCCTTTCGACCGCCCCCGCCGGCCCGAGCTGCTCTCGGACCCGAAGTTCCACGCCTGCTGCGACCACCTAAGCCAGGTTCTCTTCTCTGCCGGCGCAGTCGCCGACGCCGACCGGCCCTCGTCGTGACGGTCGCAGTGCGAGTCGGTGGACGCGGGACCACCCTCCCCGACAGCGCCCGCCGATTGCTACGGACCGTTACGGTGATCGTAGGGATCGTGGTGGTCTGGGAGCTACTCGCCACTACCGTGTTCGCGGGCCGGTTCGTGGTCCCGGCGCCGACCTCGGTGCTGACCACGGCGGCAAGGGACCACTTCTACTACTCCGATGTCGTGGTCACCCTCGGGATCTCGTGGAAGGGATGGCTGATCGGGAATGGGGTGGCGCTGGTGCTCGCCGCCATATGCCTCATCCTGCCGGTGGCAGAAGGCGGCTTGATGACCTTGGGAGTGGCGACCTACTGCGTTCCGACGATCGCCGTGGGACCCCTGCTCGTGGTCCTCTACGGTTCCACGGGGGCGAAGATGCTCATGTCGGCCCTGTCGGTCTTCTTCGTGACGCTGGTTGCTGCGGTCGCCGGCCTGCGGGCGGCATCTCCGACGACGCTCGAGGCGGTCACGGCGTTTGGCGGCAACCGATGGCAGCAGCTCGTCAAGGTCCGACTGCGCGCCAGCATCCCGATCCTGGCCTCCGGCCTTAGCATCTCGGCGCCCGCCGCCATCCTCGGCACCATGATCGGCGACTACCTCGGGGGGGCCAAAGGCCTCGGTGTCGTCATGCTCCAAGCGCAGCAGCAGCTCGCCGTCAGCCGCACGTGGGCGATCGCCTTGGTCAGCACAGGCGTGTGCGGGCTGGCGTTCGGTGTCACGGCGGCGGTCGCTCGCCGCCTGGGAGCTCACGTCGAGGCGCCGCTCGACCGCGGGACCACCCCGTCCCGGGACCACCGCCCCCGGCCCGTCGGCCTCGGCCTGGCGGTGGTCCGGATCCTGGCAGTGGTGGCCTTTGGGCTGTTGGTGTGGGAGCTGCTCGTACGATCGAGTGGGCTCTCCTCGTACTTCGTGAAGTCGCCGGTCGATGTGTGGCGCTACGCCGTGAGCGGACCGCTCGCCGGCAGCCACCGCCACGCCCTGCTCCAAGGCCTCGCTCACACCGGGCGCGACGCCGGCGTGGGGTGGCTGGTAGGGACAGCCACCGCCGTGGTCGCCGCCTCGGCGCTGACGTTGCTACCCGCAGTGGGAGCGGCGGTCATGCCGTTCGTCATCGTCATGCGATCGGTGCCGCTGATCGCCATGTGCCCGCTGATCGGGCTGGTTTTCGGGCGGGGCCTGCTCGGCGTGACGCTCATCGCCGCAATCGTGACCTTCGTTCCGTCGCTCGTCACCATCGTCGACGGGCTGCGGAGCGCCCCGGGTGCGGCGATGGACGTCGTCGAATGCTTCGGCGGGGGCCGGTTGTCGGCGCTGGTCAAGGTTCGCCTCGCATTTTCCTCCCCGGCCCTTTTCGCGGCGGCCAAGATCTCCATGCCCGGCGCCGTCCTCGGCTCGGTCCTGGCCGAATGGCTGATAACCGGTCACGGGCTCGGCTATGCCATGGCCTACGACGTCATATCCAGCGACTACGGCAACCTGTGGACTGCCATAGCCGTGCTGCTCGTGGTCTCCCTCGCCCTGTACTTCCTGGTCGGCGCCATCGAGAATGCGGTCCGCTACAGGGTTTGGGGCGCGTGACGAAAGCCTCGGCCGGACTGCGGGCCGTTGCCACCCTGCCGCCCCCCCGCGAGCCGGTCGGTTGGCCCGCGTGGCGACTACGAGAGGAGGTCGCCTCGGGGCGCCTGGGTGTTGTGGACGTGGTCCAGGCCCACCTGGATCGCCTCGACGAGGTGCAGCCGTGGCTCAACGCCGTCGTAGCGGTCCGGCGCGGCGCAGCGCTCGCGGACGCCGAGGCCATCCAATCCCGGCTGGACGCCGGGCAGGCGGCCGGTCCGCTGTGCGGCGTGCCGTTCACCGCCAAGGACGTGGTTGCCACCGCCGGGGTGCCGACCTGCTGCGGCAGTGCGGCTTTCGGCGGTAACGTACCAGAGGTCGATGCCGTGGCGGTCGGACGCCTCCGCGCCGCCGGCGCGGTGCTGATCGCCAAGACGAACTGCCCCGAGCTCGCCTTCGGGGTGACCACCGACAACGAGACCTACGGTGCCACTCGGAGTCCTTGGGGGTTTCACAGCCCTGGAGGCTCTTCCGGTGGGGAAGCGGCGCTCTTGGCGGCGGGCGCCTCCGCCCTCGGGGTCGGCACGGACTACGGGGGCTCGCTCCGCTGGCCGGCGCAGTGCTGCGGGGTCCTTGCGCTTCGACCCGGCGTCGGGGCCGTCGACGGGACGGGACAGCTTCCCGAGCGCGGCGGGCGGATGGACGGGCGTCCCGGTCCTGCGTACGGGTCCGACAGCGTCCAGCGCCACTTCCAGGTCATCGGACCGCTGGCACGCAGCGTCGCCGACCTGGCCACCGCGCTGGCGGTCATGCAGGGCGCCGACCCGGCAGCGGTCTCCTCCGCCTTCACTGGTTCCAACCCAATCCGGCCCGAACTCCTCGAGGGCGTGCGGATCGGGTGGGTGTCGCGGGAGGACACCCAGGCCGTGGGTGCCGGCGTGAGCAGCGTGCTCCGGGCCGTCGTCTCCGGGATGTCGGTGGCCGGAGTCGCGACCGAACCGGTCGAAGGACTGCTCGACGGCCTCCACGGGATCTTCAACGCTCTGCGTGCTACCGATCCGATGAACGATCTCCGCGCGGCGATCGGCCTGCGCTCGGGCTGCCTGGGGGCTGCGGCGCGTGCAGTCCTCGACACAGCTCCGCAATCGTCCGCAGATCCGGCGCCGCTGTGGGCCTCGCTCCGACGACGGCGCGACGAGGTGATGGCGCAGCTCGCGGTGACACCGGTGGTGCTGTTCCCCGTGTCCCCCGCCCCGGCTTGCGACCTCGAAGGGTCCGGTGATGTTGACGGTCAGCACGTCGAGGGCTTCGCGCTGATGGCTCAGTGCCGTGCGGTCAGCGCGTTGGGGGTGCCCGCCTTGAGCATCCCGGTCGGCTCGGATCGCCACGGCCTTCCGGTAGCGATCCAGGTGCTCGCCTCGCCAGGCGGCGAGCAGCTGCTCCTCCTGGTCGGCCGGATGCTCGAGCGATTGTATGGGGGACGGCAAGAGCCTCCGTGGCTGGACCGATGATCCACTCCAGATGCTTCGATACGAGGGAGAGAGCGAACGATGGCATATCTGAAAGCGGCGATGCACGTGGTGCCGATGCTGGCGCCGAGCGATACCGCGTCGTTGCGGGAGCTGCTGGCATCGGGGTCGGTCGACCCTGCCACAGTGGTCGCCCTCATCGCGAAGTCCGAAGGCTCCGGCCTCCACAACGACTTCGGCCGGGTGTTCGCTGATGTCTCGCTGCGGACTGCCCTCGCAGAGGCGAGGGGGTGCACGCCCGATGACATAGGGGAGGAGGTGACGGTGGCGGTCTCGGGGGGCGCCCCCGGGGTGATATCCCCCCACGTCACCGTCATCACCCAGGAGGAGGTGGAGACCCTGCCCCCCGGGCTCCCCGGTGTGGGTCTGGTGGTCGGCCGGTCGCACACGAGTGAGATCCTGCCCGAGGACATCGGGCGCGGAGCACAGGTGGACAAGGTGGCCGAGGCGGTCCGAGCTGCTATGGCCGACGCACGCGTGACCGATCCCGGCGACGTGCACATGGTCCTGGTCAAAGGGCCCGCGCTGTCGACCCGGGCCGTCGCCGATGCGGCCGCCCGGGGCCAATCGGTGGTCACCCAAGACTTCGGCATCGGGCCCATGGGCTCCATGTGCTGGTCCAACGACGCAGCCGCGCTCGGCGTCGGCGTGGCCCTCGGCGAGATCGACGCCACCAAGGTGACCGACGACCGGATCCGTCACGACTGGACCCTTTACTCCGCTGTGGCCGCCACGTCATCGGGCGGCGAGAAGCGAGTTGGAGATGTGCTGTTGCTGGCCAACAGTCCCGACTCGGCCAGCGAGCTGCGGGTCGGCCATGGGATCACCTCCGACCTGGCTGACACCGGTGGGGTCAAGGCCGCTCTTCGCGGCAGCGGGCTCGACTTCGACTGCTGCCCGAGCGAGGAGGACCGCCGCCGGGTGGTGCAGGTGTTCGCCAAGTTCGTGTTGCCCGGCACCGACGTGCTCCGCGGCCGGCACATCACCGTCCTCGATGACCACGAGGCCCACCATGTGGCCAAGGCGGTCGGGGGCGCGCTGGTGGTGAGCGTGACGGGCGAACCGATGTCGTTCATCTCCGGTGGAGAGCGCAACTCCCACATGGGACCCCCCGGCGGCAACCCCGTCGCCGCCGTCGTGCGCCGGGTACAGCCATGAGTGCCGGCGCAGGACCCCAGCGACACGAGCCGACCGTCAAGATCGAGCAGCCGAGCCTGGTGGACCTGGCCACCAGCAAGATCCGGGAGCTGTTGCTGGCAGGAGTCATCAAACCCGGTGAGCGGGTCGGGGAGGAGTGGCTGACCTCCCGACTTGGCATAAGCCGGCCGCCCCTGCGCGAGGCAATGCAAGTCCTGGTGCAGCAAGGGCTACTGGTGCGCCTGCCTCGCCGGGGAGTACGCGTGGTGTCTCTAAGCGAATCCGACATACTGGACATCTACTCATTGCGGTCCGTCCTCGACCAGTTCGCCCTGAAGCTCGGCGTGCCGGTCAAGGAACCCGCTGATCTCGAACCGCTGCGCCTTGCCCTGGTCGAGATGCGAGAGTCAGCGGAATCGGGAGACCATCCGCGCTACGTAGAGGCCAACCGTCAGTACCACATCGGCCTCATCGCGCTGGGGGGTAACAGCCGGCTGCTGAGCACCTACGAGATGCTCATGAACCAGATGCAGCTCCTCATGAGCGTCAACCTCTCCCGCGAGTCAGCCGCCGACCGGGAGATGGGAGTGCGCCGCCATGAGGAGCTGCTCGAGGCGATCGAGAGCGGAGACCTCGACCTCGCGCTCGGAGCCCTCGAAGCTCACGGGGAGCAGCGTTTCCTTCGAGGCGATATCGCCGACCTGGACCCGGGATCACTCATATGAGCCGCTCGGAGGCGCCCCGCCGACCGGGTCGCTCTCTGCTGCAACTGCCCGGCCCGACCAACGTGCCCGACGAGGTCCTGCGGGCGATCGCCGCTCCGACCATCGACCACCGGGGCAAGGCCTTCGCCGGCATCGCCACGAGCGTTCTGGCCGATGTCAAACCCTTGTTCGGCACGACCGGACCCATCGCCCTCTACCCGGGGTCCGGCACCGGCGGTTGGGAGGCGGCTCTCGTCAACACCCTCTGCCCAGGCGACCGCGTCGTGGTCTGCGAGAACGGGTACTTCGCCGCGGGCTGGGCCCGGCTTGCAGGCAAGCTTGGGCTCGACGTGGGAATCCTCGCCGGGGAGTGGAACCGACCGCCGGACCCCGAGAGGTTAGGGGAGATCCTGCGAGCCGACGCCGCGCACCAAATTGCTGCCGTCCTGGCGGTTCACAACGAGACTTCGACAGGCATCGTTGCGGACATCGCGGCCATCCGCCGCGCCATCGACTCGGCTTCACATCCGGCGCTGCTCCTGGTGGACGCCGTGTCCTCGCTCGGAGCCATGCCGGTCAACCACGACGGGTGGTCCGCCGACGTAACGGTGACCGCCTCCCAAAAGGGGCTAATGCTCCCCCCGGGCCTGGTGCTCCTGGCAGTATCTGACAAGGCACGTGCTGCGAAGCGGACCTCTTCGCTGGCGGTTGGCTACTGGGACTGGGAGCCGATGCTCGCCGCCACCGGGACCGGCTCGTTCCCCTACACCCCAGCCACCAACCTAGTCGTGGGCCTGCGGGCAGCAATGGACCGGATCCTCGAAGAGGGAGTCGACGAGGTTTTTGCCCGCCACCGGCGGCTGGCTGCCGCGGTGCGCAGCGCAGTCGAGGGCTGGGGCCTGGCTCTCCTGTGCGTCGACCCGAGCGCGTACAGCGACTCGGTCACTGCGGTCGTGCTGCCCGAAGGGGCAACAGACGCCAAGGTCAAGGCGGCGCTGCTCGAGCGGTGGGCTGTCACCATCGGAGGAGGGCTCGGTCGCCTGGCGGGTGGTTGCCTGCGCATCGGCCACCTCGGCGACGTCGACGAGCTCATGATCATCTCCGCCCTGGCCGCGATGGAGATGGAGCTGCCCTGGCAGTCCATTCCGGTCCGCCCTGGTGGGGTTCAGGCGGCGATGCAGGTCCTCGGGGCGGCTCCGATCGACTCCGCACTGCCGGCGTAAGACTGGCCGACTTCTCGGTTGCTCTTGTGAGGCCGGAGGGCAAGCACCCGATCGCGCCGCCGGAAGTCCCGACAAGTCGGCGGGGTGCGCCCTGCCCCCGATCAGAACGGCAGGCGGCGGCGGAGCAACTGCGGCAGCGCAGCCCGACCCTCGACGGGTCGGAAGTCACTGGCGACTGCCGTCAGGTGGGCGTGCTCGTCGTCGGAGAGGTCCAGGTCGGCCGCCTCGGCGTTGCGTTCCAACTGCTCGACGCTGCTGGCTCCCGGGATTGCCACGACATTGGGATGTCGTATGACCCAGGCTACGGCCACCTGCGCCGGGGTGGCCTGATGACTGACGGCCACCTCCCGGAGAGCGTCCAGGAGAGGGGTGGCACGGGTCAGGTTCTCCGGCAGGAACAGCGGGTTCATGGTCCGCACGCCGCCGGTGGGCGCGTGGGTGTGGTCGTATCGAGCCGACAGCAAGCCTTGGCCGAGGGGGCTGTAGGCGATCACCAGCCGGTCATGATCCGACGCCCATGGAATGAGGTCTTCGAGGGGTCGCCGGTCGACGAGGCTGAAGCGGACCTGATTGGACAGCACCGGGCTCCCGAGGGCTGACTCGGCTGACTGCCAGCGCGCCAGCGAGAAGTTGCTCACGCCCACGTGGCGCACCCTGCCATCCGCCAAGAGGGGGCGCATCCCGTCCATCTGGGTGCGGATGGGGACCACCGGGTTGGGCTGGTGGATCTGGTAGAGGTCGACGCTGTCGACCCCCAGCCGGCGGGCGCTGCCCCTCTCCCGCCATGCGACGACGGGGCCCACCGGCGCCACCGGGAACAGCTTGGTGGCGATGAAAGCCTCGTCGCGGCGGCCGGCGATGGCCTGTCCGACTATGCGCTCTGATGCTCCGAGCCCATAGACCTCTGCAGTGTCGACCAGGTTGATGCCGAGGTCCAGCGCTCGGCCGATGATCCGGCCTGCCTCGCCTTTGGCGTAGCTCTCGCCGTAACCCCACTCGCGGGATCCGAACTGCCACGTGCCCACACCGATCACGGAGAGCCGTGCCCCGCCAGCCTCGAGGTATCTCATGGTGGCTGAGCTTAGGCACGACGATCGGCAGTGGATGGCACGGATCGGGTGGCACGGATCGGGTGGCACGGGTCGGGTGGCACCGGTCGGGTGGCACGGGTCGGGTGGCACGGGTACGACGCACGGCTACGACGCACGGCTGAACGAAGCCCGAGACCCCCGAACCTTCCGACATCAATAACCCGTGCTCTGGTGCGGGTTATTGATGTCGGAAGGAATGTCTGTCGGTGCATGCACCCTGCACCCACCTGAAGGACACGGCGCGAGGGCGCGACCGTTGCCCGCCGGTAGCCCGTTACGCTCCTGGGGGTGACCATCGCCTCCCGGAGCCGGGCGGCCGAGGATGCCGAGGGCGAGCGTGGCGCCAACCCTGCCGGAACACTCGGTGGGACCATTCGCAGCCGGTCCCGCCGGGGGCTGTGGGGGGGCGCCTTCCTTTTGGTTGCCGTGACCGTGGTGGCTCTCAGCTTGGCGACCACCTCTGGCCGGCGCTCGCCGACGGGCTCGCCGACAGCCGGCCTGCCCGCTGCCGGCCTGCCAACCCTCGGCGCCTCCCGCGCCGTCGAGGTCAACAACCCGGCCCTCAACGACGTCGGCGACCCGTACGTCCTCCCCGTCGCGGCGGGCGTGGACGGGATCTCGAAGCCCGGCTACGCCCTCTACTGGACGACCGATTGGACCGCCAACGTGCCAACGGCTGTGTCGACCGACCTGATCCACTGGCGGCGGGTCCCCGATGCCCTCCCAACGCTGCCGTCCTGGGCCCTCGTGGTGCAGCCGCCGCACTCGTGGTCCGCGGCGGCCGGCGTTTCGACCATGACGTGGGGTCCCACTGTTCACCAGGTCGCCGGGGGGTTCGTCCTGTACTTCAGCACCGAGGATGCGGCCACGAGGCGGGAGTGCATCGGGGCGGCCTTCTCCGCCAGCCCCGTCGGCCCGTTCGCCGATAATTCCCGAGCCCCGCTGGTGTGCCAGGCCGCCCTTGGCGGCGACATCGACCCCAGCGTCGTGGTGCCCTCCCCGGGGCATCTCGCGCTCGTATGGAAGAACGACGGCAACGCCAGCGGGGCGCCGGTCAGCATCTGGGAGCAGCCCCTCACCCCAGACGGTCGGGCCACCACCGGCGTAGCGGTGCGGCTCCTCGGCGCGAACCAGGCGTGGGAGCATCACATCATCGAAGGGCCGTCGATGCTGGCCGACACCAAAGGTGGGTGGTGGTTGTTCTACTCCGGGGGGACCTGGCAATCCAACACATATGACACCGGCGTGGCGTGGTGCGCCACAGTGTCAGGGCCGTGCCGGGAGCCGATGGCAAAGCCGCTGCTGGCCAGCGTGGCGACTGCGGTCTCCCCGGGCGGCCTCGACACCTTCGTGGATCATCAGGGCAGGTTGTGGGCCGCCTACTCGGCGTTCCCCAGCCCTCCGGCGGATGCTCGGGCGGCCATGGCTTCACCCCGGGTGCTGGAGCTGGCCCGGGTCCTGTCCCACTGACAGAGCCGGGCCAGGAGAGGTGTCGCAGGCGGGGGTGGCGACGCAGACGGCCTGGCGCTCAGCTGACGGCTGCAGCCACCTGCCGATCACCGGCAGCTCCCAGAACGACTCGGCTCTCGCCACGGCGATGGCGGTGGCCAGGGCGTTCTCGGGGGCGTCGTAAACGGCGTAGCGGGGCTGCCAGTCGGGATCGAACTTGGCGTTGAACTTCCACAACGACTCGATCTGCATCGAGTCGCCCATCCGCCGGAGCAACCACGCCTGGACCCGCTGCGATACTCCCTCACCCGCCTCACCGGCGAGCACCGCGCGCATCGTGGCGAAGTTGAGCCCGAGGCTGGAGCCTCCCTGGTCCTTGACGTACTTGATGGTCTCGACGACGGCGAAGTCGATGAGGCCGTTGGGGTGCTCGCCGTCGTCGCGCCGCATCAGGTCCAGGGAGTAACCGCCGATCCCCGGCGCCGGCACGTACTGGCAAAAGGCTACGGGAGGGCCGACTGCCGGGCCCCCGTCGGCCGGGGGTGCGGAGTCGGTGTGTGAGGTCGATGGAGGAGGAGCATGCACGACGGCCAGGAGGAGGCCGTCGTCAGCCGGGTCGAACACCCGCCCCAGGGTCATGGAGAAGCCGCGTTCCACGTCGCCGCGGCGGCTCTTTGTCATGACCTCCTCGAGCGCGGCCCGCAGGCCTGGCTCCAACTTCGAGGGGTCGTGGAAACTGATCGTGTAGCCGTACTTGGCCACCCGGTTGACCGCCTGGCGCAGCCCCTTGAACCGGCCGCCCTCCAGCGTGAAGCGCTCGGTTCGCACAACCCCCTCGTCGCCGACGTAGAGGTCGTGCATCCCAGTGGCCCGGTAGATCGGGAGCCATTCCTCGCCGGCGCCCAGCCCACCGAGGGCCCAGCCGTTCTCGTCGACGAAGGCCCGGAACGCCCGCCAGGCCTCCTCTCGCTCAGCGACGGGGCCGATCGGGTCGGGGGAGACCAGGCAGACGGTCCCATAGACGGCGTAGGCGACGACGGTATCGCCCCAGAAGAAGAATTGCTTGTCCGGTCGCAGGGCGAAGTAGTCGAGGGTCCCCGATCCGTGGCGTCCCACGATGGCCCGGGCCCGGTCGAGGCCGCCCACGGACTCGGCCGGTGGAACACGCCGGCGATGCGCGACCACCGGGCGGAACAGCAGAGCCAGCGCGGCCAGTGCCAGCCCGATCGACGCGGTGACCATGGCGGGACTGAAGAATCGGTCGATGGCGTGCGGCAACGTGACGTGGCGGACGCCGACCATGCGCTCCAAGGAGGCCTGGAGTGCTCGGCCCCACGACAGCCGATCGATTTCCTGGTGGTCCCGCGCGGCGGTGACCCAGGTCCCCAGCTCCAGCCCGAGCGTGCCGGCTACGACGACCAGAATGGCCACCACGAGCAACGTCCCGTACCCCCGCCGCAACGGAGGGACGTCGGTGGCGGCCTCGAACTCCCTGCGCTTGACCCATAGGTAGACGGCCACGGCGAGGGCGGCGACCGCCTCCTCGACGTCGACACCCTTGACGAGGTGGAGCACGGCAGCGGCCAGGAGGAGGACCTGGGTGACAGCCCAGGCCCGTCGCTGCCCCCGGCGGATGCCGCGGGCGAGTATGAGAAGGGCGACGCCGGCCAGGGCGTCGAGGGCGGCAGCGGTCTCGGGCACCGCCACCGGGAACATCCGCTGGAGGATCTGCAAGCGGTCGTGGACCGGGTCCGAAAGCGAAGAGACCAGAGTGGCAAAACCGGCGATGGCGACGATGGCCGCCGCAATGCGCCGTGCCCGCCGGCGCCCGGGCAGATCGGAGATGGGGGGCGGCCACGACTCTCCCCGGGGAAAGGTGGCGACCACCTCCGGTCGCAGGTCCTTGGCGGCGACGGTGTCGGGGCCGCGGTCGGCCGCAAGCCTTTCGAGGAGGGCGGCGCCGGGGAGGTCGACCCGGCCGTGGATCAGCCGGACGTGCAGCTCGGCGCCTGCTTCGAGCTCGATCCAGGCGGCCTGGCGGTGAGCCAGGAAGACGGGGGGGAGGCCGAGCCCGGGGAAACGGGCCCCGACCTCGGAGACCACCTCGCTGACGCATCCGGCGTTGGCGTAGAAGCCGTCACCGAGGAGCGTCAGCTCGGGGCGGCAGGTGTGGCCAGTGACGAGCCCGGCGTGGCCTGAGCCGACTAGTTGGCGCGCAGCGGCCCGAGCCGCGTCGTTGGGATCACGGCCGCCTGCGCCGAGGGTGACCGCAGCGAGTCCTCTCCAAGCCCCCCGGATGGTGGCAGCGGCGAGGGTGGCAAGGAAAATCGCTTCGATGGCCACGGCGCCGACCTCGAGGCCGACCCGCCACCCGATGGCGTAATGGGCCCGGCGCACGATCACCGCCGGAAGGCCCAGGACGAAGGCCGCGATGACGGGCACCACCAGCAGCCACGCGCGCTGGGCGAGCTGCCGGTAGGCCAATCTGGAGGCGACGAAGCGGGGAAAGGCTGCCGGGTCGTCGAGGCGATCGATGCCAGCCAGCCAGCGGGGGCCCTCGGAGCGGCTCCCGTCGCGATCGAGGATCGACGGGAGGATGTCAGCCCGGAGGTGTTGAGCGAGTGGGGTTTCCCCCGAGTTGCACGGGTCGGAGAAGGCCGCCAGGGGGTCCACCCGGTGGCCTGGCTCCACCCGAACCAAGCGGGCCCCGGCGCCGGTGCTGATCCGCAACTCGACGGCAAGGACCACCTCAGCGCCCATCGCTTGGCGGAGCACCTTCTGGGCCGGGGTGGACCACGCAAGGTGCGGATCGCGGTCGCCAGGTATCACCAGGAACTGGCGTCCGGGACCGGCAGCGAAGGCCTTGCAGGCTCCGACCAGGCGGGGGTTGGAGGCTAGGACGGCGGCGCCGTCGCCGACCGGCCCGCGCGCATTGTCGAACAGGTTGCCATTGATCACCAGAACGCCGGGTCCGGTCCAGGCCTCGATGGCCTGGACGACCTCGAGGACGGCGGCGGACAGCGCGGGGCTCGGGTCCCGGTCCAGGTGCAGGTCGGAGAGGACCAGGATCCGGCCACCGACGGGGACGTCGATCTCGGCGACGGGTGCGACGGCGATGGGGGGTGCCGGGGCGGGGGAAGGGGCGGCGGGATCGGTCATCGGGCGAAGTGCGGGCCGCCACCGGGTCCAGATGGTCCGTGTGTAGGCGGTCTCCTACGGTAGTGGCTGTCCGGACGAAGGGGTGTACGTGCTGGGAGGCGAGGAGGGCGAGCACCGGGTGCCGCCAGCGCTGGTCAGCCAGGCCAGGCGGATGGGGCCGCTGCCGTGGTCTGCCCTCGGGGCCGCCCCTGCGCGTGAGCAGAGTCCGGACCTTGGTGGCTGGCTGGCGAGAGCGTTGGACCGGATGTGGGTGGAGCTGGGGCGCCCCGACCCCCTGGTCGTGGTGGACGTCGGCGCCGCCGACGCCAGCCGAGCTGCGGGCGTACTGGAGGAGCGACCCGGCTGCGCGCCGGCGCTGCGCTGGCTGCTGGTGCAGGACCGACCGGATCGTCGGCTCTCGCCTGCGCCGGGTGGGTTGAGGATGGAGGACCCGGCGCTGGTGCTCGGACCGGCCGTCCCCGGCGACGACCCGGACGGAGCTCCGGCCACGCCCCCGGGTATCGGGCCCTTGGCGGCGTCGCTGCGCGACTTGCCGAGCGGCTTGCCTGTCGCAGTGGTGCTGGCCATCGGGTGGCTGGGACGCCTACCCGCCGATCGCTTCGAGTGGCGAGACGGGCGGTGGTGGGAGATTCGCCTGAAGGCCGGGGCCACAGAAGACGTGCTGGTAGAGCTGACGGTCGAGGCCGGCGGAAGGGCCCCCGCAGGGACTGGAAGCATCGAGGGCGAGCGGCGCTGCGACCCCTCCCCGGCCCGCCGGTGGCTGGCGTCAGCCAGGCGGCTGGCTGCCGGCGGCCGGGTGCTGGCTATCGAGGCCCTTTCCCAGGACCTCTTGTCGCTGGACCAGGTGGGCCCCGCTCCCCGCCGGGTGGAAGCCCTCCCCCCCCTGCTCGCCGCCGAGTGGTCGATGCGGGGAGTAGAAAGGGATCATGGCTGACACAACCGGGGGAATCGAAGCCTTCTACCTGGAGAACCGTTCGTTCTCGCCGCCCGACTCGGTCAAGTCGGATGCGTGGATCACGGGTAGCGAGGAGTACGAGCAGGCCGAGCGGGACTGGCAGGGCTACTGGGCCCGCCAGGCCGGGGACCTCCTCGACTGGTCCAAGGAATGGGAGACCATCCTCGAGTGGGACCGACCTTTCGCCAAGTGGTTCGTGGGAGGCGAGCTCAATGTTTCGTTCAACTGCGTCGACCGCCACGTGGCGAGCGGCCTCGGGGGCCGGGTGGCCTACCACTGGGTGGGTGAGCCGGGCGACACGCGGACAATCACCTACGCCGACCTCCTGGCCGACGTCGAGCGATTCGCCAACGTGCTCAAGGGCTACGGGGTGGGCAAGGGCGACCGGGTTGCCATCTACATGCCGATGATCCCCGAGTTGCCCGTCGCGATGCTGGCCTGCACGCGAATAGGGGCAGTGCACTCGGTGGTATTCGGGGGTTTCTCCTCCGACGCCCTGCGAGACCGGATCAACGACGCAGAAGCCAAGGTGCTCGTAACCGCTGACGGCGGGTACCGCAAGGGCAAGGCCAACCTGCTCAAGCCCGCCGTCGACTTGGCCCTGGCGGCGTGCCCGTCCATCACCGATGTCGTGGTGGCCCGGCGGGTCGGCCACGCGCCATCCGGGTCGGAGGAGCGGACCGTGGACATGACCGACGGCCGGGACCATTGGTGGGATTCGGCGATGGAGTCGGTGGAGGCGTCTTGCCCGCCGGAGGCCATGGGTTCGGAAGATCTCCTCTACCTGCTGTACACGTCGGGGACCACTGCCAAGCCGAAAGGCATCATGCACACGACGGGCGGATACCTGACGCAGGTGGCGTTCACGCACAAGTACGTGTTCGACCTCCACGCCGAGCGCGACGTGTACTGGTGCGCGGCGGACATCGGTTGGGTCACCGGCCACAGCTACATCGTCTACGGGCCGCTGGCCAACGGCGCGACGTCGGTGCTCTACGAGGGCGCGCCGGACCATCCCGACAAGGACCGCTGGTGGCAGATCGTCGAGGACTACAAGGTCTCGATCCTCTACTGCGCTCCGACGGCCATCCGGGCGTGCATGAAGTGGGGCACCTCGTACCCCGAATCCCACGACCTGTCCTCCCTGCGCATACTCGGGTCGGTCGGCGAGCCGATCAACCCCGAGGCTTGGATCTGGTACCAGACCACCATCGGCGGCGGACGCTGCCCGGTCGTCGACACGTGGTGGCAGACCGAGACCGGGGCGATAATGATCTCGCCCTTGCCGGGCGCCACGACGACCAAGCCGGGATCGGCGACATTCCCGCTTCCGGGGATCTCCGCGCAGGTCGTAGACGAGTCGGGGTCACCCGTGTCGGTGGGGGGCGGCTACCTGACCATCGACCGGCCGTGGCCCTCGATGCTACGCGGGATCTACAAGGACCCCGAGCGCTACCAGGAGACCTACTGGAGCCGCTTCGAAGGTCGCTACTTCGCAGGCGACGGGGCCAAGCTCGACGACGACGGCTACTTCTGGCTGCTCGGGCGCGTCGACGACGTCATGAACGTCTCCGGGCATCGAGTCTCCACCACCGAAGTCGAGTCGGCCCTCGTCGACCACCAGTCGGTGGCCGAGGCGGCCGTCGTCGGCGCCAGCGACCCGGTGACCGGACAGGCGATCGTGGCCTTCGTCACCCTCAAGAGCGCGTTTACTCCCGACCAGGACCACGGCGAGGCGCTGCGGTCCTTCGTGGCCGATCGGATCGGCAAGTTCGGCCGACCGAAGACCATCATCTTCACCGACGACCTGCCAAAGACCCGTTCCGGCAAGATCATGCGCCGGCTGCTTCGCGACGTGGCGGAGGGCCGGGACCTGGGTGACACGACGACGCTGGCCGACCCGGGCGTGGTCGAAGAGATCCGCGCTCGAGCCAGCGTGTCGCCGACGGAGGAGTAGCGCTCCGCAATCAGGCGGGTGGGCTCAGGGCAACAGGTGAGCGAGCTTCCAGTCGAATGTCGGCGGGGGCAGTGGGGGCACCACCAAGGCGACCGAGGCCGATGAGCCGGAATCGGCACCGACCACCTGGTACGCGGGGTTTCTGCCTGCACTGCGCGACTTGGGGTTCGTGGGTGCGACGTGCAGAGCAACCGACTCCCCAGGAAGGCCGACCAGCCGCAGCGGGGTGCCCGTCGCGACCGTCTCGTGGTGGTCGGCTCGGCTGACCGCCAGCACGATCTGCCCGGCGGGCAGTACCGTGCGCTCCTCGATGTTGGCGAAGGCCGAGTTGGCGAGGACACGTGAGGCGGCAAGCGCAGCGGCGATGTAAGGCCCCCGCTGCTGGCCGAGCACGGCGCCGATGAAGGTGTACGCATGCCCCGCCACGGTGCGGGTCACCGAGAACACGAGGCATCCACCCGCCGCGCCGGTGGAGCCGGTCTTCACGCCGGTGAAGCCGTCCGTCCCGGCCAGCGCGTTGTAGTTGGTTATGGGCCCGATTCCGGGGATGGACGCCGAGCGCTGCGCCACGATGGCCGCGAACACCGGGTCGGCGAGCGCCACCCGTGCCAGGCGCAGTTGGTCGGTCGGTGTGGACGCGCTGGCGGGGTCGAGCCCGCTCGGGTCGGCGTAGTGGGTGGCCTTCAACCCCATGGCAGACGCCGTAGCGTTCATCTTCGCAACGAACGCCGCGGTGCTGCCGGCGTCTTGGACTGCGAGCGCGTCCGCGATGTTGTCCGCTGATGCCAGCAACAGTGCCTGGAGGGCTTGGTATTCGGTGAGGACCGAGCCGGCGTGCACGGCCACCACGGACTGGCCGGCCGCGATGCGGGCCGGCAGGGTGGCGGCCTCGTCGGCGGTCACCGTGAGCGTCAGCCCCCCCTGTGGCGGTCCCGCCAGCACCAGCTGCAGGGGGTGGTCGCGCAGGACGAGGTAGGCGGTCATCACCTTCGTAACGCTGGCAATAGGTGCTGGTGTCGCCGGCCCGGAAGTCCCGAGGAGGGCCCCGTCGCCAGTGGCCAGCGCCGCCGCGCCCTCCGCCGGCCACGCCAGCTTGCTCAGGCTGCCGGGCAACGCCGTCGAAGAGGACACGAGGGAGCGGACCGTGAGGGGTGGTGCAGGCAGCGTCGCCAGCCTGGCCGCGGCAGCCGCGACGACCACCACCACGACCGACAAAACCACGATCGCGGCCACCGCCAGCCGCCTGCGCCCCCGCGGGCGCTTGGCGTGGCGCGGGGCCGCTGGCTTGATCTGAGCGGTCACCTCCGCTCGGTGCGACCCGGCAACGCTCAGCTCGTCGAGACGCTGAAGAAGTCGCGGGACTCTTGGGTCGGACCGAGATACCGATCGGCTGAACGTTGCATCTGCGGGTACAGCTTCGTCCCGGTCGTGAGGGCGGGGTTGGCGGCGTTGGTGTGGGAGAAGAAGTTGAAGGTCACCCACTCCGGGTTGATGTCGAGGGTCATTGCCCGCACCGCCCCTGCACGCTGCAGCGACTCGGCCAGGGTCTTGGCGGTGAGGGCGGGACCCGCCACGTAGACAAGAGCCCCGTCGGCAGTCACTCCGAGCCCGGAGCGGGCGACGACAGTGCTCGCCCCCAACGTGGCGCCCCACACCCTGGTGTCGTGGTACGTGGCGTCGGGAGCGACCTGGCCATTGTCAACCATGGGCACGAGGTTCTGGAGCACGGCCTTCACCTGGGGGGTCATGGTGACCTCGGTGCCCCACGCTCCGATGTTGACACTGCCGTTGTTGTAGAGGACAACCGACGCGGCTCCGGGCTGCAGTGGGGCGGCGGTACGCCCGTTGAGATAGAAGCCCCCGTGGGCATCTTGCAGGCGGAAGCCGCCGTTGAAAGCCGCCACCGCCCGGGCGGCGGTGGAGCCCATGAGGTACGGCGGCTGCGGCCAGGTGCCGCCGGGCTCCTGCGCTCCGGGCTGCAACCGCACTCGCAAGGCGGTCGGGTCGATCCACACCGCCGTGGTGATCTGGCTGGTGTAGATGGTGTCGGCTCTGTACTGGGCGACGTACATCGCCGGGTGCCCGCCGACGAGCGGCCCCGTGGGCTGCCACTGGCCCTCACCGGGCAAGGCGGGGGACACGACGAGGGGGACGGGCGACGGAGGAGGTAGGTGCGTGGGAGCTGACTTGGTGACCGCAGGTGCGTTGCCCAGAGCCGGTATTGCATTGAGCGAGCGGGGTCGCCCGCCCTTGGCCGGCGCCTTGGCGTTGTAATACCACTGCTCCAGTGGACCGATGGCAAAGCCGGCGTTGTGGGCGCGGAGCCAGTCCGCCCATTTCGCCTGGAAGTTGGAATTGCCGGGGGTCCGAACTGCGCCTATGACCGAGACGGCTACCAGGAGGGCGAGCGTGGCCACGAGCGCTGCGACAGCCGTGAGGATCGGATGTCTCCGAGGAAACCTCCGCCTGCGCCTTGCGGGGCGCCGGCGGTGAGCTCGGCCACCGTCGCCATGGCCTGCGGGAGTCGTGTTTTCGCGGTCCCAGTACGTCTCAGGCCACGCGTACCCGCGCCCCATCAGGTGGTTCCGCCGCTCGGAAGGTTGTGCACCCCCCCATACTCCCCGCTCCAGCTGAAGAAATTCTAAAGCTCGCCGGGGGACCGGCACCGTCCCGGAGCTATTCTGGTCGCCCTCAGTGCAAGGCCGCTCGCTGTCCACGTCGGCGGACAAGATCCTGGAGGGTTTGCATGCCGACACCACACAACCTGGTCGCGGGCTCCGCCACGGCGCGTGAAGCCGACGGGACCCGAGTCTGGTGGGGTCTGGAGGTGCTCATCGCCGCAGCGGCGGCGATCTTCGTCGTGGGCCTGGCTCTAGGGCTGATATTCGTCGGGCGCCACGGCGGCGGAGCGATCCAGGGATGGGACAACCGGGTCCAGACCTGGCACCTGACCCACCGGTTCGGGTTGGTGGGCGCGGCAAAGGTCATCGCCTACGTCGGCGATGCGCCCAAGCTGGCCGTGGTGGCCATCGTGCTCAGCGCCGGCATGCTCGTGGTCTTCCGGTCGCTGCGGGGGCTGGTGCCGCTGGTGGCCTACCTGGGAGGGGAGTTCCAGGTCTATGTCATAAGGGCGATCATCCACCGGCCTCGCCCGGCGACGGCGATCTATCCGGCCCCGGGCGCCATCCCCGGCACTCACGAGACCAGCTACTCCTACCCCTCCGGGCATGCAGTCGGGGTGACCTCGATCTTCTTCGCTCTAGCCGGGATAGCGGCGCTCACCCACCGGGTCTGGTGGCCCTGGCTGCTGGCACTCCTCGGCTCCGTCTTCGTCATCGAGACCCGGCTCCTGCTGGGTGTCCACTGGTTCAGCGACGTGACGTTCGGGTGGCTGCTCGGCGCGGCGTGGGGTGTCACGGTCGCGGTGGTCGCACTGAGGGTCGAGTGGACCGACATCCAGGCGTGGATGCCCCGGCGGTCCCGCCGCTCGCCCGGGTGAGTCGACCCGTCCCTACCCCCTGGGACAACCATCGTTGGCGTGACGGGCCGGTCCCAGCGGGGCCGGCCGTAGTCTTCGACCTCGACGGAGTGCTGTCGGACGCCGCCAGTCGCCAGCACTACCTCGAAGGACCTTGGCGGGACTGGGACGCCTTCTTCGAAGCGTGCGGGGACGACCCGATCATCGAGGAGGTAGCCCAGCTCCTAGGCCTGCTCGATCCGGTCCTGGTCGTCGTGCTCCTCACTGCCCGGCCGGCGCGTGTGGCGCCCCAGACCCTGGCGTGGCTTCACCGCTACAAGCTGCGGTGGGACCTGTTGGTCATGCGGGACTTCGGTGACTACGGCGCAGCCCGGGAGTTCAAGCGGCGTTCGGTCGACGAGCTCCGGGAGCTCGGTTTCGATCTCGTGCTCTCCTTCGAGGACGACCGGCGCAACGTGGCCATGTTCCGGGAGCAGGGCATCCCCTGCGTGTACATCCACTCCGGCTACTACGACTGACAGGTAGAACGGCTAGGGGTGGGTTCCAAGGGCCATGAACCCGGTGCCGCCGATCCAGTCGGTGCTCACCACCTGCCCGGGATAAGGCGCGTTGACCATGTGGCCGCCCCCGAGGTACATCGCCACGTGCTCGATCGAGGTCGGATCGGCGGGGTTGGTCGCCCAGTAGACCAGGTCGCCGGCGACGAGGTCGTCCATGGCCACCTTCGCTCCGGCGATGTACTGGTCGGCGGCGACGCGCGGGATGGCAACCCCGGCTGCCCGCCACGCCTCCATCACCAGACCCGAGCAGTCGAACCCGCCGGCGCCCGTACCGCCCCACAGGTAGGGCGCGCCGAGCTGCGCCATGGCCCACTCGACCGCTGCGTCGCCCGGGCTCTGGACGGTGTGCATGATGGCCAGTACAGGCGGCGCCTGCCCGACGGCTGAGCCGAAGGGATGGATGTCGCCGTCGTGGGTGATCTCCCAGTAGCCCTGACCGTCTTGGGTGGGAACGATCGCCGATACGGTCTGACCCAGGTTGGCGCCGCCGAGCGAGCCGTAGTATTGGGCGTCACCGAAGGGGAACACCCCGCCGTCCGCGCCGACCATCCAGTAACCCCCCTGGTCTGCGGTCGCAGTCATCGAGACGATCGGGCTGTTGAGCCTCACGTTGCCGGTCGACCCGAAGAAGTGCGCGTTCCCGAACGAAAAGACACCGCCGTCGCCGGCGAAAAGCCAGTAGCCCTGCCCGTCCGGGGTCGAGGACATCCCCACGATTGGCTGGTTGAGGTGGATGTTGCCGGTCGACCCGTAGAACTGGGCGTCCCCGAAATCGAACACGCCGCCGTCGCCGGCAAAGAGCCAGTAGCCCTTGCCGTCGGGAGTGGCCGCCATGCCGATGATCGGCTGGTTGAGGTGGATGTTGCCGGTCGACCCGTAGAACCGGGCGTCACCGAACTCGAAGATGCCGCCGTCGGCGGCTACGAGCCAGTAGCCCTTGGCGTCGGGCGTCAGCGTCACGCCTATCACCGGGGCGTTGAGGTGGATCCCGGCTAGTGAGCCGTAGTCGGTGGCACCCCCGAGGGGCCACACTGCTCCGGTCGGGCTGACTTCGTAGTAGGGAGTCGGGTTCTCGTAGGGAGAAGGAGCGGTCGGGGTGGGTGCCGAGGCGGCCGCGGCGTGGAGAGAGGCGGCAGCGGCGCCTGGGCGCGCCACCGCCATGCCGGCGAGGGTGGAGGTCGACGCCAAGGCTGCGATCGCCGCGATCGATCGTCGAAAGGAGGTCCGCACGGACGCTTGTATCGACGCCCGGATGGACCAGCTGAAAGCTCAGTCCCGGAAGTTCTCGAACTGCAGGGGCAACCCGAAGTCCTCTGCCTTCAGGCCGGCGATGACCTCCTGCAGGTCGTCGCGCTTCTTGCCGGTGATCCGGACCTGGTCGCCCTGGGTCGAGGACTGGATGCCCTTCGGTCCTTTGTCCTTGACCCACTTGTTGATCGCTCTCGTGTTGTCGGCGCTGAGACCGGCCTTCAACGTGACGACCTGGCGCGACGCGCCCTTCGAGGCCTCCTGGACCTTGCCGTACTCGAGCGCCTTGAGCGACACCTTGCGTTTGACGAGCTTCTCCTCGAGCAGCTGGGCCAGGGCTCGCAGCCGGTCCTCCGTCTCGGATTGGAGAGTGATCTCCAAGTCGGAGTGATCGATGCTCGAATCGGTGTTCTTGAAGTCGAAGCGGGTGGCCAGCTCCCTGCGGGCCTGGTCGACGGCGTTGCGGACCTCCGCCGGGTCGACCTTGGACACGATGTCGAAGGTGGGCATGCCACGCACGCTACTGCGGCGCGCCGCTCCCCTCATCGGCCGCTCGCCGGCGGGGCCGCGTCGCTACGGTGGGGCCGTGCTCCTCCAAGGCCTGAGCCCCGCCGGACCGGACCGTCCCGACGCCGTCGTGGTGGCAGGCCGGACCCTCTCGACGTCCGACCTGGTGGCGGCGGCCGGAACCCTCGCCTCGGAGCTTCAGGGTGCGCCGGCGGTGGCCGTGCAGGCCACGCCGACGCTGGAGACGGTCGTGTCGGTCGTCGCCGGCCTGGTCGCGGGAGTGCCGGTGGTGCCCCTGCCGGCGGACGCCGGGCCGCTCGAGGCCCATCACATCCTCAGCGACTCGGGGGCGGCGAAGGTCCTTGCCGCGCCGGGCGCGGAGATTTCCTGGGACGGTACCAAGCTGCCTGGCGGCGGCCGTCTGGAGGTCGAACCGGTCGACCTGCTGTCCCTCCTGCGATCTGATCGGTCCGCCGGCTCGGCCTCGTCGCCCCGACCGGGCGACGAGGTCGCCATGATCCTTTACACGTCCGGCACGACCGGCCTCCCCAAGGGAGTGCCGATCCGGCGCGCCGCGCTCGCCGCCGGCATCGACGGCCTGGCCGACGCGTGGGGGTGGGGATCGGAGGACACAACCGTCCATGGACTACCCCTCTGGCACGTGCATGGCCTGGTGCTCGGCGTCCTCGGCCCGCTCCGCCTCGGTGGCCGGGTCCGCCACACCGGGAAGCCGTCTCCGGTGGCATACGCCGAGGCGGTGGGGGCAGTTGCCGGCGGCGGGGGCGCCGCGGTGGTGTTCGGGGTGCCGACCGTCTGGTCGCGCCTCGCCGCGGACCCTGCAGCGCTGTCGGGCCTCCGCTCCGCCCGGCTCCTGGTGTCGGGCAGCGCGGCCCTCCCGGCCCCGGTGTGGGAAGCGGTGGGAGCCGGCGCCGGGCAGGCCCCGATCGAGCGCTACGGCATGACCGAGACGTTGATCACCCTCAGCGCCCGAGTCGAGGGAGAGCGGCGTCCGGGCTGGGTCGGCGTCCCCCTCGCCGGTACGGAGACCCGCCTGGTAGACGACGGGCACCCGGTGGATCGCGACGGTGAGTCGGTCGGTGACCTGGAAGTACGCGGACCGACGGTGATGCAGGGCTACCTGCACCGACCCGACGCCACTGCCGAGGTGTTCACCGCCGACGGTTGGATGCGAACAGGGGATGTGGCCTGCATCGACGCCGGGGGGTGGCACCGCGTGGTCGGCCGGCGCAGCACCGACCTGATCAAGACCGGCGGCTACCGGGTCGGCGCCGGCGAGGTCGAATCAGCCCTGCTCGGCCATCCGGGGGTCCTGGAGGCCGCAGTGATCGGCGAGCCCGACGCAGACATGGGCCAGATCATCGTGGCCTACGTCGTCGCCGAGGGAGTGACTGCACAGGAGCTGATCGACCACGTGGGATGCGGACTGTCGCACCACAAGCGTCCGCGCCGGGTGGAGCTGGTCGATTCCCTGCCCCGCAACTCCATGGGCAAGGTGCAAAAGGCCCTCCTGGCCGACCCGCCCCGACCTCCCTCAGACCCCGCGAACCACTGACCCGCAACTGGAGAAGAGCGCCGATGTCCAGCTCCGAGGACACCTCGCCACCCGGAACCGTCGACTGGACGAGGGTCCGGTTGGGCCCCGTCGGGGTTTGGTCGGGAGCTCTGGTGGCCGCGTCCGTCGGCGAGGAGCGCGGAGTGGTGTCCCGCATCGAGGCTCTCGGGTACGGCCCGCTCTGGCGGCACGGGCGCACATGGAGCGGTACCTCCAGCTCCCCAACTACGTCAACAACCTGCTCCACCTCGGCTACGACGAAGACGACGTGGCGGGCGGCGGCAGCGACCGCCTGGTAGACGCCATCGTGGCCTGGGGCGACGAGGAGGCCATCGCCAGACGAGTGGTCCTGCTTCGCAATGGTGGCGCCGACCATGTCCTCCTCCAGCCCCTCGCTGCGGATCTGAGCGGCGTGCTGGCCCAGCTCGAGGCACTGGCTCCGGCGGTGCTGCCTCCAAGCGGCTAACCTCGACGGCTCCAAGGGTCGGTGCCCGAGTGGCCAAAGGGAGCAGACTGTAAATCTGCCGGCGATGCCTTCGGAGGTTCAAATCCTCCCCGGCCCACCACGACGGTGACCAGCGGCTACGCGTGAGCGGGGCCGCTGGTCACGAGCCGCCGGCGGCATCAGACGCTCTTGTAGACTTGGCCGTCCTTCATCACGAAGCTGACCGATTCGGTCACCGTGATGTCCTCGGTCGGGTCGCCCGGCACCGCGATGATGTCAGCTAGAAGCCCGGGTGCCAGCCGCCCCCGGTCCGTCACCTGAAGCAGTTCGGCACTCGTCACCGTCGCGGCGCGCAAGGCCTGGGCCGCAGTCATCCCGCGCCGGACCATGGCTGCCAGCTCCTTGGCGTTCTCACCGTGAGGGATGCCCGGGGCGTCGGTGCCGCACGCGATCTTGACGCCGGCCTTAGCGGCCTTGCCGAGCATGGCTTTGGCCGCCGGAAAGACGACGGCGGCCTTGTCCCGGATGTTGGGCGGCGCCTTGGTGACGTCCAGGCGGTCGGCGAGAAACGTGGTGGTCACCAGGAACGTGCCGTGGTCCACCATCATCTGGATCGCCTCGTCGCTGGCCAGGAAGCCGTGCTCGATGCAGTCGACGCCAGCGCGAATGCACGCCCGGATCCCCTGGTCGCCGATGCCGTGGGCGGCGACACTTATCCCGGCCCGGTGGGCCTCGTCGACGATGGCCGCGAGCTCCTCGTCGGAGTACTGCTGGGCGCCCGGCGCGGTGCTGTGCGACATCACGCCCCCCGTAGCCGAGATCTTGATCTGCTTCGCTCCGTGCTTGATCTGGTAGCGCACGGCCTGGCGGACCTGGGACACGCCATTGGCGATGCCCTCCTCGACGCTCAGCGGCATGATGCCCGGGGCAAGGTTCTGGAACATGGTCGCATCGAGATGACCACCGGTCGGGGTGATCGCGTGACCAGCCGAGATGATGCGCGGCCCCTCGATCCACCCCTTCTCGATGGCGGTCGTGAGGGCCACGTCGAGCAGGTAGCCACCGGTCTTCACCATCAGGCCCAGGTTCCTAACGGTGGTAAAGCCGGCCTGGAGGGTCAACTTGCAGTATCCAACGCCCATCAGCGTGCGCAGGGCGGGATCCATCTTGACGCCGTGCATCGGATCCCACGTGTCGTCGCGGTTGCCGATCAGCATGTTGAGCTCCATGTCCATGAGGCCAGGCAGCAAGGTGACATCCCCGAGCGAGATCTCCGCCGCCCCGGCGGGGAGGTGGTCAGGGTTGAGCGACTCGATGAGGTTGTCGCGAACGACGAGAACTGCGGGCGAGCGGACCTCGCAGGAACCCGCGGTGATATCGAGCCAGCGGTCAGCTCGGATGACGGTCACTGCCGGGTCAGCCTGTCCTGGTGCCATTCGGATCTCCGATCATCGGGTTTGCGGCTCGGCACTCGGATGGTGCCGAGGGAGACCGCCGACCTTAGGACTCAGCCCGCCGTCGGTCCCACACCCGGGGGACCGTGGCGGGGGCCAGTCAGGATCCGACTGCCGATCGCATCTCGACCCACCGGTCGCCGTGCTCCTCGGCAACCACGGCCATGCGCCGCCATCGCTCGAGCTGGCCGCCGGTGAACTTGATGTCGAACGAGGTCTGAGCCCGGAACTCGAGGACCACGGCGCCCTCGGGGCCGGCCTCGTAGGCGTAGGGGGCGTCGGACGGCACGAAGAATCCGTCGCCGGCATCCAGCTGCTGCGACCCCATGGTGATCGACCCCTCGACTATGTAATAGAGGCAGTCGCCACTGTGAGTGTGTCGAGGCAGGACGTAATGAGGTGCCAACCAAGCACGCACCAGGCTGGAACCGTCGTGGCCCTCCCCTCGGAACACGAGGGTGTCGGCGATCCCCAGGGCGACCGTGGGCGATCTGGGACCGTCGTCGGCTAGCGCCTTCATGTCTCCGGGGTCGAAGACGGGCGCGGCCATCGCGCCGGAGTCTGCCAGAGGCACAGCATCCCTCCCGTGGAACAACTTGATACCTCGCCTCGAGGGGCGCTTCTCGGGAGCAACTTCGGTGTCCGATCCCTCGTTCGCCATCACATGCCTCCTCGTCGATACCGATATCGGGTTCGACGCTAGCGCCGCGTGCGGCGGCAAGGTACGGTCACCCCCCGACAGGACGAGCGTGGACGAGGAGATCAGTGGCCGAGGGAGAGATCGAGATCAACGGGGGGGTCGTCGTCTACGAGTTCGTCGGGCCCGACGACGGAGATGTCGTGGTGCTCACCCCAGGGGGCCGCTTCAGCAAGGACTTCGGAGGCGTGCACGAGCTCGCTCACGCCTTGGCCGATGGCGGAAAGCGCGTGCTGCTGTGGGACCGCCCCAACTGCGGACGCTCCGACATCCAGCTCTACGGGCGGTCCGAGTCCCACATGCGGGCCGAGACCCTCGGCCTCATGGTGAAGAAGCTCGGGCTGTCGGGCGTGGTCGCAGCCGGCGGATCCGGCGGGGCACGCGACACGATCCTCTTCACCATCATGTGGCCCGAGCTGGTCCGGAAGCTGATCGTGTGGACGGTCGTCGGGGGCACCTACAGCAGCATGTCGCTGGCCGGCGTCTACGTTCTGGACGAGCTGCGCACGGTCCGGCGCTTCGGCATCGAGGGCATCCTCGAGATGGAGGGACGTGCCGGGAGCTGGCCGGACCTCGTCGCCGCCAACCCGCGCAACAAGGAACGGCTGCTCGCCACCGGGAGCGAGGAGTTCGAGCGGGTGATGACCCGGTGGCTCGAGGCGTACATCCCCAAGCCCAACGAGGCGATTCCTGGCGTCAGCGACTGGGAGTTCGAGCAGATCAAGGTGCCGGCGCTCATCGTGCGCGGCGGGGAGAAGGACTTCGACCACCCGAAGCGGACGTCGATGGAGATCCACAGCCTGATCGCCGGATCCCGGCTCGTGGAGCCCCCATGGCCCGAGGACGCCTGGGAGCGCGGCTCGGAGGCCAGGGCGGCGGGCACGGGCGACCTGTTCGGATTCTGGGTCCAGGGAGCAACGACTTTCCTCGACTTCATCAACGAACCGTAAGGTAGGCCATGGCTTCGTCGCTGGCTCAGCTGTTCGTCGTGGATGCCGACTCGCATTGGTCCGAGCCGGGGGACCTATTCACCCGGTTGGCGCCGCCGCACCTGAAGGACCGCGTTCCGCACCACGAGGTCATAGACGGGACGCGGATGTGGGTGATGGACGGGGAGCCGATCGGCCGGGCCACCGCCGGCGCGGTGATCGGCGCCGATGGCAACAAAGCCAAGGCGGCGGAGTCGCTGCAGATATGGAACGTCGAGGAAGCGCATGCCGGTGCATCCGATCCCAAGGCGCGCATCGGGGTCCTGGACGAGTTCGACATCGACGCGCAGGTCATCTTCCCGAGCACGATCGGCCTCGGCGGCCAGGGCCTCAGCCGGGGCAACGATCACACGGTGCGGGAGGCTTCCATCGCCATCTACAACGACGGAATGGCCGAGATCCAGGAGCAGTCGGGCCGCCGCCTGCTCCCGATGCCCATTATGCCGGCGTGGGACATCGCGCTCTGCGTCATCGAGGCCAAGCGGGTGGCGGCCATGGGGGCTCGGGGCGTGAACATGACCTCCGATCCCCAGGATCTCGGCGCGCCCGACCTCGCCAACCCGGCGTGGGACCCGTTCTGGGCGGTCTGCGCCGAGCTGCAGCTCCCGGTGCACTTCCACATAGGCGCCAGCATCACCGGGATGACGTTCTACGGCCAGTACTTCTGGCCGTCCCAGGCCGAGGGCACCAAGCTGGCCATCGGCGGATCGATGCTGTTCATCGGCAACGCCCGGGTCGTCACCAACTTGATCCTGGCCGGCATCTTCGACCGGCACCCCGACCTCGAGTGCGTGTCGGTCGAGAGTGGCATCGGCTGGATCCCGTTCATCCTCGAGACCCTCGACTACGAGATGTTCGAGAATGCCCCCGACGAGCTGGCGAAGCTGAAGAAGGCACCCTCAGAGTACTTCCGGAGCAACCTCTTCGCCACGTTCTGGTTCGAGAACAACCGCAACCGGCTGCCGGATCTGATCGAAGCCGTCGGGGAGGACCGCATCTTGTTCGAGACCGACTACCCCCACCCCACCTGCCTCTACCCGAACCCGCTCGAGTCCGTCGAGGCCAAGATGGCCGCGCTCAGTACTCAGGCGCGCGCGAAGATCATGGGCGAGAACGCCAAGCGGCTGTACCGCCTCTAGCGAAGAGCCAGGCCGCCGGCCGCGGCCATAACGGCCAACCCGAGCACCGCCCACGTCACCTGGTCCCCCGATGTGCCCACGGTGCAGCATCCGGAGCCAGCCGGTGGAGACACTGAGGGCGTCTGCCACTCGCCGCTGCGAGACGATCAGCGCAGCGACCAGCACCGCGCCAGCGGCCTCGGCCACGTCGATCATCACGGTTGACGCCGAGATGGCAGGCACTCCCGGCATCCGGCCCAGGCCAGCGGGAAGCCCGTAGACCGCGGTGTGGTAGCCCTGCCGGTCAGAGAACGACGCAGCTGCGCTGGCTGCGTGATCAGCAAACGAAACCGCCGGCGCCGGCTCCGCCGGCGGCCTCGATCAGAGCTCCGGTGGGGGATGCGACCTTGTGGCTGCCGGCTGCGCCGGTAGGTTTGTCGACTTGAGTCGTGCTAGTGAGGGCCAAGTCTCGTCTCGCTACCCGGTGGGAGACGCGCGCCGCAGGGCGCT
>JAKBAM010000063.1 GCA_021809105.1 Actinomycetes bacterium
GGAGATGCTGCGTTTCTCGAGCAGTTCGCATGCTCAACAGGGCCGGGGTTCGAGGACGAGGTCGAGGAGTGGATCCGAACTTACGCCGTGGGTTGGCTGAACGACACGCCGAGAGCGGTCTTCCAGCCCCGGCAGCTCGTGGTTCTCGAAGACGCCGGTGCTGTGGTGGCTGTGGCGGCGTGGCAGGACATCGTTCGGGTCGATCTCGAAGGGATCTGGATCGAGGTTCTCCCTGTCGCGGCGGCCGCCCAGCACGGCGGCAAGGGCCGCAGTGGCAGCCACGCCCCCGACGAGTAGGTACTCGACGCCGTGGCGGTCGAGAACCTCGACGATGCGGCCGACGTCAAGCGGTGTCGGCTCGCTCACCTCTGGGGCGCGTGGGCAGCTCGCTCGACATCCAGTTCCTCGAGGAACGCCAAGACCTTCTCCTTGGTGTCGAGACGTCGACCGTCGGAGGTGATCGACACGTCATCGCCAGTACGGGGGTGGGCGCACTTGTCGACCAGCTCCTGCAGCTCCTCGATGGACTTGACCAGCGCAGCCACAAACATATCGTAGCTGCCGGGCTCTTCGGCCGATAGCGCCTGGAGCCGGCCGTCGCGCAGGGCCGTCAGGGAGCGACGGACCCTCGGCTGGGAAGCGACGCTCTCGTCTTCGAAGCGGTCCACCATTGCAGTGAGCAGGTCCCGGTCCCTGCCAGCTCGGCGTAGGCGTTCGACCAGCGATACGGCCTCGGCCAGGCGGCCGGTGGAGATTTTGACCGGCCGGGAGCCTGGCACGGCGTCGAGCACCCCGGCGCCGAGCCAAGCTCGCGGCGACCTCCTCCCGGCGCAAGCCCGGAGTGACGCGCCGGCCACGAGAAAGCCCCACGCCGACGGCTTCGGGGTGCTGCCGGTGGTCGGCAGTGCTCTCGGGTTCGACCACGCCCCGTGTTGGCGCCCCACGGACCGGCGCTACTCGACCGAAGATGCAACCTCACGTTGGTCTCGGGCAGTCGTAGATCCCGTCCGACGGCTGTAGTACAGTTGATCAGGTGGACCCGGAACCACGTCTCGACTGGCGCCACCGGAGCGAGTACATCCGTTCGCGCTCAGCCAGACGCCCCGGCGACATCGACATCGAGCCGGCATGGGCCGACGAGGCCTTCGCAGATGCCGACGCTCTCGTCGACTCACCAGATCCTGCTTCGAAGTCCGGAAAGACTGATCGGCTCGTTGGCTACTCGGTGACTGCTCGGATGGTCGTCGTGGTCATCTACCTCCGGGACGAGCTGGTAGGCGTGAACGCCTGGAAGGCAAACGAGACTCAGACCCGCCGATACTGGGAGGACCAAAGATGAAAAAGAGGGAGCTGGAAGAGATCGTCAACGAGGAGACCGCTGCGTCCGAAGCAAGCCGAGACCAGCCTCTCTCGGACCGCGCGGTTCGCAAGGGGCGGGGTCGTTCGGTCGTCTACTCCGTCCGCCTTACTCCGGAGCAGACCGAGGAGATCCAGCGAATCGCCGACGAGGCGGCCATCCCTGCGTCCGCCTTGGTTCGTGACTGGGTTGTTGAAGGACTCGCCGCGGAGCGAGGCACCGCCACCCTTGATTCGCTTGTGGATACTCTGTCGCGCGACGTCGATAAGATCCGTCGCAGCGTCGCTCGACGCGAGGCATCCTGATTATCGCCAGGAAAGGGTCTTACGACGGTCCGATTGAGTAAGGACTGCCCTAGGGCAGTGCCCTTACCGAGGCCGTGACCAGGGCATTCATTGGACCAGAGGCGTGAACATCTGCGTACGAAGGATGTCGCCTCCACCCCGTGTTTTGAATCTCTTTGCCTCTTTGTGGTCTGACTGTGATGGCTCATCGTGTTGTTGCAGCTTATTTCCACGGGTTTATCTACAGGCCGCCTCGCCACCTTGAAGAGCATCGGGTTCGTCCAGGCCGCCTCGGCATGAACCCGCCTCGTCGGGCACCCTGGGTGCGTGCCCGCCCCGGCGGGCCCCGACCGCCGCTGCCTGCCGGGCGTCTGATCTGCGGGCCTGCGCCCGGGCCAGCGGCCGCCTCGCGAACTAGACGGGCTCGCCCCAGAAGGCGCTGGCCCACCTGGACCCGAAACTGGTGGACTATAATTATGGTCGATGAGAACGTTGCCGCTGTCCGAGGTCAAAGCCCGGCTGTCCGAGATCGCCGAAGAGGTAGCGGCTACCCACGAGCGGGTCCGCATCACCAAGAATGGGCGCGAGTACGTGGTGCTCGTCGCCGCCGAGGACCTCGAGTCGATCGAGGCCACCCTCGAGCTGCTCGCCGACCCCGACGCCCAGGACCGCCTGCGAGCAGCCGAAGCGGACGTCGCCGCAGGCGAGGTGCTTGATGAGCGAGCCGTCCGCGATCTCGTCGCCCGGCGCCACCACTCGTAGTCACCGGTGAGCTTCCGGGTCGTCGTGGCCCGACGAGCTGCTCGTCGCCTTGGCGAGCACCTGCCAGAGGCGGCCGCGGCGGCGTGCATCGAGTTCGTCTTCGGCCCGCTCGCCGACGATCCCCGCCGAGTAGGAGCGCCGCTGCGATCGCCGTTCGAAGGGCAATGGCGGGCTCGGCGTGGCGAGTACCGGGTCCGCTACCGCATCGATGACGGGACCCGCACCGTCTACGTGCTCGATGTCGATCACCGCCGCGACGTCTACCGCAACTGAGAGGGACTGCGGTGCAGCACAGGTCATCCCGGGCGACCGCGAGGCAGATTCACCGGTGTGGTCCAGCCGTCGGCGACTCGACGTCGCCCTCGCACAGCGCCGATTCGAAGGCCACGGGATCGTCGCGGTCAGAGGACGTCGGCGGCCGAGTAGGCACTCTCGAAGGTGGGCGGGGGTGAAGCGTTGGCTGACGGCAATGAGCGCGCCGACCGCAGTGCCCGGCCATCCCTACAACGGCCCACGGTTTGGACGCTCCGGGCGGACGCCGGGGACGCCAAACAGCACGTCAGCAGCCGGCGCGGACGGTACGGACAGGCAATGACGATTACCCAGATCTATGAGGGCACGAATCAAATACAGCGGGTGGTGATCGCCAGAATCCTTCTGCGATAAGGGGTGAAGGCAACGGTCCTGCGTGGCTACTCGATGTAGGCGGCTTGGGCCGCCTACTACTTGCCGGTGCGCTTGCGGTGCTGGCACCCTGGCCAGCAGCATGGGCGGCGCTGGCCTTCCTGGAGCTCCTCCTGCGTCCGGCGAATGCGGCGCTGCCGGGTCGTCTCCTGCTTGGCATCTTCGACCCAGCAGATGAACTCGTTGCGGGCCAGAGGAGTGATGTCCTTCCAGGCATCCAGGGCTGTGGGATTGGCGCTCAACGCCTTGTGGAGGTCTCCTGGAAGCTCATGCACCACCCCACCGGGCACTTGCGCGCTGCTCACATTGTCACGGTAGCGGGTCGGTTGAGCCGACGGTCTGCCCTGCGCTGGTGCCCGCTGCGGGCTCGAGCACAAGTCCGGGTGCGGCCGGATCCGCGCGACGCGAGCGGAGGGCCGTGCGGGGGTAGCATCGAGGCCACACCTTCAGTCGCCCGAGCCCCCGGTGACCGCCCTTTCAGGGGAAGGCCTATCCAGGAGGGCTCGAGATGCAAGCTGCCGTCGCCTCACCGCCGGGCATTGGGTTCGGCGAGCTGCTGCAGCGGGTGCGCTCGGAAGGGTTGATGGATCAGCGCCGGGGCTATTACGCCTTCAAGATGTCGGCGACTCTCGCAGCTGTGGCAAGCGGATGGGCGGCGCTGTTCGTGCTCGGCGACTCCTGGGTGGTGATGGTCCTCGCCGTCTTTATCGGCCTGGCTTCCACGCAGGCCGTGTTCATTGGCCATGACGCCGGTCATCATCAGATATTCGCCACCCGCCGGGCCAACCGGGCCGCCGGCCTGCTGATCGGAAACCTGCTGAACGGGCTGAGCTTCGGCTGGTGGGTCCCCAAGCACGGAGCCCACCACGCCCACCCGAACACCGAACATCAAGACCCTGATATTGCCGGCGGTGTAGTGGCTTTCACCGCTGCTCATGCGCGATCCCGTAGCGGCGTAGCCGCCTGGGTGGCACGGCATCAAGGCGCACTCTTCTTCCCGTTGCTCTTCTTGGAGGGGCTCGGTTTGCACGTGGCGAGCATCCAGCACCTCCGCAAGCGGGACCACGACGCCTCCCGAGTCGTCGAGATGGTCCTCCTCTCCGTCCACTTCACCCTGTATCTGTCGGCCCTGCTCTGGGTCCTGCCCCCGGCAAAGGCGCTGGTGTTCGTGGCGGTGCAGCAAGGGGTGTTCGGCTTCTATCTGGGCAGCACCTTCGCCCCCAACCACAAGGGCATGCCGATCCTGCGACGGGAGGAGAAAATGGACTTCTCCTACCGGCAGGTGGTCACAGCCCGCAACATCAGCGGTGGCCGGCTCCTCACGTTCGTGCTCGGAGGGCTGGACTACCAGATCGAGCATCACCTGTTCCCGACGATGCCCCGACCGAACCTGGCCAAGGCTCAACCAGCAGTGAAGGCGTTCTGCGCCAGCAACCACGTGCCCTACACCGAGGCCAGTCTGATCGACTCCTACCGTTGCGCCGTTCGGCACCTGCGCGCGATTGGGTCGGGCGACCACGCTGACCCAGTTCCCCCGGGAGTCTTGGTCGGTGAGCTGCGCGCTCGAGTGGTGGGCGGCCCTAGTAACCCTTGCAGAGCTCGATGACCCGGTCGGCTAGCAGGGGAGCGCAGATCAGAAGGTCGGGCAGCCAAGGATTGGCCTGGTTGTAGGCAAGTGGCGTCCCGTCGAGACGCGAGACATGGAGGCCTGCAGCCGCCGCGACCGCGACCGGCGCGGCGGAGTCCCACTCGTACATGCCCCCGGCGTGGGCGTAGACATCGGCGTCACCGAGGACCACGGACATGGCCTTGGCCCCCGCAGAACCCATGGGCACCAGCTCGCCCCCAAGCTCCTCGCGCAGCAGGTCGCTGAACGCGGGCGGTCGAGTCCGGCTCACCACCAGCCGCGGGATGGACCCAGGAGGGGGAGGTGGAGGGGGTGGCGTGGCGGTGGTCAGCACTCGCCCCTGCGCCGGTAGGGCGACCGCGCCGACGCACGCTACACCGCCGATGCTCAGCGCCACGTGCACCGCCCAGTCGGTCCGGGGCCGCTCCCGGAACTCCCGGGTGCCGTCGAGCGGGTCGACGATCCACGTCCGCTCGATACCCCTCCGATCGACCCCCGGATCGTCTTCCTCGGAGAGCAATCCGTCGCCGGGCCGGGCAGCGGACAGCGCCGACACGAGCAGATCGTGAGATGCTCGGTCACCGGTGTCACCGAGTGCAGCCCCCTCGAGCGGGCCATCGCGAAGGGTCATGAGCAGGTCGCCGGCGCGGCGGGCGAGGTCGGCGGCTAGAAGGTGGTCCGCGTCGGAGGAGCCGTCAGCACGGAGCAGGTGCGAGGCCACGGCTACTTGGAGAACGCTCGCGGGGCGTGGTAGCCAGGCTGGACGTCGCGACGGCCCCGTCGCGAGGTCCAGCGCCACTGGGCGGAGATCCGGCTGGTGCATCGGGTGTCGAGCTTGGGGACGGCGTGGAGCCAGTCCGCCTGGCATCGGCCGCCCATGACGAGGAGGTCGCCAGGCCCGGGCCGCAACTCGATCGCATCGCCCAAATCGTCGTCGTCGCGCCGAGCGGCGACGAGAGGGCGCAGGCGCCAGGGTCGGCGGGCTCCCAGGCTGAGGACCCCGATCACCGTGTTGTCCAGCCAGCACATCTCCCGGTCCCGGTGCCAGCCGACCCCGTCTCGTTCGTCGCGGTACTGCGCCAGGGACACCCCGTCGAAGCTGACGTGGTAGCGGGTGGCCAGCCACCTCTCGACTCCGATCAGCGCCGGGTGGCGGTCGGCGCCCTTCTGCCAGGCACCCAACCGGGGTTCGTCGATCCAGCGCTCGTAGCGCCATACCCGGCCCTGCCTCCACGCGGCGCCGGCCGAGAGGTCCCGGTGCAGGGCATCGGCCTCCCCGACCAGCCCCTCGACCAAGTCGACCCAGCTCGTGGCGTCGAGCGCCAGGCGGGTCACGTGCGGGGCCCCCATTTCTCGAAGGCTACCGGCGCGACAGGCCGGCGCGCTGGACGCCACGTCACAAGGGCGCAGCGTCCAGCTCGCACCTGCCGTTGGCCCGGGCGTCCCGTCAACCGACCGAACCAAAGCCATCATGAGGAATCCACCGACAGGCGGACCTTCATGCATCGGGGGGCCACGGCTGGCTGCCGGGGAACCCATCGCCCCGGCGGCTCTCGCCTGGCACTCCCTCGGCGTCAGGTGGCACACAACATAAAGAGTTACTTTCCCGCCCCCTGCCGATGGCAAACGGCATCCGCAGACGCGCTGCGGCGTGGCGTTAGGTTTCCGCGGTGGCCGCGACGCACCTACTCGGGATCGACCAGGGCACGACCGGCACGACAGCGCTGGTGCTCGACGGCGACGCCCGCATCGCCGGACGGGCCTATGCGGAGCTACCCCAGCACTACCCGCGACCGGGATGGGTGGAGCACGACCCGGCCGACATCTACGCCACCTCGATCGAGGTGGCGAGCGCCGCCCTCGCCGACGCCGGCATCGACTCCTCCTCCCTGGCTGCTCTCGGCATCACCAACCAGCGGGAGACCACCCTGGTCTGGGACCGGGCGACCGGAGAGCCGCTCGCCAATGCCATCGTCTGGCAGGACCGCCGGACGGCGCCGCTGTGCGCGCAGCTGCGCGCCCGCGGGCTCGAACCTCTGGTGCGGGAGCGTACCGGGCTGCTCCTTGACGCCTACTTCTCGGGGACCAAGCTGGCTTGGCTGCTCGACAACGTCGATGGTCTCCGGCGCCGAGCGGAGGCGGGGGAGGTGGCGTTCGGGACGGTGGACTCGTGGCTGCTGTACCGGCTCACGGGGGGGCGGGCGCACGCCACGGATGTGACCAACGCCAGCCGCACGATGATGTTCGACCTGCGAACCCTCCAGTGGGACGAGGAGCTGCTATCCCAGCTCGGCGTACCGCCAGCGGTGCTCCCCGAGGTGCATCCCAGCTCCGCCGTGCACGCCACCACAGACCGCTCGGCGCTCGGGGCGGAGATTCCGGTCGCCGCCCTGGTCGGCGACCAGCAGGCCGCCCTGTTCGCCCAGGGGTGCTTCGCCCCCGGGCAGACCAAGACGACATACGGCACGGGGTCGTTCGTCCTCATGCACGCCGGCAACCAGCCGTTCGTGGAGCAGGGGCGGATGGTCTCGACCGTGGCCGCGACGATCCAGGGCGCGGGGCCGGAGTACGCTTTGGAGGGATCCATCTTCGTCACCGGATCAGCGGTGCAATGGCTGCGCGACGAGCTGCGCATCATCTCCTCGGCGGCTGAGACCGAGGGCATCGCCCGCAGCGTCCCCGACACCGGGGATGTCTGGTTCGTGCCCGCCTTGGCTGGTTTAGGCGCGCCGTACTGGGATCCGCATGCACGCGGGATGCTCATCGGAATCACCCGCGGGACCTCGCGGGCCCACATCGTGCGGGCCGTACTGGAAAGCATCGCCTTTGCCACCCGTGACGTGGTCGATGCCATGCAAGCCGGGACGGGGATCGTGGTGGGAGAGCTGAGGGCCGACGGGGGAGCGGTGGCCAATAGCTTCCTCATGCAATACCAAGCCGACATCCTCGGAGTCCCGGTGGACGTGCCGGCGCAGATCGAGAGCACCGCCATCGGCGCCGGCCTGCTAGCCGGCCTCACCGTGGGGGCGTGGTCCAACCTGGACGAGATCTCCAGGGTCCGCACCACTGCGGCCCGATACGAGCCGATGATGGCGGCCGACGAGCGCGACGCGCGCTACCGACGTTGGAGCGAAGCGGTCTCGCGCGCCCGGGAATGGGCGTCGGACCGGACGTAGGCCGGGACTTTGCTACCGAAGAGTAACGATCATCGGGTAGACAGGGCTCGGTGACGATGGTTGCGACCGACAGCGGGCGGCTGGGGCCGGCGTCAAGGGCCACGGCGCTCGAACGGATGGCCACCGAGCAGATGGACGTCCTGGTCGTCGGCGGTGGGGTGGTAGGCGCGGGGGTGGCCCTCGACGCGGCGAGCCGGGGTCTGAGCGTGGGCCTCGTCGAGGCGAGGGACTGGGCGGCGGGGACCTCCAGCCGCTCCAGCAAGCTCATACACGGTGGCCTGCGGTACCTCGAGATGCTCGATTTTCGGTTGGTGCGAGAGGCCCTGATCGAGCGCGGCCTGTTGCTCCAGCGCCTGGCCCCTCACCTGGTGCGACCGGTACCTTTCATCTACCCCCTGCGCAGCCGCTGGGAGCGTCCCTACGTCGGAGCGGGGCTGACCCTGTACGACACCCTGTCGGCAGGCTCGGGCTGGGGACGGGGCCTGCCGCGCCACCGCCACCTCAGCCGGTCCGAAGCCCACCAACGCTTCCCGTCGCTTCGCGACGATGCCCTGGCAGGGGCCATGCAGTACTGGGACGCGCAGGTCGACGATGCCCGCCACACGATGACGATCATCCGGACGGCCGCGGCGCACGGTGCGGCGGTGGCCAACCGGGCGCAGGTCACCGACATGGTGAAAGAGGGCGACGCGGTGGTCGGGGCCACGGTGAGGGATCTCGAGTCGGGTGAGATCCTGACGATTGCGGCCCGCCGGGTCGTCAACGCGACCGGCGTGTGGACCGACGACACCCGGGCCCTCGGCGCCAAGCGGAGCAAGGTCCACGTGCGCGCCGCCAAGGGCGTCCACCTCGTCGTGGCCCGGGACCGCATCCACGGCGACGCCGGTCTGATCCTCCGGACGGAGAAGAGCGTGCTCTTCGTCATTCCATGGGGGTCGCACTGGATCATCGGCACGACCGACACCGAGTGGAGCCACGACTTGGCTCACCCTGCGGCCAGCGCCGCCGACATCGACTACCTGCTAGGCCACGTGAACCGGGTCTTGCATCCGGGCCTCACCAGGGAGGACATCGAGGGCGTCTTCGCCGGCCTGCGGCCGCTCCTCGCCGGCGAAGAACCCGATCCGGGTGGGCTGATCCCGACCAGCAAGATCTCCCGGGAGCACATGGTGGATAGTGAGGTGCCGGGCCTGGTGGTGGTCGCCGGCGGTAAGTACACCACCTATCGGATCATGGCGCGCGACGCCATGGACGCCGCAGTTGCAGGCCTCGGCCGCTCGGTGCCCCCCAGCCGCACCGAGCACCTGCCGCTGCTCGGCGCCGAGGGCTACGAGGCGATGGCGGCCACCCGCGAGCGCCTGGCGTCGTCCTCGGGACTACCCGTAGCTCGTATCGACCACCTACTCGGCCGTTACGGTTCGATGACCCCGGAGCTCCTGGCACTCGTCGAACAGACGCCGGAGCTGGCCGAGCCGCTTCCTGGAGGCGAGGCCTACATCGCAGCCGAGGTCGTCTACGCCGCTGCGGCCGAAGGGGCTCGCCACGTCGAGGACGTCTTGGTCCGACGTACACGCCTCAGCTTCGAGGGTGCCGATCGCGGGGTCTCGACCGCTCGGCGAGTCGCCGCCCTAATGGCGCCGGTGCTGGCCTGGGACGAGGATCGCCAGACCCGGGAGGTCGAGTCCTACCTAGGGCGCGTCGAGGCCGAGCGGCGGGCTGAGAAAGCGGCCGATGACCAAGGAGCGGACTCCAACCGCCTCGGCGCCCCGGACCTGTTGCCGACCGTCCCCCTACGCACCTCCGGTCGTTGAAGAGTCGGGGTCTCGCGGTCTACTGCTGGAAGTGCTCGACCGTCGAGGGGTCGCGAGTGGTCGCGCCGTCGGGATCCTGGCCAGCGCGGCGACGCGCCCGGCGCTGGCGCAGGAGGTCCCACAGCTGGTCCAGCTGGAGCTCGACCTCGTGCATTCGGTTTCGCTCCTCGGGGGAGAGGCCACCGTCGGCGTGTGACCGCTCCAGGCGGTGCTCTTCGCCTACCAGGGCATCGATGTGGGTCACGATCTCGGCGTCGTTCACGTCCCCATTCCTACCCAACCCCGGGTAGTTGCGCGGCCCAGTGGGAAAAGCCCTGGTTACAGGGTCCAAGCCTGGTCGCGCTGGTGACCTTGGTCACATCACACCGATGTCGGCATAAATCACTGCCAAGCCGGGTTGGATTCGAGTGCGATGAACTCCTACGACACACGACGGGCGGCACGGACCGCCACTGGGGCGGCCCCCGACCTGCTCGGTCTCTATCTGGACGAGGCAGGCAGCTTCCCGCTTTTGTCCAAGGCCGACGAGATGGAGCTCGGGCAGATCATCCAGGAAGGCCAGGCTGCGGCCGAGCGGCTGGCCGGAGGCGACAAGCTCACGGCGAAGCAGAAGCGGGACTTGCGCCGCCAGGTGGGCGACGCCGAATCCGCTTCGGCGCGCTTCATCAACGCCAATCTGCGCCTGGTGGTTTCGGTGGCCCGCAAGTACCAATGGTCGGGCCTTCCGATGGGCGACCTGATCCAAGAGGGCAACCTCGGCCTCATCCACGCCGTCGAGAAGTTCGACTGGCGCAAGGGTTTCAAGTTCTCCACCTATGCCACCTGGTGGATCCGCCAGGCGATCGGTCGTGCCATCGAAAACACCGCTCACACGGTCCGGGTGCCTGCCCATGTCGGCGACGAGATAAGGCGCGCCAGGCGCATGCAGAGCGAGCTGGAAGCCAAGCAGGGGCGGCCCGCCACGCTCGCCGAGCTGGCCGAGGCTCTCGAGACGACAGAGACGGCGCTGGCCGAGCTGTTCCGCTACGACGCGGATCCGATGAGCCTCGACGTGGCGGTGGGCGAGGACGGCGACACCAGCCTCGGTGATCTCGTGGTCAACCACTCGGCAGAGTCCCCCTTCGAGGCCGTGGCCGGCTCGCTCCTGCCGGCGCAGGTGGAGTCGTTCCTGTCGCACCTCGGAGAGGATGAGCGCCGGGTCCTCTGGCTGCGCTACGGCCTGGACCGCGGGGAGCCGCGCACGCAGGGGGAGGTCGGCGAGCTGCTGGCCCTCTCAGCCGAGCGGGTGCGCCGCATAGAGCGCGACGCGCTCGGCAAGCTCCGCCGGCAGCTGGTGGGCAGCGACGCCCACGATCTCCTCGCCAGCTGACTGGGCTCGCTCGCTGGCGCCTTCGCTCGCAAGGCGCCGGGACCGGGCAGAACGCCGGTCACTAGCGTGGGGTGGGTGACCGCCCCCCGCCTCCGCATCGCACCGTCGCCGACGGGCTACTTCCACATCGGCACGGCGCGCACCGCTTTGTTCAACTGGCTCTACGCCCGCCAGCGCGGAGGTACCTTTGTTCTGCGCGTCGAGGACACCGACCGGGCGCGCAACCGTGACGAGCACATCGCAGGCATCGAGGCGGCGCTGCGGTGGTTGGGCCTGGACTGGGACGAGGGCCCCTACTTCCAGTCGCAGCGAGGCCCGCTGTACGCCGAGGCCATCGAAAAGCTCCTCGCCGGTGGGTCCGCCTATGCCTGCGCCTGCTCGCCCGAAGACGTGCAGGCGCGCGCTCGTGCTGCAGGCAACAAGACCCCGGGCTATGACGGGCACTGCCGTGACCTCGCCTTGGCGCCGACGCACGGCCGGGTGGTCCGCCTCCGCACCCCCGACGAGGGCGAGAGCGCATACGACGACCTGGTCTACGGGCAGGTGTCCAAGCCGTTCGCCAACGTCCAGGATCTGGCTATCCGCAAGTCCAACGGGGACCCGCTGTTCCTCCTGGCCAACGTGGTCGACGACAGCGACATGGCCATCAGCCATGTGGTACGAGGCAGCGACCACATGGACAACACCCACAGCTACCTGCTGCTGTGGAACGCCCTCGGGTACGGGCCGGCACCCGTCTTCGCGCACCTACCGCTCATCAACAACGACGCAGGCAAGAAGCTGTCCAAGCGCCGGGACAAGGTGGCCATAGAGGACTACCGGGATGCCGGCTACCTCCCTGAGGCAGTGCGCAACTACCTGGCGCTGCTGGGTTGGGCCCCTGGGGACGACCGCGAGATCGTGACGGTGGAGGAGATGATGGCCGGCTTCCGGCTGGAGGACGTCAAGAGATCGCCAGCCATCTTCGACGAGCGAAAGATGCAGTCGGTGAATTCCGAGTACCTGAGGGGCCTTTCGTCCGAGGTGTTCGTGGAGCGCACTCAAAAATGGCTGGAGGAACGTTGGGCGCCGATCGCCCCCCTCGTCCAGCAGCGGGCACGGACCCTGTCGGAGGCTCTGGCCATGGCCGACTTCCTTTTCCTTCCCGAAGTGCCGCTCGACTCGGCCCAGTGGCAGAAGGAGGTCGCTCGCCAACCGGCCTTCGGCGCGATCCTCGACGGTGCCATCGAGCGGTACCCCGAAGTCGAGTGGACGGCGGAGGCGCTGCAGGCCGCCACCGTGGCTGTCGGGGAGAAAGCCGGCGTCCCCCAACTGGGCAAGGCGCAAGCCCCCGTCCGGCTGGCGGTGACCGGTCGCAGCGTGGGCCCGCCGCTGTTCGAGTCGCTAGCCGTGCTCGGCCTCGATCGCACACTCGAGAGGTTGCGGGCCGCCCGCGACCGCCTGGGGCGATGAGGAGCGACAGCCGTTGCTAGGACCCGTCGGAGCTCCGCTGCGTCTCGTTCGGCGCGTCATCGCGCTGCTCCTCGGCGCCATTGTCTTGTATCTGGTCGTTACCGCGTTCCAGGTGTGGCAGGCGTCGAGGCGGGACCAAGTTCTTCCTGTGTCGGCCATCGTCGTCCTGGGCGCGGCGCAGTACAACGGAGTGCCGTCGCCGGACCTGGCAGCCCGGCTGGACCACGCCCTGATCCTGTGGAGGCAGAAGCTGACCTCCACGATCGTCGTCACGGGCGGTAAGGAGCCCGGCGACGTCTATACCGAGGCGAGCGCCGGGTCTCGCTACCTGGCGGCGCGAGGTGTGCCCGCGGCCTCCATCCTCGAGGAGACCAGCGGCCGAGACAGCTGGGAGTCATTGGAGTCTGCGGCGACCATCCTGCGTCAGCGCGGCGACCGCACGGTCCTGCTCGTGTCGGATCCCTTCCACGACGAGCGAATCTCCCTAATGGCCTCCGAGCTCGGGCTGACCCCCTACGTGTCACCGACACGAACCTCTCCGATCAGGGGCAGCACCCGAATCCCCTACTTCGCCAAGGAGACCTTGGAGGTCTCGGTGGGGCGTATCATCGGCTTTCGGCGGCTGGTGAGCATCGAGCACCTCGTCGGCTAGAGTGCTCGTGCCCTTCGGGGGTGGTGTAATCGGCAACACAACAGGTTCTGGCCCTGTCATTGGGGGTTCGAGTCCTCCCCCCCGAGCATCGC
>JAKBAM010000117.1 GCA_021809105.1 Actinomycetes bacterium
CGGGTGTGTCGGCGACGATGAACTTGCGCCGGTCGGTGGTGAAGAACCGGTAGGCGACATCGATGGTGATTCCCTGCTCGCGCTCTGCAGCGAGGCCGTCCACCAGCAGAGCCAGGTCGAGCTCCCCCCCCTGCGTGCCGCTGACCTTCGAGTCAGCCTCAAGGGCGGCGAGTTGGTCGTCGAAGATCATCTTCGACTCGTAGAGGAGGCGACCGATGAGGGTGCTCTTGCCGTCGTCGACGCTGCCGCAGGTTATGAATCGCAGAAGGTCCTTGTGCTCGTGGGCCTCCAAGTAGGCGTCGATGTCGGTGCTGAGCAGGTCCGAGTCGGAGGCCACTAGAAGTAGCCCTCCTGCTTCTTCTTCTCCATGGAAGAGGCGCCGTCGTGGTCGATGACGCGTCCCTGGCGCTCTGAGGTGGTGGTCAGCAGCATCTCCTGGATCACCGCTGTGAGCTCGTCGGCGTCGCTCTCGATGGCGCCGGTCAGCGGGTAGCAGCCAAGGGTACGGAAGCGCACCTTCTTCATCGCCGGCACCTCGCCGGGCTCGAGCGGCATCCGGTCGTCGTCGACCATGATCAAGGACCCGTCGCGTTCCACGACCGGCCGCTCGGCCGATAGGTACAGCGAGACGACGGGGATGTGCTGCTGGTGGATGTACTGCCACACGTCCAGCTCGGTCCAGTTGGACAGCGGGAAGACGCGGATGCTCTCGCCCTTGCGCTTGCGGGCGTTGTAGAGCCGCCACAGCTCCGGACGCTGCTGCTTGGCGTCCCACTGGTGGCTGGAGGAGCGGATCGAAAATATGCGCTCCTTGGCCCGGGACTTCTCCTCGTCACGCCTGGCACCCCCGAACGCCACGTCGAAGTGGTGCTGGTCGAGGGCCTGCTTGAGCCCCTGGGTCTTCCACATGTCGGTGTGCACCGCCGAACCGTGGGTGAAAGGGTTGATCCCCAGCTCGATGCATTCCGGGTTCCGGTGCACGATCAGCTCCACGCCCATCTCGGCGGCCACCCGGTCGCGGAAGGCGTACATCTCCCGGAACTTCCAGGTGGTGTCGACGTGCAGCAGCGGGAACGGCGGGGGCGCCGGGTAGAACGCCTTCATCGCCAGGTGCAGCATCACCGCGCTGTCTTTGCCGATCGAGTACAGCATCACGGGCCGCTCCGCCTCGGCGGTGGCCTCGCGGAGGATGGCGATGCTCTCGGACTCGAGACGCTGGAGGTGGGTGAGCGCCGGTCTGGTCACGGCTGGCTCGATGGAGTTCTGGGGCACGCCTATCCTTTCGGCGACGGAGCACACATCCTAAGCCGTCTCGACCGAATCCTGACTGGACTGGTCGTAGTTGCCCGATTGCGGCCCGTCCCGCCAGACTGGTCGACCGTGACCCAGCCCGACTACGTCCCCCTCCAGGCGCCTGACCGGGTCCGACCATCCGACACCCTCTCGACTCCGGAGCGCTGGGTGCAGGACCGGCCCGCTGACCTGGCCGACCTGCGCCAGCCTGACGGGGCCCGTTTCGGCGCTACAGGCCCAGATCTCGGGTACGGACTGAAGCTGGCGAAGCGGTTCGAGGACCGGATCACGATCCAGGCGGGAGAGGATCGCCACGATGCCGTGGCAGGCGCTTTCGTCTGTGGAGCGAAGCGGGCGGCCCGCTTCGGGCGAGCCCCGGTCATCTACGACTTCGAGTGGGCTTACACCCTGTGGGGTTATCTCGGGGACCCGGCCGCCGAGCTGGTGGCGTGGCGTTCAGGGCTGCTGCGGGGAGCGTCGCACGGCTACTGGCACCAGAGGGCCGTGGTGGACGCCATCGCAGCCCCGACTTTCGTCCTGCTGCCCGCACAGGTGCGCGAGCGCGTCACCGGCGCAGGGTGGGCGGAGCTCTTCGTGAGGCCGTAGCAGGGAGCCCGCAAAATGGGATCAACGATGGGAAGATAGAGCCATGACCATGTCCTTGGCTGAGGCGGACCTCCAGCTCACTGCGGCGGGGGGGCTGTTCGAGACCGAAGAGGCGGTCGTCCGGGGGGCGGCGGTCAAGGTCTGGAAGCACACGCCGGCGACTCTCGCCGAGGTGGTCAAGCTCAGCCGGGCCCATGGCGACGCCACCTTCCTCGTCTACGAAGGCGACCGCTACACCTTCGAGGAGCACTTCCAGGCTGTAGCGCGCCTCGCCCACCAGCTACGTGACCGCTTCGGCGTAACGGAAGGTGACCGGGTGGCGCTGGCGATGCGCAACTTCCCCGAGTGGTCCATGGCGTTCTACGCCGCCGCGGCAGCGGGCGCGGTCGTCGTGCCCCTAAACGCTTGGTGGACGGGGGAGGAGCTGCAATACGGGCTGGAGGATTCGGGGGCCAAGGTGGTATTCGTCGACCGCCAGCGCGAAGAGCGCCTGAGGCCGGAGTGGGCCGGGCTCCCTGCGGTCGAGGGGGTGATAGTCGCCCGGAGCCCCGACGGCGTGGACGTCGGCCACGTCGACCTGGCGGAGATCCTGGCGGGGGCCACCGGCGGCATCGACCTACCGGAGATGGCGCTCGGGCCCGACGACGACGCCACGATCTTCTACACCTCGGGGACCACCGGCCGCCCGAAGGGCGCTCTCGGCACGCACCGCAACATATGTACCAATGCCATC
>JAKBAM010000004.1 GCA_021809105.1 Actinomycetes bacterium
CTGTTCGCCCATTAAAGCGGTACGCGAGCTGGGTTTAGAACGTCGTGAGACAGTTCGGTCCCTATCCGGTGTAGCCGTAGGAAATCTGAGGAAGGCTGTCCCTAGTACGAGAGGACCGGGACGGACGAAGCTCTCGTGTGCCAGTTGTCCTGCCAAGGGCACTGCTGGTTGGCGACCTTCGGAAGGGATAAGCGCTGAAAGCATCTAAGTGCGAAGCTCGTTCCAAGATGAGATTTCCCACTGGGTCAACCAGGTAAGGCCTGTGGTAGACGACCACGTTGATAGGCCGGAGGTGTACGCACAGCAATGTGTTCAGCCGACCGGTACTAATCGGCCGAGGGCTTGGGACAAATCGCTCGTGCTCGCTATGGAACGCTCACAGGGGCGCCACCACCAGGTGGCTGCCCACCCCTCCGGCCGGTACGGCGGGGTAACAATAGAGCAATGTTTCCGGTGGCCATAGCGACGGAGTCACACCCGTTCCCTTCCCGAACACGGAAGTTAAGCCCGTCAGCGCCAATGGTACTTGGGGGGTATCCCCCTGGGAGAGTAGGACGTCGCCGGAATTTTCTTGCAAGGAACCCCCCGCCTCGGCCGGGGGTTCCTGCGCGTCTCCGGTGCGCTCCAGGGGTTGGGGGGCCACTGGATGCCCTGCGGGAGGCACCCGGTAGCATGCCACGATGCCCGAAGCTGCCCGTCCTCCCCGCCCCCCTCAACCGGGCCGCGGGTCGTCAGCCGGCTACGGTCGCGGGCGCAAGGCGAGCGAGCTACGCCAAGGGCGGGACAGGAACGTCTCGGCCGGGTCCGGTTCAGGCCGGAGGACGAGCGGCACTCCGATGGCTCGAGGCAAGGCGGACAGTGGTGACCGTGGGTCCTGGAAGGTGGAGGGGGACCGCCGGGATACCTCATCCAGCCGCCGGACCTCCGGTGGGCGCGATTCCGTGGACCCCGGCCGGCGCCCCCCATGGCCCTCGGCCCGTCGCTCCGAGGCTGGGGATGAGCAGAGGGATAGACCAGCGCCCCGGCGCGGCTCCGCAGCCAGGCGGGACACGACAGCCTGGACCGGGGGCCGATCCGGCACGAGATCGGCCCCCTCCGGTGGTCAGGGTGGGTACGCGGGTGGCGGCCGGCCCGGGGAGCGCCGTGCGGCGACCCCATCGAGGGGGGACGGACGGCCAGAGAGTGGCTATCCGAGAGCGCGCGCCGACGGGCGGCGCTCACAAGGGTCCGACAGGGGTAGTACTGCCGGCGTCGGGGGCAGTAGCGCCGGCCAGCCAGGCCGTACGGGCAGCACCGGCCGCAGCGGCACGCGAATGCCGCCCACCGCCCGTACGACCGCCGCCGGCGGCAGTCGAGGGCGGGCGGGCCTAGGGGGCGACGGTGCTCAGCGCGGCCGCGTGCAGGAGCGGGAGCCCGGTACCGGCGGATGGGGCAGCGTGGCCCGCCGCGGCGTCAGAGCCCTCAGGAGCGACAGCCTCAGCGCGTCCGAGGAGTGGCGGGCGGCGGTGGGCCGCGCCGACCGAGGCGATAGCGGCGCTGCCTGGATCCCCGACGAGGTTTGGGTGCTCGACCCCGAGGGCGCAGGAGCCGATGCCGAACCCGGGCCAGGCATGCGGCGGGCTGCCGATCGGATGGGCGAGGGGGAGAGGGACGGCGGCATCAACGGGCCGGCGCGTTACGCTAGACAGGGAGCGGGAGATCAAGCGGCTGACGGGTCGCACCGTCGGACGGTCCCCCGTGGCGTGGTCGACGAGCTGTCCTCGGCTGCAGGGGCGACGCGCGGATCCAAGCTGGCCGGGCGGCTCGCCGATGCGACGCATGCGTACGATCGTGAACGCTACCAAGACGCCCGCCGGATCCTGCGCCCGCTGGTCGAGGAAGTGCCCGACGCCGTGGCAGTGCAGGAGCTCTACGGCTTGACCCTGTACCGGATGGGCCAGTGGGCGCAATCGGCCAAGCACCTCGAACGCCACAGGGAGTTGAGTGGCTCCCATGACCAACACCCCGTGCTGGCCGACTGCTACCGGGCGCTGCACCGATATGCGGCCGCGGCAGTTCTGTGGAAGGAACTCAAAGAGGCATCCCCGTCCGCCGAGTTGGTGGCCGAGGGAAGGATCGTCGAGGCCGGCTGCCACGCCGACCAGGGAGACCTCCAGGGTGCGATCGCCGTGCTGGAGCGAGCGGCAAAGCGTGTAAACCATCCCCAGGAGCATCACCTGCGCCAGTGGTACACGCTTGCAGATCTCTACGAGCGAGCGGGAGACCTTCCCCGAGCGCGCGAGCTCTTCGGTCGAGTCGGCGCTGCCGACCCCGATGCCTTCGATGTGCGCCAGCGACTCCGAGCGCTGCGCTGATCGACGACAGCCGTGCGCCCACGCGAGCGATCAGGCCCGCTCCAGGGCCGCCGCCGCCGCCTCCAGACTCACAGCGGCCTCGACCAGGGCCCTCGACGCCCGTCGCCGGGAGCCGGCACGGACCACGCGGTCCGCGACTACCTCGGTCCGGCTCTGGGTTGTGCCTCCCGAGGCGAAGAACCGCCGCCGGACCCGGCCTACTACCACCAGGTCCGCCTCGGCCTCGAGTGTCGCCGCCCATGCCGGGGGTTCGAACCACACCACGGGAACGGTGTCAGCTGGGCCGTCGGCGGTGCGGGTACGCAGATCCAGCCTGACCAGGACGGCCTCCGATGCCAGCGTCTGCGTCTGGGCGTCACGAGTCAGGCTGCCGTGCAGCACGACGTAATTGACCACGGAATCTTCCTCCTGCGGGATGGCAGCCAACGCGGCCGCGCTCGTAGAGACAAGGCCGACACCCAACACCGGCGATGAAAGGCCGGCGTGAGACGCCGGCGAGCGCAGCCGCCCAGAGAGACCCCGAAGCGCCCGCCAGGGACGACCTCGAAAGCCCAAGTTACAGGGAGGGTGAGACCGGCCACAGCGTCGGACGTTGCGCCTAGGCTTCGGGCAGTCAACCGACGAGCTCGAGGAGCTGCCTCCGATGGACCTGCACACCCTTCTCGGCGACGAGGCCGAGTCGCTTCTCGGGCACGAGTGCAAGACAATCGCCCGTGAGGACCTCCACCTGCCCGGTGGCGACTTCATCGACAGGGTGGTGTCGATCACTGACCGGCCTCCCCCTGTCATGCGCAGCCTGGGGCAGCTGCTGGGCCACGGCCGTCTCGGTGGCACCGGATACATCTCGATCCTGCCAGTCGACCAGGGCATCGAGCACTCCGGGGCGGCCAGCTTCGCCAAGAACCCGGCCTACTTCGATCCAGCCAAGATCGTCGAGCTGGCCGTCGAGGGCGGTTGCAACGCTGTCGCCACGACGTTCGGGGTCCTCGGCGCGGTAAGTCGGCGCTACGTCCACAAGATCCCGTTCATCCTCAAGCTCAACCACAGCGAGCTGCTGACCTACCCCGCCAAGTACGACCAGATCATGTATGGCTCCGTGCAGGCGGCATACGAGCTCGGCGCCAGCGGGGTGGGGGCGACCATCTACTTCGGCTCCGACGAGGCCACCCGCCAGATCCAGGAGGTGTCTGAAGCCTTCCAGGAGGCCCACGCCCTCGGGATGTTCACCGTACTCTGGTGCTATATCCGCAACAGCGCCTTCAAGAAGGACGGGGTGGACTACTCGACTGCTGCGGACTTGACCGGCCAGGCCAACCATATGGGCGTGACGATCGAGGCCGACATCATCAAGCAGAAGCAGCCGGAGAGCAACAATGGCTATGGCGCAATCGGTTTCGGTCGGACCGACCCGCTGGTCTACGACACATTGACCACTGAGCACCCCATCGACCTGACACGCTGGCAGCTGGTCAACTGTTATATGGGTCGGAGCCCCCTGATAAACAGCGGGGGCGAATCGAAGGGGCAAGACGACCTAGCCCAAGCCTTGCGCACCGCCGTGATCAACAAGCGGGCAGGCGGCGCCGGGCTCATAGTCGGGCGCAAGGCCTTCCAGCGACCGACCCGGGAGGGCATACAGCTGATCAACGCCGTCCAAGACGTCTACCTGGATCCCTCCGTCACCGTCGCGTGAAGCGCGCTTGAGACCCACCGGTCCGCTGCTGTAGGGCTGCCGGGGACTGTCGGGGGACGGCCTGGGGTCCCCCCCCAACCTGAGGACAACTGGGTGCGCGCCCTAGAGTGAGGCGCAGCTCTCGTATTTGCAGGGAAGGGAACCCTTGTATGGCAGACACCGCCTCGCCGCCGCGCACCGATGTAGCGCACACTGACTCACCGACCTCAGGCTCTTCGACCGCCGGCGCTTCGACCAACCCCATTGAGCTCGACCGTGTCGTCATCCGCTTCGCGGGGGACTCCGGCGATGGCATGCAGCTCACCGGTGATCGCTTCACGGAGTCCTCGGCCCTGTTTGGCAACGACCTGTCGACGCTGCCTGACTTTCCCGCCGAGATCCGGGCCCCGGCCGGGACGCTGGCGGGCGTTTCCGCCTTCCAGGTCCACATCTCCGACCACGACATCCTGACGCCGGGAGACCACCCGAGCGTGCTGGTGGCCATGAACCCGGCCGCCCTGCGGGCCAACGTCAAGGACGTAGCGCCGGCGGGCACCATCATCGTCAACAGCGACAGCTTCGACGAGCGGGCGTTAGCCAAGGCTGGCTATGCCGCCAACCCGCTCGAGGATGGGAGCCTGAAGGACTTCACCCTCTACGAGATCCCGATGACCTCCATCACACTGGAAGCAGTCAAACCGAGCGGCACCAAGCCTCGCGACGCGGAGCGTTCCAAGAACCTGTTCGCTCTCGGGGTCATCTCCTGGATGTACACCCGCCCCGTCGAGGCGACGATCGCCTGGATCGAGGCGAAGTTCGCCAAGAACGACATGGTCAAGATGGCCAACGTCCTGGCGTTCAAGGCCGGGTACAACTTCGGCGAGACCGCCGAGTTGTTCGAGTCCAACTACATCGTCAAGCCGGCGGCCCTCGACCCCGGCAGGTACACCAACGTGTCGGGCAACACGGCGCTGGCCTGGGGGCTCATCGCCGCCGGGCAGCTGGCCAAGCTGCCGATCTTCCTCGGCAGCTACCCGATCACCCCCGCGTCGGACATCCTCCACGAGCTGTCCAAGCACAAGAACTTCGGGGTCCGCACCGTGCAGGCCGAGGACGAGATCGCCGGCGTCGGCGCGGCCCTCGGCGCGTCCTACGGAGGCGCCCTTGGCGTCACCACCACCAGCGGGCCCGGTGTCGACCTCAAGACCGAGACCATTGGTTTGGCCGTCAACCTGGAGCTGCCGCTACTGATCATCGACATCCAGCGCGGCGGGCCGTCGACCGGGCTGCCCACCAAGACTGAGCAGGCCGACTTGCTGCAGGCCATGTTCGGGCGCCACGGCGAGGCCCCAGTCCCGATCGTGGCTCCCCAGACCCCCGGGGACTGCTTCCACGCCGCGATCGAGGCGGCTCGCATCGCCGTCAAGTACCGCACCCCGGTCTTCCTGCTCTCCGACGGGTACCTGGCCAACGGCGCCGAGCCGTGGAAGATCCCCGACGTCGACGCCCTCCCCGACATCAGCGTTCCGTTCGCCACCGAGCCCAACCACGTTCGAGGGGACGGGGGGGAGGAGTTCTGGCCGTACCTCCGGGACGCCACGACCCTGGCCCGGCCGTGGGCGGTGCCTGGCACCCCCGGCCTGGAGCACCGGATCGGCGGCTTGGAGAAGGCAGACGGGGCCGGAACGGTCAGCTACGACCCGACCAACCACGAGAAGATGGTCCACCTCCGCGTGGCCAAGGTGGCCGGCATTGCCAGGGATATCCCCCTCGTGGAAGTGGATGACCCCGATGGCGATTCCGAGCTCCTGGTTCTCGGGTGGGGATCCACCTACGGAGCGATCGCTGCAGGTCTGCGGCGCGTACGCCTCCAAGGTCACCACGTCGCCCATGTCCACGTGCGCCACCTCAACCCGTTTCCCGCCAACCTGGGCGACGTGCTGGTGCGGTACCCCAAGGTGCTGGTCCCCGAGATGAACCTCGGCCAACTGTGCAAGCTCGTCCGCGCCGAGTTCCTCGTTGACGCCAAGGGATTGAACAAGATGTCCGGCCAGCCCTTCCGGGCCGGCGAGATCGAGCGAGCGGTCCTCGACGCGCTCGCCGGTTCGTGAAGATCGAAAGGCTCGACACATGACCGATGTGGCCGTCCCCGTGACGACGAAGAAGGATTGGACCAGCGATCAGGAGATCCGCTGGTGCCCCGGGTGCGGGGACTATTCCATCCTCACGGCGGTGCAGATGCTGATGCCGGAGCTCGGCGCCCGCCGGGAGGACACTGTGTTCATCTCGGGGATCGGGTGCAGCTCCCGCTTCCCGTACTACATGGACACTTATGGGGTGCACTCAATCCACGGCCGAGCGCCCGCCTTGGCCACCGGCCTGGCGGTGTCGCGCCCGGATCTGCACGTCTGGGTGATCACCGGGGACGGCGACGCCCTCTCGATCGGGGGCAACCACTTGTTGCACGCCCTGCGCCGCAACGTCGACATCACGATCTTGCTGTTCAACAACCAGATCTACGGGCTGACCAAGGGGCAGTACAGCCCGACCAGCGAAACTGGGAAGGTCACCAAGTCCACTCCGTTCGGCTCACTGGACCACCCGTACAACCCGGTGAGCCTGGCCCTCGGAGCGGAGGCCAGCTTCGTGGCCCGCACCCACGACATGGACCGCAAGCACATGATGGCCACATTCAAGCGCGCCTACGAACACAAGGGCGCATCCCTGGTGGAGATCTACCAGAACTGCAACGTGTTCAACGACGGTGCCTTCGAAGCCATCCTCACCAAGGACAACCGGCCGAGGATGTTGATCCCGCTGGTCCACGGCGAGCCGATCCGCTTCGGAGTCGAGGGTGAAAAGGGCGTGGTCGTGACCGCCGACGGCGCCCGCATCGTCGAGGTCGCAGATGTCGGGGAGGGCGCTTTGGCCGTGCACGACGAAGCCAGGCCCGACCCGAGCGTGGCCTTCGCTCTCTCCCGGTTGGCCGACGGTCCCACTTCCCCAACGCCCATCGGAGTGTTCCGGGCGGTCGAGCGAGCCGACTACGGCAGCCTGGTCAACAGCCAGGTCCTGCGCGCGTCGGACCAGAAGGGCCCTGGCGACCTCGACGCCCTCTTGGCGTCCGGCGCCACATGGACCGTCGGCTGAGCCCTTAGTCTGTCGCCGCTGGGTAGGGTCGAGGGGTCGTCGGGCGCACCTGACGCGCCTGGAAGGAGCGATGCCTCGTATGACGACCACGGACTCCCCGCCCGTCGAGGTCCACCTCACCCCTAGCGACCTAGCAGCAGCCCTCGCCCACGACGTTCGCGTCGGCCTCACATCGGACCCGAAGTGGCTCCCCGCCAAATGGCTCTACGACGAGCACGGTTGCGAGTTGTTCGAAGCCATCACCGAGCTGCCTGAGTACTACCCCACGAGGGCTGAGCGTGCGGTGCTCCAAGCCCACGCCGGCGAGATCGCCGCCGAGGCACCCGCTACGACCCTCATCGAGCTCGGGTCCGGGACCTCGGAGAAGACGCGACTACTCATCGCCGCCCTGGAGGCTGGGGGCTCCCTGCAGCGGTTCGTTGCTTTCGACGTGGCAGAGCCGACGTTGCGGGCGGCGGTCTCCGAGTTGTCCTCAGCCCACGAGCGCCTGGCCATCGAGGGCGTGGTCGGGGACTTCGAGCGCCACCTGGACCGCCTGCCGAAGGGCCCAGATCGAATGGTGGCGTTCCTCGGGGGGACCCTCGGGAACTTCGACGAACCCAACAGGCTGCGGTTCTTCTCGACTATGGCGTCGGCCCTCGAGCCGGGGGAGTGGATCCTCCTCGGCACCGACCTGGTGAAGGACCCCGAGAGGCTGCTGGCTGCGTACGACGACGCCAGTGGGGTCACGGCAGCATTCGAGACCAACGTGCTCGCCGTTATCAACCATGAGCTGGGCGCGGACTTCGACCTCGACCGGTTCGACTACGTGGCCCGCTGGAACGCCAACCTGGAGAGGATCGAGATGGGCGTGCGCAGCAACGGGCCCCAGAGCGTGCACATACCCGCCCTGGACATGAAGCTGGAGCTCGCCGACGGAGAGGAGATCAGCACCGAGGTCTCCGCCAAGTTCCGCCGGGTCGGTGTCAGCCGCGAGCTCGCCGCCCACGGCTTCGACTTGGTGGGCTGGTGGACCGATCCGCGCGGGGAGTTCGCGGTCAGCTGTGCGCGCCGCACCACCATGAGCGACAGCGTGGCGCAGTGACCGCTCTCCTGCGTCCCCCGTTGGGACCGCCCCAGCCCACTGGCGACGGATACATGGCCATTCGCCAGCAGACCGAGTCGCTGGCCCTGCCGCTGTCGCCAGAGGACCAGACGGTCCAGACCATGCCCGACGTGAGCCCCACCAAGTGGCACCGAGCTCACGTGACCTGGTTCTTCGAACAGTTCGTGTTGTTGGTGTACCTCCGGGACTACCGTCCCGTCGACGAGCGGAACATGTACCTGTTCAACTCCTACTACGACGGCGTCGGTCCCCGGCACCCGCGTGCCGAGCGGGGGATGCTGACTCGCCCCGGGGCTGCCGAGATCGGCCGCTACCGCGAATGCGTGGATGGGGCGATGGGAGCTTTCTTGGCGGGCGACCTGCCACCCGAAGCGACCGCGATCGTCGAGCTGGGGCTGCACCATGAACAGCAGCACCAGGAGCTCCTGCTCATGGACATCAAGCATGTGCTCGGGACCAACCCATTCCGTCCGCCCTACCACCTCGAAAGCCCGGCCTCAGGCGTGGAACGCCCGGTCGGGTGGCTGCAGTTCGAGGGCGGCCTGGTGGAGATCGGAGCAGGACCGGCGCCGGCCCCCGGCGGCGGAAGCTCCTTCACCTACGACAACGAGACCCCGGCCCACTTGGAGTGGCTCGAACCGTATTCCGTCGCCGATCGACTGGTCAGCGTCGGTGACTGGCTGGCGTTCATGGAGGACGGCGGGTACCACCGGCCCGAGCTATGGCTGTCCGACGGTTGGGCCGCGATCCAGGCGGCGGGCCAGGAGGCTCCCTTGTACTGGGAGCGGGACGGCTCGGCCGGCTGGAGGGTCCATACCCTTGCCGGCATGCGAGCCCCGGATCCCTCCGACCCGGTGGTCCACATCAGCTACTACGAGGGCGACGCCTTCGCCCGCTGGTCGGGCGCACGGTTGCCTACCGAAGCAGAGTGGGAGCATTCGGCTAATACTCGCGGGGAACCGCCCCTGCGTCCCGTGAGCCTGCACCCTCGCGCCACCGACGACGGCGGTTGGTACGGGCAGGTATGGCAGTGGACCGCCAGCGCCTACCTGCCATATCCCCGCTTCTCGCCGGCGCCGGGCGCGGTGGGGGAGTACAACGGCAAGTTCATGTCAGGGCAACATGCGCTGCGGGGATCAGCGTGCGTGACCCCTCCCGGTCATGCCCGCCTCACCTATCGCAACTTCTTCCCTCTCGGAGCACGCTGGGCCTTCACGGGGCTGCGCCTGGCTGGCGGCGGCTAGCGAGCAGCCGTTAGCCCGGACGCCCCTAGTAACTGCCGGCGAACTGCGGCCCGTAGGAGTACCCGTAGCCCGGGAGCTGGCCGGTGAGCCCCGAAGACGACAACGCCGAGGACGACGAGCTGCCAACCGTCGGCGTGCCGATGTTGCCCTTCTCCAGCGTGGCCAGCTCGGGAAGGATCGTGGAAGTGGGGATGGCGAAGCCGATGTTCTGGGCCGTGTTGGTGCCGGTGCTGGCCGCCGAAGCGGTGTTCATGCCTATGACCTGACCGGCGGCGTTGACCAGCGCTCCCCCGGAGTCACCCGAACTGATAGCGGCATCGGTCTGGATCAAGTTCGACAGGTTCTCGTTGTTATTGGTGGTGATGGCACGGTTGAGTCCCGAGATGATGCCGTTACTCACAGTGAAGCCGCCGTTTTGGAGATCCAGCGCGTTGCCGATGGCGAGAACCGAGTCACCGGTCTGAACGCCCGCCGAGCCGGCTAGGGAGACCGTCGGCAGGTTGGACTGACCGGAGACCCGGATCAACGCGATGTCCTTGGCGGCGTCCTCGCCGACCAAAGTGGCGGGGTGGCTGCTGGTCTGGCCGTTGAAAGTCACGTTGATAGACGTGGCTCCTTCCAGCACGTGGGCGTTGGTCAGGATCAGGCCATTCGATCCGATGATCATGCCGGTGCCCGCCGCAGCGGTGGTGGTCTGTCCGGCACCGAACGGGTTGAGCCCGCTCCCGAACGCCGACGACGCCGAGGAAGTGCCCGTCGTGTGGATGTCGACCAGCGCCGGCTCGACCTTGGCAACGACGGCCTGGATCGTGCTGCCAGCGGCGGCCGTCGAGGCTTGCGCAGCAACGGTCTGGATCACGGTGGAGGTGCCCCCGCCGCTGATGAGGGCCGTGGCCAATGCGCCCGCTCCGCCCCCGGCGACGAGGGTCGCACCGAGCGCCGCCACCCCGAAGCGGCGCCTCTTGCTGCCGGCGGGATGCGCTTGGCGCTCTCCACCCGCCGGAGAGCGCGGCGGAGCTTGCAAGACCCACGCGTCTGGCCTCGATGGCGGGGCTGGAGGTACCGGGTTGGCGCTGGGATCGCTGGCGTTGGGATCGCTGTTGGTCATGTCGCTGGTGCTCATCGCGTACTCCGGGGGGTCGCTGGCTTGGTACTTCTACTCTCGCCATCGGGCCTCAATGGCTGCTGAGAGCTCGGTCAACAACCTCTGAGATACTGCTGACAGATTCCTGAGAGCCGGCGATCAATGTGCCAGTGACTGATGGTAAAATGGGGAGCGTGCGCGTGCCGGCGGTGTCTCGAAGAGCGGGGTCTCGTCACCTTGCGTTGGCCGGGGCCGCCGCCGCCCTCGTCGCCGCTCCTCGGTTGGCCGTCCGGAGATGGGGGAGCAATCCGGACCCGACCGGGGGCGCTCCTCTCACGCTGCCGGTCGGCGAAGACCAATCGGTCACCACTGGCGACGGCGCCCGGCTCCTGGTCCGCACCTGCGGTGACCGATCATTGCCGACGGTGGTCCTGGTCCATGGTTGGACAGGAGATATGCGTATCTGGGGCCCGGTTGCTCGGCGTCTGGTCGAGGCCGGCCGCTGCGTGGTGGCCTACGACCAACGCTCACACGGACACTCCACCGTTGGCAGTGACGGTAGGACCGTGGCTGCCATTGGCGACGACGTAGCCGCTGTCCTCCGCTCGCTGGGTCTGCGGGATGTGGTTCTGGCGGGCCACTCCATGGGAGGCATGGCGGTGCAGTCCTTCGCCAGCCGTCACCCGCACATCTTGGCGGAGCAGGTCGCCAGCCTGTTGCTCGTCTCCACCGCCGCGTCGAGCGTCAGCCTCGGGCAGCCCTACACGCGAGTCGCCGGTGCTGTCGTCGCCAGCAGGCACTTGGAGACGGCCATGCGCCGGCCGGTGATCGGCCCGCTGCTGCTCCGCGGCTCGGTGGGGTCCAAGGCCTCGACGGTGCACTTGGCCGCCACCCGCGAGTCGTTCCTGGCCACTGCTCCGGAGGCCCGCCGGGATTTCCTGGAGCAGATGGCAGCTATGGACCTCCGGCCCGAGGTGGCAGCGATCAGTATCCCGACGCTGGTGGTCTCCGGCACCCGAGACACCCTCTTGGCTCACAAGCTGAGCCGGCACTTGGCCGAGAGCATCCCGGCAGCCAGGCTCGTTGCCATTTCGGGCGCCGGCCATCAGTTGCCGTTCGAGGCACCCGACCAACTGGCGGAGATCCTCCTAGACGCCGGAGTCCTGCGCGCTCGAGCGCGCCCCGTCAGCCGACGAGCTCCCTGAGCACCAAGCCGGTGCGGGGCTTCGGCCAGAAAAACGTCGTCTTCGGTGGCATCCGCACCCCACCGCGACTGATGCCGGCGATCTGCTCCACCGTGGCCGGTCGTAGGAGCACGGCGGCGGTCGCCTCACCGGCTGCCACCGCCGCCGCAGCCGATTCCCAGCCGTGCTGGAAGCTCACCTCCGCTCCGGGGAGCACCGCGAGGACCACGTCAAGGCGGCTCGAATCGAGATCGTGGGTGGCTGCCGCCCGCGTGTGGGCCTTGGCCTTCGCCATCCAGGTGCCGGCCGAGGTGACCACGGCCAAGGCGCCCGCGTCAGCCATCCGAGACGCGATGTCGGCGCCGATCGGAGACGTGGGACTCAGGTCGAAAGCCTCGCCAAGCGCTTCGAGCAGGGCGTCGGCGGCCACCCCGGCGACCAGCCGGTGGATGGCTTGGACCGACAGCTGGCGGTCGTCCAGCTCGACGACCAAGGCCAGCACCGACGCGGACGCCGGCGATCGGTCCTCGGCTTGGAAGGTCAGCGCCGTCTCGTAGCGGTGATGCCCGTCAGCCACCAGTACCGGCTCCGACGCGACATGTGCGGCGATGGCGGCGATGCGATCGTCGTCGACGATCGGCCAGAGCTCGTGCAGCACGTTCTCCGACCCGGCGACCTGGGCGGCTTCGATGGTGTGCTCCGCGGGATGGGCGGGGGGATTGCACAGCTCGGCGAGGCCGGTGACGGGGGTCAAGACCCAGATGGGCGAAAGGTTGGCGCGGGTCGCACGCAGCAGCCGTAAGCGATCCGACTTGGCCTTCGGGGTCGTCTCCTCGTGGGGAAGAATCCCTTCGCCGGGAGGCTCGAGACCCAGTGCTCCGATGACCCCCATCGTGGAGCGGGGCTGGCCGGAGTCGTCGGTGTACGACATCCGGTACCCGTAGAACGACGGCGTTCTGTCGCGCTGCAAGACGCCCCCGTCGCGCCAGCCGTCGAGCAGCTCTGCCGCCGCGCTGTAAGGGTCGGGAGTATCGCCCGCCGGCAACTCCAAGCGCACGATGTTGTACGGGCTGCGCTCGACCAAGACACGCCGATCCTCCTCCGAGATCACGTCGTAGGGAGGGCAGACGACATCGTCGAGGGAAGAGATGTGTGACGGTGAGTAGCGCAAACCGGAGAATGGCTCGAAGCGGGGCACCTCCCGTGCGTAGCGGACGGAGCCAACCGCCGGCAAAGCGACCCGAGGGGTGCGGTGACGTGCGAGAGTGTCGGGTGCTCTGGGTGCTGGACCTCGACGGCGTCGTCTGGTTGGCGGGGCAACCCATCCCCGGCTCGGCCGAAGCCGTGGCGCGCCTGCGCTCCGCAGGCCACACAGTCGCTTTCGTCACCAACAACGCCGGCCCGACGATCGACGAGCACGTGGCTTCGCTACGCGCCGCCGGGGTGGACGCGGACGCCGACGAAGTGGTGTCTTCTGCGCAGGCGGCCGCCTCCTTGCTCCAGCCGGGTACGTCCGCCGCGGTGGTCGGCGGGAGCGGGGTACACGAGGCGCTTGCCGTCCGGGGCGTGAACGTTGTGGCGCCGACCGCGGAGCCGGACGCGGTAGTGGTGGGCAGAGCGCCGATCCTCGACTACGACGAGCTGGCCGCGTCCGCCAGCGCCATCCGCGCTGGCAGCCGGTTCGTGGCTACCAACACCGACGCTACCTTCCCGACCCCCGGCGGCCTCCTGCCCGGAGCGGGAGCGGTGATCGCCTTCCTCTCGGTGGCCTCGGGAGTAGACCCCACGGTGGCCGGCAAGCCACACCAGGCTGTGGCCGACCTGGTCCGCTACCGCTACGGAACGGTCGGGATCATGGTCGGTGACCGGCTCGACACCGACGGCCGGTTCGCCAGCTTGATCGGTGCACCCTTCGGGCTAGTGCTCACCGGGGTCACCCGGCGTGAGGAGGTGCCGGCGGATCCGGCCCCTGCAGTCGTATCCGAGAACTTGGCGAGGCTGGTGACCACCGTCTTGGACCCGGCATTCGACACACCGACCGCTCGCCCAACGGGTGCTTGCTAGAGCAAGCGCGTCGGTGAAAATCTGGGTAGTATGGGGGCATGGCCACCGACGACAGGTTCAAGCAGTACTCCGCGGCCGGGGAGGATTTCCTCGAGGCCGCCCGCAGCCGTGCCGTGGATTTCCTCCGGGAGCTGGGCCGGGCCGGCCAGAGCACCCAGAAGCAGGCGACCGACCAGGTCGAGGACCTAGTGGGTGCCGGCCGCAAGGGCACCGACTTCGTCCTCGATGTCATCCGCAAGGAGATCGCCGCCCAGCTAGGAGCACTGGGGCTGGCGACCAAGTCAGACCTGGTGGACCTTGAGCAGAAGTTGAGTGGTGCCCCTTCCGCTCGGCGTGCCCCTTCCGCCGCACGGGCTCCCGCCAAGAAGGCTCCTGCGAAGAGGGCGCCCGCCAAGCGGGCCCAGGCCGCCAAGAAAGTCGCAGCGCAGCGGGGGACCGCGGCCGCGGGAGCGGCGGCCCGGCTGGACCCGACAAGCGCCGCTCCGAGGAAGGCTCCGGCTAAGAAGGTCGCCGGCGCCGACAAGCGCCGCTGAGCACTCGCCGGCGGCTCGACACGGAGTTGGTCCGGCGCGGCCTAGCCGAAAGCCGGTCGCAGGCGCAGGCGCTGATAGAGGACCAAAGGGTGCTGGTGGGCGGGGCCCCGGCGTTGCGGGCCGCCAGGATGGTCGACCGGACCGAGCCGGTGACACTCAGCGGACCCCCGCCCCGCTTCGTCGGACGCGCCGGCGAAAAGCTCGACGCCGCGCTGGAGTGCTTCGGCGTCGACCCCCGCGGGCTGACCGCACTGGACGCAGGTGCATCGACCGGGGGCTTCACCGACTGCCTGCTGCAACGGGGTGCAGTCCGAGTGATAGCGGTCGATGTCGGGCGAAACCAGTTGCACGAGCGGTTGCGGGAAGACCCGCGCGTGGTCTCTCTCGAGCGCACCAACGTGCGCTCCCTGGCACCAGCCGACCTGCCCGACGCTCCCTTTGCCCTGCTCGTGGCCGACCTCTCGTTCATCTCCTTGCGCACGGTGGCGCCGGCACTCGCCGCCCTCCTGGCTCCCGGCGCCGACGCCGTGGTGCTGGTGAAGCCTCAGTTCGAAGCCGGACGCCAGGAGGTGAGTGCCGGCAAGGGCGTGGTGCGCGACCCCGAGGTATGGCGGCGGACGCTGCACGAGGTGGCCTCCGCGTGGCAGGCGCGGGGAGCGAGCATGATGGGGGTCATGGCCTCCCCGCTGCGCGGCGCCGACGGCAACGTCGAGTTCCTGGTTCACCTGCGCCCCGGCGTCCCCGAGGGACGCTGGGACCCTGAGAGGGCCGTAGCAGCCGGCCGCGCCCTGGCCGGGCTCTGAAGTGGCCGTTATCGGATTCGGGGTCCACAGCGGCCGCCCGGCCGCAGTGGCCGCCGCAGAAGGCGCAGGCGAGTGGCTACGCGCCAGGGGTCACGAGTCCCGCACGATCGTCGACACCGAGCTGGATTGCGACGCCGGCGAGCTGGACCTGGCTGTCAGCCTCGGCGGGGACGGCACCATGCTGAGGACCGTCGACGCCGTCTGCGGGGCAGACGTTCCGGTTCTCGGCGTCAACCTGGGCCACCTCGGCTATCTGACCACTGTGGAGCCCGACGGCCTGACCGCGGCCCTGGAGTGCTTTCTCGGCGGCGACTATCGCGTCGAACCCAGGATGACCCTGGACGTCGAGGTGCGCGGAGGGGAGGCGCCCCCGTCGCCGACGCGCCGGGCCCTCAACGACGTGGTCCTCCAACGTGACGCCAAAGGCCACACCGTGCGGGCCGAGCTGAGCCTGAACGGTTCACCGTTCCTGCGTTATGCCGCCGACTCGCTCATCGTGTGCACCCCGACGGGCTCGACCGCCTACAACCTCTCGGCGAGGGGCCCGATCGTCTCACCCCGCGCCCGGGTCCACATCGTGACCCCGGTCGCGCCCCACGGGCTGTTCGACCGCTCGCTGGTGCTCGACGCTGGCGAGGAGGTTGAATTGCGGCCGATCGACGACGCCAAGGCGGAGCTGGTACTCGATGGGTGGCGGCCGATCCCGATCGTGCCGGGTCAGACGGTCACATGCCGGCAGGGGCGACGCGATGCCCTCCTTGTCACCTTCGAGGAGCGCGACTTCCACCGCATCTTGAAGGGCAAGTTCGATCTGGCGGACAGGTGAGGGAAGGGGGGCTCGGTCGTGCTGCGCGAGCTACGGGTCCGTGATCTCGGAGTCATCGACGACCTGACACTGATGCTGGACCCGGGGATGACGGCCCTGAGCGGAGAGACCGGTGCCGGCAAGACGCTGCTGGTGGAAGCCATCGATCTCCTCCTCGGCGGGCGGGCCGACCCGGTGTTGGTGAGGCCCGGTGCCCAAGAGGCGGTGGTCGAAGGGCGCTTCTGCTCGCACCCCGAGGGTGCGCCCACCGCCGAGATGTGCAGCGGCGACGATGTCGTATTGGCTCGCGTCGTTCCGGCAACGGGCCGCTCCCGGGCTTACGTCGGGGGCCGGATGGCGACCCTGTCGGTCTTGGCCGAGACCGGCAGAAGCCTCGTGGACCTGCACGGGCAGCACGCCCATCAGGCACTCTTCACCGCGGTGGCCCAGCGAGCCGCCCTCGACCGAGCCGGCGGTGTGGACCACAGCCCTCTGGTGGCAGCCCGCCAGGCGCTGGCCGCCGTCGAGGTGAAGCTGGCCGCTCTCGGAGGCGATGCGCGATCACGAGCCCGGGAGATGGACTTGCTGCGCTTCCAACTCGACGAGCTAGAAGGCGCGGCGCTCCAGGATCCCGACGAGGACGAGTTGCTCGTGGCCGAGGAGGACCGGCTCAGCGACGCCGGGGCCCATCGAGAAGCCGCCCGCACGGTGCGCGAAGCAATGCATGCCGACGGCGGCGCCCTCGACCGGGTCGGCGAAGCGATCGCCGCTCTCGCCGGCCGGGCACCGCTCCGGGGAATCCACGACCGGCTGCGCGCCGTCGAGGCGGAGCTGACCGACATCGGAAGCGAGGCGCGCTCCTCGGAGGAACGCTTCGAGGATGACCCAGAGCGCCTGGCCATGGTGCTGAGTCGCCGCCAGCTGCTACGCGACCTCCGTCGCAAGTACGGCGCCAACCTGGCGGAGGTCATCGAGTACCGGGAGGCCACCCGCACCGCGATGGAGGAGCTCGAAGACTGGGACGGGCGCGCCGCAGCCCTCGACGCCCACCGCAGAGCCGCCGTAGCAGCGGTCGAGAGTGCCGCTGCCGACATCGGCGCCGCCCGGCGCGCCGCCGCCCCCGTGCTCGCAGCGGCGGTCGAGGCCGAGCTGCGGACCCTGGCCATGCCACGGGCCCGTTTCGCCATCGAGATCGGTCCAGGGGCAGGGGGGGACGACGTCACCTGGCTGCTGGGTGCCAACGCCGGCGAGGCCGCCCTGCCTCTGGCCAAGGTCGCTTCCGGCGGCGAGCTGGCGCGCACCATGCTGGCGCTACGCCTCGTCCTGAGCGGCTTGCGCACATCGTCCAGCAACGGCAGCGCGGGCGGCAAGAGCCGAGCACGCTCTCGGGCACTGCCCCTGGCGCTCGAAGGGAGTGAGGCGACGGCGCGAACACTGGTGTTCGACGAGGTCGATGCCGGGATAGGAGGCGAGGCTGCTGTCGCGGTGGGTAGGGCGCTTGCCGCCCTCGGCGAGCACCACCAGGTTCTGGTCGTCACCCACCTGCCGCAGGTGGCCGCCTTCGCCGACCACCAGGTGGCGGTCTCGAAGGTGGAGGCCGGGGGTCGCACGCGAACCTCAGCCGAGCCTGTTGCCGACGCCCGCAGGGTCGTGGAGCTGGCCCGCATGCTGTCGGGAAGCCCGGACAGTGGCACTGCTCGATCCCACGCCGCAGAGTTGCTCGAGGTGGCGCGCAGCGGGCGGTGATCCCGAAGCGCGCGTGCCGAAGGCATGACTGCCCCGGTCGCGTCCAGCCGGTAGGGTGCCTCCGGGCGTCGAGGCTGCTGCCCCTGCTCCAGAAAGGAAGGACGAGACTTGGCGAAGCACATCTTCGTCACCGGAGGCGTGGCAAGCTCCCTCGGCAAGGGACTGACCGCCTCCTCGCTGGGGCGACTGCTCAAGAGCCGGGGGCTGCGAGTCACGATGCAGAAGCTCGACCCGTACCTCAACGTCGACCCCGGCACCATGAACCCGTTCGAACACGGCGAGGTGTTCGTCACCGACGACGGCGGTGAGACCGACCTCGACCTCGGCCATTACGAGCGCTTCATCGACGTCAACCTCAACCGGGACTCCAATGCCACGACCGGGTCCATCTATTCAGGAGTGATCGCCAAGGAGCGCCGAGGCGACTACCTGGGCAAGACGGTGCAGGTCATTCCCCACATCACTGACGAGATCAAAGACCGCGTCCTGCGCTTGTCCGGCGACGATATCGACGTGGTCATCACCGAGGTGGGCGGCACCGTCGGCGACATCGAGATCCTGCCGTTCCTCGAGGCGATCCGGCAGTTCCGTATGGACGTTGGTCGGGACAACGTCTGCTACATCCACGTCACCTTGGTCCCGTACCTCGGACCGTCGGGAGAACAGAAGACCAAGCCGACGCAGCACTCGGTGACCGAGCTGCGCAGCCGGGGTATTCAGCCCGACGTCATCATCTGCCGCAGCGACCGGAGCATCTCGCCGGCACTGAAGAGGAAAATATCTCTCCTCTGCGAAGTCCCGGTGGCGGCCGTCGTGTCGTGCACCGATGCCCCCAACCTCTACGAGATCCCGTTGACTCTGCACGAGGAGGGCCTCGACACCTACGTCTGCCAGCTCCTTCGATTCGACGGTGTCGACGACGCCGGGGTCCCCAAGCACCCGATCGACCTGAGCGAGTGGGAGCACCTGGTCGACAGGGTGGAGGCCGCGACACGTCCGGTGCGCATCGGCGTGATCGGCAAGTACGTCAACCTGCCCGACGCCTACCTGTCAGTGGTCGAGGCCCTTCGGCACGGCGGATACCACCACGGGGTTGCCATCCAGCTGGAATGGGTCCAGGCGGAGGACGTGCAGGGCCTCCTGGCCGATGGGCGCCTGCGTGACCTCGACGGGATCGTCATTCCCGGCGGTTTCGGCGAGCGGGGGATCGAGGGCAAGATCAGAGCAGCGGCCTACGCCCGCGAGCACGAGATCCCCTGCTTGGGCCTGTGCCTGGGACTCCAGGTCATGGTCATCGACTACGCGCGTAACGTCGCCGGTATGGAGGGAGCCAACTCTCGGGAGTTCGACTCCATCGCCCCGTACCTGGTGATCGACTTGATGGACGACCAGCGCTCCGTCGTCGACATGGGCGGCACCATGAGGCTGGGGACCTGGCCCGCCAAGTTGGTGCCGGGCTCGAAAGTGGCGGACGCCTACGGCGAGGAGCTGATCTGGGAGCGGCACCGGCATCGCTACGAGGTCAACCCCCGCTACCGAGGTCGCCTCAAAGAAGCCGGCCTGTGCTGCTCTGGTAGCTCGCCCGATGACCGCCTGGTCGAGTTCATCGAGCTCCCAGGCCACCCGTTCTGGGTCGGCACCCAGGCTCATCCCGAGTTCAAGAGCCGTCCCGACCGGCCCCACCCGCTGTTCCGGGAGCTGGTAGGGGCGGCGCTGACCCGCGCCGAGGGCCGGGCTCCGCGCCTGCTCGACCTTCACGACGTTGCGCGCGTTTCGCAAGCTCTCTGAGGAGCGGCTTCTCGCGACCCACCTGTTCCAGGTGGCCGAGGGACGCTTCCAGAGCCCGGGCGGGGAGAATTTCACGCGGACGATCATCCACCACCCGGGTGCGGTCGCCGTCGTCCCCCTCGTCGACGACCGCACGGCTCTTTTGGTTCGCCAGTACCGGGCCGCGCTGGACCGTGAGCTGCTGGAGATCCCCGCCGGCAAGCGGGACGTGGAGGGAGAAGCGGTCGAGCTCACCGCGGCGCGCGAGCTGGAGGAGGAGGTCGGTCGACGAGCCGAGCGGATGGACCTGGTTGCCCGGTTCTTCAACTCGGTCGGGATCAGCGACGAGTGCACCCATGTGTTCGTGGCCCGGGGCCTGACGGTCGTGGCCACCAACCTGCAGGGCATCGAGGAAAACCACATGACTACCGAAGAAGTGGCGCTGGCGGATGTACCCGGGCTCATCGCCGCCGGGGAGCTGGCCGATGCCAAGACGATCATCGGGCTGACCCTCGCCGCCGGCGGCGCTTCCACCATCTCCTGACCGCGGCCACCTCTTAGCCACGCTGGCCCCCGGGGTGAACGTTTCAAGGCCTCAGCGCGCCTGGATCGACGATTGCCCAACCTGGCGGTGGATCGAGGTGTACCGTTCGATGGATGATGGCTGATACCGAGGTAAGCGCGCTGCGCACAGCACTCGAGGCCGAGCGGTCGTCGCTGCGCGACGAGCTCTCGGAGCTCGGAGCGCTGGACGGCACCGGAGCCCTCGAGTACGACGCCAACTTCGCCGACTCCAGCCAGGTCAACGCCGAGCGCGGCGAGACGGGCGTGCTGGTCGCCAAGCTCCGATCCGGGCTCGAAGATGTAGAGCTGGCCCTGGCGAAGCTGGACGGCACGGCCACCCCGGCCTACGGGATCTGTGAACGCTGCGCCCAGCCCATCGCCGAAGCGCGCCTGGAGGCCATGCCGAGCGCCCGTCGCTGCGTGACCTGCAGCGCCGCCGGCTGAGCCCACCGCTCCTGCCGCCGGATCGCGTGGAGGTTGTGGGAGCCTTACGTCGTGGTTGAGCCGCGATCCTCCCGACGCAGCCGGCTGATGCACCCGCAGGCGCTCGTCGCTCTGGGGCTGCTCCTCCTGGCACTGTGGGCGCTGCGGCACACCCTTTCCTCGACCACATTGCTGGTCTTCGCCGTGGTAGTCCCGTCGATCATCCTCCACGAGGTGGCTCACGGCGTCGCCGCCCTGGCCTTCGGTGACGACACGGCCAAGCGAGCCGGGCGCCTGACACTCAATCCGCTGCGCCATGTCGACCCCATCGGGACTCTCGTGCTGCCCGCCGTGCTGGCCCTCTCCGGGCTCGGTGCCTTCGGTTACGCCAAACCGGTCCCGATCAATCCGTCGAGGATGCGCAGCCCCCGTAACAATGCCCTGTGGACCAGCCTGGCTGGTCCAGCCACCAACCTGGCCCTATCCGGGATCTCCATCATCCTGATCCGGCTGGCAAGGCCGGCGGGCAGCGCACAGCGGGTTTACGAGGCCCTGACCCAGTACGGGCTCAACTCGTTGGACCTGACCGATCGGGTGCTGTTCCTCTTCGGGTTCATCAATGTGAGCCTGGCAGTCTTCAACCTCCTGCCCCTACCGCCCCTGGACGGGTCGGCGGTCGTCGAGCGGCTCCTGCCAGCGTCGGCGTGGCCGGCGTGGGCCAAGCTGCGCCAATATGCGATGCCCATCCTGCTCGTCCTGGTCTTGTGGGACCCCCACGGCATCCTCGGCCACATCTTCTCGCCGGCCGAGCGGGCGTGGGCGACCGTTCTCCGGATCTGAGCGAGACCTGGTGGCTCCAGCGCTGGACCCGGCTGGTCGGTGGGCTGTGTGGTATGGCTCGGCCGGCGATCGACGGCCACGACGGCGCGCCGGCGGCCACGACGGCGCCTACGACGGCGGCAGTAGACCTATGGCTGCATCGGCGCGAGCCGCGGTGGCAGACGCCACCTCGTTGGCCCGATCCGCACCGGTTCGCAGGAGCTTGGCCACCGCGCCCGGGTCGCTGGCCAGCTCCCGATAGCGGACCTGGACCGGGACCAGCAACTCGACCACCGCATCGGCGGTGTCGGCCTTGAGCGGACCGTACCGGGTGTAGTCGGCGGCCACGGACTCCGGCGAGCGACCGGTGATGGTGCCCAGGATACCGAGCAGGTTGGACACACCCGGCTTGGCCGTCGGGTCGTATCGCACCGCGTCGACGCCTTGGTCAGCATCGGTCACCGCCCGCTTGATCTTGCGCTCGATGTCCTTCGGCTCGTCGAAGAGGAAGATGGTCCCCTGGGGCGATTCGCTGGATTTGGACATCTTCCTGGTCGGCACCTGCAGATCCATGACCCGCCCCCCTCGGCTCCGCTCGGGGATGAGAGCGTCTGGGACCTTGAACGTCTGGCCGTACCGGTGGTTGAACCGCTCGGCCAGTGTCCGGGTCAGCTCCAAGTGCTGGCGCTGGTCGTCGCCCACGGGCACCCGGTCGGTGTCGTACAGGAGGATGTCGGCCGCCATGAGAGCTGGGTAGGCCAAGAGACCTAGTCTCGCCGCCTCCTCGCCCCCTTTGGCCGACTTATCCTTCCACTGGGTCATGCGCCGCATCTCACCGAAGCTGGCAGTGCACTCGAGGATCCACGCAAGTTGGCTGTGGGCGGCCACGTGACTCTGCACGAACAGGGTGCAACGGTCCGGCTCGAGCCCCGCCGCCAGCAGGAGGGTTGCCATCGCCATGGTCGAATCGCGCAGGTCGGCGGGTTCACCTGGGACGGTGAGCGCGTGAAGATCCACGACGCAATAGAAAGCGTCGGCGGTGTCCTGCAGGGCAATCCACGACTGGAGCGCGCCCAGGTAGTTACCGAGCTGCGGCTGGCCGGTGGGCTGGATACCGGAGAGGACCCTGGTCACCTGTCGATGGTAGCCACCCGGGCATCACGGCCCGCCGATCATCCCCCCAGTAAGCTCGTCGGGGTGCCCTACACTGTGAGCACGCCGGTCTTCGAGGGCCCCTTCGACCTCCTGCTGCACCTCATCACCAAGGAGCAAGTGGATCTCTGGGAGGTGTCCCTGGCCTCCATCGTCGATGCCTACGTCTCCACTCTGCAGGACATGCGGGCAGTACTCGACCTGGAGGTTGCGACCGAGTTTCTCCTGATCGCAGCGGTGCTCCTAGAGCTGAAGACCCGGCGCCTGCTGCCCGGGCGCGACGACGTCGAGCTCGAGGAGGAGCTGGCGCTCTGGGAGGAGCGAGATTTGCTGCTCGCGCGCCTCCTCGAGGCCAAGACCTTCAAGGATGCCGCGGCATCGCTGGTCCGACTGATGGACGCCGCATCGCGCAGCTACCCTCGCACGTCCGGCTTGGAGGAGCGCTTCGCCGGCTTGGTGCCCGACCTCCTGGAGGGCGTGACGCCGGATCGCCTCAGGGAGGCTCTCCAAAACGTACTGACCCCACGACCAGCGCCGACGGTCGAACTGGACCACGTCGCCCCGATCCGGACCAGCGTCGCCGAAGCGGTCGATGAGCTGACCGCTGAGTTGCCGCGGGCAGGGAGGGTGACCTTCAAGTCCCTGACTGCTCGCCTCACGGAGCGGCTCGAGGTGATCGTGCGTTTCCTCGCAGTGCTGGAGCTGTACAAACAAGGTTTCGTCGAGCTGTCTCAATCAGGGAGCTTCGCCGAGCTTCACATCGACTGGCTCGGTGCTCCCTCCGCAGGCGGCGCAGATCCCGTGGTGGCGGGAGTAGAGGAGTACCAGGGCTGATGGCATCGGAGGCGGCTCGAGCCATAGAGGCCATACTCATGGTCGCGAGCGATCCCGTCGAGCCGGGGTTGCTGGCACAGCTGCTCGAGATGTCGCCCCTCGCCATAGAGCAGCTCTGCGATCAGCTCGGAGCAGAGCACCGTGAGAGCGACCGGGGCTTCGTCCTGATCCGGGTCGCCGGCGGCTACCGGTTCCAGAGCCATCCGGACCTGGCCCCCTACGTCGAGCGCTTCGTCCTCGAAGGGCAGAACGCCCGTATGTCGGCCGCGGCGCTGGAAACCCTCGCCATCGTCGCCTACAAGCAGCCCGTCTCTCGGGCTCAGATCGCATCGATTCGCGGCGTCAACGCGGACGGCGTCATGCGCACGCTGCAACAGCGAGGGTTGATAGACGAGGTCGGCCGCGACCCCGGCCCGGGGCAGGCGGTCCTCTACGGGACCACCCCGCTCTTCCTCGAGCGGCTGGGGCTCGACACGGTGGCGGGACTCCCGTCCCTGGCCGGATTCGTGCCCGGCCCAGAGGTGATGGAGGCCCTGGAGCACAGCCTGCAGGTGGGTCCGGCGGACGCTGAGAATACTTCCGAGCCCGAGCCCGAGGCCGAGCCCGAGGCCGGTCCGACGGACGAGGAAGATGCTGTCCACGAGATCCCGGCTGTAGAGCAGGCCACGTCAGTCGCGCCGCACGACAACGGGGATGACGGGAACCGCGACCGTCATGGTGGCAACGGTCACTACGACGGTGCCTGAGCGCCCCACCGAGCACCAGGGGGTACGGCTTCAGAAGGTCCTGGCCCGTGTGGGTATCGGCAGCCGGCGGGTCTCGGAGGAGCTGATCGACGCCGGCAGGGTGTCGGTCAACGGCGAGATCGCCGTTCTCGGGCGCAGGGTCGATGCCGACCAGGACCGCATCGAGGTAGACGGCGTACCGGTGTCGGTGCGGCCGGGCTTGGTCTACTACCTCCTCAACAAACCCACCGGCGTGGTCAGCACCGCCGCCGATCCCGAGGGCCGCCCGACAGTCGTCGGACTGGTACCGGAGGAGCCACGGGTCTATCCGGTCGGCCGGCTGGACGTCGACAGTGAGGGCCTCCTGCTCCTCACCAACGACGGTGACCTGACCTTCAGGCTGACCCATCCGCGCTTCGGGGTGGAGAAGGAGTACCTGGCCGTGGTGGACGGCGCCCCGCGCCCTGCCGCGATACGTGCGCTGCGCGAGGGCGTCGAGCTAGACGACGGGATGACGGCGCCGGCCAAGGTGGCAATCGTGGCGGCTGACACCCTCCGCATCGTCGTGCACGAAGGTCGCAATCGGCAGGTTAGGCGCATGTGCCAGGCCGTGGGCCATCCGGTCCGGCGGCTGGTCCGGACCCGTATCGGGCCGGTGCGCGACCAGCGCCTGGCTCCGGGAGAGTGGCGGCCGCTGACCGTCGACGAGCTGCGCGGCCTGGAAAAGGCGTCGGCGGCGCGCGACCTGGCGACAGCAAGGCGCCGGCGCTGACGGCTCGGCGCACCACATGCCGTGGCCGCGATGTGAGGCCTGACCCTGACCGCCTCTAGGGTTGCGAGCCGTGTCAGGAGCAGCCGCCGAAGGATCCTCAGCTGCCCTGTCCACCCAGGAGCGAAGCGATCGGCACGCCGAGGGTCGGTCGGGCGTCACGGGACGCGGGGCTGACTCGGGCTCTGAGCTCCGACGAGCCCAGATCGTCGGAGTGGGCCTGATTGGCGGATCGCTCGGCATGGCCCTGCGCCAGCGGGGTTGGATCGTTACGGGCACCGACACCGAAGGAGACCGAGGGGCCCGAGCATTGGAGATCGGGGCGCTCGACGCCGTGGGGATCGACACCCGGGCGGAGATCACCTTCATTGCTACGCCCGCCGGCAGCGTGCCCGACGCCGCTCGCCGGGCACTGCAGAACCCGGGCGTGGTGACCGACGTCGCCGGCGTCAAGGGCCCGATCGCCGAGGCCGTTGCCGACCCCCGCTTCGTCGGTGGTCACCCCATGGCCGGCTCGGAGCAGGAAGGCTTGGACGGTGCCGACCCTGACCTCTTCATCGGTGCGACGTGGGTTTTGACCCCCACCGACCACACCAGCCCAGACACGTATGCAGCCGTGCAGGCCGTCGCGTCGGCGTTGGGCGCCAACGTGGTGGCGCTGCCACCTGCCCGTCACGACGCCTTGGTGGCGGTGGTTTCCCACGTGCCTCACCTGACCGCGGCCACCCTCATGAACCTGGCCGCCGACGCGGCGCAGGAGCAGGGCGATCTCCTCCGCCTGGCCGCCGGCGGGTTCCGGGACATGACGAGGATCGCCGCCGGGCACCCCGGAATCTGGCCCGACGTGTGCCTGCAGAACCGCGATGGCATCTTGCAGTTCATCGACCGATTGGTCTCGGAGCTGTCAGACGTGCGTCGCATCGTTGCCGAGAGGGACCGAGACGGTCTGCTCAAGATGCTCGAGCGGGCCCGAGAGGCGCGAGCCAACCTGCCATCGGGGATCCCCGACCCGGCTCGCACCACTGAGGTGCGAATCCCCGTCCTCGACCGCCCTGGCGTCGCAGCGGAGGTACTCACCTTGGCCGGGGACCTCGGGATCAACGTGTTCGACTTCGAGATCGCCCACTCCGCGGAGGGCGACCGTGGCGTGCTGGTGCTGGTGGTCGACGAGGGGGCCAGCGCCGTACTGCGCGAATCATTATCCACCCGCGGCTACCGCACGTCGGGCCGCAGCCCGGGTCCGTGATGCTCCCGCGCCGGCGAGCCGAGGAAGAGCAGCCGTGACAACGTTCACGGTCGAGAGCGCTGCCGCCGGCCTGCGCGGGGTGCTCCGGATGCCAGGCGACAAGTCCGTATCTCACCGGGCCTTGCTGGTGGCGGCGCGAGCGGAGGGACGATCTGAGCTCCGCGGGCTGTCAGGAGGAGAGGACGTCCGCCATACCGCTTCGGCCATCCAGGCCTTCGGCGCCGACCTCGTGCGGATCGGCAAGACGACCGTCGCCGTCAACGGGAGCGCCACGCGTTTGCACGAACCGGACCGGGTCGTCGATGTCGGCAACTCCGGTACCGGCATCCGCCTCCTGGCCGGGTGGGCGGCGGCCATCCCCGGTCTGACTGTGCTGGTCGGCGACGAATCCATCGGCCGACGGCCGATGGGGCGCGTCGCCGAACCGCTGCGCGCAATGGGCGCCAGGATCGACGGGAGAGCAGACGGGACCCTCCCCCCCCTGGTGATCAGGGGCGGCGGGCTCCGCGGTATCGAGCACCACCCCGCCGTCGCATCAGCTCAGGTCAAGGGCGCCGTGCTGCTCGCCGGCCTGGCGGCCCAGGGGCCGACCACCGTGGTGGAGAGCGTCCCTACCCGCCGCCACACCGAGGAAGTATTGATCCGGGCCGGTGCCGACCTGGTCGTCGACGAGGGCACCGTCGTCCTCCGGCCCTCCTCCTTGGCGTCGTTTCGCATCGACATCCCCGGCGATCCGTCCCACGCGGCGTTCTGGGCCGTGGCCGCCAGCATCGTGCCGAGCAGTGACCTGATCGTCGAGAACGTCTACGTCGGCCCCGGACGAGCCGGGTTCGTCGACGTCCTCCGCCGCATGGGTGCCAGTATCGAGCTCATCGGAGAAGACCCCCGCTCGCACACCGCCGATCTGCGAGTGCGAGCTGCCGCTCTCCACAGCACTCATGTCGGTGGCGAGGAGATATCGTCGCTGATCGACGAGATACCAGTCCTTTCCGTCGCTGCCGCTGTCGCCGACGGCACCACGACGTTCGTTGATGCCGCTGAGCTGGCGGTGAAGGAGAGCGACCGCATCGCCACCACGACCGCTGGACTCCGCGCCCTCGGGGTCGATGCCGAGCCCCGGCCCGACGGCCTGGTCGTGCACGGCCTTGGCGGACGCCCGCCTCGGGGCGGCGCGGTGGACGCAGCAGGGGACCACCGCATCGCCATGTCCATGGCGATCGCGGGTCTGATCACGACCGGACCCGTCCACATAACCGGTTGGGAGTCAGTGGCCACCAGCTACCCCGCCTTCAGAGAGGACCTCCGCAGGTGCGTGTCAGGATCTGCCGCAAAAGCCGAGTAGGAGCGCAGTCGTGCGACAGACCCTCATAGCCATCGACGGGCCGGCCGGTTCGGGCAAATCCACCGTCGCGCGAGCAGTCGCGCAGCGGCTCGGACTCGAGTATCTCGACACCGGGGCCATGTACCGGGCCGTGACCTTCGCAGCAATCCGGCGTGGCATCGACCCCGCCGATGCAGAACCGGTCGGTCGCCTGGCGGCAGAGGTCGACATCGAGGTCGCCGACGCTGTCACCGTCGACGGGGTCGACGCCACCATCGAGATCCGCAGCCCCGAGGTGACTCGGGCGGTGAGCGCGGTAGCGGCCAACCCTGCAGTGCGCCGCGAGCTCGTGGCTCGCCAGCGATTATGGGCGCAGGCCCGCCACGGCGGGGTGGTGGAGGGCCGGGACATCGGCACCGTGGTTTTCCCCCACGCCGACGTCAAGGTCTACCTCACCGCCGACGACGGCGAACGGGCCACGCGCCGGAGCAAGGAGATGCTCGACATGCACTACGACCAGGTCGCCGCCGACATCGCCCGCCGGGATCACATCGATTCCACCCGATCTGCCTCGCCCATGGCCGTCGCCAGCGACGCAGTTCACATCGATTCCACCGGGCGGGACATAGACGCTGTCGTCGAGGACGTGCTGTCGCTGGTCGCCGGATGACCCCGGGCGTGTGGCAGCTGCGCTGGTACGCCTTCGCCCGGGGCCTGGTGGAGCTGGTCTGCCGGTCGCTGTGGCGGGTGGAGCTGGTCCACCTGGACCGGATCCCGCGGAGCGGGCCCTACGTGATCGCCCCCGTGCACCGCTCCAACATCGACACGCTCCTCTGCGGGTGTCTCACCCGGCGCCGTATCAGGTTCATGGGAAAGGACTCGCTCTGGAAGTACCGCTGGTCCGGGCGGCTGTTCAGCTCCCTCGGTGCGTTCCCGGTGCACCGAGGCACCCCGGACCGAGAAGCCCTCCGGACCTGCGAGGAGGCGCTGGACGCAGGAGAGCCCGTCGTCCTTTTTCCCGAGGGCACTCGACAGTCGGGGCCGACCGTCCAGCCTCTCTTCGAAGGAGCCTCCTTCGTTGCTGCCAGGGCCCGCGTCCCGATCGTGCCGGTCGGGATCGGCGGCAGCGAGTGGGCGATGCCGAAGGGCAAGCGGGGCGTCCGGCCGGTCAAGGTGGCCGTGGTGGTCGGCGAGCCGATCTTCCCTCCGGCGCGACCCGAGGGCGCCCGAGTCTCTCGCCGGGCCGTCAGTGAGACCTCCGCACTCCTGCACATAGAGCTGCAAGCCCTCTTCGACGACGCCCTGGCCAGGGCCGGCAGACGCTCGGGCTGACCCCCCCGGCGGCGCCAGATGCCCTACAAGGTGAGGTTGGCCAGGGCGGAGGCGGCGGGCACGTCCCGGTCCTCGATCACGCCGCCACCGACGAGCGGGTCACCGCCGGGCGCGAAAGCAGCAACCGCAGCGGCGGCCGATACCGTCCTCAACAGGTCGCGCAGCTCCCGGGGCAGCGGGAAGTACTCGTCCTCGTCCACGGCCTGCACCTCGTCGATGCCATTGGTAGGAGCCAGCGCCTCGACCACCTCCAGGACCAGCGACTCGGGCGCCGACGCCCCGGCGATGACGCCCACCGTGCCGGCAAGGTCGTCGGGCAGCTCGTCGGCACCGTTGACCCGGACCGCGCGCGGGCAACCAGCGCTGAGGGCGGTGCGGGTCAGGGCGTTGGTGTTGGAGGAGTTGTCGGAGCCAATTACCACCACGACATCGCACTGCTTGGCGATGGCCTTGAGAGCGGCCTGACGGTTGGTCGTGGCGAAACAAAGGTCGGAGTGCCCCGGCACCCACAGCTCCGGCCAGCGCCCCTGGGCCGCCTCGAGCAGGCCCTTCCACTCGTCGACGGCCAGGGTCGTCTGGGCCAGGAAGGCGACGGGCTCGGCGCCATCCGGGAGCGCCATCATCTCCTCGACGCTCTCCACGCGGCGCACCGCGCCCGGCGCGACCGCCATCGTCCCGACCGCCTCCTGATGGCCTTCGTGCCCGACATAGACGATCGAGTAGCCCTCGGCTGCCCGGCGCTTGACCTCGTGATGCACTTTGAGCACGAGGGGACAGGCGGCGTTGACGACGGTGCGCCCGTCGCAGCGAGCCTCGGCCACCACCTGCGGGGCGGTACCGTGGGCCGAGAGCATCACCGGAGCGCCAGCTGGCACCTCGTCGACGTCGTCCACGAAGACCACGCCGAGCTCCTTGAACCGCTCGACGACGACCTTGTTGTGGACGATCTCGTGATAGCAGTAGACCGGCGCCTCGAACACCCGGACCATCCACGCCAAGGCCTTGATGGCCATCTCCACCCCGGCGCAGAAGCCGCGCGGCGACGCTAGCAGCACACGATCGACCCTCACATTCCCACCGTACCCGGCTAGCATCGGCAAGCTATGTCGCTGCCCCGCGTGGTGGCGGTGACCCCGGAGTCACCCGCCGCCCGGGCCGGCCTCCTCCCAGGCGACGAGATCGCCACCATGGACGGCCAGCTCCCCCGAGACATCATCCAATATCAATTGCTCGCCGACCAGGTCGAGTTGGAGCTCGACGTGCGCCGGGGCGGCCTGGAGCTGCCGATCGTTATCCGACGTGAGGGGAACGAGCCTCTCGGTGCGGAGGTGGATGCCGCCTTGTTCGACCGGGTACGGACCTGTGACAACCACTGCGAGTTCTGCTTCATCCACCAGCTCCCGAAGGGGATGCGCAAGAGCCTGTACACCCGCGACGACGACTACCGGCTGTCGTTCCTCTACGGCAACTTCACGACGCTCACCCGCTTCACGGAGGCCGACCTCGAGCGGGTGATCACCGAGGGACTGTCGCCCCTGTGGGTCTCCATCCACGCCACCGATCCCGATGTGCGATCGAGGATGCTGCGCAACAGGCGCGGTGCCACCAGCCTGCGGTGGCTGCGAGCGCTCCTCGACCACGGCATCGAGGTGCACGGCCAGGTCGTCGTGTGCCCCGGCGTCAACGACGGCGAGATCCTCGATGACACTCTCGCCGGCGTGCTCGACCGCTACCCGGAGCTGGCCAGCGTGGCCTGCGTGCCCCTCGGGATCAGCCGGTTCAACGTCGAGGACGCCATGCGACCCCACAGCACGCAGGAGGCAGCCGCGGTCATCGACCTGGTCGAAGGATGGCAGCCCACCTTCGAGGCGGCCGTCGGACACCGGATGGTCTTTGCTGCTGACGAGTACTACCTGATCGCAAGCCGCCCTTTCCCTCCGCTCGATGCGTATGGAACGGTCGCCCAGCACGACAACGGGGTCGGCATGGTGGCTGCGTTCGCGGCCCGCTTCCAGGGTCGCAGCGACGCCCCGCGCGGTGGCCCGGGGGGATTCTTCCAGTCCTTGGACGGCGCTCCAGCGGAGGGTTACCGGGCGGTGCGCGCCCCCGGATCGATCACCCTGACCCCACGCGCTGACGCCCCGGTCACCATCCTCACCGGCTCCTACGGGCGCAGCGTCTTGGAGCCTCTGGTGCGAACAGTCGGCGCCCATATCGAGGTGGTGGAGGTGCGCAACGAGTTCTTCGGGGGCAACACCGGCGTGGCCGGGCTGATGACCGGTGCCGACCTCTCACGCGTCCTCGCCGATGCCCCCTACGGCCGCCGTTACCTCCTACCTGACGTCTGCCTATCCGGCGGGCGCTTCCTCGACGGCATGACCCCCGCCGACCTGCCCCGCTCCGTCGAGATCGTGCCCGCTGATGGAGCGAGCCTGTGGCGCGCCCTGCGCCCGCTGCTCGCGGCTTGACCCCTAGGCACCACCAAGGACCTCCGATGCCCAAAACCCACGCGCCCGCCACCCGGTCACCCGTAGTCGCCGTAGTCGGCCGCCCCAACGTCGGCAAGAGCACCCTGGTCAACCGGATCGTAGGGAGACGGGAGGCGATCGTCGAGGAGCGCCCCGGCGTGACACGCGATCGCAAGCTGCTCGATGCCGAATGGGCAGGGCGAGACTTCACGATCGTCGACACCGGAGGCTGGCTGGCATCCGATGACGCCCTGGACCGCCAGGTCAGCGCCCAGGCCGAGCGCGCGATCAAGGACGCCGCAGCCATCTTGTTCGTGGTCGACGCGACCGTCGGGATCACCGAGGAGGATGCCCGGGTCGCGGACCTCCTCCGGCGCGCCGGGCGCCCCACACTGCTGGTCGCCAACAAGGTCGACGCCGAAACACGCGACGCCGACGTGTGGGTCTTTGCCAGCATGGGCCTCGGCGACCCCCAAGCCGTCTCAGCCCTCCACGGCCGCGGGACGGGGGACATGCTCGATGCGCTGATCGCTCAGCTGCCTGAACCCGTCGAGGAGCCCGAGGGAATCCCCGACGAGGTCCGTATCCCGTCGGTCGCCATCATCGGTCGGCCCAATGTCGGCAAGTCGACGCTCTTCAACCGCCTCATCGGCGACGAGCGCTCCGTAGTACATGACCTCCCCGGGACCACCCGGGATACCATCGACACGCTCGTCAGCACCGATGACGGGCAGATTCGCTTCGTCGACACCGCCGGCATGCGCCGGCGGGCGCGAGAGGCGTCGGGCGCAGAGTTCTACTCCCTGGTGCGGGCCCTCCAAGCGATCGACGGCGCCGACGCCGCCCTGCTCGTGATCGACGCCACCGAGGGCGTCACCCGCCAGGACCAGCGGCTGGCCGAGCGGATCGACGCCGCCGGAAGCCCGGTCGTGATCATGCTCAACAAATGGGAGCTGCTCGATGCCGAGGCCAGGGCGGCGACCGTCGACGAGGTCGAGGACCGCCTGGCGTTCCTGGCCTACGCCCCGGTGCTCAAGGTCAGCGCGCTGACCGGGCTCGGGGTCCACAAGCTGTTGCCGGCCCTGCGTATCGCCGACGACGCGTACCACCGCCGGGTGCCCACCGCCGAGCTCAACCGGGTACTGGCCGAGGCCCAAGCTGCTCACCGCTCGCCGGCGGGACGGGTCCTCTACGCCACCCAGGGCGCGGCCGAACCACCGACATTCACGCTGTTCACCACCAAGAGCCTGCCCGCCCCCTACCTCCGCTACCTCGAGCGCCGCCTGCGGGAGCACTTCGGCTTCGGGCCCACCCCGATCAAGTTTCGCGTGCGCAGACGCAGCGAGTGAGGGAGCCGCTCCCAGGGGCGGTGCTGTAGCGTCTGACCATGTTCGGGCAACCGGTCTTGGTCGGCGCGGCTTTCGCGCAGCCATGGCTAGGGGCTGCCGCCATCTCCTGCGCCGTCGCCGCAGGGCTCTGGGCCCGGGCAGCCTCGAGGACGATCCGGGCGGTCCGACGCATAGAGTCGCCCCCCGGCGGGGCGCCGGTAGCCCCGGGCGCCACAGGACTGGCTCGCTCCGCCTTCGACAAGGACCTCCACAACGCCATCCTCTACGGGGTGCTGACCGTCGGGCTCGCAGTGGCCTCGCTGTCGAAGAGCGCCTGGTTCGAGCTGCCCCTGCTCGGGGTGACGGTTCCGGTGGTCGTGTCCATACGTTTCGCCCCGCGGTTCTTCGACGAAGGGCGCCTGGCCGAGGACCGGGCGCTCCTGGAACGCAGGGCCGAGGAGGTCCTGGCCCAGGAGGAGCTGGCTCCTCGCCAGTGGGCCGCCCGCCTCGCCCCCGAGGAGTTGCCACCGATCGGGGGCTTCGAGTTGGGTCGGGTGTACGAGCCGGGCACCGGCATGATGGCCGGTGACTTCTACGATGTATATGCCACCGACAAGAACCGCCTGGCGGTCGTGATCGGCGACGTCGCCGGCCATGGCATCGAGCCGTCGATCACCGCCTTCCAAGTCAAGTACCTCCTGCGCAACTTCCTCAGTCAGTACCGGGACCCGGCGCAGGCGCTCGAGGAGCTCAACAAGGTGCTCTCGCTGACCGGTCGGCCCGAAGACCTGGTGTCGGTGTGCGTCGCGGTGTTCGACACCGAAGCGGCCACCATCCGCCACGCCTCAGCAGGGCACCCCGCCGCCTGGCTGTGGCAGGACTCGGAGATGCGAGCTCTCCGTTCGACCGGACCCCTGCTCACCTTGGACCCGAACGCCAGCTACTACTCCCGGGAGCTGCCGCTGACGCCCGGCGACCTCCTGCTGCTGTACACCGACGGCCTTGCGGAGGCCCGCAGCGGCGGCCAGCTCTTCGGAGAGGACCGCATTGCCGGAATCATCCGGCGTGACCCAGGGCAGGACGCCACTACGCTGGCCAAAGTCCTCCTGGAGGCAGCCAGGGACTTCGCTGCGGCCCCGCTCAGCGACGACGTGGCCATCCTGGCCGTCCGGCGCACCTGAGATCCACGGCTGTCCCGGCGCGTTCCTAACGCGCAGGGACCAGTTGGATGACAAGAGCGGTACCCAAGTGGACCCTGAAGGTGAAGGTCGTGTCGCCCGGTGTTTCGTGCAGTTGACCTGCATACGGTGTGGTCAGAAGGGGAGTACCAGTGGCATGGATGCCATCGAGTTGCTGACCGCCGACCACCGCACGGTCGAGGACCTCTTCAGCCGCTTCGAATCCGCGGGCCCTCGGGCCACCACCACGAAACGCCGCTTGGTCGACCAGATGATCAAAGAGTTGTCGGTCCACGCCTCGATCGAAGAGATGCTGCTGTACCCGGCGGTGCGCCGGGCTGACGCAAAGCTGAGCGACAAGGTCCTAGAAGCGCTGGAAGAGCACCATGGCGCCAAGTCCTTCCTGGCTGAGCTGGAGCGGTTACCCGCCCAAGCCGAACGCTTCGACGCCAAGACGACCGTGCTGATCGAACAGGTGCGCCACCACGTGAAAGAGGAGGAGGGTGACCTGTTCCCCGCCGTCCGCAAGGTGATGTCGAAGGAAGAGCTGGGGGAATTGGGAGAGGCCCTGGAGGCTGCCAAGGCCGCAGCGCCGACCCGCCCCCACCCTCACCAGCCAGATGTCCCCCCGCTCAACGTTGTTTTCGGCGTGCCGGCCGCGGTCGCCGATCGGGCGATCGGCGCCGTACGCCGATTCACCAGCCGCTGAGGCAATCGCGCGCAGGCGCATGTGTCGTCCTCAGACGGGTAGCTACCCGCTGAACATTCGCTAAGAGGGAGTAAAATATGGCCAGCCACGAGACGTCCGTCGAGGTCGAGCGCCCCGTGCGCACCGTCTACGACCAGTGGACCCAGTTCGAGAGCTTCCCGCAGTTCATGGGTGGCGTGGAAAAGGTCGTACAGCTCGATGCGACTCACACCCACTGGACGACCAAGGTCGCAGGTGTGACACGGGAGTTCGACGCCACCATCAGCGAGCAGACGCCCGACCAGCGAGTTGCTTGGCACAGTGACTCGGGCCCCACCCACTCCGGCGCGGTCACCTTCCACCGGATCGGCGAGGGTCGCACCAAGGTGATGCTGCAGCTCGATCTCGACCCGGAAGGATTCGTAGAGAAGGCAGGGGAGGCTTTGGGTGTCGTCGAACGCCAGGTCAAGTCCGATCTGGAGCGTTTCAAGGAGTTCATCGAGCGCACCCCGACGGAGACCGGCGCCTGGAGGGGAGAGGTGGCGCAGGACCCGACCAGCTGAGGCTGGCCGCCGGGCAGGCACCGGTTGGCCCGCGCGCGGCGATAGCGTTCGTGTGACGCTCCGGCGACCGGCCCCCGAGTAGCCGGCCGTCGGCCTAGGTCGTTGTAGAGGACCCGCCCGTGCCATGGTGCGACAGCTGCAGCAAGTTCTGGACCCAGCCCAGCATGGGGGAGCATGGTGAGTGTCCCGCGTGCGGGACGGTGATAGCCAAGCCTGCTCCCGGGGTGCCTTGGCACTTCAAGGTGATGCTCTTGGGGTTGTCGGGTTATCTCGTCTACCGCGCCTACTGGTTTGTCGAATGGCTGCCCAAACACCTCTGACGCGACGGTGGTGCCCGGCTCCCCTCCTCGGCTAGCGTGCCGGCCGACGTACTCGACGGGCTGTGGCGCAGTTTGGTTAGCGCGCTTGACTGGGGGTCAAGAGGTCGGAGGTTCAAATCCTCTCAGCCCGACCACGAATCCGCAGGTCAGACAGGATTTCGGGGTGGGCCAGCCCCTGTCGTCGCATCTGAGGCCCCCGGGATGGTTTGCTGGCGGGATGCGCTCGCGAGAAGGCCTCGGCCTGGCTCAGGCCCTCGTCACCTTGACCCTGACCGACGACCATCAGACCGCGGCGGCCCTGGCCAGCCGCTACGTCGGCGAATACGACCCGGCGGAGCTGCTGATCTGGACGGCCCGGTATTCCGGCCTGGTCCTGGGTCTCCTGGCCAGGGCTGACTCCCAGGGGAGAGCACCCGTGGAGCTGGCAGAGGTGCTCGCTACGCAAATCGCACTGGTGCCCGACGAAGCCGAGTGAGCTTCGCTCCCGTCCGCCCTGTGACCGATGTCGCAGCGTATACGGTTGCGCAGCCGTGCCTGGTTTGAGAAACTGTTCACGTGCTCGGGGAGGAACCCCCCCTCCGCCCCTAGAGCTGAGTACGAAGGCCCGACCATTCCCCCCCGGTCGGGCCTTCGTCGCGCCCCCCCGTCGCGGGAGGTTACGCGCGCGGTGTCCCATCCCGCTCTGCCGTTTCGAGGTAGCGGAATAGGAACGTGCTTATGGGCTCCCCGACTAACTGTCCGCGATGTGGGCATGGTCGTCGGCGCCGTCGGGGGTAGCGCCGAGGGAGTGGCGGTGGTGCTACCGCACCCGGCTACGACCAGCGCCGCGCCCGCCGCTAACCCCTTGGCACGCACATGGATCGTCCTCACGTGCCTGGAATGCTCACCAGCCGGGTGTGTAACCGCCCCGCCCCATGGCGGAGCTGGTTTCGAAATCCATCTCCTCATCTACACCGCCGAGCACCTCGGTCACCCAGTCCAGTCGATCCTTCAGGATCCGATCGACGCCGGCCTGGAGGGTGGTGCTGCTGATGGCACAGGAGCTACACGCCCCCTGTAGTTGCACCTCGACGACGCCGGTCTCGACGTCGGCGGACAGGAGCACCAGGTCGCCGCCATCGGCTTGGACGGCCGGGCGGATCAACTCGATCAACTCGTTCAGCTGCGCCAGTCGGCTCGAGCGCTCATCATCAGTCAGCATAAGTTGCAACCTCCTACGACAGTTTGCCCGGTTCGCAGCGGCTAGCGGCAGAGGGAGCAGCCTACGCTGCAACCGATGAGCGAGACACCCACGGCCCAAGGTCGGCTGCGTCCGGCCCGCCGCGGTTATCTGGTGCCCGGCCTGATCGCGTTGGCAGTTCTGGCGGTGATCGCAGTGGCCATCGACGTCATCGGCCTCCAGCCATCCACCCCCACGACACTCGCCGGGCCCGACGTGGCCACCTTGATAGCCCAGGGCATGCAGGCACGGAGCGGGGCTAGCCAACCTCCACAGATCCGATGCCCGTCGGCCGAACCCGTGAGAGCTGGGGTGCAGTTCACCTGCCAGCTGGATGCCGTCGGAGGTGCTCGCACCATCCTGGTGCAGGAGACCACGGGCCAGGGCACGTTCACCTGGAAGGAGCTGCCGGCACCGTCTGGCGCCGGGTAGGACCCAGCCGCCGGGGCGCCGTGCGCAACTCACGCCCCGAGTTTGCGCCCGATGATCTCTTTCATGATCTCCGTGGTCCCGCCATAGATGGTGGTGATCCGGGCATCGAGGTAGGCCTGCCCGATGGGGTATTCGAGCATGTACCCGTAGCCTCCATGTAGCTGCAGGCACCTGTCGACGGTTCGCTTCTGCAGCTCGGTGCACCACCACTTGGCCATCGCTGCGTTCTCGGCGCTCAGGGCCTTTGCGTTGAGCTCGCCCACGCAGCGGTCAAGGAAGGTCTGTCCGATCTCGACCTCGGTGGCCATCTCGGCCAGGGCGAACCGGGTGTTCTGGAAGGTGCCGATGGGTTGGCCGAAGGCCTTGCGCTCGCTGACGTACTCAATGGTCCAGTCGAGAGCGGCGCGGGCGGCCGACACTCCAGCGGCAGCTATGGAGAGCCGCTCCTGCGGCAAGTTCGAGACCAGGTACACGAAACCTTGACCCTCTTCGCCGAGCCGGTTGGCGACGGGGACGCGCACGTCGTTGAAGAACAGCTCGGCGGTGTCTTGGGCGTGCAGCCCGATCTTCTCCAGGTTGCGGCCACGTTCGAAGCCGGGCATCCCGCGCTCGAGCACCAGGAGGCTCATGCCACGGTGCCTCTGGGTCGGGTCGGTCTTGACCGCCACTATCACCAGGTCGCAGTTGATCCCATTGGTGATGAAGGTCTTGGAGCCGTTGACGATGTAATGCTCCCCGTCGCGGGCGGCGGTCGTGCCCATCGACGCCAGGTCGCTCCCGATGCCCGGCTCGGTCATGGCGATGGCGGTGATCAACTCACCTGAGCAGATGCCCGGCAGCCACCGGTCGCGCTGGTCGTCGGTGGCGTAGGCCAGGAAGTAGGGGAGCACGATGTCGTTGTGCAGGGTGATCCCGAGACCGGCCGCTGCCAGGCCCAGACGCTGGACCTCTTCGATGATCACCAGGTTGTAGCGGAAGTCGTCGATCCCGCCGCCGCCCAGCTCCTGCGGCGCGGCCATTCCGAGCAATCCCAGCTCACCTGCTTTGGTGAACAGCGCCCGATCGACTATGCCGGCCTTGTTCCACTCCGCCGACCGAGGCGAAGCTTCCTTCTCGAGGAACCCGGCCACCGTCTGGCGGAATATCTCATGCGTCTCGTCGAACAGGGCCCTGGGCATGCAGCCGATTGTTACACGGGGCCGGCCGCCAGCCACCGCTGCGGGGGCGCATCAGGAGGTCGAGCGGAGGTGATCGGTCCAGGACTTGCCGTCCCACCAGCGCTCCTGCCCGGTGCCGGCCGGATCGGGGTACCACGCCGCAGGGACCGACTGCTCCGTCGGGGGCGGGGGGGCCATCGGAGCGCTGCGCCAAGCCTCGGTGCCCCCCCCGGTTGGCGGCGGCGACGTGGTCTGCCACCCGGCAGCCGGGGTGGTGGGGGCCGGTGGTTGGTGGCCGGGTGCGGTCTGCCATCCTGCACCCCAGCCGCCGGGCTGCGAGGTGCCACCGTTGGTCCCGGGAACGGAGGTGGGATAAGGCGGGGCGCCGACATTGGCCCGAGTCCGCACGATCAGCGAGCGAATGGCCTTGTCGTGCAGTGTCTGGTTGCGTGCATCCCACAGCGGCCAGAGGACGTCGAGGATCCAGCCGACGACGGTGAACTGCAGGATGATCAGCAGGGCGGTTCGCCCGAACGCCCGGCCCGTGCCGATCGGCCCACCGGTGTCTTGGTCCACACATCGGGTCCCGAGAGCCATCATGCCGACCGTCTGTCCCTTGTGATTGAGGAGCAGGGCCGTGTATAGGAGGTTTCCGAGGATCAAGATCACGTAGTACACGCCAGTACCGGCTGTGCCGATGATCCTCGCCACGATCCCGACGATGAGCCCGTCGATGACGGTTGCCCCGACGCGGTACCACCACCCGGCCAGCTGCGAGTTCGCGGTGGGGTTGCCTGCCCAGCTCATCGGCACATCTCCTGTGTCGCCTTGTCGGCGGCCCACACTACGCGTTCGACGCACGAGCACCCTCCCCGGCACACCCTGGTCCTCCTCCTAGACTCCGACCATGTCCGACGGGGTGGTGAGCGGGGGTGGAGCGAGGTCCCCCACGGACGGAGCGGACCGGATCCTCACTGTTCCCAATGTCCTCACAGCCGTCCGCCTCCTCTGCATTCCGATCTTCGTGGGCGAGATGGCCCGCTCCCACCGGTCCGGCTGGCTGGCAGCGGCTTATCTGTTGGCTGCCCTGGGCGCCACCGACTGGGTGGACGGGCAGCTCGCCCGACGGCTCGGCCAGGTGTCCAACCTCGGGAAGGTCCTCGATCCGCTGGCCGATCGATTGTTGCTCGTGGTAGCCGCGGTGACGATAATTGTGGCCGGGGCGATCCCGGTATGGCTGGCCTTCGCCGCCATCGGGCGCGAGGTGGTCGTGGCCGCCGGGTTCTTGATCGTGTCGGCCATGGGGGGACGGCGCATGGACGTCTCGATGGCCGGGAAGGTCGCGACCTTCATGCTGATGGTCGCACTTCCCCTCTTCCTCGTCGGCCACAGCCACGCCGGATGGCGCCACGTAGCGGAGGGCTTGGCGTGGGCGGCGATGATCCCCGCGCTGTGCGTTGGCTGGTATGCCGTCGCTGCATACGTGCCAAGAGCCCGGACGGCAGTGGCCGAGTCCCGGGCAGAGGGGAAGGGGGTGCGCCGATGAAAGCAGTCATCATGGCGGGAGGGGAGGGGACCCGCCTCCGGCCCCTCACTTCCAACCAGCCGAAGCCGATGATGCCGTTGGCAAACCGGCCCATGATGGAACACATCGTGAGCCTCTTGAAGCTCCATGGCTTCGACGAGATCGTCGTTACCGTGGCGTTCCAGGCGAACGCCATCCGTACGTACTTCGGCGACGGCACCGAGTTCGGAGTCCGGATGGTCTATGCCACCGAGGAGATGCCCCTGGGCACGGCCGGATCGGTTCGTAATGCCATGGACGAGCTCGACGAGACCTTCCTCGTCATCTCCGGCGACGTCCTCACCGATATCGACCTGGGGGGCGTCGTCGCCTTCCACCAGGAGCGGGGCGCGTTGGCGACCATAGGCCTCAAGTCCATGGAGAACCCCCTCGAGTTCGGCATCGTCATCACGCGAGAGGACGGCTCCATCGAGCGATTCCTAGAGAAGCCGACGTGGGGCCAGGTGTTCTCCGACACCATCAACACCGGCATCTACGTGCTCGAGCCCGAGATCTTCGACTACATCGAGGCGGACAAGCCCGTCGACTTCTCGAGCGAGGTTTTCCCGCGGCTGCTCGACGAGGGACGCCCGCTGTTCGGGTACGTCGCAGACGGCTACTGGGAGGACGTCGGCACGCTGGACGCTTACATCAAAGTGCACCAGGATGTCCTTGACGGCGTGGTCGAGGTGGACATACCCGGCTTCCGGCTGGGGGAGGGGATCTGGCTGGGCGAGGGGTCGGAGGTCGATCCCGGCGCCACCGTTCGCGGGCCCGCCATCATCGGGGACTACTGCCGGGTGGAGGCCGGCGCCGACCTCGGCGAGTACACGGTGCTCGGATCGAACGTCCGCGTCGGGATGGATGCTTTCGTCGAGCGGTCAGTGGTCCACGACAACGTCTACCTCGGGCCGGGGGTCCGGCTGCGTGGCGCAGTGGTCGGTCGCTCCAGTGACCTGCGCCGGGGCGCCCGCCTCGAGGAGGGGGTGGTCCTCGGCGACGAGTGCTTCGTCGGCGAGCATGCCGTCATCAACCCCGGGGTGAAGGTGTATCCCTTCAAGACCGTCGAGCACGGGGCGATCGTCAACTCCTCGATCGTTTGGGAGTCGCGCGGCGCCCGGAACCTGTTCGGCCGGCTCGGAGTGGCGGGGCTGGCCAATGTGGACGTGTCACCGGAGCTGGCTGTGCGCCTGGCGATGGCCTATGGCACAACGATGAAAAAAGGATCGACGGTCGTCGCGTCGCGCGACACCAGCCGGGCCGCTCGTGTGCTGAAGCGGGCGATCATGGTAGGACTCAACTCCGCTGGGATCGATGTGTCAGACCTCGAGGTGGCAACTGTCCCGGTCACCCGTTTCGGCGTGCGCAACGAGCGGGGGGCGGGCGGCTTCACGGTCCGCCTGGCCCCCGACGACCCTCAGTCGGTCGTCATCCGGTTCTTCGACGCTGACGGCATCGACATCTCGGAGGGATCACGCAAGAAGATCGAGCGATTGTTCTATCGGGAGGACTTCCGGCGGTCCCTGGCAGGCGAGATCGGCGACCTTCGCTACCCGCTGCGAGTGGCTGAGTCCTACACCAACGTCCTCGTCGACCAGATCGACCTGACCGCGGTGCGCGCCGCGCACTTCAAGGTGGTGCTGGACTATTCGTTCGGAGCTGCTGGGTTCGTGATGCCGAATGTGCTTTCCAAGCTGGGCGCCGAGGTCCTGTCGATCAACCCTTATGCTTCCACCCGCCAGGCGCTGATCTTCGATCGCTGGGACCACGCCAATGGGGTAGCGGATCTGGTGCGAGCCTCCGGCGCGCATCTCGGTGCGGTCATCGACTCCGACGGTGAGCACATTACGCTGGTGGATGACACGGGCCATGTCCTGACCGACGGGGAGGGGCTCCTCGCCCTCCTCCGCCTGGTCCTCGACGACCGGCGCGAGGACGGGGCGCCGGTACCGATGGTGGGGCTACCGGTCTCGGTGGGACGTGCGGCCGAGGAGATGTGCCGGGAGCGGGGGGCGCACCTCGTGTGGTCGAAACTCGCCACACCCCACCTCATGGAGGTGGCGACGCAGCCCGGCATGAGCTTCGCGGCCAGCCAGGAGGGCGGCTACATCTTCCCCTCCATCCTCCCCGCCTACGACTCGGTCACCGCGCTGGTCCACACGCTGGCGCTTCTGGCGCGCAGCGGCTGCCGCCTTTCCCAGATCGTTGGTGGCCTCCCGAAGGTCCGGGTTTACCACGAAGGAGTCGTGACGCCGTGGGAGAAGAAGGGCCTCGTCATGCGCACGGTCATGGAGAGCGCCAAGGATCACGAGCTGCTCTTGGTCGATGGGGTCAAGGTCCTCCACGACGACGGGTGGGCCCTGATCCTCCCCGACCCGGAGGAGCCGCTGACACATGTGTGGGCGGAGGCGGCCAGTGACGCAGGGGCGAGGGGCCGCGCCCAGGAGTACGCCCGGCGGATACGCAACCTGCTGCGGTCCTAGTCCGGTAGGGTCCGGGCCATGAACGTCCCCGAGGATCTCCGCTACACCTCGGACCACGAATGGGCTCGCCTGGAGGACGGCAAGCTGCGCATCGGCATCACCGAGTACGCCCAGGATGCTCTCGGTGACGTCGTGTTCGTCCAGCTGCCCGAGATCGGTGCCACCGTCGGGTCCGGAGACTCGTTCAGCGAGGTCGAGTCCACGAAGTCGGTATCCGATGTCTATGCACCGTTCCCCGGCACCGTCGTCGAGGTCAACACTGATCTCAACGACTTCCCGCAGCGCTTGAACGAAGATCCCTACGGCGAGGGTTGGATCTGTGCAATGCAGGTCGAGGACGAGTCGGTGTACTCGTCCCTGCTCGACGCCGAGGCCTACCGCAAGCTGATCGAGACCTGAGCGGCTCGGCGGTGGCGGCGCTGTATTGCAACCGATGCGGGCACCGGAACCCGGAAGGCTCCAACTTTTGCTCGTCGTGCGGCGCGCCGCTCGACCTAGCCTCCTCCGACATCTCGGCGACCATCACTTTCACACCGATCGAATCGACAGGCGAGGTCGGGGAGCACGAGATCTCGATCGGCCTGGAGTCCTCTGGCGTCGACGCAGGCCTGCTCGTGGTCAAACGGGGCCCCAACGCAGGGAGCCGGTTCGTGCTCGGAGAGGATGTCACGACCTTGGGTCGCCATCCCGACAGCGACGTATTCCTCGACGACGTCACGGTCTCGCGCCGCCATGCCGAGATCGTGCGTCACGGCCGCGAGCTGCGCCTCCACGACGTCTCCTCGCTGAATGGCACCTATCTCAACAGGCAGCGCATCGAAGGGGAGGTCATCCTGCACCATGGTGACGAGTTGCAGGTCGGCAAGTTCCGCCTGGTGTTCCTCTCCGAGGCGGACGAACGATGACGGCTAGCGGGCGACGGAGGAAGGCTCGGTAGATGGCGGCTCGATCCCACCTCTCGATCGGCGAGGTCCTGTCCCTCCTGAGGGAGGAGTTCGCCGACATCACCATTTCGAAGATCCGGTTCCTGGAGAGCCAGGGACTGGTCGACCCGGAGCGGACCCCTTCCGGCTACCGCAAGTTCTACGAGCAAGACGTCGAGCGCTTGCGGTGGATCCTGCGTCAGCAACGTGAGAATTTCCTACCGTTGAAAGTGATAAAGGGCCGGCTGAGGGAAGGCGGCAATGGCACCGCGGAGCCCGAGCAGCTGCCCTTGGATGCCGACGCGAGCTCAGCCGGGGTCCTTGCAGGATCCAGCCCAGATCAGGGCCCCGCTCGCAACCTCGCACCCGCGAGGGCCGCAGTTGCCGTGCGCGCCATCGATGCATCAGCCGGAGCGGTACCGGCCGGCGCCGAAGCGGCGCCTGGGACCGGCCCCTTGCCGGCGATCCCGTCCAGGACGGCCGCAGACCCTGCGGCAGGCCCGAGCGGCACCCCTCGGGAGCGAGGCTCCGAAGGAGCCGCGCCGGTTCCCGTCGGCACCCAGACGCAACCCGCAGCGGCCGCCCCCGCCAACGCAGTTACCGCCCCGGGGGGCAAGCCCGAGGGAGCCGCAGATGCCAGCCCCGACAGTCTCGCCGGAGACGGCCAAGCCGTCGTTCCGGCGGCCGATCGCGGCGGCGCTGGCCGGGTGGCCACCTCGCCGGGCAGGCGCACACGCAGCGGCGACCAGGAGGAGCTGGAGAGCTACACCGCAGCGGAGCTGGCAGCCGGCGCCGGTGTGGAGCCCGCCATGGTCGAAGAGCTACAGGGTTTCGGGCTGCTGAAGCCCCGATCCGGCTCGGGGGGCACCGCCTACTTCGATGCCGATGGGATGGAGGTGGTCCGGCTCGCCGCCTCCTTCGGTCGCCACGGTGTCGAGGGCCGCCACCTGCGGGCGTGGAAGACGAGCGCGGAGCGCGAGGCCAGCCTCTTCGAGCAGGTGATCATGCCGCTGCTGCACCAACGCAACCCGCAGGCTCGCCGCCAAGCCCTCGAGACCCTCGAGGAGCTGGCCGGCCTGGGCGCGGAGCTCCGCCGGGTCCTGCTCCGCCAGGCTTTGCGCACCGTTCGCTGAGCCGACGGTCCTCGGCCACCCGGTGCAATCCGAGGCCAGGGGGTAACGTTCAGCCATGGTGGAGATGCACCTCGTTGCGGTGCGTGTCGAGTTGCCCTCCCACACCCCGATCCTGCTCCTGCAGGAGACCGGCGCGGGTAGCAGGACGCTGCCTATTTACATCGGCAGCTCGGAGGCTCAGGCCATCGCTTACGCCCTTCAGGGCGTCGTCACTCCGAGGCCCATGACCCACGACTTGATGAAGGACATGCTGGACGGGTTGGGGGCTGCCGTCGAATGCGTGGTGATCACCGAGCTCAGGGAGCGAACCTTCTACGCCGAGGTACGGCTGCGCCTACACGGCGCGGGGGTGTCGATCTCTGCCCGTCCCTCCGACGCAGTAGCCCTGGCCGTGCGCACGTCGGCGACCATCTTCGCGGAGGACGCTTTGGTCGACGCCGAGGGGTACGTGCTCCACACCGACGACAGCGACGAAGCGGGAGGGGATCCCGACGACCTCATGTCGCAGTTCCGTGACTTCATCGAGGGCATCAGCCCGGAGGACTTCGAGCGCTGAGCGATTCTGGCCCTTGCGGAGCGCGACGCCGTGGCGCACACTGGTGTAACTACCCTGCTGTGTGCCAGGAGGCTGGATCGTGGCTGTTACCCGCAAACCGATGAGCACGGACGATGCCAGTCCGGGCTTCCGGGGGCCCCAGGTGTGCAGCATCGTCGGTATCACCTACCGCCAGCTCGACTACTGGGCTCGTACCGATCTCCTGCGACCCTCGATCAATGAAGCCAAGGGAAGCGGGTCTCAGCGCCGGTACAGCTACGAGGACCTGTTGGCCCTCAAAGTCATCAAGCGGCTCCTCGACGCCGGCATCTCCCTGCAGTCGACCCGACGCGCCGTCGAGTGCCTGCGATCGGGCGGGGATGACCTGATCAGCGCCGATCTGGTGATCGACGAGGGACGGACGGTCCTGGCGCACTCGGGCGAAGAGATCGTCGACCTCCTTCGCGGCGGTCAGGGCGTGCTCAACATCGTGTCCATGCCTCCGCTGGTGTCCGAGGTAGCGGCCGCCATCACCAGCCTCCGGAGCCTGGACGAGGTGGCGCCCGATGGCGTCGCGGGACCGGTCCGGCGGGTGTCTGGCGGTTGACCTCAGAGATTGCGTAGGCATAGCTCGCCGGTACGCTCTTCGGCGTGAGCGCCACTACCGACTCAGCCGTCCGGCACTCGCCCCTCGACGCAGCTCACCGCCGCCTCGACGCTCGGATGGTGCCTTTCGGAGGGTGGGAGATGCCACTCTCGTATCCCCAGGGGACCATCGCCGAGCACCTGGCCTGCCGGCGGGGGGCGGTGGCTTTCGACGTGAGCCATCTGGGCACGGTAAGGGTGACCGGCCCCGGCGCCCGCCAACGTCTCCAATCGATCCTGACCAACGACCTGGCTCGCATCAGCCCGGGACGGGCGCAATACACCCACCTGCTCGACGCCGGTGACGCCTCGGTCAGCGACGACATCATCGTGTGGTGGGTGGAGGAAGAGCGCTTCGACGTGATGCCGAATGCCTCCAACACGGCCGGAGTCCTGGCGGCGCTCGGGGGCAGCGACGTGACCTCGGAGCGCGCCGTGATCGCCGTACAAGGGCCCGACGCCCGCCGGTTGATGGCGACCGTCGCTCCCGAAGCTGCGGCCGTCGGCCGGTTTCGGGTGATCACATTCACGTGGATGGGCCAGCCTGCTGTCGCCGCCGGCACGGGCTACACCGGTGAGGACGGTATCGAGATTGCCGTCCCGGTGGAGGGAGCCGAGTCACTCTGGGCTGCCGTGCTGGGCGCCGGCGTGCTTCCGGCCGGGTTGGGCTCGCGTGACACGCTTCGCCTGGAGGCTGCGCTGCCACTCCACGGTCACGAGCTGGGGCCCGGCATCACGCCGCTCCAGGCCGGCCTCGGGTGGGTCGTCTCATGGACCAAGCCGGAGGGGTTTCGTGGCCGAGACGCACTCGAGGCCGAACGACAGGCCGGGGTGCCCCGCAAGCTGATCGGGCTGGCGGGGGAAGGTCGCCGGCCGCTGCGTACGGGCACCTCCGTGCTGGTGGGCGGCCGCGCGGTCGCCGAGGTGACCAGCGGCAACTACTCGCCGATCCTGGACCGCGGCATCGCCCTGGCGCTGCTGCCCTCCGAGCTGGTCGACGGCCTCGACACCGTCTACCTCGACCTGCGCGGCCGGCAAGTGCCGGCCCGGGTCGTGCCGCTCCCGTTCGTCGCCAAGCAGAAGGGCTGACCGTGGGCCACTACGTACCTCACACCGACGACGAGATCGCCGCCATGCTCGCCGACATCGGGCTCTCCTCGCTCGACGAGCTGTTCGACGTCGTGCCGGCCGCTCTGCGCCTCGCCGGCGGGCTCAACCTCGCCCAAGGCGTGTCGGAGCCCGACGTGATCGCCGAGATGGAGCGCCTAGCCGACCGCAATCGCGTGGGCGCCGACCTCGTCTGCTTCGCCGGCGCGGGTGCCTACGACCACGAGGTTCCTTCGGCGACGCGGCGCCTCACCATGCGCACCGAGTTCGTCACGGCGTACACGCCATACCAGCCAGAAGTGGCGCAGGGCGTGCTCCAGGCACTGTTCGAGTACCAGACCATGGTGGGCCGGCTCTCGGGGTTGGCGGTCGCCAATGCCTCGCTCTACGACGGCGCCAGCGCCATGGTGGAGGCGGTCAATCTGGCGGCAGCAGCCACCCGCCGCGCCACAGTGTGGGTCAGCGGCGGCGTCCACCCGCACTGGCGGGCCACGCTTGCGACCTTCGCAGCCGGTACCGGACACCAGGTCGTCGACGTCCCCTTGCGGGACGGCGTGACCGACTGGGCTGCGGTGCCCGACGGCGAGGCGCCCGGCGCGATCGTCGTCGCCAATCCGAATTACCTCGGGGTCATCGAGGACCTGGGCCCGGCTCGCGCCGCCGCCGACCGTCATCACGCCCTCCTACTGGGCGGCTTCGACCCCGTATCGGCGGGGCTGCTGCGCTCACCTGGCGATGACGGGGCCGACGTGGCCTTCGGTGAAGGCCAGCCCTTCGGGACCCCCCTCTCGCTCGGTGGGCCCTACCTGGGGCTCTTCGCTTGCCGCCTCGAGCACGTCCGGCGCCTTCCCGGTCGGCTCGTGGGGCGCACAGTCGACGTCGAGAGCAGGGCCGCCTACGTCACCACACTCCGGGCCCGCGAGCAGGACATCCGCCGCGAGAAGGCGTCGTCCAACGTCTGTACCAACCAGACGCTCATCGCCGTGGCTGCGATGATCCAGCTGTCATGGCTCGGGACCGGCGGCCTCCGCGAGCTGGCGCTGCGTTGCGCCCGGGGTACCCGCTACACCCGGGAGGCGCTACTCTCCATCCCCGGCGTGTCTCCATTCACTCGGGGCGCGGTGCTCAGGGAGTTCGCGGTGCACGTCCCGATCGACCCCGTGGTGGCGGTAGACCGCATGGCGGAGGAGGGTTTCCTCGCCGGGGTCCCGGTCGGACTCCATGCCGGAGTCACAGTTGGACCTGGCGATGAGGCGGGGGAGCGAGGTCTCCTGGTGGCGGTCACAGAGCGGAGGACCAAGGCCGAGATCGACGCGTACGCAGCAGCACTGGAGAAAGTGGTCCGATGACCGACAGCATCAGAGCGACCGCCGGCGCCCCCCAGCATGGGTCGATGGACGGCACGAGGCTCGGTGACGTCACTGGCGCGCAGGGCCACCGGCCGGCGCCGGCAGGGCGGGCCACGAGCATCCCGATGATCGGGCGCGATTCGGAACCGACGATCTTCGAGATGTCCAGCCCTGGGCGTCATGCCCACTCGTTTCGCACTACAGGTCTGCCCGAGTGGGCTGCCGAGGACCTGGTGCCCTCCGAGCACCTTCGGGCTGCGCCGCTCGCCCTGACGGAGGTATCCGAACGCGACCTGGTGGCCCATGTCACCCGCCTCACCCACCGCCAGTATTCGGTGGACCTCGGGGCATATCCGCTCGGCTCCTGCACGATGAAGTACAACCCGAAGCTGTGCGACGACGTCGCGGCGCTGCCTGGCCTGACCGGCTCCCATCCGGCGGCGCCGGCATCGTGCACCCAGGGGTGGATGGAGATGCTCTGCGACCTCTCCGACACGCTGTGCGAGGTGACTGGAATGCACGCGGCCACCTTGCAGCCCCCGGCCGGCGCTGCGGGGGAGTTGACCGGCCTGCTGCTGATGAGGGCCTTCCACTCCGCTAACGGGTCGACCCGGACCAAGGTCATAATCCCCGATTCGGCGCACGGCACCAACCCGGCGTCGGTGACGCTGGGCGGTTACCAGACCGTCACCGTGCCCTCCGACGACCGGGGGCTGGTGGACATCGACGCCCTCCGCGCCAGGCTCGACACCGACGTGGCCGGCATCATGCTGACCAACCCCAACACCCTCGGCCTGTTCGAGGAAGACATCGCAGAGATCGCCGCTGCGGTCCACGAGATCGGCGGCTTGCTCTACTACGACGGCGCCAACCTCAATGCGATCCTTGGGGTCACAAGGCCGGGGGACATGGGCTTCGATATCGTGCACATGAACTTGCACAAGACCTTCGCCGTGCCCCACGGCGGGGGTGGCCCCGGTGCGGGGCCAGTGGCCGTTTCGGAGCGTCTGGCCCAGTACCTGCCTGGGCCCGTGCCATGCCGCGAGGCAGATGGCAGCTTCTCCTGGCGCACCCCTGAGCATTCCATCGGCCGGGTACACAGCTGGCACGGCAATGCGCTGGCACTGGCCCGGGCCTGGTCCTACATCGTGGCCAATGGAGGCGACGGGTTGCGCCGGGTGGCCGAGGGGGCGGTGCTCAACGCCAACTGGCTCCGTCACGCCCTGCGGGGTGCCTACGACCTTCCCTACGACCGGCCCAACATGCACGAGTTCGTTGCCTCGACCGCTTCGCTCAAAAAGGACAAGGGGCTGCGGGCCATCGATGTCGGCAAGCGGCTCCTGGAGGAGGGGTTCCACGCCCCGACGGTCTATTTTCCTCTGATCGTGGACGAGGCGCTGATGATCGAGCCCACCGAGACCGAGAGCCCGCAGACGCTTGCCGCCCTGGCCGACGCTCTCATCGACATCGCCGCCGGTACCGAGGAGGCGTGGAAGGCGGCGCCGCGGACGACGCCGGTGGGTCGCGTGGACGAAGCTCGCGCCGCCCGCACCCTGGTCCCGACCTGGGACGCGCGCGACGGGTTCAGCTGACGCGCGCAGGAGCGGGCACCGGAGACGGAGTCTCAGCAAGTTCACAGCAGGCCCTATGGTCGGTCACAGGTGCAGCCGATGCAATGGAGTATGACCTTCGTGCACCTTCTCGCCGGGCTGGCGCTGGTGGTTGGCAGCTGTGCTGCCATCGCTGCTGCAGCCACGCTCTGGATGATAGGGATGGCCCGCCTCGAACAGGCTGCCATCCGAGTCGAGCCTGACCGGGAGCAGCCCTTTGGCCGGCCGGCGCCTCGGCGCCACCCCTGACCCCTAGCGGAACTGCAGGTTGAAGGGCTGGCCCGGAGTGAGCGGCGGGGCGATGAGCTGCCTGTTTATGGCGATCGTCACCGCCGTAGGGTTGCCGAGGCGCACCCATGCCGGCGCGGCGATCGTCTTTACCTGCCCTTGGGTCAGCCGGCCCTGGTACAGGACGGCGCCGACCTGGTCGCCTTGCCGCAGCTCGATCCACGAGACGCCGTTGGATGCAGTAAGGGTGATCGTGGCCGGCGAGGTCAAGCGGTAGACCGCGTCTTGAGGAGTGCTCGACACCAGGTCAGCGGAAGGAAGGGTGGTGGTGGGAGCGGCAGTGGTCGCAGGGGTGGTCACTGGCGACTTCGTCCTGGCCGCTAGGGGGGTTCGAGGGAGCGGGGGGGACACCCTCCCATTGGAGGCGACTGCCGCGCCGACTGCGACTGCCGCGACGACGACCGAGGCCGCAGCGCTCACCAGCGCCCAGCGAGGCAGCGCCCCCCGAGAAGAGGGCGCCCACCGCGCGCGGCGGCGGCCATGCCGGTGCCGCCGGCGACCCGGGGCCGGGCTTGCGCCTTCCTGTCGTCGCCGGTGGGCCGATGTCGTCAGCGCCGCCAGCGCTTCGGGGGCCAGATGAGCGACCCCCGGCAGCGGGATCGACGGTGGCTCGACCGGCGCGACCTCCTCGTCGAAGCGCAGCATCGGGACCCCACTGGCGACGGCGGTCTCTGGCTCCGCCGGCGTTGGTATCACAGGACCTGAGAGCGGGGGAGCCGCGGCCACGGGAGCCGGAGGGCCAGGGGGGGCCACGGGAGGGACCGACGGGCTGCGCACGATCCGGACTCTCTCCTCTTCGGCCGGGAGAGCTGCCGTCTCGGGGTCGTCAGGGGCGTAGCGCGCCGGCGGCGCTCGGAACGGTGACGCTCCGAGCGAACGCCCGGGCTGCGGTCCGATCCTCGTAGCACCGAGCCCGCTGCGGACCGAAGTGGTGCGCACCAGCCGGACGTGGGTGTGCGCGTCCTCCGCCTCCCGGGACCGGACGGGGTGATCGCCGGCCTGGCGCGTGAGTGTGTCCAGGGTGTCCAGCACGCGGTGATGGGTCTTCGCCGCCCGCCGGGCCGGACCACCTCGGCGGGCGGATCGAGCCACCACGCCCATCGCGGCGATCGCCGCGACGATGAGCCAGAGCGCAGTCACCGGCGCGCACCTCGAGCCCTGTGATGGGACGAGAGGCAGAGGTCGGCCACGGCCCAAGGCTATGCGCACCGTGGCTATAATCCGACGCGCCTGGCAGGGTTCTGGGCAACGCCGCGTTCGCGGTCCGGGGCACCTGGGGGACTCGGGCTCGCTAGGCATCTCGCTACTCGGCGCTGTCACCTCCCGCGGCTACCGCACGCCGGAGAGCGGCCTGCCCGGGGTGGGCGGCAATGACCTGGCGAAGGCCTTCACCCGTGGCCGACAGATAGCGGCGGGTCGTCTCGAGCGAGGCGTGCCCGAGCAGCTCTTGCAGCTCCACCACATCGGCCCCGGCCTCCAGCGCCGATGTGGCGAACGTATGGCGCAGGGCGTGCACGAGGGCACCTGCTGGCACCTGGGCCCGGATACCGGCCCGGACGTACAGGCGCTCGATCAGGTACCGGATCTGGTGGACGCTGAGCCGCCGCCCCCGGACGTCCACGAACAGCGGCGTAGCGGGGTGGCCCAGGTCGTGCGCCGGGAAACGTCCGGCCCGCTCGCCCTGGTACGCGCTCAAGAGGTCGTCGAGGCTCGAGGTTATTGGCACCGGCCGCGCCTTGTCGCCCTTTCCGACGACTCGCAGGCGCCGGGCTCCTGGCTCGCCCTCCAGCGAGCCGATGTCGAGGGAGGCGGCCTCGGCCTCTCGTATCCCCGTCACGCAGAAGGTAGCGGCCAATGCCAGGTCGCGCAGGGGCCACGGATGGCGGCCGTTAGGGTCGGGTTCGCCTGCGGCCACCAGGAGGCGCTCGATCCCATCCCTGGCTCGGATGGTACGGGGGAGCGCTGCCGGCGTCTTGGGCTTGGGGATGGCCGCCATCGGGTTGCCGTCGAGAACCCCCTCGCTGACCAGAAAGTCGAAGAACGACGACCACGCGGAGTGCGCCCGCCGGACCGACGCCACCGCATGGTCCGACGCCCACTCGGCGAAGGCCGCCCGCAGCAACGGGCGCCCGAGATCGCCCACCGTCACCTCCGGCAGCTCCAAACCGGCCAACGCGGCCAGGCGGGTGCCGACACCGGTCAGGTCCCGGCGATAGGCCCGGAGGGTCGCCGGCGAGGGCTTCTGCGCACCGAGGACCGTCAGCCATCCCACAACCGCGTCCGGGAGAGACGTTGCAGTAGTGGCCTGGCGAAGCACGCATCCATCAACCTACCGGCACCGGCTGCCGAGGGGGGAACCCCGACAGTGACCCGGTACTCCGACCCGGCACTCCTGATAATTACAGTTATCCGTAATATAGGGGTTGCAGGGTCCTGGGTAAGGGCAGCGGGTGCGTATCGCCTGATCCTCGGCGCCTTGGGCTCGGACCTGGTTCATGGGGCCTCAGCCCGAGCTCTACGACCCCGCCCGCTGAGTGAGCGCCCGACGACAGAATCCCTGCCGCGCCGGCGGGACAGTCTGCCCGAGCGAGGATCACTGGCCCTGGGCCGCCTGGGCGTCGGGCAACGGGACGAGGCGGAACGAAGCCCGATCCATCTCGCGCCCGTCGATCCGCACACTGAAGAAGTACGGTCCGTGCTGTGGCAGCGGAAGCCCGAAGAGCGGGATCGACATTGGCATGGTCGACTCGTCTCCATCGACCATGATCGGCAGCCGCGCGGCCGAGAACAGCGCCACGATCATGCCGCGATCAGCGGGATCGGCCCCTTCCGGCAGCTGATCGCTCAGCATCACCCGCTGCGCGCCTCCGCCGGCTTCCGAGACCAGCTCGATGGTAAGGCTGTGCTCCGAATCGGTCTCGTTCCAGGGGATCTGCACCAAGATCGCCAGGCACACATTGACCTGATACGGGGGTTGAGGCGAGCTGCTGGCCACCAGCGATATGCCCGCTCCGGTGACGAACAGCTTGCCACCACTGACTTCTGCGAAGTCACATAGCAGCACCTTGGAGTCCATGACCTTCCCGCCTTCCTTTAAGTCGGCCGGCTGCTCGATGAGCCGGCTCTGGGGGGCGACGCGACACTACGCAGAAGCGGGCCCCGGCTTGCCAGCCGAGGCCATCACCCGCTCAAGCCGACTTGCGTGCCTCAGTCCTTGCCGCCTTGGCCCGGTCCTCTCTGGTCTTCTTGCGCCGGATCCGGTCGTGCTTCCATCGGACGGTCGAACGTGAGCCTCTTCCCATCCGCTGCAGGCTACTCCGCCGGGGCACTGCGCCGTCCGGCTGCAGCTCAGGGCCGCTCGAGCTCAAGCCGGCTCGGCACCGAGGAACCGCAAGGCGTGATCCAAGAATCGGAAGTCCTTCGCCGTGGCGAAGTGGTCCACGCCATGCAGGATGACGACGGTCGCGTTCGGTAACGCGTCCACCAGTGGATCCGCCGGGCCGGCGAAATCCTCGTCGCCGAGCACCACTAGAACCGGGCAGCCCACCGACGCCAGGACCGACGGATCCAGGCGGGTCGCCGGCCGGCGCAGGCAGGCAGCCAGGGCAGCACGGTCGTTTCCCGGCGCAGAAGCGAAACGGGCGAAGGCCTGGGCCGCACCCGACGCGTCGTCATCCGCCTCCCCGGCCAGGACTGCTCTGGCAGCCGGCTCGGTGTCCCCCTCACGGAACAGGCTGGCGCCTACTCCGCCGACCACCAGGTGCTCGAAACGCTCGGGCGCTGCGGCGGCCACCTCCAGCAACAACCCCGCTCCGAGCGAGAACCCGACCGCGTCGACCCGCCCTTTCGCCGGCAGCGCGTCTCGAACCCCGCTCCCCAACTCGCGGTACGCCTCTGGATCGTGAGGTTTGTCGGCGGTCCCGTGGCCGAGGAGGTCCACAGCCAGAACCTCGCGTCCCGCCTCGGCCAGGAGGTCCACCCAGCCGGTGTCGCGCCAACTCCTCTCGAACGAAGACGCGAACCCATGCACCAGCAGGACCGGGAGCTTTGTCTGTGCCATCGGATGCGGAGGGTAGCCACTCACGGGCCCTCGGGGCGCCCGCAGCGCTGCAGTAAGTTGGATGCGTGGCCCGCCGGATCGAGATCGAGTTGACCAGCACGCGAGCGGACGGCTCTTGGAGCTGGCGGGCCGCAGGGGCGCTCCAGCCGCGCGGCGTGCTCGACGGAGGTCTGCTCTCCGAGGGCTCCAAGGCGGGAGATGTGCTGCGGGCCGACGCCGAGTTCGGTATCGACGGCATCGTCATCACCAACGTCCTGCCGCCCAAGGACAAGAAGCGCGCCGAGCCGCAGCGCATCGAGCTGAAACCCTCGCGTGCCGACACGCCCGGCGTCACCACCCAGCTACTCGGAAGGGGCGCCCGCCCGGGAGGCCGCGACGGTGGCCCAGCGCGCCGGGACAGCCGACCCGGCGAACGGCGCGAGCCCCGCCCGGCGGATGGCCGCCAAGGCCGCCCGGCGGATGGCCGCCCGTCGCGCCCGGCGGACAGCCGCGAGGGCACCGAGCGCTCGTCACGACAACCACGGCCTCGTCGAGACGGTGGCTCTGGCTCCGGGGAACGTCGTGACCGACGCCCCGAGAGCGACGAGCGCCGCAGCCAGGGCGCTGGACCCTCACGCCAGCCCGCCGGCCCCCGCCGCGACGGTTCCGACCGAGGAGGCGCAGGCCGCGAGGGTGTGGGACGTAGCGGTGACAGCGGGCGGCCGCGGTCGCGCCGCCTCAGCCCGGGCCACACGCACCGCCACGCCGTCATGGCTTCGCTGCCCCCCGAGGAGCAGGCGGTGGCAGAACAGGTCCTCAGGGGTGGCATTCCGGCGGTGCGTACCGCCGTCCACCTGGAGCGGGAGAAGGCCACAGCCGAGGGCAGGCCGGCGCCGGACGCCAATCAGCTCCTGACCCTGGCCGAGAGCCTGCTGCCCCGACTCAAGGCAGCCGAATGGCACGACCGTGCCGAGGCAGCGGTAAAGGCGGCCACCGACCTCCCCCTCCGAGATCTTCGATCGGTAGTGGCCGGCGCCGATGTCGCTCGCGACGAAGAGACGCGCCAATTGGCAACCCAGCTCCGCGAATCCCTTGATGCCCGTGTCGAGGCGTTGCGCTCTGACTGGGTCGCCGACCTGATCCGCCACCTCGATCAGGGCCGCGTCGTGCGAGCCCTCCAGTTGGCCGCCCGGCCGCCCGATCCCAGTACCCGCTTGCCGGCGGATCTGGCGGGACGGGCGAGCGAGGCGGCAAGCGCATCCCTCAGCCCCGACACGCCGCCAGAGAGGTGGCTGGCCCTCCTGGAGGCGGCGGCAGCCTCGCCCGTGCGCCGCAGCGTGGTCCCGACCGGCCTGCCCGCCGACCCCGGACCCGACCTGCTCCGCGCCGCTCACCAGCAGTCGGGACGGATCCCGGCGCTCGCCACCCTGCTCGGGCTCAGCATCCCGCCGCCCCCGGGACCACGGGCCGGATCGGCTCCCAGGCGGCCGCCCGGCCGCGCCGGCCGCCCGGCCGCGGACGACCGCGAGACCGCCCCCCCGCCCCCCGTCAGCACGACCGGGGCCGATCGGACAACTGCTTCTACCCCCCCTCCGCCAGCGGGCACGCCGGCAGCCGAAGGGCCTTCGAGCGACGATTTGACCACGACCAGTATCGATCAGCCCACCCACTGAAGGTCAGCCCGACGCGGAGTCAGACGATCGTGGCGAGGATGCCGTGATCATGAAGGAACTCGGCCAGGCCGTCGGTCAACGCCATGTCGGTGACCTCTTCCAGCTGAACCCATTCCGCTTCCGCCGCATCGTCGCCGGCCACAGGGTCCTGGTGACTGAGGATGGTGACTTGGAAGTCCAGCACGACGAAATGGGCATCACCCTCCAAGAGCTCCACCCAGCCGACCAGTCCGTCGCACACCGCTTCGAGTCCGGTCTCCTCCGCCACCTCCCGGACCACGGCCTCGGCGAGAGTCTCCCCCCGTTCGAGCCGACCTCCCGGAACTGACCAGCGCCCCTGGGCCGGTCCACGTCCGCGCCGTATCAGGAGCAGCCGCCCGCCTTCCACTGCGATGGCACCGACGCACAGCTCGGGCCGGCCGGCGCTCCTGCCCGCATCTGCGGGAGGGAGCGCCTGCTGCTCCGGGGCTCGATCGCCTGGCATGCAGTCATCGAAGCGTTGCACGGCCCTCTACGCCCTCCCTTCACCGGGAGGGAGGGAGCGCTCCGTCGGTTGCCGGCGCCTGGGTGCCGACTGCCCTGGCGTCGGGAGCGAGCGGTGCATGATCAAGGCGCGCGCGACCATGCCGTGGGTCTCGAAGAAGGCCTTCGCCTCGCGGCTGCCCGGCAGGGCCATCGCGTCGATCCCGGTACAGCCCTGTCCGATCGCCCACTCGACCATCGCTCCCATCATGGCCTCCCCCAACCCCACCCCGCGCGCCTCGGGCTCCACGAAGAGGACTACCACCTTGGCCAGAGGAGCGTCGGGCAGGAACGGCTGGGCCGATACGATGCCGACTCCCAGGAGGGCGCCGCTCAACTCTCCCGCCACGACGTACTGGTTGGGGTCCGCGAATGCGGCCTCGAGTCGCTCGGGCACCTCGTAGCCGGCCAGGACCGACCTCATGAGGTGTCGCCCGCCTCGCCGGGAGGAGATCTCGGCGAGGGCCTCGTCGCAAAGTTGGATCAACCGGACCGTGTCGTCGCGTCCTGCGGCGCGGGCGCGCTCCACCCCCTTGCGACCTACCGGCCCTGGAGCTGACCGACCCGGGCGAGGATCGTGCGCCTGCCGCGGCTGGCTGTCTCGTACTCCTTGACCGCCTCCAGCTCCGCGCCGGACAACCCGGCCAGGCGCTGGACTACCTGAGATGCCGACAGGGAGTCGTAGCCGGGGATGGCCAGGCTCGCAACCGACGGCATAACGGGCTGCTCGACATGGCGACGTGATGCGCTCGCGGGTTCCGAGACGCCGCTACCGGTCGGGACCGGTCCGACACGGGGAGCGGTAGCAGTTGCTGCGCGAGCCCGAGACGGCTCGCCGGCCTGCGGGCGCGGGACCGAGGTCCGCGCTGGCGCCGGCACGTCGGCCCCCAGCCGGCGAGTGACCTCCTTGCGGCCCTGGGCCACGGCGAACTGGCCAACCACCCGGGCGGTGGCCACCCGCGCACCCAAGCCCGAGCGGCCCTTTGCCGCCAGCTTGGGCAGCTCCTCTGTGAGGGTGAGGGCCAAGCCCACCGGAGCGTAGAGCACCAGGTCCAAAGCGGCCTCAAGCGACGAACGGCGGTCGGTCACGCGACGATCCTTCCCCAACCGGCACGGTGGCTACAACCGGACCGCCCGAAGTCCCCTGCTGCCGGGCGAGTGGCCCCGAGGGCGGTGCCGCTCACACGCAGTCGCGGCAGAACATGCGGTCCCGGTCGGCGAGCTGGCTCGGATGCTTGACAAGGAAGCAGGACTGGCAGACGAACTCGCCCGGCTGCTTGGGAAGCACCCTCGGCGCCGCCTCGCCCCGGTCCTCGGAGTCAGGGACATCTTCCTCGTCATCGGACTCCTCGTCACTGACGACCAGGCGTTCCTTCAAGATGACGTCGAGGCTCGCCTCCACATCATCGGAGTCTTCTTCCTCCTCCTCGTCGTCGTCGTCCTCGTCTTCGCGTACCTTGGCGGCAGGGAGTACGGCGTCTTCCACCTTGTCCGTGTCGTCGACCAACACTTCGTCGGCAACCTCGGCATCGTCGTCGTCGGCCAAATCTTCGAGGTCCTCATCGTCGAGGTCCTCGTCTTCTAGGTCCTCGGGCACGTCTGTGTCCTCGTCGGTGTTGCTATCGAGCTCGTCAGCCATGTGTCGTCCTTGCGAGATCTGTCAGTCGCGGCCCACCCGCCGAGGGCGGCCCGCGTTGTGGCGCCGGATGATAGACGTCGGCGCGGCACTACCGCGCGACATCCGCCCCCGAGTCAGTTCCAAGCGTTGCCTACGCGGGTCACCAACGACTGCCCAGTGCGAGGAGGCAGGGGGGTCCGTAGGAACCTTTGGTGCCGTTCACCGTCTACGCCAAGACGCGTTCAACCGTGGACGTTGTCTACTTGGTTGCCCTGGACCACCCTGCCTCGCACGACACGTGCCCGGGAGAGGGCGTCGCGATGCGCATCATCATGGCCGACCAGAGGGGAGGCCAGTCAAGGGCCGGTCAAGGCTCTGACCAGGGTTTTCGCGCGTCCTCGCTGGTCAGAGCCGAGGAAAAAAATTGTCGGAGCTTCTACTACTTCTCGTCGAGATGCGACCCCTCATGACGTTTCGTCCGCTCTCGACCGATTGGCACCCTGCGTGGACGCCCCGTTAGCGACCGGGTCCCGCTCCGGCTTGCCGCCTTCACGAAAACTCCGGGATCAGGTACTCCACGTTGGCCACGTAGGGCTGCGCCTCCGAGAGGACCCCGTAGGAAATGAGGTTCTGCGTGCCCTCGTAGTACGCGGCGACCACGTTGCAACTTCCTCGGACTTGGCTCTGCAGGTAGGCCACGAAGCGAGCCATCATCCGGATGTTGTCGGATATCAAGTAGATGTCGAGGTTCTGACCGATCAGGCTGCGGCTGACGAAATCGGCGGTGGCGGGCAGCAGCTGCCCCACGCCGACCGCCTGTGCTGGTGACACCACGCCTTCCTGCCATCCCGACTCCTGCCATGCGATGGCCTCGAGCAGAGCGGGGTCGACGCCGTAGGCCGATGCCCACTCCTGGAAGTACGGGCGGAGCTGAAGACGGGAGGGACTCGCCTGCAGGGCAGCCGGCAGGACTCCCCAGGGCCCCGATGCCGGGGAGAACGTTGCACAGAAGCTGGACGTGCCCGATCTCACCGAGCCGGCGGAGACGGCCGGCTGAGATGCCGAGGACGTGGCGGCCGCAGCGATCTGCGCAGGCGGGATCACCAGGTGCCTACCCACGGCGAGGATGTCGGTCAGCCGCATACCGTTGGCGGCCGCCAACGATTGCATGGATATCCCGGCCCGTTGCGAGACAGCCCACAGGGTGTCCCCCGGCTGGACGACATATCCGCCGCCCGATGAGAAGGCCGCCTGACCGGCGAGGGCCACCGACGCCAACACAGCGATCGTGGCTGCGGAGCGACCCACCCTGCCTCGGCGCAGGAACTTGAAGTTGGGCATGGCGAAAGAGTCCGATCCCTCCGCCCGGCACCGGCAACGTACACGATCACTTCAGCATCAACAACCCCTCAAGTCTCGACTAACACTCGAGCCTCAGGCCCCACAACAGCATCATGAGTCACAGAGCTACCGACTAGCGGAGAATCCGGACCGTCCCCGCGCTGGTCAACCCTGGTGCGGATGGGGTGCCCGGAGGCGGCGCTGCTCGGCCCGCCGCTCCCCCGCCAGCCGCTCGAGGCCTTCCTGCTCGTAGTCGGCATGGTCGACGAAACCCATCAGCTCCGCCAGGGCCCGGTGACCGGCGCGCTCGGCGATGAGACGGTGCATCTGCTGGCCGACCTTGCGGTACTCCGGATGCCCTTGTGACGTAGTCCGCAGCTCCAGCATGTGCATCGCCTCCCGGGCATTGAGCTGCATGCTGTAGCGGACGCGATAGGCCAACGCCACCCCGTAGCCGGCCCGCTGGGGACCGAAGCGCTCCCCTATCACGTCGTAGAGGGCGGCGGAGCGCTCCATCGCGGCATGGTAGGAGTCGGCTGCCCCAGCCGCGATCACCGAGCCGGGCAGCGTGTAGCCGTGGGCCGGACTCAGGCTTTGCCACTCGATGGTGAGCATTCGGTGGCGCTGGAGATCCCGGAAGGCCCCGTAGTCCGACACTACGTCGAAGCGGTAGACGGAACGCTCGAGAGCCCTCCCTGGCCGATGACGCCGGTTGGAGCGGTCGCCGGAGTAGCGGCGTACGACCTCCAAGCGCTCATCGACGCTCATGCGGGCCACCCGCTCGGCCACCACCGCCTCCGGTACGTGAGTAAAGGGGTACAGCATGGCCGTGAGCGTCTTGGTCTCACCGTCAGGGTCCCAGTCCACGAGGACTACCTCCGGGTCCCCGCCCTCGGTCGCCTCCGATGTCTCGTGGTCACCCGGGGATGCGAAGAGCGCGTCGGCCAGGTCCTGCATGACCGTGTGGTTCTTCTCCAAGTAATCCACCCAGGAACCCCCCCGGTCGGGGACGTCGACTCGCCGCACCCACGAAGGGATGACCTTGCGCAACTCGACAAGCATCAGCTCGGCATAGGCCCGCGCCTCGGGAAGCGGGTGGGCCCGCATGCGCAGCAGCAGAGCCTCGTAAGCCTGCCCGCTGGCGTAAATTCCGAGATTGGAGGTGGCAGCTGCAGGCAGCATGCCCCTGAGAGCGTCGAAGGCCTTGGCTCGGATGGACTGACGCCAGACGAAGTCGGAATCGCCCGGCTGCTTCGGGTGCTCGCCGGAAAACCAGGCACCCAGGACGGGGAGCAGGCCGGCGTACGCGTCGAAGAGACGGTCCATGTCGCCGACGTAGCGAGCACCCAGGGGCGAATCGAGGATGTCTGGGTCGCGGTAGTACCGATACCGACCGTTGGACAGGCGAGCGTCGTAGGCGACGTAGCGGGTCGACTTCTCCATGTAGGCCATGAGCCGACCCCACTCGAGGACCTTGGTCAGCAGGTTCGATGCCTGCTCGCATGCCAGGTGGACCCCGCCCAGCTGAGCCACAGAATCGTCGCCGTACTCGAAGAACACCCTCTCGTAGAGCTCCTCAGCCCGGGCCAGGCCGACCGTGGCGTCGACGCTGTGGTCCCCGCTGATGTCGAGATCGCCCACGAACTCGTCGAGGAACAGCCGGCGCAAGCTCTTGGCCGTGCGTGAGTACCGGGCAAACAGCGCCCCCTTGACCACTTCGGGCAAGTTGACCAAAGCGAAGACGGGGCCTTCGAGGTTGGTGAAGTACCTGCGGAGGATCTCCGCCTCGTCGTCGGTCCACTCCTCGGTGGCGTAGAGCTCCATGGCGCCAGGAAGCCTACGGGGACGCCGGGCACCTCGTGGCGGATGGGGTGACCTCCCGGCGGGGCGGCCACTCGGAGGGACGACTACACCAACGACCCGACCACCGATGAGGCTGCCACAACCCCCCGGAACAGGGCATCGGCTGCTCGGCGAGCCGTGGCGGCGGTCGCCAGGTCGGGGGCGTGGTCCCCGAGCTGCCGCAACAAATCGATCAGCTGCTTGATGTTGCGCACGAAGTCCCCGCCCGAGAGCCCCTCGTCACCGATCACGTGGGTCAGGTCCTCTCCGGCCGCCCAGCGGTACGCGAATGCCGCGAAACCCATGTCTGGGCGCCGCGTCAATGGGAGCCCGGCGGCATCCTCTGCTCGGATGAGCTCGGTGGCGATGGCGTCGATCATCGGCCAGCGCTGGCGCAAGCGGGCGGTCGGCCACCACGCGACAGGCTCAGCCTGGCCGCGGGGTTCGTACACGAACACCGACACCGCTGCAGCCAGCTCCGCCGGACCCAATCCGTCCAGGACCCCGGTCTCCAGGCATTCGGCGATCAGCAGGTCTGCCTCGTGATAGAGGCGGGCCAGACGCTCCCCCGCCGCCGTCAGTTGCCACCCCTCCACGTATCGCCAGTCCTCGAGCACCCTCAGTACCCGGTCGAACAGACGCGCCAGCGACTCGGTTCGACCCTTGACCCGCCGTTCGAGCCGCTCCACGTCGCGCTGGATGCGGTCGACTCGATCCAAGGCCCGTAGGTGGGCCCGGGCGTCGGGGCACCCGGCTACGGGATGGCTGGCTGCGGCGGTGGCCTGGGCCATCGCCAAATCACCGCGCCAGGGGCGCCGACCGCCGTAACGGTGGCCGTGATCCCCGCGTCCTGCGTCGGGTGCGCCGAGCGGCGCGGCGGTCAGGGCCGAAGCGACCTGGCGCTGGAAGCCGGCGTTGCTGGGCGCAAACGGGGTAGGGAGCCGGATGCGCCCCACCGGAGCCGGCGTAGCTGGGAAGTCGCGGGGCCCGAGGGTCACGACCCGCCGCTCCGGAGTGATGGCGCGGAGCCGGACGTCTCCGCCCCGCCGGCGGCTGGTGGAGAGCACCGCCACCCGGCCTCCGGATTTCCCGCCGGGCACCACCAGGACATCACCCGGTTTGACCCGTCCGAGAGCGGACACGACATCTGCGGTCATCGACGGGCGCTGGCGGGCAGATTCCTCGCTCACCCGCAGCATGCGGCGGTACTCCCCCGGATCCCCACGGCTGCAGGTCGCGGCCCTCCTGGCTTCTTCCAGGGCGTTCTGGCTGCGCTCCAGCTGCGTCTCCAGGCGGACGACGTCGCCATCGGCCCGGTACTGGGCAAACGAGAGGTTGAGGAGGTGGTGCGCCTGGTCGGGGGGGTAGCGCCTCACCAGGTTGGCAGCCATGTTGTAGGTGGGCCGGAAGCTGCTCGTGAGTGCGTAGGTCCGAGCCCCCACCAGCCCGCCCACCTGCTCGAAGGGAACGAACTGCGACCAGAGCACTATCGCGTAGCCGACTTCGTCGATGCCGCGTCGACCGGCCCGACCGGTGAGCTGGGTGTACTCGCCGGGTGTCAAGAACTCATGGCGCTCCCCGGTGAACTTGGTCAGTTTCTCGATGACCACCGACCGAGCCGGCATATTGATCCCGAGAGAAAGAGTCTCGGTGGCGAAAACCACCTTGACCAGGCCAGCAGCGAAGCACGCCTCGACGGCCTCCTTGAAAGGCGGCACCAACCCTGCGTGGTGGGCGGCATAGCCGAACTCCAGCCCGGTCAGCCATGCACCGTACCCGAGGATGGCGAGGTCCTCGTCGGTGAGACCCTCCACATGAGCCTCGGCGATTGCCCGGATCTGGCGACGCTCCTCAACGGTGGTCAGGCGCTCGCCCTCCCGCGTGCACTGGGTGACTGCATCGTCACAGGCGGCGCGGCTGAAGATGAAGAAGATGGCCGGGAGCATGGCGTGGTCGCGCAACACCTCTACGACGTCCGCCCGGCGGGGCGTGAAAAGGCGCGCTCGCCCCTTGTCCCGAGGCCCGGGACGCCGCAGCGCCTTCGCATCCAGGGCGGCCGCCTCGGGATTGGGGCGCCCATCCACCAGAGTCGGGAGCAAGAGCAGGCGATCCGATCCCCTGTCGCCGAGGAGGTAGAGGTCGTGGAGGGCCACCGGGCGACGCTCCTCGATCACGGTCTCCGTGGCACCCCTGACGGTGCGGATCCAATCTGCCAGCTCCTCCACGTTGGATACCGTGGCCGAGAGGCACACGAGGTCGACATCGGGTGGGGCGTGGATGATCACTTCCTCCCACACCGGCCCCCGGTAGGCGTTTTGGAGGTAGTGGACCTCGTCGAGGATGACGTAGCGCAGCCCGTCGAGCGCCGACGAAGCGGCGTAGATCATGTTCCTCAGCACTTCCGTGGTCATCACTACCACTGGTGCGTCGCCGTTGATGGCGTTGTCACCTGTGAGGAGACCGACCGACGCTGAGCCGTGGCGACGCACCAACTCGCCGTACTTCTGGTTGGAGAGGGCTTTGAGGGGCGTGGTGTAGAAGGCTTTCCTCCCCTCGGCCAGAGCGCGGGCGACGGCATACTCAGCAACCACGGTCTTACCGGACCCGGTAGGGGCAGCCACCACGACACTGCGGTCAGCGTCGAGGATGTCGAGCGCACGTCGCTGGAAGTCGTCGAGCTCGAACCCCTGTCCCCCCAAAAAGGCCCGCCTCGTCTCCAATGCCCCCGCGGGGGGTGGCGACTGAGGACCCGCCGGGGCTGGAACTGCGGTACGCGGGTCGGGGATAGTATCCGGGCGGGGCCCTGGGGCACCGGCCGGCGAGGCGATCGCCACGGGTCCTTTCTACCCCACTCCGGTGCATTCGCCGGGGACCCGGCCCTCCCCTACTTGTGGAGGAGGCGGCCGAGCAGGATCGACGCCTCGTAGAAGACGAGCAGCGGGACAGCCATCGCGAGGAAGCTGAAAGGGTCGCTGCTAGGGGTGATGACCGCGGCGGCGATCACCATGATGATGATCGCCGGTCGCCGCCAGGCTCGCCACTTGGCGCTCGGCACCACACCGGCAATCTCGAGGAAGACGACCACCAGCGGGTAGAGGAACACCGCCCCGAAGATCACCGCCATCGCGGCGTAGAGGGTGAAGTAGCGGCTGGGCGAGAAGAGGGGTACGACCCCATGGCCGCTGATGCTGATCAGCCAGTTGATCGCCTTGGGGAACACCAACACAGCGGTGACTACCCCGGCGGCGAAGAGCGTGCACGCACCCACGAAAAACGGCAGCACGTAGCGCTTCTCGTTCTTGTGGAGTCCCGGGGTGATGAAACGCCAGAGCTCCCACAAGAGGACGGGCGCCGCCACGACGATGCCGGCGTAGGCGCTGACTTTGACTCGGGTGGTGAACCCCTCGAGCGGTCCGGTGATGTAGAGCTGGCAGCGGCCCGTGATCGATTTGTCGGGGTGGTGCGCCACGTAGGTGCAGTACGGATGCTGCATGAAGCTGATCAGCTGGTTGTAGAAGAAGAACATGACTGCGGTCGTGACGACCACCGCCACGATCGAGATGACCAGCCGCGTCCGCAGCTCGGACAGGTGCTCGTAGAGGGTCATCTCGCCTGGCGCGGGCTTGGGCTCGGCGTCTCCCGGCTGAGGTCGAGCTGTCACCGTCACGCCGCGACCTTCAGTTGAACGAGGGGTCGTCAGGTGGAGGTGGGCTCGCCCCGACCGCGGGACCACCGGGGTCGGGGGTGGCAGGCGCCAGCAAGGACCCGGTGGCGGAGGAGGGCTTGAAAGGCTCGGATGCTGCAGCTACGGAGGATCGCACCTCGTCGAGGCCAAACTCGTCGACGGCGTGGCGGAGGACTTGACGAGGCTCGGCCAGAGCATCGCGAACCTCCGATTGGAAGGAGCCCGACATCTTCCGGAGCTGCCCCACCACGCGGCCGACGCTGCGAGCGGCGCCGGGAAGCCGATGGGGGCCCAGCACCACCAAGGCGAACATGGCGATCACGAGGACCTTCTCGGGATCGAGGTTCAGCACGTCGACAGTCTACTGAGCGTCGTGCTCCAGGGCATCGTCCCCTACGGGAACGTGGATGCCGCGGCCCGGCGGAGCCGATCGGCCGCCTCGGCGAGCGCATCGGCCTCCACGCGCAGCCAGTGAGAGACGAGGGCGAGCCCGCCGGCTCCGGCAGCCCCGATGCCAAGCGGCACCCACCACACATCGCTCACGAGGTCGACCGCCTGTGCCTCATGCGGCCCGCTGACGGGAGAGACTCCGCTGCAGCCAACCTTCTTCGTCCAAGTCGTAGTGGAAGGCGAGGAGGTCGTCGTGAGTGATCGCGGGGCCACTCTTGACCTCCCACAGCTCTGCGGGCATCTCCCAGTACACCAACGTCGCGCCCGCCGCTAGGAGCGTCTGCACTACATGCGGTGCTGCCGCCTTGGAGGCCCGGAGCCGGCACTTGGGGCAGAGGAACGAGTAGGTACTGAGGTCGGTGGACCGGCAGACCTCTACCTGCACCTGCCGGATGCTCATCTCGACGTCGCCGCAATCGGCGCAGTTGGCCCGGACAGTAGCCATGGGAGTCACCTTCCTGGTCCTCGTTCCATTGAGTTATCGGCACGAGGTCGGCGCCCTTGAGCAGCGGTCGCCGCCATTATTGTCCGCCGATGTGCGCGCAGTATGGGATCATGGTGATCGGCTTCGCCCACCGGGGTGCCCGCACGGACCATCGGGACAACACCCTTCCCGGCTTCGAGCGAGCTTTGGCACTGGGAGCTTCCGGCCTGGAGAGCGATGCGTGGCTCACCGCTGACGGCATCCCGGTGCTCGACCATGACGGCGTCGCCCGTCGCGGGCTGCGTCACCGGCCCATCCGCAGCCTGCCTCGAGCCGCCCTCCCCTCCCACGTCCCGAGCCTCGCCGATCTCTACGAACTGCCTGGCGCGACGGCCGTCGAGGTGTCGCTCGATGTCAAGGACAGGGCGGCCGTGCCCTCCCTGCTCGAGGTCGCCGGCCCGCACAAGCGCCGCCTCTGGCTCTGTGCCAGCGAGCTGCGGGCGCTGGCCTCGTGGCGCTGTGGCGACCACGAGATCCGCCTCGTCCACTCCAGCGGAAGCCGCCGGATCGGCCGCGATACCTCGGCTCACGCCTCCCGACTGGCTGCGGCGGGCATCGATGCCCTCAACCTCCGGGCCCGCGAGTGGACCGCCGGCATGGTCGATGCCTGCCACCGCTCCGGCGTCATGGCCTTCGGCTGGGATGCGCAACGGCAAGCACAGGTATCGGCGCTGGCCGCCATGGGGATTGACGGGATCTACTCCGATCACGTCGCCATGATGATGGCAACGCTCAGAACAGCCTGATGCTATCGAGGGGCCATATACGGAGCACGGCACGCCCCACGATCAGGTTCCCCGAGATCGGCCCGAGGTAGCGGGAGTCCTCCGAGTCGCCGCGGTTGTCACCCATGACGTAGTACTGGTTGTGGCCCAGCGTCAGTTTCGGTACCGGCGGCCCGGGGTCGGCCTTGGCCGTCGGCGTCAGCCACGGTTGGTTCAGCAGCTTGCCGTCGATGAAGATCGCCCCGTTGGCACCAGACTGGATCGTGTCGCCGGGCAAACCGATGACCCGCTTTATGAGATCCTTGATGTTGAGGTTGGTCTCCGTGGGGGGTCGGGAGAAAACCACGATGTCGCCGCGGTGCACGCTGTGCAGGTCGTAGCTCAGCTTGTCGACCAGAACCCGGTTGCCGGGCTTGAGCGTCGGCTGCATCGACGGCGACGGGATGTAGTAGGCCTCGAAGACAAATGCCCGCACCAGCAGCGTCAACACCACTGCCACGGCGATGATCGCGCCCCACTCGATCACGGCACGGCGGCGGACCTTGTGCCCCCCAGGTTCGTGCTGACCCGATGGGGGACCCGCCGGAGGTTCGGTGGGCGCTGGCTCAACCACGGGGCGGCACCCTAGTCGCCAGCGGGGCAGCTACCGGGTCAGCGCCCTCGGGCACCAGCCCACCTTTCCCATCTTCACCCAGGTGAGCGGTAGCGGGCCAGCACCCGGGTGGCAGCCGTCGGCCCAACGGTGGTGTCACCCTCGACCACGGTGGCATGGGGGCCGGCGCGCAGCAGTAGGCGCTCCAGCCAGGCCCTCCCGGCGCTACGAAGACGGACCCGTACGACACCCCCTCCCCGATGCTCGATTCCCTCATTGGGATAGGCCTCTGCGACCCAGTGGACCTCCGAGTCGAGGTCGAGCACCACCAAAGGATCTTCAGGAGCGGCATGGAACACCGCCGGCGGCCCGCTGCGCACCGGGGGGTCCGGGGCCGCCTCGGCCAGGACCGTAGCCTCGGTCACACGATCAAGCCGGAAGAGGCGGTGGCCCTCGGCCGACTCGCACCAGCCCTCCAGGTACCACTGCCCGCCGGCGTTGAAGACGCGCCAAGGCTGCACCGTCCGGCGGCTGTGATGGTCGCGGCCGAAGGAGTAATACTGGATCTCGACCTTGCAACGACTGTCCTGCGCGGAGCGCACTGCGTCGAGGACGCCCGGCGAGACCGGGCCCAGCTGCACGTCCACCGCGTCATCAGCGGCCACTCCGAGCACGCTCTCCAGCTTGGCGAGCGCTCCCGCCAGGGACCCGTCGGGGTCCGATCCGGGCACCGCAAGGAGGGTGGCACTGGCGCTGACCAGGGCCAGGCCTTCCGGAGGCGTAAGGCGCAACGGCCGACGGAACCAGTCGGCGAAGCGGATCCACACCCTCCCGTCCGCGATGTCCACGTCGATCAGGGTGTCGGGGGTGAAGGGATGGACCCCGCAGAGAAACAGCAGCTCGAGGTCAGCGACCAGCTCCCGCTCCCCCAGGTCGAACCGGCGACACACCTCGGCCACCTCAGGGCCGTCGTTGGCCGCGATCCACGGTACGACAGCCAGCATCCGCCCTAGACGGTCGTGAGCAGGGATCACCGGGCGATCTCCTCGAGCCAGGCGACGATGTCGGCCCGTACCTCGGGAGGCCCGATGACCTCAGCGTGCTCGAGCATGCCGAGGGTGAACGAGCGGAACGCGGCGCGGTTGGTGACCGCCACGACGAAGCGCACCGAGCCGTCGGCGACGGTCGAGCAGACAGCGCCCGCTCCGAGCGACGCCCGAGCAAAGGCTGCCTGCTCGGCATCAACCAGGATCTCGACGGTCACCGCCTCGTCGTCGCCGATCTGCCAGGCCGCAGCGGGTCCGACGGCAGCTTCAGCCGGGCGCTCGAAGGCACCCGGGGAGCCGATCGCCTCCACGCTGCCGTCGATTCGGTCCAGGCGGAACAGGCGGGCGTCGGACCGACCATGGTCGTAGCCCGAGAGGTACCACTGGCCGTTGCGGTAAGACAGGCGCCACGGGTCTACCGCTCGAGGCTGCCCGCGATAGCTGAACTCGACCCGGCGCCGAGCCGCCACGGCACCGAACACCGTCGCCACCTCCGGCCCTCCTGGCAAGGCGGCAGTCTCGACTCCCACGGCCGCCCCGGGAGAATCGGACGGCCTCGGACCGGCTGGCTTGCCGGGCGCGCCTGCCAGCTTGCGCAAGGCGGTCGCGGTGACTCCGTCGGAGCCGCCCACCTGTACCGCCGAGGTGGCCAGGCGTAGAGCCGCCAACTCGCCGTCATCCAAGCCGGGATCGGGCAGCTCGTAGTCGTCGCGTCGGATCCGGTAGCCGAGCGAGCTCTCGGAGCGGTCGATCTCGATGACCTCCGTCATGACCGGCATCCCCATCTGGCGCAGCAGGTCCTTGTCGCGCTCGAAGTTGCGGCGGAAGGCGACGGGGTCGTCGGAGTACCCCCCGACCCGTTGCCTCAGCTCATCACGAGTGAGGGGCCGTTCGGCGTCGATGAGCGCGGCGGTCAGATTGACCAGGCGTTCGAGGCGGGACACTGGCTCAGAGCGACGCTATGAGCCGCTCAACCCGTTCGTCATGGGACTTGAACGGGTCTTTGCACAGGACGGTCCGCTGGGCCTGGTCGTTGAGCTTGAGGTGCACCCAGTCGACGGTGAAGTCCCGACGGCGCTCCTTGGCTCGCCGGATGAACTCGCCACGCAACCGGGCCCGGGTCGTCTGGGGAGGCTCATCGACGGCGGTCTCGATGGCCTCGTCGTCGCACATCCGCTCGACCATGCCCCTGGCCTGCATCTTGTAGAACAGTCCCCGTCCCCGGCTGACGTCGTGGTACTGCAAGTCCATGAGGGCCACCTTGGGGTGGGTCAGGGAGACTCCCTCCCGCTCCTGGTACCTCTCGATGAGGCGGTGCTTGATGACCCAGTCACACTCCCGGTCGAGGGACCACGGGTCCTTCTCCAAGCCTTCCAGGCAGTGCTCCCACATGTCCAGGGCCCGGTCCTCGATGGCCGACAGTCCCCTGGACTCCTGGTAGCGCCGAGCTCGCGTCAGGTACTCGCCCTGGATCTCCAGCGCGGACGCCTCGCGTCCGTTGGCTAGGCGAACCCTGCGCCGGCAGGTCGTGTCGTGGCTGATCTCCCGGATGGCCCGGATGGGGTTCTCGAGCGTCATGTCCCGCAACACGACCGCAGGATCCTCCAGCATCCGCAGCAAGATGCTGGTGGCTCCGACCTTCAAGAAGGTGGCGTACTCACTCATGTTCGAGTCGCCGACGATCACGTGGAGGCGCCGGAAGCGCTCGGCGTCGGCATGGGGTTCGTCCCGGGTGTTGATTATCGGGCGGCTGCGGGTAGTCGCGGACGAGACCCCTTCCCAGATGTGCTCGGCTCGCTGGCTGATGCAGTACATCGCCCCCCGGGCAGTCTGCAGCACCTTGCCTGCCCCGGCGTAGACCTGCCTGGACACGAGGAACGGGATGAGCACCTCGGCATAATGGCTGAAGTCGTCACGCCTGCTGGTCAGGTAGTTCTCGTGGCAGCCGTAGGAGTTCCCGGCCGAGTCGGTGTTGTTCTTGAACAGGAAGATGACGCCCCGAATGCCCTCTTCCCGCAGGCGGCTCTCGGCCGAGATCACCAGGTTCTCCAGGATCCGCTCTCCGGCTTTGTCGTGGACGACCAGGTCGAGTATCGAGTCGCACTCGGGCGTCGCGTACTCCGGGTGGCTGCCGACGTCGAGGTAGAGGCGGGCGCCGTTCTCCAGGAACACGTTGGAGGACCGGCCCCAGCTCACGACCCGGCGGAAGAGATAGCGGGCCACCTCGTCGGGGCTGAGCCGTCGCTGGCCGCGAAGCGTGCAGGTCACCCCGTACTCGTTCTCCAAGCCGAAGATGCGACGGTCCACGCTGTCCTTCCACGCTGCTCGGCAGGGACGTCGGATCTCCGGCGCCTCCTCTCGTGCGCCCGGGAGAGGCGCACCCCGGCACGCTACCGTTGCTAGATCATGTCCGGTGCACGTACGTCGCCCGACCGGATGGTGCACGTCCGGACGGTACCGACCGCATTCCACGCCCGAGTGATCGCGGCCCGCCTCGGCGCCGAAGGCATCATCACCGAGCTGCGGGGCAACGTCGGCGGCCCCTACCCGTTCGGGGACGTGTCAGTCTGGGTCCCCGAACGAGACGTCGACGAGGCCAGCGAGCTGCTCCTGGCCGATGAGGTGGAGGCGGCCTTCTACCCCCATCCCGACGACGAGGAGCCGAGCCCGTCAGCCCGCCCCCTGATGTTCGGGCTGACGCGCCGGAGGCTACTGGCCGCCGTCGGCCTGATCCTGATCATGTGGGCGGCCGTTGCGGCCCACATGGCTGTCGCCTGACAGCTCGCGCCGCTTCACCCTGCGCCGGCGTCGGGCACAGGCTCGTTGCGCTCGCCGTCGGGCACAGGCTCGCTGCGCTCGCCGTCCGGAGGCGCCAAGAGGGCCTCGATCTCCGGAGGCTCCACGCGGCGGAAGGCGCGCCGGCCGTTGGTCCGGGCCAACACTGCCACCTCCAGGTCGCTGGCGCCCAGCTGACGCTCGTCACCGCTCAACGCGCTGGAGGCGGCGCGGAGGGCGGCGCCCAGGTCCCAGCCCACCTGGAAACGCTCCTCGAGCCGGCGAGCTATCGACTCGGCCTCGCCGCCGAGGACTGTCATGCGATCCTCGTCGACCACCGAACCGTCATAGAGGATGTGGAAGAGCTGGTCCTGACCTGGCCCTGCACCAACCTCCGCCACCAATATCTCTACCTCCAGGGGCTTCATCTCGTGTGTGAACACATTGCCCATGTACTGGGCGTAAAGGTTTGCCAGGGACCGGGCGTCGACATCCTCCCGGCTGTACTGGTAGCCCTTGATGTCGGCGTATTGGACCCCCGAACGGCGCAGCTGGTCGAACTCGTTGTAGCGGCCCACACCGGCAAAGGCGATCTGATCGTAGATCTCGCTGACTTTGTGCAAGGAGCGCGAGGTGTTCTCCGCGCAGATGACGATCCCGTCCACGTAAACCGTCGCCACCAGGGGCCGCCCCCTCGCGATGTTCTTCCTCGCAAAGTCGGCCTTGTCCTTCATGAACTGCTCGGGCGCGACGTAGAACGGCATACTCACCGGCCGACCTCCTTCGTCGGTGCGGCCGCTGAGCAACGCCCAGCCGGCGCCCCGCCCCAGGCGGGGCGACCGAAAATGCGACTGTGCTGGCTGACTCGCACTGACGTGCTCATGACTGCACCTCCGCCTCGCTGAGCGTGGCGACGACGGTCCCGAACGCCTCGGCCACCTCGGACTCCTCGACGCGCTCGAAACCCGCGGCCGTGATGGTCGCCACCGTCGGGTAGATCTTGCGAATGGCATCGGGACCGCCAGTGGCGGAATCCTCGTCGGCTGCCTGCCACAGCGCCCGCACAGCCAGTTCGATGGCCGCGGGGCGGTCCATGTCCGGCTTCCAGCCCAGTTTGATCGTGGTACGAGCGTCGCGACCGCCAGACCCGTCTGCATGGAAGTCGGTCTCTTCGTAGCGGCCCCCTGTGGGGTCGTAGGTGTAGATCCGGCCTACCCCGCGTCTCAGGTCGAACCCGGCGAACAGCGGCACCACGACGAATCCCTGCATGGCCATTCCAAGGTTGGCCCGGACCATGCCCGACAGCTGGTTGGCCTTGCCCTCCAAGCTGAGCGAGGAGCCCTCTACCTTTTCGTAGTGCTCCAACTGGAGCTGGAACAGCTTGACCATCTCCATCGCGGGGCCCGCGGCGCCGGCGATGGCCACCCCGCTGTGACGGTCGGCCGGATGGACCTTGTCCATGGTGCGGTGGGCGATCGAGGATCCCGCAGTGGCCCGGCGGTCACCGGCCATCAGTACGCCGTCGGCGTAACGGATGGCCACGATCGTGGTGCCATGACGGATCTCGAACGGGGGCGGACCGCTGGGCTGGGCAACAGCGAAGGGCTCGTGCCCGACCTTGCGCAACACGTCGGTGAAACTCGGGCCCGGGCTCTCCGTCGGGCTGAACATCGGAAGGCTCATGGGTTCCGCACCCTACCGGGCCGATGTGGCTTGCCGTGGTGTCCTGACACCAGGTCTGCGGGGTGCTACTCGCCACCCTTCTGGACGTAGGCCCGAACGAACTCTTCGGCGTTGTCCTCGAGCACCTCGTCGATCTCGTCGAGGAGGTCATCGAGCTCCGCCTTCAGCTCCTCACCCTTCTTCGAGGTGGCGGGGATGTCCTCAACGGTCTCCTCCTCCGTCTTGGCCGGGGTCTTCTTGATTTGCTCTCGTTCAGCCATGTGTCCTCCTAGGAGCCGAGACGGTCCAGCAGCTCAGCGGGGCTGGTGACGCTACCGAGCAATTCTTCGACATGGGCGCGGGTACCTCTGAGAGGCTCCATCATAGGAACCCGGCGCAGGGGGTCCTGGCCGAGGTCGAACACGACGGAATCCCAGTTGGCGGCGGCGATCGACGAGGCCCACCGCTGCAAGCACTTGCCCCGGAAGTAAGCCCGGGTGGTCTCCGGAGGTTCCGTGACGGCGCGGACCACCGAGGCCGGGTCGAGCAGCTTCTCCATCCCCGCCCGGGCGTACAAAGAGCGCTCGGGCCGCACGTCGTGGTACTGCAGGTCCAGCGCGGCCAGCTTGGGGCTGTCCCAGGCCAGACCGTGGCGCTCCCTGTAGCCCTCGATCATCCGGTACTTGGCCACCCAGTCCAGCTGGCTGACGAGCGACATGGGGTCCGATTCCAGGCCGGCGAGCACCTGTTCCCATCGGCGCAGGACCTCGTTTCCGGTTTCGGCGCCACCGACGCTGTCGAGGCCACGGTCCTCCGCGTACTTGCGAGCCAGATCGAGGTGCTCCCACTGCATCTCCAGAGCGGTCATGGACCGGCCGTCCGCGAGGGGGATGGGCCGGGTGAGCCCCACGTCGTAGGAAACGCGTCGCATGGACGCCACGGGTGCCTGGAGAGTGAAGTCGCGGCCCGCCCGGGCGAACCAGTCGTCCTCGATCATGGAAAGGACCAGTGCAGTGGTCCCTACTTTGAGGAACGTGGCGACCTCTGACATGTTGGCATCCCCCACGATCACGTGGAGGCGCCGATACTTGCCGGAATCGCAGTGGGGTTCGTCGCGGGTGTTGACGATCGGCCGCTTGAGGGTGGTCTCGAGGCCCACTTCCTCCTCGAAGAAATCGGCGCGCTGCGTCAACTGGTACCGGACGTCGATGCCGCCGGTCGAGGGCGCCTCGGTGCCCACCTTGCCGGCACCGGTGAAGATTTGCCGGGTGACGAAGTGAGGCATCACGTGCTGCACGATCCGGGCAAAGGGCAGAGCTCGGTCCATGAGGTAGTTCTCGTGGGTGCCGTAGCTGTTGCCCTTGCCGTCGGAGTTGTTCTTGAGCACCACGAGGCTCTGGCCAGGCGGCAACGACCTGGCGGCGGCCTCCACGGAGCGGGCCAGGATCAGCTCGCCGGCCTTGTCGTAGAGCACGACATCCCAGACGTCAGCGCATTCCGGCGTCGAGAACTCCGGATGGGCGTGGTCGACGTAGTAGCGGGCACCGTTGGTGAGCACGGCGTTCACCAGGTGGGTTTCGACCTCCGGAGGCATCGCGCCGTCCCGAGCGAAGCCCCGGGCGTCGCGCCCCGGCGTCTCGTCCTCGAAGTCCCAGGTCACCCGGCGTGTCAGCTCGGCCACGTAGGCGTTGATCAGCGTGGACGAAGCCGCTATCGGATTGGGGTCGGCGGCGCCCCTGATGATGATCCCGTACTCGGTCTCGAGGCCGAGGACCTTGACGATGGCCACGGGTCGACGTTATCCCGAAGGCCACCTCTGTAGGGGGGAGCCCCCTGGACGCGATCCATCAGCCATCCAGCCGCGTCGGCCACATCAGCCACGAAGAGTTCGAGGCTGCCGACCTCTCGGTGGCTGCCTACAGGTATTGGCCGGTGGTCACGCGTTCGATGGAACGCCCTCCGGTCGTCTCCTCCCCCTGGGACATGATCGTACGGATGTAGACGATGCGCTCGCCCTTCTTGCCGGAGATCTTGGCCCAGTCGTCCGGGTTTGTGGTGTTGGGCAGGTCCTCGTGCTCCTTGTACTCCTGCTTGATGGAGTCGAGCATGTCCTGGGTGGTGATGCCGCGGCCGGTGCCGGCAATCGCTCGCTTGATCGCCAGCTTCTTCGCTCGGCGAACGATGTTCTCGATCATGGCTCCGGACGCAAAGTCCTTGAAGTACATGATCTCTTTGTCACCGTTTTGATAGGTGACCTCGAGGAACTGGTTCTCCTCATCGGCGCGGTACATCTCAGCAACAGTGCGCTCGATCATGATCAACGTCGTCTTGGCCGGGTCTCCCCCCCCGAGTGCTGCCACCTCGGCGGCGTCGAGAGGTAGATCGGGAGTTAGGTAGCGTCCGAAGATCTGAGCCGCAGCTTCCTCATTGGGCCGCTCGATCTTGATCTTCACGTCCAGGCGACCGGGGCGCAGTATCGCAGGATCTATCAGGTCCTCCCGGTTGGACGCGCCTATCACGATCACGTTCTTCAGGGTCTCCACCCCGTCGATCTCGGCCAGCAGCTGCGGCACGATCGTCGACTCCATATCAGATGAGATCCCGGTGCCGCGGGTGCGGAAAAGGGAATCCATCTCGTCGAAGAAGACGATGACGGGCATCCCTTCCTCGCTCTTCTCCCGAGCCCGCTGGAAGACCAAACGGATCTGGCGCTCGGTCTCGCCGACGTACTTGTTCAGCAGCTCCGGGCCCTTGATGTTGAGAAAGTAGGAGGTGGCAGCCTTGTTGCCGGAAACCTCGGCGACCTTCTTGGCCAGCGAGTTGGCGACGGCCTTGGCGATCAGGGTCTTCCCGCAGCCGGGAGGCCCGTAGAGCAGGATTCCTTTCGGTGCCGGCAGCTTGTGCTCGATGAACAGCTCTCGGTGCAAGAAGGGAAGCTCCACTGCATCGGTGATGGCTTCTATCTGCCCGTCGAGGCCTCCGACGTCTTCGTAGGAGATGTCCGGCACCTCCTCGAGGACCAGGTCCTCGACCTCGGGGCGTGGGAGCTTCTCCAGCAGGAGACCCGTGCGACTGTCCATGAGCAGTGAGTCGCCCGAGCGCAGCTTGATGCCCTTGAGGCCATCGGCCAGCTCGACCACCCGCTCCTCGTCAGCCCGTCCGACGATCATGGCCCGGGCACCGTCGTCGAGGACCTCCTTCAGTGTCACGACCTCGCCTGAAACCTCCTGAGAGCGGGCCAGGACGACGTTGAGAGACTCGTTGAGCACGACCTCCTGCCCCCGCACGAGGCGGTCCTGGTCCGCCGTCGTGAGCTCGGGATGAAGGGCGACGCGCATCTTCCGTCCCCCGGAGAACACGTCCACGCTGCCGTCGTCGTTCTGGCCGAGGAACGTGCCATAAGCCGACGGGGGCTGGGTCAGCTTGTCGACCTCCTCCCGAAGCGCCGCGATGTGCTCGCGCGCTTCTCGCAGAGTGAAGGTGAGCCGCTCGTTCTGCGAGATGGCCTGCTGCAGCTGGCCCTTGGTCTCCAGGAGCTTCTCCTCCAGCGTGCGAACCCGTCGGGGGGCCTCCTGCATGCGGCGCCGCAGAGTGGCAACCTCGTCCTCGAGGACCCTCGATTGCTCGGTCAGCTCCGCAACCTCGCGTTCGTATCCTGCGATTCGGGAATCGTTGGCTGCGTTGTGATCTGTGGGGGACATACGGACCACCTCCGCGCTGGTCGAGCTCGAAGGTGGAATGTACCCCGCGGTTGGTGCGGACCACGGGCCATTCGGCTCATGGTGCCGGGAGAATCGAGGCGTCCGCTAGTCTTGGAGGAGCACTCGTCGCGGCGCGCCTCCTTGGGGCCTGCCGACGGCTTCCTATCCGTATGTTTTGTTCCCCCTGGAAGAGCGAAGGCACTCCCGATGAAGGTCTGGATCGATCAGGATCTCTGCACTGGTGACGGTCTCTGTGAGGAGATCGCGCCCGCCGTGTTCACGCTGCTGGATGACGGTCTGTCGTACGTGAAGGAAGGCGACAAGGTCTTCGACAACCCCGGGGGCCACGACGGGCTGGCCGTGGTGCCCGATGGCATGGAGGAGGCCACCAAAGAGGCCGCCGAGGAGTGCCCCGGGGAGTGCATTTTCATCGAGGAGTGAGCTTCCTGACGGTCGCAGCGGCGTTTCGCTAGCCGACGCAGGCCTCGGTGCTGACCGCGCCGCCCGTCGCCGTCGCCAGTTCTGCTCTCACCTCGCTGCTGGCCAACGCGTAAGACGTCCCCGGCCGATCCGGGGCGATGGCGAAAGCTACGCCCACGACCTTGCCGGCGGTGGATACGAGCGCCCCGCCAGAGTCCCCGGGCATGAGGTCGGAGGCGAGGATGAAGACGTCCCTACGGGTCGAGTGGGTGTTGTACAGGTCCTCTCCAACGGCTGTGACCTCCTGGTTGATCGAGGCTGGAATCACAGCCAGAGCTGCCTGGCCTCCGGGGTGCCCGAAGACCGCACCTACCTGACCGACTGAGCCCGTCGCCAAGGCGAGAGGCGCCTCGGTCAGCTGCGGGACGCTCAGCAGGGCAAGGTCGCGGTCGGGGTCGTAGCGCACGACGATGGCCGCGAGGCGTGTACCGGCGGGGGTTATGACCGATGTCTGGCCAGCAGGCTCGCCGGCAACGACGTGGGCGTTGGTCACGACGAGGTTGGGGGCGATGGTGAAGCCACTCCCGTCCTGAATACGATTGCAGGCTTGCCCCTCGACCTTGACGGTGCTGGCCGCGACCGCTTGGACCGTGGCGGCGGACAGGGGGACGCTGGCTGGAGGCGGCCCGGTGTTGACGGCCTGATGGAGTCCGTTGAACACGGTGGGGCCTGTGACGTTCCCGACCAGTTGGCGGAGCCCTTCGACGGTGTTGGGCGCTGCTGGAAAGTTGCGGTCTACCCACCGGGATATCGCCGACTGCCGGCTTGCACGGGCGGGTAGGCCTCGGACCGAGCCGAGGGCCGGCAGCAACAGCCACAGGACCACGAGAACTCCGAGGACACCAACCGCGGCACCGATCCCCCGGTCCACGACCCGCAACGGCCCGAGGGGCAGCGCTCGAGACAAGCTGGAACCCAAGCTGGCACCGAGGGCCAGCCCGATCAGTGCGGGCCCGATCAAAACGGCGATGGCAACCAAGAGCCGGGAGGTGGCTGACGCCAGCGTCATGTGGCGCGCCACCGTTGGCACCAGGCGAGCCCCTAGGTACAAGCCGACGGCGAGACCTGCCCACGAGAGAACCCGGGCCAGGAAGCCCATCCGGAAGCCGCCGACCGCAGCGGCCGACGCCACGACGACTATGACCAGGTCCAGCCCGTTCATGCGCGGGAAGCGTTCATGAAAGGGCGCCTTCTCCGGACCCGCCGGCGCCATCCTTACCGGCTTCGCTGCTGTCGGGCAGCGCATAGCCGGCCGGAAGCCTCTCCTGGCTTGGCTCGAGGAGCCGGGCGGAGGTCAGGAAACCGGTGTGGGCGACCATCCGGTGGTCCGGCCGCACTGATTGACCATCTATGTGCCAGCTGCGTTGCAGCACCTCGATGGTCTCGGCCATCCCGAAGCCCTGGCGGTCGAGCTCCGCACGGAGGGTCGCCACTTGCACGATCGTCGGTAGGTACGCCACGAATATGCCCCCGGGTCGCAAGGCCGTGCGCGCGTGGGCCGCCAGCTGCCAGGGCTCGGGCAGGTCGAGCACGAAGCGGTCCATGTCCGTGGCGTCTACGCCAGCGTAGGAGTCTCGGATCTCCACCCGGTAGCGTTCGAGCACACCTGGGCCGAGGAAGCCCACGACGTTGGCCTGGGCTCGGGCGGCGAAGTCCTCACGAAGCTCGTAGCCGGTGATCTCCGCGCCGGCTCGAAGGAGCGCCATCGACAGCGCTCCCGATCCTAGGCCGGACTCGAAGATCCGAGCGCCGGGGAACACGTCGGCCAGGATCAGCAGCGGTCCGAGGTCCTTCGGGTAGATGACTTGCGCCCCCCTCGGCATCTTGAGCACGACCTCGGCGAGGGTCGGACGGACCGCGACATAGCGGGCGCCCCGACTGGAACGGACCGTGACCCCCTCCTCCCGGCCCAGCAGCTGGTCGTGTTCCACCGGCCCGGAGTGGGTGTGAAACTCCCCGCCTTCCAGGAGTGACACCAGGTACCGCCGGCCCTTGCTGTCGAGGAGAAGGGCCCGCTCGCCCGCGGTGAAGGGCCGGCTCATCGAATGGCCTGGGCCACCAGGCCCCACGCCTCCAGCAGCACGGCGACTCGCCGAGGTACGGGTGGACAGGACTCACGGCGCGGATTTCTTAGGACGAACGTCACTGCTCCCGATTCTGATCGGTGGACCCGGGTGTGTGGATCGCGGCCGGGCGCTCGGTGCTACCGAGAGGCGTCAGGTGCGAGGCAGGTGGGTGACGCGGAATGACTCCCCCGGAGCCAGCCGCTCGGAGAACACGGTGTCCGGTTGGCCTCCGGCGGCCCGGCCGAGCAAGTGTCCGAGCACTGCCATCCCCCCGACCGCGATCCAGGCCCGGTTGCCCTCCAGAACGCCGCGCGACCACCCGGTGCGCAGCCCGTAGCGGATAGCGGCGCGCAAGACACGCTTCACAGGCGGCGCACCTCTACCCACGTCGACTTGCGCCGCCCCTTGCGCCGGCCGAGAGCGAAGGCAACGATCAACAAGGCCACGCCCCCGCCGACGGCGAGATAAGTCAAGATCGGCTTGGCCTTGGTCGTGGTGTCGTCCACCTCGCCGGCCAGCTCCCCCAGCTTGGCCCGGATGTCGCCGATCTCGATGCGGCCTCCGGGCCCACTGCCCGTCGGCGCGTCCGCCCGCGAGACGGCGGGGCTCACGGCTGCGACTTCCCTATGCGGCTGGCTGCGCCGACGGCGATAATCGAGGCGAGCAAGATCCCCCCGACGTACGGCACCCATGACAAGTTGCCTGCCAGGTGGGGTTCGGTCTCGGTCTGGATGGCCCGTACCGCCGCCAGCGCCCCAAGGACAGTACCCACCGCCAAGAACAGGGCCCCGGCCAGCCCGAAGGCCACGAACCGGCCCAGAGCCTTCAGCGGGTCAAGGGTCTCCTGCTTGGCATAGGCGATCACCAGGTCCTTCAGGTCGAAGGCGGTGTCCTTCATCGAGTGGCTGTCGCGGATCGAGAGGGCATCTCGGATCGACTGGCTGTCTCTGGTCGACGGCTCGGTGGCTGCCACGCTGCTCCCACGATCGGCGGACCAGTGATATTTATCCGCCACCGAGGCGAAGTGCAAGCGCTGCCGAGATGTCGTCGGTCATCTCCACCAGCGCCTCGAGCCGGGCGGCCACGTCGGAGGCACGCAACAGACGGTACCGGTCGTGGGCGCCGAGCGGCGCCAGAGCACACAGCTGCCAGGCGGCCGCGGCGGGATCGCCGTCCAGTTCGAATTTCCTGGATGGCGCTCCCCCCTCGAGCTCTGCCGCGAGGCTGAAAGCGCGGCGGAGGCCGGCGGCAGCCGCGCCGAGCCGCTCGTCGTCGGAGCGGCTCCACGGCGCCTCGTCCAGGTCCTCGACCAGAGCCATCGGGTACGGCTCTTCGGGTAGCCAGTCGTGGACGATGATCCGGCTGGTGCCTACCGCCGCGGCCACCCAACGGCCGTCGGCCAGGTGCTCGGCGTCCAAGAGGCGGGCGACGGTGCCCCACGATGCCCTGACATCGCCCCCGCCGACCTCGCTGCCGCGCTCGATGAGCACGACACCGAACTCCGGATCGATCAGCGGCGTACCGAGCTCTGCGCCGGTCAGGTCGTCCATTAGCGCCCGGTAGCGCGGCTCGAAGACGTGCAGGGGCAGCACGGAGCCGGGCATCAGCACCGTTCCGAGCGGGAACATCGGAAGCCGCCGCTGGCTCACCCGGGCACGCCGAACATGCCCAATCACAGCACAAACGGCTGAGGCCTGCGGCCCATGGCTGCCGATGGCCCGGACGAGGAAGGACGCCGGGTCCGCTAGGGTGGACCGGTGCCCGGGATCCTCAGCGCTGTCGTCGTCGGACTGGCCGTGTGTCAGGTCGCGATCTTCCTCACGACCATTTACCTGCACCGGACGGTGTCACACAAGGCCATTACCATGCGGCCCGGGTTGCGCTTCGCGTGTCGGCTCGTGCTGTGGCTGACCACGGGGATCAGGCCGCGACAGTGGGCGGCGGTCCACCGCCGCCACCACGCCTTCGTCGACGTCGCGGGAGACCCGCACTCCCCCATCATCGAGGGCTTTTGGCACGTGCAGCTGGGCAACGTCCTGTTGTACCGCAAGGCGGCTGCCGACCGGGCTGCTGTCGACAAGTACGCCAAGGACCTGGTGGCGGACCGCTGGGACCGAGTATTCGATCATGGACTGGTCGGCCTCGCCATCGGGATCGGGCTGCTGTTCCTCCCATTCTGGGGCGACTGGAAGCTGGTGGCCATCGCCGCCTCCGTGCACGTCGTGACCTACCTCCTGCTCAACTCCGCGGTCAATGCGGTGGGCCACACCTTCGGCCGTCGCCCGTTCAACGGCATGGCCGCCAACACTCAGTGGTTGGCGTGGCTGACCGCAGGCGAGGGCCTCCACTCCAACCACCACGCCGCCCCCACCTCTGCCCGCCTGTCGTTCCACCGGCGCGAGCTGGATCCCGGATGGTGGTGCATCGCCCTCGGGCAGAGGCTGCGCTGGCTGACCGTGCGCCACACCGAGCCTCGCGTCTCCACGCGAGCCCAGCGCACCCCCTCGCCAGAGCTGGTCTGACTTAGAGGTACCAGCCCGCTCCGGTCATGGAGTGGCACGCCCCGGTAGCCTGACGGCTCCATGGACATCGTCTCCGCCCTCTTCGCCGAGAACATCGAGTTGCGTCCGGCGCCTGGCCCATCTACCAGGATCGACCTATCCGGGATCATGTTTTCCATGCCGGCACCGACGACGCCGCCGGTCACCGTGGCCCCCCACCTCATCGTCTTGATCCGCTGCCGTCCCGGCGAGGACGGTCAGGGCATTCTCGAGGTGGTATTCCGCGACGAAGCGGGTGAGCAGGTGGCTCGCAACGTGTCGCCCTTCACCGTGGAGCCCGGCAAGTTCACCTACCGCCTGGTGCGCGGTGAGCTGGAGTTCACCGCCCTCGGCACCGTGGAGGCGCACTGCCGCCTGATGCCTGAGGGCGCCACCACCGTAGTCCCGCTCACGCTCCTGCCGCCCGTCGCATAGACCAGTATCGGCGCCTCAGCTGTGGCGATCGCGGGGAGGAACGACTGGGAGGCTTTCGCCTCGGCCGTGTCGGCCCATCCGGTCACCGCCCACGCCGTCGGAGAGGTGGTAGGTGAGGTCCTGGAGCGCCTCGGCACCCACCCCGATTTGGCTGTGGTGTTCGTCACCGGCGGCCACGCGGGCGCCCTCGAGGATGTCGGTCGGGCGGTGCGCGCAGTGCTGTCACCGTCGGTACTGCTCGGCGCAGCCTCCGGCTCGGTCATCGGTCCTCGAGGCGACGTGGGATCCGGGCCGGCGATCGTCCTCTGGTGCGCGCTGGTGGGTCCGGTGGTGCCCCTCCTCCTCGACGGGCGTTCGACGCCCCGGCCACCGCCGTTCGCCACCACCGCTTGCATCCTCCTCGGGGACCCGACGAGCCCTGCTCCTGTGTCATGGCCCCAAGCCCTTCTGCGACCGGGGCAGGGGTGGACGGTGCCGGTGATCGGGGGGACCGTAACGAGGGTCGGGCTACTGGTCCAGGAGCGGGTCGTGGCCGGCGCCGCTGTCGGGGCGCTGATCGGGCCCTCCGTCCGGGCTCGACTTGTGACCTCCGACGGCGGCCGGCCCTTCGGCGAGGCGCTGATGGTCACCCGATCGGAGCGCAATATCGTCTACGAGCTCGATGGCCGTCCGGCCCTCGAGCGACTGATGGACATGGTCACCGACCGGCTGCCCGCGAGCGACGTCCACCTGGTCAACGAAGGTCTGCGGCTGGCGCCGCTGGCAGACGCCGGCCCGCCACCCGCCGGTCGGGATCGAGCAGAGGCCCCGCTCCTGCCCTCCCTGGTGGTCCGCGGCGCTGATCGCAGCAACGGAGCCATCGCTCTGGATGGCACAGTCACTCCCGACACCTTGGTCAAATTCGAGGTTCGGGACCCAAGGGCGGCGTCGGAGTCCTTCGAGCGGGCGTTGTCTGCCGACCATCCAGAGGCGGCTGCCGGCGCGCTTCTCTTCCGCTCCGAGCTGCGAGACCCGGGGTGGTTCGACGGACTTCCGGCTGACGCCACGACCGCTGCCGGGATTTTCCCGACCGCTGCTCTCGCCGGCTGCGCGACCTCCGTCCAGGTCGGCCCGGAGCTGCCCGGCGACCGCTCGCCGACGGACCGGGCCTCCCTCATCACCTTCGAGATTTGAGCGCGGCGGGAGGCGCCGGTGCCTGCGGGTACGCAGCCGGCTCACGGGTAGGGTGGCCCTATGGCCGCCACGACGACAAAGCAGAGCGCGGAGCTGGAGCAACTCGGCATCAACGTCATCCGTGGCCTGGCTATGGATGCGCCCCAGAAGGCCCACTCCGGCCATCCGGGAACGGCGATGGCTCTCGCTCCGCTGGCTCACGTCCTGTTCACACGCATCATGAAGTACGACCCGACCGACCCAGACTGGCCCGACCGCGATCGCTTCATACTCTCGCCGGGCCACGCTTGCATCCTTCTCTACTCGATGCTCTACCTGACCGGCTACGGAATGGAGCTCGAGGACCTGAAGCAGTTCCGCCAGTTCGGCAGCCGGACACCTGGCCACCCCGAGGTCCACCACTTCCCCGGGATCGAGGTCACCACCGGGCCCCTCGGCCAGGGCTTTGCCCAGGGGGTCGGGATGGGCGTGGCCGAGAGGATTCTGCGCACCGAGTTCGGCCCGGACCTCACCGATCACCACACGTTCGTGATCTGCGGCGATGGCGACTTGATGGAGGGGGTGAGCCACGAGGCGGCGTCACTGGCCGGCCACCTGGGTCTGGGACACCTCATCTACATTTACGACGACAACCACATCACCATCGATGGGCCGACGGAGATCACCCTCGACGATGATCCGGCCAAGCGGTTCGAGGCCTACGGCTGGCACGTGGAGGACCTCGGAGAGATCGCCAACGACACTGATGCCCTCGAGGCTGCCATCCGCCGGGCGATGGCGGTCGAGGACAAGCCGTCGTTCCTGATCCTTCGCAGCCACATCGGCTATCCCTCGCCGAAGATGACCGACAACCCGAAGGCCCACGGCGATCCCTTCGGCGACGACGAGGTAGCCGCCACCAAGGCGATCATGGGACTTCCGACCGACGAGACATTCTGGGTGCCCGAAGACGTGCTCGACATGTATCGCCAAGCCGTCCCCCGGGGCCACGCGGCGCGCGCGGAGTGGGTCGCGCGATCAGAGGCTCGCGCCCAGGGCCCGGCCGCGGGAGGCGCGCTGGCGAACATGGAACGCTGGGACGCGCTGTGGCAGAACCGAGGTGCCAACGGTTGGCAGTCCAAGCTGCCTACATGGAAGGCCGGCGATGATCCGATCGCTACCCGCAAGTCGACCAACGTCGCCCTGAACGCAATCGCGCCGGATCTGCCGGGGCTCACTTCCGGCGCAGCTGACCTCACAGGCAACACCGGGACCAAGCTCGACGGAATCGAGCAGCAGAGCAAGCAGCATCCTGGCGGCCGCCAGATCGCCTACGGCGTCCGGGAGCACGCCATGGGGGCAGTGATGAACGGGTTGAGCCTCCACGGGGGCGCCCTCCCGGTGGGGGGCACCTTCTTCACATTCAGTGACTACATGCGCGGGGCGGTGAGGATCGCGGCGCTATCCGAGGCGAAAGTCATCTACTTCTGGACCCACGACTCCGTCGGGCTCGGCGAGGATGGTCCGACCCACCAGCCGGTGGAGCAGCTCGCCTCCATAAGGGCGATGCCAGGCCTGCGCGTGATTCGGCCGGCGGATGCCAACGAATCGGCTCACGCACTGCGGATCGCGGTGGAGCGCAACGGGCCGACGGCGTTGATACTGAGCCGCCAGAACCTGCCAGTCCTCGAGGGCACGGCCGAGATGGCCGCCGGCGGCGTCGAAAAGGGCGCTTACATTTTGATCGACGGCGGCGATGACCCCGACGTCGTGCTGATCGGCACCGGCAGCGAGGTGTCGGTCTGCGTCGAGGCGGTGCCGATCCTGGCCGAGGAGGGCATCATCGCCCGGGTCGTGTCCATGCCGAGCTGGGAGCTGTTCGACGAGCAGGACGACGACTACCAGGACCTGGTCCTCGGGCCCGGGGCACCGGTACTGTCGGTGGAGGCGGCGTCGGCGTTCGGATGGGCCCGCTGGGCCGATGACTCCGTGGCCATCGACCATTTCGGCGCCTCCGCGCCAGGCGCGACGGTCCTCCGCGAGTTCGGCTTCACCGCGGAGCACGTGGCAGAGCGGGCCCAGGCGCTCCTCGATGACCTGAGCATTGACGTGTTCGACGAGTCCGAGGAGGACCAGTGACCGACCTCACCAACCTGCAGCGGCTCTACGAAGAGCAAGGCCAAAGCCCTTGGATAGACAACCTGAACCGACCCAGCGTGCTGGAGGGCGGGTTGGCCAAGCTCGTCGAGAGCGGGGTGCGAGGCGTGACCTCCAACCCGACGATCTTCGAGAAGGCCATGACCGGATCGGAGGCATACGACGACCAGTTCAAGGACTTACTCGAGCGGGGTTCGGTCGACGACGCCTTCTGGACCATGGCCGTCGAAGACGTGACCGGTGCGTGCGGGATCCTTCGCGCCGTCCACGACCGAAGTGGTGGCGCCGACGGCTTCGTCAGCCTGGAAGTGGCGCCGTCTCTGGCGACCAACACCGACGGCACGATCAGCGCGGCGCGCAACCTGCACGAGCGCATCGATCTTCCCAACCTGATGGTCAAGATCCCCGCCACCGCGGAGGGCGTCCCGGCCATCCAGCAGATGATCGCCGAAGGCCGGAACATCAACGTGACCCTCATCTTCAGCCTGCCTCGGTATGCGGAGGTGGTCGAAGCCTACATTTCGGGCCTTGAAGCGTTCGACCTCGCTGGAGGCGACCTCTCGCAAGTGCACAGCGTGGCGTCGTTCTTCGTCAGCCGGGTGGACACCGAAGTAGACCGCCGCCTGGACGCCATCGGCACCGACGAGGCGTCGGCGCTGCGCGGGAAGGCAGCCGTCGCTCAGGCCCGCCGCGCGTACGCCCTGTTCCAGGACAAGTTCAGCGGTTCCAGATGGGGGGCCCTTGCCGCACGCGGTGCCCATCCCCAGCGGCCCTTGTGGGCGTCCACCTCCACCAAGAACAAGGCCTACCCCGATTTGCTCTACGTGGACAGCCTGATCGGTCCTGACACGGTCAACACGATGCCGGACGCCACCGTCGAAGGCTTCCTCGACCACGGGACCGTGGCGCGAACCGTTGACACGAACCCCGACGGTGCAAAGGGGCATCTCGACGCCCTCGACGCGGTCGGCGTGGATCTTGCCGACGTGGCCCGCACCCTCGAGGAGGAGGGCGTCGCCTCTTTCTCGAAGAGCTTCGACGAGCTGATCCAGTCGCTGACCGACAAGGCCACTGCGCTGTCTGCCGGCAAGTAACCGACGGCATCGCCTCGGTGCTCGACGGGCTGGGCGAAGGGCACTTAGTGTGCTGGCGGTGAACGGACAACTGACGGTGGTCGATGACCTGCCGGGGGCGTTTGCGTCCCAGGTCATCGGAGCGTTCCAACAGCGCCCGGAAGAGCTGTTCTGCCTGGCCCTGTCCGGCGGCAGCACGGCTCGCCCCTGCTACGAGAGGCTGGCCGCGGAGAGCGAGGGCCGGGTGGACTGGCTGTCAGTCAACATCTACTGGGGCGATGAGCGCTGCGTTCCCGCCGATAGCGACGACTCCAACCAGCTGCTCGGCCGCCAGACCCTCCTCGAACGTGTTGGTGCCGCTAACGCCGTCTACCCGATGAGCTGCGAGGAGGGGCCTGACGCGTATGCGCTCCGACTGGGGGAGGTCGGCAAGCTGGATCTCATCCATCTCGGGATGGGTCCCGACGGCCACACGGCATCGCTCTTCCCCGCCTCCCCAGCACTCGACGCCGATCCAGGGCAACTCGTGGCCCGCAACGAAGACCCCTCCGGGCGCAACAAGCATCCCCGCCTCACCCTCACCTACGCCGGACTGGCTCGCGCACGGCTCGTGGTGTTCACGGTGGCCGGTGAATCCAAACGCGACGCCCTGAAGGCGGTCATCGACGGGGCCGACCTGCCGGCCGCCCGGGTCCAAGCCGACCAGATCGTGTGGCTGGTCGACTCCGATGCTGCTCCACGTTGAGCGCCACGCAACCTGCTGAGCCGAGCGCCGCTCCGGGCCCGGACGGCAGTGGGCCGTCCACACAGGAGCTGATGATCGGGCTGCTTGATTCTGTGGGCGTCAGCTCCAACCGCGACCAGCTCCTGGAGCTCCTCTCGACCGTCGTTCGCCTGGCGACCGACAGCTCCGATCGCCTCGACCTTAAGATTGCGGCGGCTGCCCTCCGGGAGATGGCCGAGGGATTCGAAGTCTTTGCCCCTTTCCGCCACATCCGCAAGGTGACCATGTTCGGCTCGGCGCGGACGCTGCCCTCCGATCCGCTCTACGCCGAGGCCCGTGACCTGGCGGCACTCCTCGCAGCCCACGGCTGGTCGACGGTGACCGGAGCCGGGCCGGGGATCATGGCAGCCGGGCTGGAGGGCGCCGGCCTCGAGCACTCGTTTGGCATCAACATCCGGCTGCCCTTCGAGCAGGAAGCCAACCAGTTCATCGCCTCCGATCCGAAGCTGGTGTCGATGAAGTACTTCTTCACGCGCAAGCTGCTACTCATCAAGGAGTCCTGGGGTTACGCGGTACTTCCGGGCGGCTTCGGCACCCTCGATGAGGCGTTCGAGCTGCTCACCCTCCTGCAGACCGGTAAGGCAGAACCGGCGCCGGTCGTGCTGCTCGAGCTACCCGACGGCAGCTACTGGAGGGGATGGCAGCGGTTCGTCGACGAGGAGGTGGGCGCCAGGCAACTCATCAACCCGGTCGACCACAGCCTCTACCGCATCGCCGACAGCGTCGAAGAGGCCGCGGCTGAGATCGTCGGGTTCTACCGCAACTACCACTCGCTGCGGTGGGTGGGCGACACCCTGGTCGTGCGCGTCCAGGCACGGCCGTCGATGGATGAGGCCACGATGTTGTCGGCGGAGTTCGCCGATGTGGTCGCAGGCGACATCCGCCTACTGGACCGGCCGCTCCACGCCGAGAAGCGCGCTGAAGAGTTTCCCGACCTTCCTCGCCTCGCCATGCGTTTCGACCGGATGTCCTACGGCCGTCTACGCCAGCTGATCGACGCTCTCAACACGCTGCCCTCCGCGCCACCCGCCCCCGTCATCACGCCCCTGGGCTAGGCGTCTGGCAGATGCCATGCTCTCTATCGGTTGTCATCGGGCTCCGCCAGGATCGCCGCGGCCTTGACGACAGCTCGACGAGCACGCGCCAGCCGGCGCTCATCGACAGGCAGCTCCACGCCGCCCGCATCGATGGACTCTCGAAGGCGGACCAGCCCCAGGTCCGCCAGCTCCTCGGCGATGCCATCTAGACGCTGTCGGATGTCGTCGAACTCACCGGCCACCGTCCCAGTATGGCGTCCTGGTGTGACCGCCGGTCAGCGCTACGAGGATGGGCAGCGGGTGCCCGGCGCCGGCGCCCTCAGGTCCACCAGGTAGGTCTGGACCGCGGCCCTTACGCAGGCGCTGGCGCCGTAGGCGGTGTGGCCGTCGCCCACGCGAGTCAGCAGCCGGCCGGTGCCGAGCTGCGCCGCCAGGTGCACCGCCCACGCGTACGGGGTGATCGGATCGCCTGTCGAGCCGACCACGACGATCGTCGGCGAGCCAGTAGCCACCAAGGGATGGGGGGAGGCGGTCCCAGGCGACGGCCACAGCGCGCATACCGCCTCGCCGTCTACGTTGAGGGGTCCGAAGATCGGCGCCTCGGCGATGACGGAGGCCGCGTTGGCACGGATAGCCGAGAGGGTCGGGGGAGCAGTATCCGCGCAGTTGACCGCGCTCTCCGCTTCGCTGATCGTGGAAAAGGTGCCGTCGCTGTTGCGACCCATGTACCGGTCGAACAGCGAGACGATAGGCGCCCCGTTGCCTGCGTCGAGCTGGGCCAGCGCCGTCTGCAGCGTCGGCCACAGGGAGGTGGAGTACAGGGCTTCGGCTGTACCGTAGAGCAGCTCTGCCGGACCGGCGACCTGCCCACCGGCGGCGACCGGCGAGGCGCGCACCTTGGCGAGCAGGGCCAGAAACGTCGCGGTGGGGTGGCTCCCCGCATGCCAGGGGCACGCTTTGCTGGCCCGGCAGGCGGAGGCGAAGAGGCGGAACTGAGCGTCGACGGCGGCAGCCTGGACATCCAGCTTCGGCAGCGTGGCCAGGGTCGGATCGAGTGCCCCGTCGAGCACCATCGACCGCACCCTGGTCGGGTAGAGGCTCGCGTAGGTAGCGCCGAGCAGCGTGCCGTAGGAGAACCCGAGGAAGTTCAAGGTGGGATCTCCAACCGCCGCCCGGACCCGGTCGAGATCGCGGGCCGCGTCGAGCGTCGACACGTGGTCCAGAAGGGCTCCCGAGCGCGCCTGGCAGGCGGCGGCGAAGGACCGGGCCTCGGCGGTCACGCGTGCGAAGCCCGCCGGCCCGGGGGGCGCAGGATCGAGATGGAGATAGGCGGACAGCGACCGGGGGCCCAGGCAGCTAACCGCCGTCGAGTGACCTACGCCGGGCGGGTCATAGCCGATCAGGTCGAAGTGGTCACGCACGCCCGGGGTCAAGAGCCCAGCCACCGCAGGGAGGTTGTCGACGGCCGACACCCCGGGACCGCCCGGGTTGATGATCAGTGACCCGATCCTCGAACCATTGGCCGGGATCCGGTCGAGCGCCAACTCCACGGTCGGACCATCCGAGCCCTGAGCGGCCGTCGTGTCCAGCGGCACGGTCAAGGTGGCACATTGGGCCCCAGCGGGGCCCCTTCCGCCGGTACACGCCGACCAGGCCAGGTGACCGGGCGCCGGCGCCGCCGCCGGCACCCTCGAGCCGCACGACGCCACGCCCGCCGCCACGACCACCATCGCCGCGAACGCCGCCCCCACCCGCCGTCGCACGGGCACGACGATAATGCTTCTATTCGGGGAGGTCGGGGCGGGTCCTTCGACCATCGGCGGCGGCGGGAGTAGCTACGGTGCACGAGTGGCCGATCTGACCCTCTCCTCATACGCCCGCGAGCATCGGGAGCGCATACTCGAATCGCTCTTGGATTGGCTGCGCATCCCGTCCGTCTCCGCCGACCCGGAGCGCAGCGCTGACGTGCGGGCGTCGGCGCTCTTCGCTGTCCGGCAGCTGGAGGCTGCGGGCCTGGAGAACGCCCAGATCCTGGAGACCGGCACCGACGAAACGCCCGGTCTCCCGTCGGTCTACGCCGACTGGCTGCACGCGGGATCCGACGCTCCGACGGTCCTCGTCTACGGCCACCACGACGTCCAGCCGGTGGATCCGTTGGAGGACTGGGTTTCGCCGCCGTTCGAACCCGTCGTCGTCGCCGGCGAGCTAAAGGCCCGCGGCGCCATCGACGACAAGGGCCAGACGATCTACCAGATCGAGGCGGCCCGGGGCTTGCTGGCCACCACCAACTCCTTGCCGGTGAACCTCAAGTTCCTCGTCGAGGGCGAGGAGGAGGTCGGCAGCCCCAACTTCGAGGCGCTGCTCCGCTCCCGGGCGCAGCTGCTGGCCTGCGATGTGATCGTGGTGTCCGACACCGGGATGATTTCACCCGACGTACCGTCAGCCACTGTCAGCATGCGTGGGCTGGTCGCTTTCGACGTAGCGCTGCGCACCGCCGACCGGGACCTCCACTCTGGAATGTGGGGAGGGACCGTCCCCAACGCGGCCCGAGCCGCGGCGGAGCTCGTTGCCGCCTTGCACGACGCCCGCAATCGAGTCACCATCCCAGGCTTCTACGACCAGGTCCGGGCTCTCTCCCCCGTCGAACAGGCGTCGCTGGACACCCAGCCATTCGACGAAGCGGAGTTCCGGGCCGCGGCGGCCGGGGTTACCGCCCTGCCAGGCGAGGAGGGGTACTCCCCTCTCGAACGCATAGGTGTGCGCCCGACTGCCGAAGTGGTCGGCATCCACAGCGGATACGGCGGTCCCGGCATCAAGACGATCGTCCCGGCTCAGGCAGGCTTCAAGGTGGCGCTCCGCTTGGTACCGGACCAGGATCCGGACCTGATCACCGCAGCTTTCAACGAGTGGCTGGGCGCCCACCTTCCCCAGGGAGTCACCGCCACGGTGACCCCCGAAGGCGGCGTCTCCCCCGCTCTCACTCCGGTCGATCATCCCGCCGTGGGGGCACTGTCCCGGGCCATCGAGCGCGTTTGGGGTGTTCCGCCGCTCTACACCCGGGAAGGTGGTAGCGGCCCAGAAGAGGCGCTCGGTAGGGTCCTCGACGCGCCCGTGCTCTTCCTCGGTGTCGGCCTGCCCGATGACCGGATCCACGCGCCGAACGAACGGATGGTGATGGACCAGTTCTGGAAGGGCCTCCTGGCCGCCGCCGAGCTCCTCATCGAGCTAGGCGCTCGGGACCCGAAGCTGGCGGCGGACTGATGCCGCGGCCACCTCTACCCGTCCCCGCTCCTCCCGACGCCCACGAGTGGATCAGCTTCGAGGACCCCGACGAGGCGCGGACCTGGGTCTTCGACGTGACCTTCCTGCTCTCGGCTTGGACGTGCATCTTCGGCGGGGGTTGCCAGGGCGTCCTTACCGGCCCAGCGGCGGAGATGGAGCAGGGTTGCTGCTCCTACGGCGCCCACTTCACCGATGACGACGACGTCCGGCGCGTCCGGGCCGTCGCCAGGGAGCTGACCGACGAGCAATGGCAGTTCAAGGCCAGGGGCCGCAGGGGCACCGTGACGACTGAAGCGGACGGGACCAGGGTCACCCGCCTGATCGACGATGCTTGCATCTTCCTCAACCGGCCCGGCTTTCCCGGCGGTCCGGGCTGCGCTCTGCACCGAGCCGCGCTCGACGCCGGGCGACGGCCACTCGAGACCAAGCCCGACGTCTGCTGGCAGCTGCCCCTCCGCCGTGAGGACAGCGTCGCCTCCGACGGCCACGTCACCACCACCCTCTCCCAGTGGGACCGGCGCCACTGGGGCGACGGGGGCCAGGAGTTCAGCTGGTGGTGCACGGAGTCGGCCGACGCCTTCGTAGGTCGACGTCCTGTGTATCTGGAGATGGGCGAAGAACTGGTGGCCCTCGCCGGCCCGGCCGTCTACGGCATGCTCGGCGAATACCTGCGCGCGCGGGCTCCGGGATCGGTCCCTCTCCCCCACCCCGCAATGAGAGGCGGCCGTACTACTGGGCCCGGTACGACTCGGTCTCGCTGAGCTCCTCGTCGAGATCCTCCTCGGTGGCCAGGCACCAGGAGGCATGGTCGGCGCCAGGTTCGGCGCCGCATTCGGCGCAGGGCTCGACGAGCTCTTCCGTTGAGCGCTTCAGGGCCCGTGCCTCTTCGAAACGCCGATGCCGTCCCTTCTTCACGCGATGCTCCAAGTCCTCGAGACGTGCGGTGGACGGTGCAGTGTACCCCCGCCTGCCCTGGTGGAGGTGTCCACCACCCGCTGACCTACAGTGGCCGCCATGTCCGGCGAGCTCGATGTCGACGCCATGCTCGAGCGCTTCCGCGCGCGGGCCAAGGCGGTGCGCCAGCGCGGCATCCCCCCAGTCGAGGGTCCCGATCGCAAGCGCTTCGTGGATCAGGCCCGTGTCGACTACATGGACTATGCCATGGTCGGGGACGCTCGGGCGTCGCTCGAGGACGGGATCCTCACGCTGCGCATCGACCTGCGCCCCCGCCCTGACAGGGACTGAGCGTCCTGCCCCCGTGGGCAGCCCTTGACGCGCTGAAGAACGCTAGGGCCCGAGCAAGCCCGACACCTCTAGCGAGCCGACCTCGCCACCCCCCTCGGCGACAGTCACCTCTACCGGGCGCCCTGAACGCTCCTCGAGGATCAACCCTCCGCGCCCGTCGAACGCCAGGGCTGCGCGACCTTGCAGCAATGACCGCAGGTGGGTCCCGGCCATAGCGGCGCGCCAACCCTGGGCCAGGCGGACGGTGCGATCACCGCGAAGGTAGGCCGCCAAGTCGCTGCGGGTTGCCAGCAAGGCCGCGTCGATCTCCTCGTCACGGGCCACCTGAGCCAGCCACGCCGCTGCCAGCGCCACGGCCGGCCGGAGATCCCGAGGCACCTCGTCGCTCGGCGGGACGACGATCTCCTCCGACTCGAGGCGCCGTCCCCGCTCGACAGCCGCCAGGATCCCTTCCACCGAGCCGCCGCGCAGATGCCTCGGGTCCAGGCCGCGGATGCGGCTGAGGGCCTCGGAGTTGCGGGGCGGGTTGTGGGCAATGGCCTGGACGGCCAGGTCGGGCAAGACCTGTCGGACCGGGATGTCAACCGCCCGCGCCCGCAGCTCGCGCCAAGCCGCCACCTCCTGGGCCACGCCCCGGCTGGCACCGCGCAGCTGCCGAGAGTCTCGCAGCTTCCACCAAGCCCGGTTGGGCTCATTCGGGCCGTGCGGGCGGGAGCGCAGCGTCTCGCACTCCTCGCTGGCCCACGCCGATCGGTTACGGCGGACCAGATCTCCCTCGATGGCGTCGGCGAGGTCCAGAAGCCGGTCGACATCCGACGCCGCGTACGAGAGCTGCGAGGCACTGAGCGGCCGGCGGCTCCAGTCGGTGAGGCGGTCACCCTTGGCGACCTCGATGCCGAGGTAGCGCAAGGAGAGGGCCGACAGGGACGCCGACCCGTGGCCCGCGAAACCGGCGGCCACCTGCGTGTCCCACAGACGCGACGGGCCACGACCGCACGCCAGCTCTAGAACCTCGAGATCCTGTTCGGCGGCGTGAGCGAACATCGTCCCGGGTCCGGCTAGCACTTCGGCGAACGGGTGCAGGTCGACTGAGAGGGGGTCTATGAGAGCAATCCCGGCGCCTGCGCCATCGCTCTCGGGCCACGCAACCTGCACCAGCGCCACCTTGGGCCAGTAGGTCCGCTCCCGATGGAACTCGGTGTCGAGGGCGTAGCGCTCCACTCCGAGCAGAAGGCTGACCAGGTCCTCCAACGCGGCAGCGTCGGTGATCGGGGCGAAGCTCATGCCGGGTCAACCGCCCACGCCCGCAGTTGGGTCAGGCTGCGCGACAGCAGCCGGGAGACCTGCATCTGGCTGACGCCGACCATGGTGGCTATCTCGGTCTGGCTACAGCCGACCACGAAGCGAAGGTTGAGGATTTGGCGCTGTCGCTCGGGCAGCCGGGCGAGCAAGGGGCTCAGCGTGACCCGACCGTCCACCTCAGCCAGGTTTTGGTCTCGGGTGCCGAGGCGGCTGGTCAGCGAGGTGTCCTCGCCGGGCGACAGGGGCGCCTCGAGGGAGGTGTTGTGACGAAGCCCGCCAGCGTCCAGAGCCTCGATCACGTCCTCGACCGGACAGTCCACACGCGCCGCGATCTCCGGAAGGGTCGGGCTGCGCCCAAGCTCCTGGGTCAACTCGTCGATGCTCTGCTGGGCTCGGAGGTGGAGATCGTGGATGCGTCGCGGGAGTCGAACCGACCAGCCCCGGTCTCGCAGGTGACGCTTCAGCTCGCCCAGGATCGTAGCGGTGGCGAACGTCGTCAGCTCCGCTCCCCGGCCGGGGTCGAAGCGGTCCACCGCCTTGAGCAACCCTATGAGCGCCACCTGGTTGAGGTCGTCGAGCTCCTCACCCCGCTGGGCGAAGCGCGCGGCCAGCGAATAGGCCAAGCCCTGGTAGGCGGTGACGACGGTGTCGCGCGCCCTCGGGTCGCGCGTGGCGAAGTACTCGGCAATAGCCTGCCGGATGTGTGCCCGCCCGGCATTCGGGGATGCCGGCGCAACCATCGGACCTCCTTGGCGGGGAGCATATCGGCGCTGTGCGGAACGACCTGGCGCAGGTCCCGGGACCGATCCGGTCATCCGCCGTAGTTCATCCGAGTGTCTTCCATCCGCAGGATCTCCGCCCCCGCTGGCCCACCCTCACCCGCGGCCACGACCTCGCCGACGAAGAGCGTGTGGCTCCCGCAGTCGAGAGTGTGACGCACCCCGCAGTCCAGCCACGCAGCCGAGGACGAGAGGATCGGTGCTCCCGTCAGCGCCTCCCTCACGGGATGGCCGTTGAGGCTGGACGCCATCCCCTCCCAAGTCGCGGGTTTGACGAAGGCCCGGACGACGGAACGCTCGACCCGGGCGAGAATCGAAATTGCGAACACGCCGCCACCAAGGAGCAGGTGGTGGGTGCGGGCGGCCTTCTCGACGCTCACCGCCACCAGCTTGGGCTCCGCCGCGACCTGGGTTGCCCAGTTGAGGGTCATCAAGTTGCGGTCATCCCCGTTCCGGCTGCCGAGGAGGTACAAACCGCTCGGCATGCTCCAGAGGACCCGGCGGCGGAGGCGGTCGTAGTCCAGAGCATCGACCCCGGGCGGGAACGGGCCGACCGGTCCTGCTGCAGCGCTCGGCACCCTCGTGAGGCTAGCCACCTCCTGTGACTCCGAGGATTCACGTCAGGCAACCACGTGCACGCTGAGGCCGGGCAGAGCCGGCCGGCTGCCCCACCCCGCGTGACCGTCGCACAGATCGGCGAAGCCGGCTACCTCGTCGGCTGGGATATCGATGATCAGGTCGGAGCCGTCGCTGCGCCAGCCGCCACAGCTCGCCACGACGAAGCGGACCGCCCCGCTGTCGCCCAGGATGGCAAAGGTGGCGCCGTCGCCAAGCAGCTCCCGTCGCAGTGCCGGGCCCAGCGCCGCAGCTGTCCCCGCGCCCATCTCCACCACGACCTTGCGTCCGAAGTGGCGTCGGCGCCACGACAAGGTCGCCACCCGCAGCTCGGTCAGCTCGCTTCCGTCGGCTCTCGAACGGGCTGCTACCTCACCCGCAGTGGCCGGGTCAGCCAACACCGAAAGACGCCCCAGATCGGTGACGAGGAGCGGGTTGTCGCGCGCCAGCAGGTCCACGACAGCGTGCGTGCTCCACGACCGGCAGAGCTCCAGCTCGTCTGAGGTCACGCCCACGACCTGCAGGAGCTCGACGGACCCGGAAGGACCGTGCATGACACCAAGGGCGGGGTCGAGGACCACGACGGCTGCGGTCAGGGCCGACGGCGTGCCGAGCCGCATCGGCCCGCGTAGATCCACGTGGTGGCCCACCGCGAAGGGATGGCCAGCACCCCAGACGTAAGCAGCGAGGTTGGCGAGCAGGTCGACGGCCCACAGGGGCGCCTCCGCGGTGCCGGCGAGGCGCAAGGTGAGCTCGAAGCCCCAGCCTGACGGCCCGCCGTCGAAGTCATCCGCCCCCGGCGCCAACGGGTCATCCGCAAGGTCCCACACGTCCAGCGCGCTCAACCCATAGGTCACGAGGTGCCAGTGGTCCGGGTCGCGGATGCGGTGTGCGGTGACCTCCATCAGCGGCGCTGGACTCCGGCGGCCGTGGGCTGGCTTCGGTGTCCACCGGTGATCCGGGCGGGCGCCATCGACTTCATCTACGTGGGCGCCCAAGGCCCGCGCTCCAGCCCCGGGTCGCTGGGGAGACGCAGTCATTGCCCGGCGCGACGGGACCAGGCGGGATCCATCTGCAGGAGGAACAACGCGCATCGGGCCTCCTCCTCGTCTTCGCCGATGGCCCCGGCCGCTGAGCGCAGGGCTTCGAGCGCCCGAAGGAATCCGCGGTTGTCCCGGTTGTCCCAGCGCACGTAGCCAGATCCGCGCCAACCGGCAGCCCTGAGGGAGTCGAGCCCCCGGTGGTAGCCGACCCGGGCGTAGGCGTAGGACTCGATGGTCTCGCCCGCAGCCGAGGACAGCTCTGCGAGAGCAGCCCACACCTCCAAGTACTTCGGGTGCTGAGCCGCAACGGCGCTGAGCGCCCTGCGTCGCTCGGCAGCGGGGCTCTCCAGGGCCTCCACCAGGGCAGCCACCGCCTCGGGGGGTGGGGGGGGCAGGATCGTCTCGGGCAGGCCGCCATGAAGCGGCACCGGTGTCTCGTTGGCCATCCCAGCATCGTCGCGCGACGCTGGTGCCGATATGGCCGAATGCATCTTCGACCGAATCCGCGACCGCCGAGCGGCGGGGCACATCGTGGCGGACGAGCCCGATGTGCTGGCCTTCTTGGACTCGCGGCCCCTGTTCCCCGGCCACACCCTGGTTATCCCGCGGCGTCACGTGGCCCACCTCGCCGACCTCGATGATCCGATCGCCGCCGCCATCTGGGAGGCAGGGCGCCGGGTGGCCGCTGCCCTGCGCTCTGCTCTGGGAGCCGACGGCGCGTTTCTGGCCCTCAACGACGACGTCAGCCAAAGCGTGGCCCACGTCCACCTCCACGTCGTCCCCCGCCGGCACAAGGACGGGCTTCGGGGCTTCTTCTGGCCTCGCTCCGCATACGAGAGCGCGGCGGAGGCAGCCTCCATCGCCGCCAGCATCTCCGCGGCATTGGCGCCCCGGCCATGAGGGCGGAAGTCAGCGAGCGACGACCAGGACGGCCTGGGCGCGCTTGCCCCGACGCAGGACCACGAACCGGCCGTGAAGGGCATCAGCCGTGTCCAGAAGGCGGTTGTCGGCAACAGCGCGGTTGTTGATCGACACGCCGGGGAACGTTCGCCGAGCCTCACTCGAGGAGCGCGCCAACCCGCTCAGCACCAGAGCGTCCGCAACGCTCAGGCCGCCGTCCAGCTCGGAGGCCGTGAGGGTTGCGGTTGGCGCTTCGGATAGAACCGCCTCCAGGGTGGCCTCGTCCAGCCCTGCGATATCCTCCGAGTACAACACCGCTGCAGCGTGCTCGACCCGGTCGGCCTCTGTCGGTCCGTGCGTCAAAGCAGTGACTTCCCGTGCCAGCACCCGCTGCGCCTCCCGGCGCTCGGGGCGGGCGGCCGCCAACTCCTCCAGGTCCGCGATCTCTTCATGGGGCAGGAGAGTCATGCGCCGCAAATAGGACCCGACCTCGGAATCCCCAGTGCGCAACCAGAACTGGAAGAAGGCATAGGGCGATGTGCGGGCGGAGTCGAGCCAGACGGTACCGGTCTCGGACTTGCCGAACTTGGTGCCGTCGGCTTTGAGCACCAAGGGGGACGTAAGTCCGAAGACCTGGGCGGCCCGCCGCTTGCGTACCAGGTCGACACCTTCAGTGATGTTGCCCCACTGGTCACTGCCGCCCAGCTGCAACCGGCAGCCGTGACGGTCGAACAGCTGCAGGTAATCCCACGCCTGGAGCAACATGTAGCTGAACTCCGTGAACGACAGGCCTTGATCTCTGGTCTCGAGCCGACTCCGTACCGAGTCCTTGCGGACCATCTCGTTGACCGTGAAGAGCTTGCCGACGTCCCGGAGGAAATCGAGCAGCCCCACGGTTCCCAGCCAAGTCGCGTTGTCCTCGAGGACCGCTCCCGCCGGTCCGAAGTCCATGTAGCGCTCCAGCTGGCGCCGGATCCCCTGCCGGTTGGCGGCCAAGGCCGTGTCGTCGAGGAGGTTGCGCTCCTCGCTACGCCCCCCCGGGTCGCCGATCATGCCCGTCCCACCCCCCACCAACGCGACCGGCCGGTGCCCGGCGTCTTGCAGCCGTCGGAGCAGGAGTATCTGCTGCAGATGGCCGACGTGGAGAGAGTCGGCGGTGGGGTCGAATCCGATGTAACCAGTTACCCGTTCGGTCGCTAGGAGCGCAGGCAGGAGGCGGTCGTCGGTCATCTGCTGGACCAGTCCCCGCCAACGCAGGTCCTCGATCAGGTTCGTCACGGCCGGACACCTTGCCACATGCAGCGCTCCCGGCTGGCATGATCGGGCCCATGCCCGATCTGGTTGCCTACGACGAGCTGGCCTACTTCCACGAGAATGCCGCGGAGGCCGGGATCCCCTGGGTCGGGCCGCCCGTTGTCCAGCGCCTTACCGTCGAGGTCGAACCGGGGAGGTCACTGAGCGCGCTCCGGTGGGGCACGGGCGACCCCGGACTCGTGCTCATCCACGGTGGCGCGCAGAACGCCCACACTTGGGACACGGTGGCACTCGCTCTCGACGAACCCCTGCTGGCCATCGACCTGCCGGGCCACGGGCACTCCGACGGCCCCGGCGAGCGCAGCGGTGGAACGCTGTCGGTGGAGGGCAATGCTGCCGATGTCGCCGTCGTCATCCAGCGGCTGGCTCCCATGGCCCGCGCCGTCGTGGGCATGTCCCTCGGCGGGCTGACAACGATCGCACTGGCCGCCGATCATCCCGGGCTGGTTCGCGCAGCAGCCCTGGTCGACGTCACACCCGGGGTCAACCGTGAGAAGTCGGCGACCATCAGCGCCTTCGTGCAAGGACCAGAGTCCTTCGACAGCTTCGATGACCTGCTGGCGCGGACGATCGAGTTCAACCCCACGCGGACCGAGTCATCGCTGCGCAGAGGCATCCTGCACAACGCGAAGCAGCGATCCGATGGCACATGGGTCTGGCGCTACCGCCGCTTCGCCCCGCCGCCCGGAGATACAGGCGGGCCGCCCGATCACAGCCGCCTTTGGGACAAGCTAGGACAGCTGACGATCCCCCTCGTGCTCGTCCGCGGGATGCGAGCGCAGTCGGTGGTAGATGACAGCGACGAGGCGGAACTGCTCCGTCGCTGTCCGGGGGCCGGAGTGGTGCACGTAGAGGAAGCCGGTCACAGCGTACAGGGCGACGCGCCCGTGGAACTGGCCCGGATTCTCGGCGCCTTCCCACCCGGAGGGTGACGGCTAGTCATGTCAGCCGGTTGCGACCCCTGATCCGGCGGTGAGCGGAGACGCCGGAGTCGCTACCGTGGCCCGATTGCGCCCGGACCGCTTCGAGGCGTAGAGAGCTCTGTCGGCCGCGACTATCAGGCCGGAGCCGTCGCCGGCGTGATCGAACAGCGTGGCGACGCCGGAGCTGACTGTTATTCCACGCAACACTCCGCTGGAACGCATCGAGCGGTCTACCCGTTCGAGCACCCCGAGAGCCGCCTGGGCGTCACACGATGGCAGGACCAGCGCGAACTCCTCCCCCCCGTAGCGAGCGACGAGATCCATTTCCCGAGTCGCGTCGCGCAGCACCACCCCCAAGCTGCGAAGCACCTCATCGCCGGCCACGTGTCCTGCCGTGTCGTTGACCTCCTTGAAGTGGTCGATGTCGACGATGGCCAAAGTGAGCGGCTCCCGGCGCCGGCACGCCACCGCCACCTCACGGGCCAGCGCGCTGTCGAACTGGCGCCGGTTGGCGAGCCCGGTGAGGCCGTCGACGGCAGCAAGTCGCTCCTGGTCAGCCAGGGCTGCGATGCCTGCCAGGGTCAGCATTCCATGGGAGGCGAACTGTCCGACCATCAACATCGTTCGCCGAGCGAGCCGCTCGCCCATCACGCGCCCACCGTGTTCGAGGATCAACACCGGAGCCTCCTCCCCGGAGCCGATGCTGGCCACTACCACGTTGCGGGCATTGGGAAGCAACGCCGACGCCACGGGATCGGCCTCGGGGACCAGGCGTGCCATCGCCAACACGCGATGCTCGCGCTGAGCTTGACCCACCGCGCTGTCAGGCCGGGGGGCCTTGCGAGAGGGGGTTGGGACTTCAGTCACCGGAGCCGCCTCCCCGCGCGCGGCACGGGTGGCGACCAATGAGGTGCCGGCAGTGACCACCAGCACTCCTCGCTTGAAGCCGAGGCCGCCTGTCGTATGGGCGAGCAGCGTCTTACGCGCCACGTCTGCGTCAGTCGTCGCCTCGAGCGCTGAGGTCATCACGGCCAGGGACTCGAGCTCGTTGCGGTTCCGTCGCAGCTCCCGCTCGCTCACCATGGAGAAACCAGCGGTGCACAGGGCGATCGCCCAGAAGCCCATGATCGCCACGGCGGTGTCCGTCGCCAGCGGAGCGGCCACATCAGCCACCCCGAGCAGCTCGCCGATCCTCGACGCCAGGCCGAGGGTCGGCACCAGTATGAACAAGAACGTGTCCCAAAGGGCAAGGCGCAGCGCGCTGCGGGCGCTGCCGAGGAGGGTAGCGGCCACCAGGTGCAGGTAGAAGAGGATGATCAGCTGGCTGCGGGGTCCGCCGGTGGGAACGGTCATGAGGACCAGGTAGACGGCGTCGAGAGGAATCATCGTGCGGTGGGTGGCCAGGGCAGCTCGCCGACCCGAGCGACCGATCAGCTCGGCGGCTGCGGTCACGGCGACGAACGCCGCGCTCGGCAGGGCCGCCTGGCCGAAGGTCAGCCCGATCTCCGTTGATGCCAACCCGGAGGCCAGCAATATCGCCAGGACCAGCCCGAGGCGGACCAGCAGTAGCAACCCCAGGCGCTCTTCCAGGCTGGCGAGGTCGGCCCGGCCCGACGGGCGGTGGAGGTGCCTCACCCGAACGGGATGCTGTCGTCGTCCCCGCGTGCGGGGGCATCCGCCAGTCGCGGGTCCCGCCGGCCCAACCCGTACTGGGCCAGCAGGAACAACGAGACGAGCGTGCCGAAGGCGATAGGCACCCTTAGGTCGGTGGCCGTCGAAAGGGACGGCCCGGAACCGGCCCCCGAGGCCTCGACGGTGGGAAGCTGGGACACCGGGAGCGCTCGTGGGGACCGTTCCCCGCTGCGGAGGGGGCGAACGGCCGGGAGCGGCACGGGTAGCGGAGGCACCGGGACGACCGCGGAGAGGGCGATCAGGGCCGGTACGGGCCCGGCGGCAGGGGTGTCCGAACCCGGTGGGCCGATCGACGGCGCAATCGGTCCTGCCGGCGTCGGCGCCGGCACGGTGGCCGGGATCGAGCTTGTTATGGTCACGGCAGCCGTTGCTGGCACCGCCGGTGTGGTCGCCGCCGGCGCCCGCACCGTCTCGACCGACCTGGGCTGCTTCGACGCGGCGGCGATCGGGGCGTGGCCGGGCTCGCTCCCGAGAGAGGTCCGAGCGCCGATATCACTCGAATGAACTGCGACCATCGGGGCTGCGCCGGCGGCGGCCGATTCGTGGCGGCTCGTTTTGGCCACCTGCCTGCGGTCACTCCGGCAGCGGGGCTCGTGGGACTTCGAATCAACGTGCGAAGCGCACTGCGCCTCGGGCCTCGCTGCGAGGGGCGCAGCGGCGTAGGCCGGCGAGCTCGACGCCCCGAGCACCACCGCAAGGGCGCATCCGAGAAGGAGCGTAAGGGATGTTCTACGCGAACCAGAAGAGCTGCTACCCAATCGTCCAGCGCTTCCTCTCAGGCCCACCCGACGTGCAACTCGCACATCTCTGGGTATCGGCTGCCCGTCCGGCCAGCTTGAGCCGGATCATCCCTTGCGGTCGAGCCACCTCCGCAGGTCCTCGAGCGACCAGGTGTTGACGATTCGATCGGCCGGAACGCCCGCGGCCACCGCCTTGGCAGCTCCGTGGTGCTGCCATTCCAGCTGACCAGGCGCGTGGGCATCGGTGTCGATGCTGAAACGGCACCCTGCATCGAGCGCAAGCGCCAGCAACTCCTCCGGGGGATCCAGGCGTTCGGGCCGGGAGTTGATCTCCACCGCAGTCCCCGCGGCGCCGCAAGCCTCGAAGACGGCGCCGGCGTCGAACGCCGACGGCGGACGACCTTTGCCGACCACGATCCGACCTGTGCAGTGCCCCAGGATGTCGACCCGAGGGTTGCTGACGGCGGCGACCATACGCTCGGTCATGGCTGGTGAATCCATTCGGAGCTTCGAGTGGACCGAAGCCACTACTACGTCGAGCCTCTCCAGGAGGTCGTCGTTCTGGTCGAGTGAGCCGTCCTCGAGGATGTCCACCTCGATCCCGGTGAGGACGCGCAGGCCGGACCGATCGGCGTTGATAGCGGCTATCACGTCCAACTGGCGCTCCAACCGGGCGGCATCGAGCCCGTGAGCGACGGTCAGGCGCGGAGAGTGATCGGTCATGGCCAGGTACTCGTGATCGAGACCGGCTGCGGCATCGGCCATCACCGCGATCGGGCTGCCGCCGTCAGACCAGTCGGAGTGGGCGTGGAGGTCCCCCCGGAGCGCCTCGACCAGCGCAGCCGCGGCGACATCTGCGGGCCCCTCCGGCTGCGCTTCTGCCTCGAGGCGCTCGAGGTAGGCGGGAGATGTTCCGCCCAACACCTCGCCAGCCACTTTTGCGGTGCTCGGACCGATTCCGGCAAGGTCGGTCAGACGCCTGCTCGCCGCCAGGCGGGCCACGACCTCGGGCCCGGCCGCTCGGACCGAGCGCGCCGCCGTCCGGAAGGCCCGAACGCGGTAAGTGGGCTCTTGGCGGCGTTCGAGCAGGTAGGCGATGCGGTCGAACGCCGCCGCTACCGCCTCGTTGTCGTCAACCATCATGCTTCCCTGATCCATGCGCGTTCTTGGCGGGGCCGGGCGGCGCGCCGACAGGGACTCCACCCCCGGTGATGGCCACCAGGGGGGCCATTGCCAGCTGGTACTGCGGGTTGGTCAGACGACCCGAAGCCAACATTCCGGCGAGTGCAGTCTCGGCAGCTGCCGCGGCCGCCGGGCGCAGCGTTGGGGACAACGACGCCACTTGCTGCAGGAGAGCAGCCGCCTGAGGGTCGGCGCCGTCGCTGCTGGCCAACTTGACAGCCGCTGCCTCGAGAGCCGCAGCCTGCGGGTCCGAGGCGGACGCAGCCACCGACGACGTCGTGGTGGTGGTGGCGGCGGCGGGTGTCGTCGCGGGGCCAGTGGCAGTCGACGCCGTGGTGCCTGGAGATCGCGCCGTGGCCGGCGAGCGGGTGCTCGCGGGCGCACCCTTTTGGCTCCCAGTCAGCGCCGCCACGCCAACCGCGACGGCGAACAAGGAAGCAGCGGCCAGCAGGGCGGTTCGGCGCCGATCACGCCGGTACCAGGCGGTGACGGCAGATCGCCCCGCTTGCACCAACGCCGTCGGTGCCGAGCCGGCCCGCCGCGCCAGCAGCTCAGTAGGGGCGGCTGAGACGTCCAGCCGCTCGGTCGAGGCCGAGGCCGGGTCCGCGAGTCGGGATGGCGCGCCCGCTGCTCGCAGGGCTGCAGCCATCTCCTCGGCGTCGCCGAAGCGGGCATCGGGGTCGACGGCCATCGCTCGGGCCACTGCCGATACCAGGGACGGGGAGAGATCAGGGCGTAGCCGCCCCAGCGCGGGCGGTTGCCCATGGCGGGCAGCATAGGCAACCGATACGGGCGAGTCCCCTGTGAACGGCTTGCGGCCGGCAAGGGCCTCGTACAGGACGACGCCTAGTGCGTACAGGTCGCCACGGGCCGACGCGGGCTTACCGTCGATGCGCTCGGGCGGCAAATAGGCGGCGGTCCCGACGACCAGACCAGTAGCCGTGAGGTCTGCATCGGCGTCGATGTCGGCCAGCTTGGCTATCCCGAAGTCCGCCACCTTGGCCCGGTCATCTGGTGTGATCAGGATATTGCCGGGCTTGATGTCGCGATGGGTGAGCCCCACGGAATGGGCGGCGCCGAGGGCGTCGAGCACATCGGTGGCAACGTGGAGGACCCAGTCCGCAGCGAGCGGCCCGCCCTGCATGTAGTCCGCCAGAGTGGTGCCGGGGAGGCGCTCCATCACGATGTAGGCAATATCCCCGTCCGTTCCGCTGTCGTAGATCGCCACCACATGAGGGTGCGTAAGCCGCGCAGCGGCCCGTGCCTCCCGCTCGAAGCGGATCCGGCCCTCTGGGCCGAGCGCCGAGTCACCCCCGAGCACCTTGACTGCCACGGCCCGCTCCAGGCGGGTGTCGACGCCGTCGTAGACCGCAGCCATGGCTCCCCGTCCGAGCAGTCGACCGAGCCGGTAGCGGCCCCCTAGAACCCGGTCACCGTCTGTGAGTGCCGTCACCAGCGAGTCCTACCCACATAGTCCGCCTTGGTGTCCAGTCCCGTTCAGGTGCAGAGATGCCGGTCACGGGACACAATGCTGGCATGTCCTGTGCCGGCGTCGTGCTCACGGGCGGGGCCAGCACCCGCATGGGCCAGGACAAGGCCACGATGGTCCTCGACGGCGCGAGCGCCACGCTGGCCCGGCGCACAGCTCGCCTCTTGCTACAGCACACCTCTCCCTGCGTGGAGCTGGGTCCCGGCGCCTCGGGCTTGCCCGAGGTTCGAGATTCCGGGGGCGGTCCCCTCCTCGCGTTGGCCGGCGCCGCAAGGCTGTGGGAATCGCTGCCCGCCGACGGGCACGTCGTGGTGGTGGCCACCGACCTGCCTCGACTCACCGGAGGATTGCTCGCATGGCTCGCCTCTCACCCGGCTGCCGGTCCGGTAGTGCCCCTCGACCGGGGACGGCGCCAACCGCTGTGCGCCCGCTACCCCGTCGCCGACCTGCGCCGGACTCCAGCTGCGGTAGCCGCCGGTGTCACCGCCCTCCGGGTTTGGCTGGCCGGTCTCGAGGTGCACGAGGCCCCTCGGGCGGAGTGGGGGCCGGCCGCCGGGGATCTGCGGGCCCTGCGGGACGCAGACACGCCTTCCGACCTCGCTGCGCTCGGCGCGGCGGGCGGGAGAACGGAGTGCTGAGCCGCCCAGAACCCCCGGTCACCTCGGTGCGGGTCACCGCCGTACGGCCTGGGCGCCACCTCGAGCTCCCAGAGCACCTGGCGACCGAAGAGCCGCTGGAGATCCGGGCAGCCGGCCCACGCCAGGGACCATCGGCCGTGGCGGTGACCATGCGGACGCCGGGACACGACTTCGAACTGGCTGCGGGGTTCTTGGTCACCGAGGGCCTCGTCGGCCCGACAGGCATCGCCGCGGTCGGCTACTGCGCCACCGCCGAGCCTGAGCAACGCTGGAACACCGTCACCGTGTCGCTCCGGCACCCCTGGGTGCCACCGCCGGAGAGAAGGTTCCTCACCACGTCGTCGTGCGGCGTGTGCGGCAAGGCCAGCATCGACCAAGTCGAGCTGTCCTGCCCGGTGCTGCGACCGTCGGGGACCATCGACGCGTCGATGCTGGTATCCCTGCCCGACAGGCTGAGGAGGCACCAACGAGTGTTCGACCGGACCGGCGGTCTCCATGCCGCCGGCGTGTTCGGCATGGGCGGGGACGTCGTGGTCGTCCACGAGGACGTCGGCCGCCACAACGCCGTCGACAAGGTCATCGGCGACCTGGTGCTTCGCCCTCGCACCGGTGGCGACGAGCGGGCGCTGGTGCTCTCCGGGCGCGTCAGCTTCGAGATCGTCCAGAAAGCCGCCATTGCCGGTCTCGGACTCGTGGTCGCCGTCTCGGCGCCAACCAGCCTGGCCGTCAGCGCGGCAACTCGGCTCGGGGTTACCCTCGCGGGGTTCGTGCGAGGCGGTCGATGCAATCTGTACAGCCACCCGGAGCGAGTCGCTCTCGACCGCTAGCGCACCGGGGTACCGCCGCCCTACTTCTGCTCGACCTTCGGTTCCTTCGGGAGGCCGAGGATGCGCTCAGCCACGATATTGCGCTGAATCTGCGCGGCTCCGCCCCAAATGCTCTCAGAACGGGCGAAGAAGAAGGTCGCTTGCAGGACGCTCGGCGCGTATCCGGGGCGAGGCGTGCTGCGGCCGATCCCCGGAACGAAGCTGTCCTCGCCGGAACCGCCGAGCACCTGCCCGGCCGGCCCCAGGATGTCGATGGCCAGATCGGTGATCCGCTGGTGGTACTCCGACCAGAACATCTTGTTGGTGGCGCTCAGCGCAGCTAGATCGGGATCCTTGCTCTTGTTGAGCACCCCGGTCAGCGAGCGAAAGCCGTTGATCTCCATGATCTTCACGGTGGACCAGGCGCGAGCCAGCTCTTGGCGCACCACGGCGTCCTCGTTCTTCCCATTGCCGCGGGCAAGGTCGATCACCGCCTCCAGCTCCTTTTGGAAACGCCGGTGCCCCGTGGTGGCGCTGGTTCCTCGCTCGAAGCCAAGAGTGGTCATCGCCACCTTCCACCCGTTGTTGACACCACCGACCACGTTGGCCTTCGGGCAGCGGGCATCGGTAAAAAACACCTCGTTGAACTCGGCCGACCCGCTGATCTGCGTGATCGGCCGGACGTCGACTCCAGCCTGGCGCATCGGCACGAGCAGGTAGGAGATACCTGCGTGCTTCGGCAGGTCTAGGTCCGTGCGGGCCAGGAGGAAGATGTAATCGGCATTCTGAGCCTGGCTGGTCCAGATCTTCTGCCCGTTGATACGCCACTCGTCGCCGTCCAACACCGCCGTCGTCTTGAGCGCAGCCAGGTCAGAGCCGGCATCGGGTTCGGAGAAGCCCTGGCACCAGCCGATCTGGCCTCGCATGATGCCGGGAAGGAACTCCCGCTTCTGCTCCTCGGTGCCCCACTGCAGGATGGTCGGACCTACCAGCGTGTCTCCGAAGAAGTCGGCTCGCAGGGGTGCCCCGGCCCGGGCAAATTCCTCGTTGAGCACAACCGCCTCCATGGTCGAGAGGCCCTTGCCGCCGTATTCCGCGGGCCAAGAGGCGCAGATCCAGCCACCCTCAAACAGCGCCTTGTTCCACTCTTCCGACCACGAGGCACGCTCCTCGGGCAGCATCTCGAAACCCGGGGATCCCCACCCGAGCGGCAGGTGCTCCCCGAGCCAGCTCCGGATCTCGGCCCGGAACGCTTCGGCCTCGGGGGGGTAAGTCAGGTCCATGGCCGCATGGTACGCGGCGCGAGCTCCTCCATCGGCCGCCGCCTACCCTGTGAGGATGGCTCGCAAGGTTGCCGTCGTCGCCCATACGCACTGGGACCGCGAGTGGTACCTCTCCTTCCAATCGTTCCGCCACAGGCTCGTCGAGGTCCTAGACGAGCTGCTGCCACGGCTCGAGGCCGACCCGGGCGCTGGTACGTTCCTCCTCGACGGGCAGCTGGCGGTCGTCGATGACTACCTCGAGGTCCGCCCGGAGGCGGCCGCTGCTCTGGCCCGGCTCACCGCCTCCGGACGCCTGACCATCGGACCGTGGTATGTACTGATGGACGAGTTCCTCGTCTCGGCCGAGACAATCGTGCGCGACTTGCAGATGGGCCTGGCCGCGGCCGTTCGCTTCGGTGGGGCATCACCCGTCGGATACCTGCCCGACATGTTCGGCCACGTTGGTCAGATGCCACAGATCCTTCGCCAAGCGGGAATCGACCATGCGGTGGTCTGGCGCGGCGTGCCGGCGGAAGTCGACCGGACGGCGTTTTGGTGGCGCTCTCCTGATGGCTCTACCGTCCGCGCCGAATATCTGCCGGTCGGCTACGCCATCGGCGCCCACCTACCGTCCGACCCCGGGGCCCTGATCCGGCGACTGCGGGCCGAGGAGGCGGAGCTGGCACCTTTCCTGCGCTCGGAGCGCGACCCGATCCTCCTCATGAACGGGACGGATCACCAAGCCCCTCAGACCGGTCTGACCGAGCTGCTGGCGGCCGCCAACCGTCACCAAAAGGACTTCGACATACAGCAGGTCTCGCTGCCGGGCTACCTCGCCGTGGCGCCGACCGATGCCCTGCCGGAGTGGAGCGGGGAGCTGCGCTCGGGTGCACGCGCCAACCTTCTCATGGGCGTCGTCTCCAACCGGGTCGACGTCCGCGTAGCTGCGGCTCGGGCGGAGCTGGCTCTCGAAAGGCGAGCGGAGCCCCTCGCCGCGTTGTGGTGCTCCACCGACGCGTGGCCCGCTCGGCTGCTCGATTTGGCCTGGAGAGAGGTGGTTCGCAACGCCGCCCACGACTCGGTCTGTGGCTGCTCTGCCGACGAGGTCGGCACGGCGGTGCTGCACCGGTACTCCGAAGCCGAGGCCATCGGATCGGCAATCGCCGCTGACGCGCTCGAAGCCGCGGCTGCGACTTTCAGAGCGGGCCCGGTCGTGCTCAACGCTGCAGCCCGGGCCCGCAGCGGCGTGATCGAGCTCATCGTCCCTGGCTCGGAACCACCGCCGGGATCGCAGGTGCTCTGCGTGACTGGCGCAGGTGTCACGGAGAAGGCGGGGGCCGGACGAGACCTCGCAATGTTGCTCGCCGAGCTGACCACCGAAGGCTGGCTGCACGACGGGCGGCCGACCAGCGCGACGGTGAGGTTGACTGGTGAAGGAGTGGAGCTGGACCTCGTTTCGGACGCCGCCGCAGCACGGGCCCGCAGTCGGGGCGCCATCGACGGGCCGGGCACGCCGATCGGGCTTCGGTCTGTCGGGTCCCCCTCCAGCGCCTCGGTCATGGCCGAGGCTTACGCCCAAGCGGGCGCCAATCGCGACCGTCCTCTGCGCGTGCGCGTCGATCGCCGTGCCTCCAACCGCGTCGCCGTCCGCGTCGGGCCAGTCCCCGGCTACGGGTGGGCGACCTGGAAGGCCGGACCGCCGGCTGGCGATCCCGTCGACGGCGGCTCGAACTGGCTGAGCAACGGGCTGATCCACGTTGCCGTCAGCCCCTCGGACGGCACGTTCTCCATCAACGGGCTGGCAGGGCTTGGTCGATTGGTCGACGACGGTGACGCTGGGGACACCTACAACTACTCGCCGCCCCTGGCCGACAACGTCGTCGACCGGCCCGAGTCAGTGGATGTCGAGTGCACCGAGTCTGGTCCCGTCCGAGGTCGACTCAGGGTGCTACGGCGCTACCGGTGGCCGTCGGGCATCATCGAGGGCCGGCGCGTCGGAGCCGAGGACGTCGAGGTCATCACCTGGCTGGAGATCCGCTCGGGCGAGACTGCAGTACGGGTCCAGACGACCTTCGACAATCGGTGCCGCGACCATCGGCTTCGCGCCTGGTTCCCGCTCCCGTCACGAACGGATCACTCGCTGGCCGAGTGCGCGCTCGGGACGGTACGGCGCGGCCTGCAGGCGGAGGGCGGACAGGGAGAGCGGGCGCTGGCCACATACCCGGCCCGCCGATTCGTGAGCGCCGGTGGCCTCACCGTGACCCACGAGGGTGCCGCCGAGTACGAAGTGGTGGACAACGGCTGGTCATTGGCAGTGACCCTCCTCCGGGCGACCGGGATGCTGTCGCGCCCGGCCCTCGCCTACCGGCCCAACGCCGCAGGGCCACCACTGGTGGTCGAAGGACCCCAGATGGCCGGGCGGTTGACCAGTCGCTGCGCGGTGGCCCTCGGCGTCACGGATCCCTACGCTTTCGCCGACGACGCTTGGATTCCGCTGGACGTGGTGACCGGCACCGGGGAGGGTGACGGGACCGGCGACCGCGGCATGGCCGAGACCGGCACTCGGCTGGAGATAACCGGGGCCGAGGTGTCGGCGTTGAGGTATCACGACGGCGGCCTCGAAGTGCGGGTGTTCAACCCGTCGGATGACACCACCGAGGTCGCGATACCCCGCCGGAGAGGCTGGTTGGTGGATCTGCGGGGTCACCCCATCGAAGCCTGGGAAGGCTCGTTCGTGCTCCGGGCGTGGGGCATGGCCACTGCGCGGCTCGATCTCTGACAGCCCCGCCACCGTGCGCCATACGCCAGCTCAGCTTGGCTGGTTGGTCTACGAGCGTCTAGTAGCCGTGGTGCACATCGACGACACCCTCCAGCGTCTTGCCCGCGGCGAAGAGCCGAACGTTGTTGGTTATACGCCGCGCCAGCAGCGGCTCGACCATGTCCTGGGTGTCAGCGGTGTGGGGGGTCACGATGCAGTTGGCTCGGTTCCACAGGGGGTGCCCATCGGGCAGCGGTTCCGGGTCGGTCACGTCCAGCGCGGCACCGCCGATGGTGCCACCGTCGAGCGCCGCCACCAAGGCGGCGGTGTCCACGTGCGCTCCCCGGGCCACGTTGACCAGCCAAGCCGACGGACTCATGGCTGCCAGCTGTGGGGCAGCGATCACATGGCGGGTCTCGGGCGTGAGCGCCAGCGCCAGGAAGACCACCAGCGCCGGGGGCAACACGTCGTCGAGCCTGTCGAGCCCAACAGTGGCGGCCGCGGCGGCTACCGGATCAGGGCGGCGACGCACAACCGTGGCGCGCACTCTCCAGGGGGCTAGGAGGCGCAGGAGCTCATCTGTGATGCCGCCGGCACCCAGCACCACGACTTCGGCATCGTAGAGGGAAACTCCTTCGGGACGACCCCAGGAGGTGGCGCGGATCCTGCTGGGGAGCACCCGAAGCCCGGACAGGGCCAACATCAACGCGTGCTCGGCCACCGGTTCGGCGTAGGCGCCCTTGGCCGAAGTCCACAGCGCAGCGGCACCGAACAGGCCAGCTTGATGCACCCTCTCCACACCGGCCATCGGCAGCTGCACCCATCGAGGGCCGGTGCGGGCCAGCACGCCACGCAGCCCGTCGATCTTGCGATGGTCCACCCACACGAGCGCGTCAGCCGGACCGTCGGCGCGGGCCACTCGCCCTCCCCCCGCCTCGACCGCCTCGGTGGCGAAATTGGGCTGCGTGGGGCCGACGGCCACGGTGGGGGTCATCGGTCGCATGCTAGGCAGTGCTAAGACGACCCGTGCCGTGCGGCTCCGCCCTTGAAGCGCCGGGGCCGGGCTACATGCGCTCGGGGGCCTCGATGCCGAGCAGTGCCAACCCGTGAGCGAGGACCGCGGCGGTGTGGGCACAAAGCTCCAGCCTGCTGTCTCTCGTCTCCTCGGTGGCTGCCCGGAGGACCGGGCAATTCTCGAAGAAGCAGGTGAAATCGCCAGCCAGATCGAACAGGTACGTGCACAGCTTGTGGGGGCTCCATGTCTCCAGCGCGCCCTGGATTGCGGCTTCGTAGCCGAGGAGCCTCCGGGCCAGAGCCCGCTCGGCTGGTCCGTCCAGCGTGACGGGCACCCGCCCCGACCCGTACGCGGACCGGTCGATGCCACCGCGCCGGAAGATCGACCGGATCCGGGCGACGGCGTACTGGAGGTAGGGGGCGGTGTTGCCCTCCATGGCGAGAAGGCGATCCCAGTCGAAGACGTACTCACGGGCCCGGTCGGTCGACAGGTCCCCGTACTTGAGAGCCCCCACTCCCACCGCCTGCGCCACTCCAGCCTGCTCGTCGGCGCTCAGACCAGGGCTTTTCTCCTGCACCTTGCCCGCGGCCCGGGACACGGCCTCCTCCACGAGCTCGATCAGCTTGACGGCTTCTCCGGCTCGGGAACGGAAGATCTTGCCGTCCGGACCCAGCATGTTGCCAATTGACACGTGCACCGCGTCCGCCCCATCGGGGATCCACCCAGCCTGACGCCCGACCGCGAAGCACATGGCGAAGTGCTGGCGCTGCGGGGCTCCGACGACGTAGAGGGCCCGGTCGGCACGGAGCCGCCCGAAGCGATCCTTGAGGGCGGCCAGGTCGGTGGTGGCGTAGCCGAAGCCTCCGTCGGACTTCTGCACGATCAGAGGCAGCGGCTCGCCGCCGCGCCCGGCGAAACCGGGGGGGAAAACACAGCGAGCCCCTTCACTGTCCACCAGCAACCCTGCCGCCTCGAGCTCCGCGACGACGCCTGGGAGAAGGTCGTTGTAAAAGCTCTCCCCGACCACGTCCTCGGGGGTCAGCAGCACCCCGAGGCGGTGATAGACCTCACTGAAGTACCGCATGCTCTCATCGACGAGGATCCGCCACAGCCGAAGCGTCTCGGGGTCTCCCGACTGGAGGAGCACGACCCGGCGGCGAGCGCGCTCTTTGAGCTCGTCGGAGGCATCGAAAACGGCTCGGGCCTGGCGGTAGAAGCCGTCGAGATCCCCTACCGACAGCTCTCGGGCACCCAGCTCCTCGCCTATGTCGACCAGGTGCTCGATGAGCATCCCGAAGGGCGTGCCCCAGTCGCCGATGTGGTTCTCCCGGACGACGTGGTGGCCGGCGAAGGCTGCCAACCGGCAGAGGGCGTCGCCCACGATCGTGGTCCGGACGTGGCCGGCGTGCAACTCCTTGGCCACATTGGGAGCCGAGTAGTCCACCACGACGGTCCACGGAACCTCGACCGAGTCGACCCCGAGGCGGGGGTCCGACGCCGCTGCGGCCAGTGAGGCCGCGAGGAACCCTCGCTCCAGTGTCAGGTTGATAAACCCCTTGCGGTGGACCTCGGCCACCGCCACACCCTGAAGGTCGACGGAAGCCAGCACATGAGCGGCCAGCTCTGCCGGTGGCTGGCCCATCTGCTTGGCCAGAGAAAGGGCGCCGTTGGCCTGGAAATCAGTTCCTGCCTGGCTGGAAGGGCGCAGGACCGGATCCCAGCCGGGCGCGACCGTGTCGAAGCCGACCTGGAGGCGGGTGGCAAGTGCAGCATGTAGTCCGGCCATGCCCTCATGGTGGCGTCAACTCGGGGGGGAAGGCGAACCGGTCGGGCCACAGCAGGTGTCCCAGCGCCCCCACCGGTAGGGTGCCCGCCGTCATGGCTTCCACCCCCGCGCTCCATTTCGATGCGGTGGACCTGGACCGGGATGGCACCTCGGTGCTCCGCGGGGTCGACCTCACGGTCGGGCCGGATGAGTGGTGGATAGTCCTCGGGCCCAACGGGTCAGGCAAGACGACCATGTTCCAGCTGGCGTCGGGGTACCTGTTCCCAACCCGAGGCAGCGTCGAGATCCTCGGCTACCGGCTGGGCTCCGTCGACGTCCGCCAGCTGCGAGAGCGCATAGGTTTGGTCAGCGCAGCGGTGGCCAAGATGCTGGTGCCCTCGCTGACAGCTGCGGAGGTCGTGATGTCGGCCCGCCACGGCGCCCTGGAGCCATGGTGGCACCGTTACGACGAAGCCGAACGGGCCAAAGCTCACAGCCTGCTCGCTGCGGCCGGCTTCGACGCCATCGCCGATCGCCCCTTCGGGGTGCTGTCGGAAGGCGAGCGCCAGCAGGTGCTGCTGGCTCGGTCTCTCATGGTACGTCCCGACCTCCTGCTGCTCGACGAGCCAGCAGCCGGGTTGGACCTCGGAGGCCGTGAGCGATTGGTCGCCCGCCTGGGCCAGCTGACGATGAACCCGGGCTCGCCGCCCGCGGTGATGATCACCCACCACGTGGAAGAGATCCCCGTGGGAGCCACACACGCGCTCCTCTTGAGGGAGGGTCGGGTCGTCGCTGCGGGTCCCATCGTGGAGACCCTCACCGACGGCGCGGTCTCGACGACTTTCGGACTGCGCCTGAGGCTCCGTCACCACGAGGGTCGCTGGAGCTGCCGGGCGGCGTGATCAGCGGACGTGCTCCTTCAGGAAATCCACGGCGCGGCCCCAGGCGACAGCGGCGTGCTCGGGGTCGTAGGTGCCCAGCAGGTTCTCGTCGTTGACGAAGGCGTGGCCGGCGGGGTACTCGTGGACCTGGGGCGTGACTTTGGACTCGCTGCGCACCTTGTCTGCGACGCCGCGAGCTGCATCGACTGGCATGAAAGCGTCCGAGCTCCCGATGTGCATCTGGACCGCCGCCTCGATGCCAGATAGGTCGGGCAGGTCCGGGCCCACCGGATAGAAGGGTACTGCCGCGGACACCCGCTCCCCCTCTTGGGCCGCCAGGGTGAGCACGAAGCGCCCACCCATGCAGAAGCCAATGGCCCCGACCGTGGAGCTGGTCGTCTCCGGGCGCGACAGCACGAAGTCCACGGCGCCACCCAGATCGCGAGCGGCACTTGCGAGCGGCAATGCCTGCATCAGGGCGCCCGCCTCGTCGGCGTCATGGGTCGTCGCCCCGCCATAGAGATCCGGGGCCAGCGCGACGAAACCCTTGCCAGCCAGGCGATCGGCGATCGCACCTATGTGAGACGTGAGGCCCCACCACTCCTGGATGACGATCACCCCCGGACCGGCACCCGACGGCGGAAGGGCCAAGTAGCCGTGCGCCTCTCCACCGTTGCTGGGAAAGGTGACGTTCTGCTGCGGGTTGGTGTGCTCGGTGTCTGCCACCATGGGCCTCTACCCGGCTCCTCACCCCCCGCTCACACTTTCCTAAAGTGACCGTGGCTCACTTCTCCCATGGACCCGGTGCGAAGCGATGTCGCTCTGCTCTACAGGCGTGCCGGCTTCGGAGCCACCCCGGCGCAGCTCGATGCCGCCGCCTCCGCCGGTTACGAGGCGACCGTTGAAACACTGATCGCCGGCTTGCAGGGACCCGACCCAGGCGGCGATTCCGTCCACGTCCCCGCGTTCAGCCACGCCACCAAGCCAGCGGGACCACCCGGCTCAGTCGCCCGCAAGGCCCAGCAGAAGTCCTTGGCGGGCCAGTACCGAGAGCTCCAGTCATGGTGGGCACAGCGCATGGTTGCCACCTCGACTCCCCTACGCGAGAAGCTGACGCTGTTCTGGCACGGGCACTTCGCGACCGGCTTCTCCAAGGTGCGGGACGTCGCCGCCATGTACGACCAAAACCAACTGTTGCGCTCCGCCGGTGGCGGCTCGTTCGAGGCGCTGGTCCAAGCGGTGGCCAAAGGCGAGGCGATGATGCGTTGGCTCGATACAGCCACCGACAAGAAGAACCATCCAAACGAGAACTTCGCTCGCGAGTTGATGGAGCTGTTCACTCTCGGCCTGGGCAACTACGCACAAGCCGACGTAGTCTCCGCCGCCCGGGGCTTCACCGGCTGGGTTACCGATCCTCGCGACGGCTCGTGGCACATACAGCCGGCCCAGCACGACGACGGCTACAAGACCTACCTCGGGCATACCGGCAACTACGGCGGCGAGGACATCATCCACCTAGCGGTCAACGATCCTGCCTCAGCGCGCTTCGTGCTGAGCAAGCTGTGGAGCCACTTCGCATATCCGGTGGCCCCATCGGATCAGGTGGTGAGCGACCTACTGGCGGCCTACGGGCCAGGATCGGACGTGACCGCCGCCCTGAAGGCCCTATTCCTGCACCCGGCCTTCCGCTCGACGACCGCCCGCCAGGGCCTGGTCAAGCAGCCCATCGCCTATCTGGTCGGGGCGGCGCGCTCTCTCGGGCTGAGCGCCACGTTGGAACGCACGCAGGCCGCTCCCGCCACCAGCCATCCGCTCGCCCAGGGCCTGCCGGCCATGTCGACGCGTCTGGCCCAGACCTTGTTCGACCCTCCCAACGTCGGAGGCTGGGGACAGAACGCCTACTGGATCGATACCGCCACCTCGCTTGCCCGGCTGGATATCGCCGCACAGATGGGTGCAGCGGCCGATCTGAGCGCCCTGCACGCTTCAGCCGCCTCGGCCCGCTCCGAGGCGGTAGCGATCATGCTCGGCCTCGACGGGTGGGGACCGACCACGACTGCGGCCCTGAACCACGCCGCCGGCGACCCGATATCCCTGGTCGCTACCGCTCTCACCGCGCCCGAATACGTCCTGGAATGAGGAAGCCGTGAGCGCACCGCCGACTGGGCCAACCGGCCAGCCAGAACCCCCACCCGTCGGCGACGACGGCCTGCTACGCGGGAGGCTGACCCGACGCCGGGTCCTCGCCGGTGCTGGAGTCGTGGCGGGAGCCGGGATCCTCGGCGCCACCCTGGACCAGCGCGGCTGGCTGTCGTCCACCGCAAATGGGACCCGCGGCCATTCATCCAGTGGGGGGATCGCCGTGCTGGTCACCCTCTACGGGGGCAACGACGGACTCAACACCGTGGTTCCGGCCTCGGACCCGGCCTATCGAGCTGCTCGACCGGACCTGGGCTACCAGCCCGGCGAGGTTCTGCCCCTCGCCGACGGTTTGGGACTCAACCCGAAGATGCCGCTCATGAAGAAGCGGTGGGACGACCGTCAGCTGGCAGTCATCAGGGGGGTGGGATACCCCTCGCCGAGCCTCAGCCACTTCCAGTCGATGGACATCTGGCAGACGGCTCAACCTGACGGTACCGGCTCGGGGTGGTTAGGTCGTTGGCTCGACGCCACGGGCTCCGATCCCATGCGGGCGATCAGCCTTGGTGCCAGCCTGCCACCAGCAATGCGGGGCGAGCGTCAAGCGGCCACGGCGATCACCTCCGGCACCATCACGCTTCCGGGCAGGTCGCCGCTGGTGGCGGGATTCGCCGCTTGCGCCCAGCCGGGCTCGGACCGCTCCGCGTTGGAAGCGTCAGTAGCTGGCTCAGCGGCGGAACTGTTGCAGGTGCGAAGCTCGCTCGCCAGCCTCACGGGCCAGGCGGCGCCCGCGTCCACCTCCGGCCGCCTGGCCGCGGCGGGGACGGCGACTTTCGGCGACCAGCTCGCAGTGGTCGCCGACCTCATCAACGCCGGCGCCCCGACCCAGGTGTACCAGGTCAGCCTGTCCAGCTTCGACACCCACGCCAACGAGAAGTCGGCCCACGAAGGACTATTGGCAAACCTCGACGGCGCCCTCGACTCCTTCCTAACCGCCGTAGCCCGTGGCCCGAGGGCCGCCGAAGTCGTCGTTTTCACCGTGTCGGAGTTCGGGCGGCGAGTGGCTCAAAACGCCAGTGGTGGCACCGATCACGGCACTGCCAGCAGCTTGTTGGTCGCTGGCCACGGCGTTCGTGGGGGTCGCCTCTACGGCGACCAGCCATCGCTCACCTCTCTCGACGCGAACGGCAACCTCCGCTGGACGGTCGACTTCCGATCCGTCTACGCCACCATCCTTGCCAGCACTCTCGGCGTGGAACCGGCAAGCGTGCTCGGCGCTTCCTTCCCTGTCCTCGGGTTCCTCTAGAGTCAGGCGCTGGCGAGGACGCGCTCGAGGCGGGCGTCGATATCTTGTGCGGCGTAGAGGTGACGAGCCAGCGTCTCGGTGAGCCACCGCTCGATTTCGGAGCGCACGTCACCCTCGGGTAGCTGCCCCCAGAGGTCGAGGAGACGATCCTGCACGTCGGTGGCGGACACGGACCCCTGGCCGCCGAGCTCGCTGCGCCATGCCGAGATGATCGGCTCGAGGTTGGGGAAGGTTGCCTGCGCTTCGGTCACCTGCCCAGGGTAGAGGCCCGGGGCGCCTAGGTGGCGCGCCATCTGTCACATCGGGGTGGAACGCTGTCGCACATCCGCCGGCGCAAGGTCGGTGTACGCGGCGGCCCGCCTGTCGAGGTGGGCGGCGACGGCCTCGCTCTGGTTGGGGCTGCCGATGAGGGCGATCATCGTCCGCTCCTCGTCCAGGAGGTGCTCGTCGGGCCCGCGCCCCAGCGAGAGGTCGATCAGCCGCTTCCCGTGACGGATGGCATGAGGGCTCTTCCCGGCGATCTCAGCCGCCAGGTGCAAGGCAGCGGAGCGAGGGTCTTCAGCCAATTTGCTCGCAAGACCGATCTGCACGGCTTCTTCCCCCGAGACCATCCGCCCGGACCAGGTCAGCTCCTTGGCCACATCCGCCCCGACCAGGCGAGGCAGGAGGTAGGTCCCGGCCATGTCCGGGATCAGGCCCCACCGGATCTCCAACACTGAAAGCTTGGCGTCCGGGGCAACTATACGCAGGTCAGCTGCCATGGCCACCTGTAAGCCAGCGCCTAGGACGACACCGTGCAGAGCAGCGATCACCGGCGTACTTAGGTCCTTCCAGACCCACGCCGCCCGCTGAGCGTGGTTGGCAGGACCGGCCCCGCGTCCCCCGACCAAGCGCGTTGCGACTCGAGATGACGACCCCCCGGCCATCCCGGCGAACATAGCTACGTCCAGGCCTGCCGAGAATCCCCGACCCTCGCCCGACAGGACGACGGCCCGGATACGCGGGTCCGTGGCTAGAGCCTCCCCCGCCTCCACCAGGCCGTCGAACATCGCGCCGTCGAACGCGTTGAGCTTCTCCGGTCGGTTGAGCCTCACGTCGGCCACATTGTCGGTCACAGTCAGAGTGACCCGTGGCTGCTCGGGCTGGGAAGGCAAAGGTCCTCCTGGATGGCGGCGTCGCTACACGACGACCTGTCGCAGCGCCACTGTACGGGGTCGCCGCCGCAGACCCCCTTTCCCAACAGCCCGGCAGCAGGGTTCGCTCAGTCCGCGGTTTCCCGCGGCGAGCTGTGCAGAAAGGCCGTTGATGGCATGGCGGACTGTCGAATGCATCCCATCGTGCTGCGACCACTTGCAAGCCGGGCATCGAACCCCCGAAACCAGGTCTCCAGAGACGTTGCTCCAGGGGATGCGCCTGCCCCGGGATGAGCCCCCGACCGCCTCACCAGGCCCCTTGGCAACACACAATCCTTAACAGTTTCTCATCCCGTGTGAAGCGCCCTCAACCCCTCTGAGCAGCCTCGATAGTCATGTGGCGAGGCCATCACACAGCGCAAATACGAGTACTGAGTCCCAGGAATATGATGGCAACACCGAGGATCTGTATACTCTCCAGCTGAGAAACGACAAACGCGCCCCGGTGACCGTCCTAGAGACCGCTGGCAGGTGCTGTACGCCCCACCTCCGCCCCACCCCTTTCTGGCGGAGGCCCGCACTGGGCCGTCTCGCGACTTTTGCCTTTCGCAGGCTGGCGCAGCGCGCTGAAACGAGAGGGAGAAGCAACTCTGACGTTGAACGAGAGAAGTTCCAGCCGCCTGTCTTCGGGCGCGCCCCCCCACCAACCGCAACAGGGCCGGCCACCGCGGGCCCGGCGAACCCGACCGGGGCGCCTTCCCCGCCCGCTTGCCGCAGCCGTGCCGCTGATGGCTGTGGGTGCCGGCGTCCTGGTGCCCGTAGCCGCTCCGAGTCACCACGGTGCCCTTCCGCATCTCAGCCTGAAGGCCACCGACGCGGCGGCAAGCCTGCCAGGCGTCGCCGCTCTACCCGCCGCGGCGCCCAGCCCTCCCCCGGCAAGCCCGCCCAGCGATACGCCCGGAGCCGTCGCCGGCTTCGGTGCAAGCCCCGTTTTGGGGGCCCCCGGCGCGGCCCTGTCGGCCCCGATCGTCGGGATGGCGCGCACCCCCTCGGGTACCGGCTACTGGCTGGTCGGCGCGGACGGCGGCGTGTTTCCCTACGGCGACGCACGGTTTTTCGGTTCGCTGGGTGCCACGCGCCTCAACAAGCCCATCGTCGGCATCGCCGCCACCCCCAGCGGCAACGGCTATTGGTTGGTGGCGTCAGACGGCGGGATATTCCCCTTCGGCGACGCCGGCTTCTTCGGTTCGCTGGGTGCCACGCGCCTCAACAAGCCGATCGTCGGCATCGCCGCCACCCCCAGCGGCAATGGTTACCTGCTGGCTGCTTCGGACGGCGGGATATTCCCCTTCGGCGACGCCGGCTTCCACGGGTCGCTCGGAGCAACCCCCCTCAACAAGCCCATCGTAGGGGTGGCCGCTACCGGCTCCGGTGAGGGGTACTGGCTCGCTGCGTCCGATGGCGGCATCTTCAACTTCGGCGACGCCGGCTTCCACGGGTCGCTCGGAGCAACCCCCCTCAACAAGCCCATCGTGGCGATCGCCCCCTCGCCCACCGGCGGGGGCTACTGGCTGGCGGCCGCGGACGGCGGAGTGTTCAGCTTCGGCGATGCCCTGTACAGCGGTTCGCTCGCACCGGAGCCCTCGAACACAGCGGTGACCGCCCTTGCCCCCGGCACCAGCGATTCGAGCTACTGGCTCGCGACGGCTCCGGCTCCCCCGCCCCCGCCCCCGGCTCCCGCATCCGTCACCGCACAGGTTGCAGCGGCTTCCAGTGGCGGCCGCCCACTCGGGTCGTTCGTCGTCACCTGCTACGACCTGCCTGGTACTACCGCCAGCGGAGCGCCGACGTCTATGGCAACGGTCGCCGTGGATCCCTCGGTCATCCCTATGGGCTCGACCATCGACATAGCCGGGGTCGGCACTCGAGTGGCTCAGGATACCGGCGGTGCAATCGTCGGGCATCGCCTCGACCTGTGGCTGCCGACCTACGGCGACTGCGCATCTTGGGGCGCACAGACGCGAGGCGTCACGTTGGTCAACTGAGCTTTGGCACCTCTCGTAACGCGCCGTCTCGCGGCGTGCTACGAGGGGTGCCTCATCCCCTCGCTTCCGCCTCCCCCGCCAAGCCCAGCCACGCGTCCTCAGCGGCGGTCAGCCGTCCTTGGACCTCCGCCAACGCGGAGCCGGCACGGGCCATCTGCTCGTGGTCTACCGCCGCCGCCAAGTCCCCGGCCAGACGGTCTCGCTCGCGCTCCAGCCGTGTTATGAGCTTTTCGGCTTCGCGGAGCCGGAAGCCGATGGCACTCGCAGACCGTCCCCCCCTGCTGGGAGGTGCCCGCCTCTCGAGCGCACCGACAGGAGAGGCGGCCGGGGTCCTCGCAGCGGCAAGCCGCGACGGCCGCCCTCTGGATGCCTCGTCGCCCGGCGCCGGGGCGGCGTTCGCCGCCAGCCACCCCTCCAGCCCCCCTGCGACCTCCTCCACCCTTCCCCCGGCGTCGACGGCCACCACGTGCTCGACCGCCCGCTCCAGGAAAGCCCGATCATGGCTGACCGCCACCAATGCACCCGGCCAGTCCTCGAGGAACTCCTCAAGGGCTCGGAGGGTGTCAAGGTCCAAGTCGTTGGTCGGCTCGTCGAGCAGCAACACGTTCGGCCTGGATGCCAGCACGCTGAGCAGCTGCAGGCGCCGGCGCTCTCCTCCCGAAAGAGTCGCCACCCGGGCCCACGGCAAGTCGCCGGTGAACCAGAAGCGCTCCATCAGCGCCGAGTCCTCCGGGGTTCCCGGCACCCGCGAAGGGCCAGCCACGATCTCTCGGACCCGAGCCTGCGCGTCCAACTCCGACCCATGCTGGTCGTAGACGCCGAAGACCACCGTGGGCCCGCACTCCACACTGCCCGCCGTGGGCGGGCGCCGCCCCGAGAGGAGATCCAACAGCGTGGTCTTACCGGCACCGTTGAGGCCGACGACTCCGAGGCGATCCCGTCGGTCGAGGGAGAGGTCCACGTCCCGGAGCACGAGCGGCCCATTCGGCTCGAAGCCGACCGAAGCGCCTTGGACCTCGACGACCTTCCCGCCCAATCGGGGCGTCCCGAAGTGCAGCTCCAAATCCCCGCGCCGAGCCAGCGGGGCGCCCCGGCCGGCGACCAGGGCTTCAGCTGACGCGATACGTGACTGGGGCTTGCGTGTCCGCGCAGGGGCCCCTCGCCGAAGCCACGCCGCCTCCCGGCGCGCCAAGTTGCGTCGCACGGCCTCGCCGATGGCGGCCCGCTCCTCCCGGTCCGCTCGGGCCTCCAGGTAGGAGCCATATCCGCCCTCGTGCACATAAGCCGAGCCCCGGTCGAGCTCGAGCATCCGTGTGGTGAGGCGGTCGAGGAGGTGGCGGTCGTGGGTCACCAGGACGAGGCCGCCGCGGTGGGCCGCCAGGTGATCCTCCAGCCATGCTATGGCGCTCAGGTCGAGGTGGTTGGTGGGTTCGTCCAGGATCAGCAGCTCGGAGGGCTGGACCAGCACCTTCGCCAAGGCGACGCGCTTGGCTTGGCCGCCCGACAGCTGCGTCACGTCAAGCGCGCCGAGCGTCGCCATGCCTAGGCGGTCCAGGACCGCCTCGACCTCCCACGCATCACGCGCGGGGCCCCCGGCGCCGCCGTCGCCCGCCACCGCGGCTCGAACGGTACCGCTGACCAGTGCCGCCCTCTGATCGAGGAAACCGACCCGGCTGCCACGCCCTCTGCGCACGGCGCCACTCTCGGGGGCGTCGACACCGGCCAGTATCCGCAACAGGGTGGATTTGCCTGTCCCGTTGATGCCGACGATCCCGAGCCGGTCGCCGTCGGAGACGGTCATCGAAAGACTTTCGAACAGAGGCCGCCCGGGACGGGCGGCCGATACCCCTTGTACGTCGACGAGCACGGCCACTTGGAGCAGTGTGGCTAGCCCGGCGCCCTACCGGCAAGGCGCAGCCGGCCCTTCCGACCGGGCTGGTCGCGGCGAGGGCAGTCCCTACTGATCTGGGCGGTCGCTGAAAGGCCGGTCCTTGTCGACGCGCGGCTCCGGCGGGAGTCCGAGGACTCGCTCGCCCAGGATGTTGTGCTGGATCTCATCGGTCCCGCCCCGGATCGACAGCGACGGCGCGACCAGGAACATGGTCTGCCAAGGATCAGGGCGCTCCATGCCGACCATCGCCGCCGCACCCGCCAGATCCAGAGCCAGAGATGCGGTGGCCTTGACCAACCGAGTGGTGTGCACCTTCGCTCCGGAGTCTTCCGGACCGGGCGCTTTGCCAGCCTGGCGAGCCGCAGCGGAACGAAGAGCCGACATCTGGTTCACCCGCAGCTCGATGACCCGGCGCACTAGGCGATCTCGTTCCACCGGACGGCGTTCGATGCCGGTCGCCCGGCCGAGGGCGAGAAGTCGCTCCACGGTGATCCCCTGATCTCCCGCCAGCGAACCACGCTCGAAGCTGAGGCAGGTGATGCCGACCTGCCAACCATGGCCTACCTCGTCGATCCGGTCGGTGCCGGGGACGAAGACATCGTCGAGGAAGACCTCGTTGAAATGGGCGTCACCGTTCATCTGCACCAAAGGACGGATCCCCACCCCAGTCGCCGAGAGGTCCACCGCAAAGGCTGTGATACCTGCGTGTTTGGGCAATGACGAATCCGTGCGGGCGAGCAGCAGCCCCCACTGCGCGTAGTGGGCGCGGCTGGTCCATACCTTCGACCCGCTGATCCGCCATCCGTCACCTTCGCGCCGGGCGCGAGACTTCACGTTGGCCAGGTCGCTACCGGCGTCCGGCTCGGAGAACATCTGACACCAGATCTGGCTGCCATCCCGGATCCCCGGCAACCAGCGTCGCTTTTGCTGCTCGGAGGCGTGAGCCAAGATCGTCGGTCCGATCAACTCGATACCGACCAGGAACGGGTAGAGGTCCGGTGCCTCGAAGCCGGCCACAACCGCTCTCACCGCGTCTGCTGCGCCGGCCCTCAAGCCCATGCCGCCATGCTCTACGGGCCAGGACGGTACTGCCCATCCGCCATCAGCCATCAGCTTCAAGTACCGGCGTCCGGACTCGAAATCGTCGCTACCCGCTCCCAGCACCAGACCGGGTACTGCCGGGTCTCGCATCGCCAACCGAGCCGCCAGTGCCGCCCGTACCTCCCCGCGAAGCTGAGCGAGGCCATCGTCGCTGGTCGCGGGGTTCGCGGGTGGCTCGGCCATCAGCCGGATCCTACCGCCGGCCTGCCGCCGAATCCGGCGCCTGGCAGCACCCGGGCGGGCACCGGTCGGGCCACACCGAGCCGCTGAGTGCCTGTCGACGAACAGACGCCGTCTGACCCGTCCGCTCCCCCACGAGCTGGCGCACCATGGCGACGAAGCGGCGGTCCGCGCCTGGCGTGCCAGCCCGAACCATCCTCATGCCCAGATCAGCAGCCGCCTGAGCGGCCTGGATGTCGAGGTCGTATAGGACTTCCATGTGGTCAGAGGTGAAACCGATAGGCGCCACCACTACCGCCTCGTGGTTGGCGGCAAGGGCCCCGATGGCAGTACGCACATCGGGCTCCAGCCAGGCGACCGATGGGGCACCGGAACGGCTTTGGTATACGAGGCGCCAGTCAGGCAGCGGCGTACCCGATCGAGCGGCAACCAGGCTCGCAGTGGTGAGCAGCTGGTCCTGATAGGCGCTGGTAGCCGCCATCGAGGCGGGCACGCTGTGGGCGGTGAAGAGCACGGGAGCACCTCTCCCAGCCTCTTCCCGGGCCGACCGAAGACACTCGGCCAACGGCTCGACGAAGCCCGGGTGGTCGAAGTACAGCCGGAGCTTGTCGATCCTCGGCGCACCGCCTCCCACGGCCGAACGGGCGGCCTCGATGTCATCCAAGTACTGGCGGCAACTGCTGTATCCGGCATAGGCCGAGGTCACGAAGGCCAGGGCCCGACCCACACCATCGGCCGCCATCTGCGCGACCGTGTCGGTGAGCATCGGATGCCAGTTGCGGTTACCCCAGTAAACCGGCAACCGCACGCCGTGGTCGCTCAGGTCGGCATCGATGGCTGCAACCAGCTCACGGTTGTGCGCGTTGAGCGGGCTGACGCCGCCGAAGTGGTCGTACTGGCGGGCCACCTCCTCCACCCGAGCATCGGGGACGTCGCGACCCCGCAGGACGTTGCGCAGGAAAGGCCTTACGTCTTCCGGCCCCTCGGGGCCGCCGAAGGAGACGACGAGGAGGGCGTCGTAGCTCACAGGAGGAGCCTACGTACCCATGACTGGCATCGGTGCAGGGCGCTGGAGGCTACCCGTCCCGCCGAGCGCTGTAAGGTGCAGGTGTTCGGGCTGACCAGACGGACAGGGCCAGAAGGCCCCGGCTCGGCGGACAACGGTGGCACCCCTCCCATCCTCCGCGCCGCCGCACCTGCCGATGCCCCCAGCCTTCCGACTACGGAGAACCCCATGACTGGTATTGCCGTCCCCGTCCCCTACCGTGTCGCCGACATCGGCCAAGCCGATTTCGGGCGCCGGGAGATCGGCTTGGCCCAGGTCGAGATGCCCGGCCTGATGGCGTTACGAAGCGAGTACGGCGACAGCAGGCCTCTCACCGGAGCGCGTATCAGCGGCTCGTTGCACATGACGGTCCAGACCGCCGTGCTGATCGAGACGCTCGTCGCACTAGGAGCCGAGGTCCGCTGGGCGTCGTGCAACATCTTCTCCACCCAGGACCACGCCGCAGCCGCAGTCGCAGCGGCAGGCGTGCCGGTGTTCGCCTGGAAGGGCGAGACGTTGGAGGAGTACTGGTGGTGCACCGAGCAGGCGCTCCGCTGGCCCGATGGCGACGGACCCAACATGATCCTCGACGACGGGGGCGACGCCACTCTGCTGGTGCACCTCGGAGCGGAGTGCGAAGAGCAGGGCAAGGTCCCGGATCTGGCTCCCGATGATTCCGACGAGTACGCCTTGATCCTCGCCACGCTCAACCGGACGCTACGCGACAGCGGGACCTTGTGGAGCTCCATGGCCAAGGGCATCAAGGGCGTCACCGAGGAGACCACCACCGGCGTGCATCGCCTTTACCAGCGGGCCGAACGGGGCAGCCTGCGGTTTCCCGCCATCAACGTCAACGATTCGGTGACCAAGTCCAAGTTCGACAACCTCTACGGTTGCCGACACTCGCTCATCGACGGCATCTTCCGGGCTACCGACATCATGATCGCCGGCAAGGTGGCTGTGGTCTGCGGGTTCGGCGACGTCGGCAAGGGATGCGCGCAATCACTCCGGGGCCAGGGCGCCCGCGTCATCGTCACCGAGATCGACCCGATCTGCGCGCTGCAGGCGGCCATGGAGGGATACCAGGTCCTCACCCTTGACGACGCGGTCGGCTATGCGGACCTCTTCGTTACCGCAACAGGCAACCGCGACCTGATCACCGCGGACGACATGTCGCGCATGAAGCACAACGCCATCGTCTGCAACATCGGGCACTTCGACAACGAGATCGACATGGCAGGACTGGCCCGGGTGGCAGGTATCACCCGCACGACCATCAAGCCGCAGGTAGATGCCTGGGACTTCCCCGACGGTCACTCCGTGATCGTGCTCGCGGAGGGCCGGCTGGTCAACCTGGGCTGCGCCACGGGTCACCCGAGCTTCGTGATGTCGTCCAGCTTCACCAACCAGGTGCTGGCCCAGATAGAGCTGTTCACCCGCACCGAGCACTATCCCACCGGCGTTTACGTGCTACCCCGCCACCTCGACGAGAAGGTCGCCCGCCTGCACCTCGACAAGCTCGGCGTCAAGCTGACGTCGCTGACCGAGAAGCAGGCCGGTTACCTGGGCGTCGACCTCGAGGGTCCATTCAAGTCGGACTCCTATCGCTACTGACGAGACGCCCCACCGAGTCCCGTGGTTGCGCCCGACGCCCAGGACGCGGTGGCAGCTGATCGCTCCGGGCGCCATGCTGCAACGGTGCGCACAGGAGCGTATCCGGGGTCGTTCGACCCCCCCACAGTCGCCCACCTGGCGGTGGCCGAGGCGGCCAAACGCCAGGCCGGCTTGGATCGCGTGGACCTGATCGTCTCGGAGGTGGCTCTCGGCAAGGAGTCTCGCGGGCCGGTGCCCGAAGCACGCCTTGCCGTCCTGCGTTCCCTCGCTGGCGTGCGGCCCTGGTTGGGTGTCCGACGGACTACGGACCGCCTATTGGTCGATGTGGCGGCCGGCTACGACGTCTTGGTACTCGGGGCTGACAAGTGGGCCCAACTGATCGATCCCGCCTGGTACGGCGGATCAGAGGCGGAGCGCGACGACGTGCTCAGGCGGGTGCCCCCTGTGTTGGTGGCCCCCCGACCTCCGTACCGCCTTCCGCGGGCCGACCCGCCGCGTGTGATCCTCCTCGAGCTGGACGAGGCTCATGGTGAGGTGTCCTCGAGCGCCGTCAGGGATGGGCGAGTGGAGTGGATGGCCGAGGAAGCCGCCGCCTCGGGGCTATGGAGACTTGGCAGGCCGGCGGTGCCTGAATCCCGGGACGACTGATGGTGCGCCCCACCGCTGGCCGCTCGGCGGGGTGCCCCCTGGCCCGAGGACGCCCGCACTAGGGTTTCTCGGATGCCTGCAGCGCCCTCACCGGCACAGTGACCCTGCTGTATGCAGGGCTCGCGATCCTCGTCTTCGCCCAGATCGTCGGGATCTATGCCCTGAAGACCCACAAGGCGGACTTCATCTTCGCCCTGATGATGGTCGGTCTCTTCGTCGGGGCGGCGACCTGCGCCGGCCTGGGCGCTTACCAACAGCTGCGCTGAGCAGCCCCGAAGGCGCGGCTCCTCTCAGGCTCAACCAGCTACGAAGTTGGCATCCCTTCGCTCTCCGTAGGCCGAAACCCCCTCCGCAAAGTCTCTGGTGGCGCGCAGGCGCACCTGTTCGGCGTCCTCGTGACGGGTGATCTCACGGATGGCGGCGGGAAGGTATCCCCGCAGGGTCTTGCGTATGGAGCGCACCGCCAGCGGCGCAGACCGAGCGATGTCGGCGGCCATGGCATGAGCCGCGTCACGCAGGTGCTCTGGTGGCACCATCTGATCGACCAGCCCGATCGCGGCGGCCTCCTCGCCGGTCAGCCGGCGACCAGTGTATAGGAGGTCCAGGCTGCGCTGATGGCCGAGGATGAGCGGGAGGGTCACAGACAGACCGAAGCCCTGGTGGAACCCAAGCCGGGCGAAGTTAGCGCTCAGGCGAGCGTCCGGCGAGGCCACCCGGAAGTCAGCGCTACACGCCAGCCCGAGACCGCCGCCTACGGCCGCGCCCTGCACAGCTGCGACGACCGGGGTCTCGGCGGAGAATAACCTGACCGCCTCGGCATACAGGGAGCCGGCGCCGTGCTCGTCCAGGGGCTCGGCGTCGCTGGCGCCGTGGAAGTCCGCTCCCGCACAAAAGTGCTTGCCCTCGGAGCACAACACTATGGCCCACCCCTTCATCTCTTCGTCCACCCAACGGTAGGCGTCCGAGATGTTTCGGATGAGGGGCGTGTCGAAGAAGTTCGACGGTGGCCTGTGCATCTCGACGGTGGCGACGCGGTCGTCGCCCACCTCGACCGTCACGTCACCGAACTCCTCCATGGCCATCACACCTCCAGTGACCGGCGCCGGCGGCCGGCGACCCAGGCGCCACCTTAGGAGCGCCCGCCCCCGCACGGCGCTGACCCGGGACTAGGTGGAGGGGTGGCGCGCTGGAAGTAGGCGCGCTACCTTCCATGGGGTCTTGGCATCCAACCGGACGCTGCTCCACGCAGCTGCCTGCCGGGGCACGAGTAGCCGCGGCACTGATCGCCGCAGCTCTCGCAGCCCGCTGCAGACGATGGTGAGCCTCCTCGGCGCCGTTGTCGTGTTCAGCGCGCCGATGATCCTGACCGGTTCCAGCGCCAGGGCCGATCAGATCGGATCGATCCAATCGCAGATCGCAGCCGTGGAATCCCAGATCGTCGGCAGCGCAGCCCGGATCCATCAGCTGACCAGCGCATTCGACCAGGCGAACATCACGGCGACTTCAGGCGCCCAGCAGCTCGCCGTCGACCAGGCCAACCTGGTGGCCGATCGCCGTCGCCTGGCGGGGGCCCAGCAGGCTCTTCGCCAGGATGCGTTGCAGTCCTACACAGGTGGCACACTCGGGGCGGTCGCGGACACGCCGTCGGTGGCAGTCGACCCAGGCGTGTCCAGCGCCTACATCAACGTGGCCATGGGCAACCTCGCCGACTCGCTGGACCAGTTCCACCTGGAGCAGCAGCAGCTCAGCGCCGACGTCTCGATCGTCGCCTCCCAGCAGCAGGCCGACCAGCGGGCGACTGCTGATGCCGCCAGGGCCCGGGATGCCGCGCTAGCGGAGGCCGGCGTGGCCCAGGACCGCCTAGCCAGCCTCCAGATCCAGCTGGGATCGCTCGAAGCGGCCAGAGCCGCAACTGCCGCCGCCGCCGGGCGCCCGGCGCCAGCAGCCACCCAGGGAGGCCCTGTCGGCAACGGTCTGGTGGCTGTGGTCAGATCCATGGTGCAGGCACCCCCAGCCGCTCCGCCCCCGTCGCTCTCGGCGGTGACGTCACTGACGCCCGACACGACCACGACCGCACCCCCAGCGACCGATTCTCCCACCACGGCGGCACCGGCCACGGCGGCACCGTCCGCCGCTCCTCCGTCCGGCGGGGTATGGCTGCAGCTGAGGGAGTGCGAGTCGGGGGACAACTACCAGGCGAACACGGGAAACGGCTTCTATGGGGCGTACCAGTTCAGTGCGTCTACCTGGACAGGTCTTGGCCTTCCCGGGCGCCCCGACCAGGAACCACCTGCCATGCAGGACCAAGCGGCGCAGGAGCTGCAAGCCCGCTCCGGATGGGGCAACTGGCCGGCGTGCTCAGCCGCCCTCGGCTTGCACTGAGGTGGCGACATCGCCGTCCGGCTTGCCCGGCGCTACTGGCATCCCTGAGCTTCTGTCCTTCGAGTGCCCCCGCTGCGGGGGCAGCGTCGAGGAGCGCTTCTACGGGCCGTGCCAACCCTGCCGCAGCGCGCTGGCCCTGCTCGGCGGCGAGAGCGGCGGCGAGGTGATCACCGAGCGCTTCGAGCCCCGCATGCACGTCGTGCCCAACCAGGTGGCCACCAAGGACTAACACCGGGCCGACGGGCCGGGTTGCCCGGGGATCGGTCCGGGTACGAACGCTCAGCGCTCGTCGGGTCGACCCGGCCGAGAGGAGACACGCCACATGACCGATGGCTTCACCCTCTCGCTCGGAGGGCTGCAGGTCCACTGGAGACCTCCGACAGGCGGCGCGGCCCGCCTCGATCTCCAAGGTGAATTGGACAACCTCAGCGTCCCGGTCCTGCGCCAGGCCCTAGAGGCGATCTACGCCGAGGAGTGCTTCCGGGTGCGCCTGGATCTGGCACGCCTGGAGTTCATCGACTCGAGTGGGCTGGGGGCCCTCGTCGGCGCGTGGCGCCGCTGCGCCCAGCAGGAGGGGGCCGTAACCGTCGTCCACCCGACCTCCGCGGTCAGACAACTCATGGACATGACGGGAATAAGCAAGTTCCTACTCTCGGAAGAAGCCTGAGCCGGCCAGCGTCGGGCTCTCCGCCGGGGGTAGATAGGCAGGCCGCGGCGCCCGCTGAGCACAACAACATCCGACCTCCGCAGGTTTCCGTCAGCAGCAGTCCCGGCGAGGAAGCGCTGGAACGGAGCTTCGACCTGACAGTCGAGGACGGTCGACCCCGCATCCGGCGGGGGGCCACTGACCTCCTGGCCACAGCGACGCCAGGCTCACCAGAGACCGCTGAGGTCCCGCCCAACGATGTCGGCGACGGGCGTCGCCATAGGCACCGGCGCTGCGTCCTCGGTCGAGGAACGAACCGCCCGGTGCTCGACCAGGTGATCGAGCGACGACGGCAGGAAGCGGGTACGAGGCGCGTAGCCGTGCCGATCACCGCGACTCCCGGAGCCTCCGTAGTGGTAGCGCAGCGGGACATATACGTGGAGGTGGCGGCGGGCGCGAGTGAGGGCCACGTAGAACAGGCGGCGCTCCTCATCAATGCCCGCCTGGTCGCCCGTGGCCATGTCCGAGGGAAACATCCCATCGGCGGCATGGATGAGGTGGACGACGTCCCACTCCCCCCCCTTGGCCGAGTGGACCGTAGACAGCACCACGTAGTCATCCTCGAGGTAGGGCGCTCCGGCGAGGTCGCCCGTGGAAGACGGGGGGTCCAAGGTCAAGTCACCGAGGAGAACGGCACGGGTAGGGGCCCCGGCGGCGAGGCGCGCTAGCTGATCGAGATCGCACAGCCGGACCTCGGCATGGTCATATCGGCGGCGCAGCATCGGATCGAGTACGTCGCGAAGGCGATCGACCTGCCCTCCCGGGGACGCATCCTCGCAGCAGTCCCCCAGCACCTCCGCCAGGGCGCCGAGGTCCGCCGCGGCGCGGGCAGGGGCCGGACGAACCCCGTCGACGAAGCGTTGGAGAGGATTGGCGTCGGCGGGCCCCGTACCCTCCCGGCGGGGACGGACGCCCAGCGCCTCGAGCAACTTGCGCGACGCCGCCGGTCCTATCCCGTCGGCGAGGCCCAGCACCCTGGGCCAGGCCAGCTCGTCCCAAGGGTTTTCGAGGACTCGGAGCATGGCAGCGAGGTCCCTGATATGGGAGGACTCGAGGAAACGTAGACCGCCGTACTTGACAAAGGGGACCCGGCGACGGCGCAGCTCTACCTCCAGCAGGTCGGAGTGGTGACCGGCGCGAAACAGGACCGCTTGAGATCGTAGGAGCATGCCCTGCTCATGGTGCTCGAGCAGCATCTCGCACACCGCGTCGGCTTGAGCTGCCTCGTCAGGGCAGGTAGCGACGACCGGGAGGCTTCCGGCCGCCTGGTCGCTCCACAGCCGCTTGGGCTGGCCCTCGGACAACTCGGCCACAACGGCATTGGCCAGGTCGAGCACCGGCTGCGTCGAGCGGTAGTTGTGCTCGAGAGTCACCGTCGTCGCCCCGGGCCACGCGCTCTCGAAGTCGAGCAGGTTGCGAACCGTGGCCGCCCGGAACGAGTAGATGGCTTGGGCGTCGTCACCGACAACCGTGAGGCGATCGTCATGCGCGCGCAGACGTCGGAGAATGTCCGCCTGCAACAGGTTGGTATCCTGGTACTCGTCGACCAAGACATGGTCGTAGGCGCCCGCCAGCAGCGGCCCCAGGGCTGCGTCGGCCAGAGCCGCCCGCCAGTAGAGCAGCAGGTCGTCGAAGTCGAGCAGGCAGGCGACCCGCTTTCGCTCGGTGTAGGCCCGGAAGATCTCGCGCATGCCTTCGATGTCTTCGACGCACCACGGGTACCAAGCTCGCACGGCCTGGTCTACCGGCGCTTGGGCGTTGACCACTCGCGAGAGGATGCTGAGCATGGTGTCAGGACGAGTGAAGCGCCGGCGGGGCCCCTCACAAGCGGCCTCGCCGGCAACGTCGGAGCACACCAGTCGCATCAGGTCAGCGGCGTCGGCCTGGTCCAAGACGGTGAAGCCGTCGCCCATGCCGAGACTGCGGCCATGAGTACGCAGAACCCGGTGAGCCATGGCGTGGAAGGTGCCAGCATGGATGCGCCTGGCGGCACCAGGGTCGGTCAAGGCCCCAACCCGACGGATCATGTCCTGCGCGGCCCGCCGGCTGAAGGTGACCAGTAGCACTCGGTCCGCTGCCACACCGCCATCGAGAAGGCGGGCCACCCGCGCCACCAGCGTGGCGGTCTTCCCGGTGCCCGCGCCGGCCTGGATGACCAGCGGACCGCCATCGTGACCGACCGCCGCCATCTGCTGGGCGTTTAGGCCCACTGCCCACGCGGGCTCGACGCTCGCAGCCGCCGGGCGCTCGGCGGCGCCTACCAAGACCACCATGGAGCGATCCTATCAGGATTGCCGAACATGTGTTCGATGGCGCGGGCTGTCAGCATGGTTCGGTGCCTTCCCATCGGATCGTCCTGGCGTCCGCTTCACCTGCCCGCCTCGGCCTGCTCCGGGCGGCCGGCCTGGATCCGCAGGTCGAGGTGAGCGGTGCCGACGAGGACGACGCCGACCCTCGTGACCCCGATGGCATGGTGGCCCTCCTGGCCCGCCGCAAGGCCACGGCGGTGGCCTCGCGCCTCTCCGAAGGCGTGGTAATCGGCGCGGACTCCGCGCTCTCCCTCGACGGGCTGGCCCTCGGAAAACCCCACACGGCGGCTGCAGCCAACGCTCGGTGGCGCGAGCAACGAGGACGCTCCGGCGTGCTCCTGACTGGCCATCATGTGATCGACCTCGGGTCCGGAAGGGAGGTGAGCGCCGTGGCGAAGACGCTGGTCCATTTCGCCGACCTCGACGACGACGACATCGCGGCCTACGTAGCCACGGGCGAGCCGCTGGAAGTGGCGGGGGCTTTCACCTTGGACGGCTACGGCGCAGCGTTCATCGAGCGAGTGGAGGGCGACGCCAGCAACGTGATTGGCCTGTCGCTTCCGCTCCTGAGGCACCTCCTCGCGGAGATCGGCATACAGTGGCGGACACTGTGGCGATGAGCACTGTGACCGCGCCGGCGGTGCTCGAGATCGGGGCAATAGTGGTCGACCCGCCGGTCGTTCTCGCTCCAATGGCAGGGGTGACCAACGCAGCATTTCGCCAACTCTGCCGACGTTTCGGGGCCGGCCTCTATGTGAGCGAGATGATCACTGCTCGTGCCCTGGTCGAAGGCAACCAGCGGACGCTGCGGATGGTGGAGGCCGCCCCCGGCGAAGACGTCCGCAGCGTGCAGCTCTACGGCGTGGACCCGACGGTCGTGGCCGGCGCTGTTCGGCGGCTGGTGGACGGCCTAGGAGTACATCACATCGACCTCAACTTCGGCTGTCCCGCCGCCAAGGTCACCCGCAAGGGCGGCGGCGCAGCGCTGCCACTGCACGGAGCTCTCTTACGCAACATCGTGCGGGCCGCAGTGCGGGCCGCGGGGGCGGTGCCAGTCACCGTCAAGATGCGGATCGGCCTCGACGACAGCCACCGTACGGCCGTGGACACGGGGCGTGCAGTCGAGGCAGAAGGCGTCGCCGCCGTGGCTCTCCATGCGCGGACCGCCTATCAGCATTATTCGGGCGCAGCCGATTGGGCAGCTATCGGTGAGCTCAAAGCTGCGGTGACGACGATCCCGGTCCTCGGCAACGGCGACATCTGGGAGGCGGCCGATGCCACGGCAATGATGGCGGCGACGGACTGCGACGGTGTCGTGGTCGGGCGCGGATGCCTAGGGCGCCCCTGGCTCTTCGCCGACCTGGCGGCGGTGTTCGCAGGGCGGGAGCCCGCCGAGCCCCGTCGGCTCGGAGAGGTGACCGAGGTAATGGCGGAGCATGCCCGCCTCCTCACCCACCACCTCGGTCCCGACCGCGGCGTCCGGGACTTCCGCAAGCATGTCGGGTGGTACCTGACCGGCTATCCGGTCGGCGCGAGCCGTCGCGCCGCTCTATCCTCTGTAACCAGCTTGGAGAACCTGGATCAGCTCCTCGACGAGCTGGACCCCGAGGTCGAGCTGCCGCCCGGCGGGAGTCGCCTGCCCCGTGGCCACACCCACGGTCCGAAACCAGTCCCACTGCCTCCCGGCTGGCTCGAGGCGTGCGACGATCCTTCCCCGCCACGGGGAGCCGACATCGTGGTGTCGGGCGGCTGAACCATGACCGCCGGCCTGGCCTGACGACCCCGCGGTGCCGGCCGGACAAGCCGGGGCGGAAACTCCTAGGATCCCATGTGGTGCGCCGGGTCCCTATGCTGCATCGGTCGTCCGTGCCAAGGAGTGACGAGTGGCAGTGGTAGCCGAGAGACCCCGGGAGGACGATGTGCAGGTAACTGTCGTCGTACCTACCCGCAACGAGGCCCCCAACATCGCCCTCCTGGTCGAAAGGCTGGGGGCAGCCCTCCGAAAGAGCCTCGGACCAGGCGTGGCTTGGGAGCTCATCTTCGTGGACGACTCCGACGACGACACACCAGAGGCCATCCAGGCCCAGGTGGACGCCGGTCGACCCGTGCAGCTCCACCACCGCCGACCCGGCTGCCGACCCGGCGGCTTGGGGGGTGCAGTGCAGGACGGATTCGCCGCTGCGCGCGGGCAGCTGGTTGCTGTCATGGATGCCGACCTCCAGCATCCGCCAGAGATTCTCCCTTTGCTGCTCGCTCCCCTCATGGCCGGGGACGCCGACCTGGTGTCGGGCAACCGTTATGCCGGCATCGGCGACCGAGGCGGCCTTGCCGGGCCGTGGCGGCGACTGGTGGCCTCCTCCAGCCGGCTGCTGGTGCACGCCGTCATCCCCCGCTCGCGAGCGCTGAGTGATCCGATGAGCGGATTGTTCGCGTTCGAGCGCGAAGGGCTGCGCGGCCTCGACTTGCAGGCCAACGGTTTCAAGATCCTCCTCGAGGTGGTTACCCGAGGGGACTGGAAGAGCGTCGGCAACGTCTCTTATCGCTTCGACCGCCGCCACGCCGGTCGCTCCAAGGCCTCGTTGCGCCAGGGATGGCTGTTCAGCCGCCACCTGCTCCACCTGGCCAGGACGACGAGACGGTCAGCCGACGAGTTGGCCGCCCGCCGACGCGCCGTCGCCGGCGGGTGATGGCGGCGTACCAGTGACCGGGCTGAGCGACGCCCTGCGCTCCACGCCGGCCGTTCGGGAGTTCAGCGACGAGCCAGTCAGCCGGGAAACGGTCTCGGCCATCCTCGATACGGCCCGGTTCGCCCCGAGCGGCGGCAACCGCCAGGCGTGGCGGGTCGTACTGGTAGAAGACCCCGAGACTCGCCAGGCCATGCGCGACCTGTACCTACCTGGATGGTACGAATACCTCGCCATGGCTGCCGCGGGACTGGTCGCCTGGTCACCCCTCGCCGACCGGGAGGCCGAAGCCCGGGCGAAGGCCGGGGCGGTCCAGATCGCAGCGAAGGCCGCGTCGGGACCCGGTGGCATGGCGGAGCACCTCGACGAGGTGCCAGTACTGCTCGCGATGTTCGCCGACCTCGGCTCCCTGGCGGCGGTGGACCGCGACCTGGAGCGTTACACGTTGGTCGGAGGGGCATCGGTCTATCCATTCGTCTGGAGCGTCCTCCTAGCGGCCGGCGAGCACGGTCTGGGTGGTGTCTTGACCACCATGCTGACCTCGAGAGAGGACGAGGTCCGCGCCCTGCTCGGTGCTCCCGACCACCTCGCCCTGGCTGCAGTGGTGGCGCTCGGACACCCGAAGCGGCGGCCTACTCGGCTGCGGCGGCGCCCGGTGGCAGAGTTCACCACTATCGACCGGATAGACGGGACTCCCCTCGACGTCGGCTAGCCGCGCCGGGTCAGGGGTCAGGCGCCCTCTGGCCCACTCCTGTGCCCCTGATCCCCCGGATCGTCCTCCCGGGCGGACTGGCGTCGGTCGGAGTCCGCCAGGATCGCTGCGGCCTGCGCACGAGGATCATCGCTGCCGGCGGCCAGCTCCTCCGGCAGGAGCTCGTCGCCCCGCCCGGCCCGTCGGTCGTCGTCTCTCTCGCCCATCGTCGTGTCATACCCGTGCCCTCGACGCCCTAGACAGAGCTCGGGCCACCAGAGAGGAGGGCGAGCCTTGCGCGTGCGACACCTGTCACGTATCCTGCCGGTCCAGAGGGGGCGCCCGAGCCGGTGGTCGACGGGGGACGGGGGGGCACCACCTGGCCCGGGCGTTGACCAAACAAGGGCCAGGCTCGCGGAGGCCGGGCGCACACCCGCCGGGGGAACTCAGGTCGCCCACAGGCGTCGGCGACAATGGACTCCCCCCAGGACCTGCCTGCGTTAGCCTGCCGGCGGTGCGAGGCCTCATTGACCGCCCGGCGAGGAGCGGCCGACGGATGCCGTGGCACGACGCCGCCGAGTCCCATGGAGGCAGTTCGGGGTGAGCGGGATGCTAGGAGCAGAGGCGGTCCTGCGCACGCTGGTCGCCGGCGGCGTGGACACCTGCTTCATGAACCCTGGAACCTCGGAGATGCGGTTGGTCGCGGCCCTGGACGAGGTGCGCGACATCAGGGGTGTCCTGGCCCTTTTCGAGGGGGTGGCCACCGGCGCCGCCGACGGCTATGCGCGGATGGCGGGCCGTGCCGCCGCCGTGCTCCTGCATCTGGGTCCGGGCCTCGGCAACGGGCTGGCCAACCTCCACAACGCCCGCAAGGCTTTCTCCCCCGTCGTCGCCGTCGTGGGAGACCACGCCACGTACCACAAGCAGTACGACACCCAACTCGAGTCCGACATAGAAACCGTGGCCCAGAACGTCTCACCATGGATCACCAGGGTGGAGCGCTCCGACTCCATCGGCCGGGCGGTGGCAGAGGCGGTGACAGCGGCATCCGGGCCGCCCGGGCAGGTAGCCACCCTTATCGTCCCCGCCGACCTGTCATGGAGCGAAGGCGCCGAGGCCTCCGGAACGTCGGGGGGCGCCGTGAACCCGGCGCCGGAGCAGGCGACGATCAGGGCGGCGGCTGCAGCTCTCCGGCGGGGCGGGGCGAGCGCCATCCTGATCGGTGGCGCGGCGTGCAGGGCCGACGAGCTGCGCCTCGCGGAGTCCATCGCCTTGTGCGCCGGCGCCGCGCTTTTCTGTGAGACATTCCCCGCCCGCCTGCAACGGGGCGCGGGCATGCCATCGGTGACGCGCCTCGCCTACCTCGGGGAAGTGGCCGCAACTCAGCTCGAGGGATTGCGCGACCTGGTGCTCATAGGGGCCAAGGCGCCGGCCAGCTTCTTCGCTTATCCCGACAAGCCGAGCCTGCTGGCCCCTGACGGCTGCCAATTGCATCCGCTGGTAAAACCAGGCTTCCCGGCGCGAGACGCCCTCGAAGCTCTCGCTGGCGAGTTGGGCGCACCGAAGTGGAAGGCGGGAGAGGACCCGCCACGCCCAGTCTTGCGCCACGGGGAGCTGAGCCTGGCTGCGCTGAGCGCAGCCATCGGCGCTTTGCTCCCCGAGGGTGCGATCGTCTCCGACGAATCCAACACGTCAGGCCTCGGCCTCGGTGGCGCTACGGCGGGCGCTCCTCCCCATGACTGGCTCACCCTGACGGGGGGAGCGATCGGGCAAGGCTTGCCTGTTGCGTGTGGAGCGGCCATCGCCTGCCCAGGGCGCAAGGTCGTCGCTCTGCAGGCCGACGGTAGCGCCCTCTACACGTTCCAGGCGTTGTGGACCATGGCCCGTGAGGAGCTCGACGTCGTGGTCGTCCTGTACAACAACCGTTCCTATGGCATCTTGAACATGGAGCTTCAGCGCACCGGAGCGAGCGCGGGGGGCACGCGGGCCCGCCGGATGCTCGACCTGTCCGATCCCGATCTGGACTTCGTCGCCCTGTCCGCCGGCCTTGGGGTCCCGGCGCAACGTGTCGCCACCTCCGAGGAGTTTGCGGCTGCCTTTGCCCGAGCTTTGTCTACGCCAGGGCCCGCCCTGATAGAGGCGGTCGTGCCCAGCCTGGTGTAGTTACTTCGGGTCCTTGCGCGCTCGGCTCGGTGCAACCCGGGGCGGCTCTCCCGGCATCTTCGGATACACCGGCGGCCAGGGCGCGTCGGGTAAGCCCGCGGAGCGATCCCGTTCGGCGAGAGCCATCAGGGACGAGAGGTCCGCCGGATTTGCCTCCATGTCTCCCCACGGGTCCCCGCTGGCGGCGACCCGGCCGGGCACTGTCGCGATGTTCAACTGGTCGATGTCTATGGTGTCGAGCTCGGCCCAATCGAATGGGGTCGACACCTGGGCACCAGGGCGCGCCCGGACCGACCAAGCCCCGAAGATCGTCTTGTGGGGCGCATTCTGGTTGAAGTCGACGAAGACGCGGGGGCCGCGCTCCTCTTTCCACCACGCTGCAGTGACGAGCTCGGGATCACGTCGCTCGAGCTCGCGTGCGACAGCAACAGCAGCCGCTCGCACCTCGACCGACGTCCAACGGGGGGCCAGGCGGGCGTAAACGTGGATCCCCCGGTTGCCGGTGGTCTTCGGATAGCCGCTCAGACCGTGCTCGTCGAGCAAGGCCCGGACCGCGCGGGCCGCTTGCTTGATCATGGGAAAATCGACGCCGGGACTCGGATCCAAGTCGATGCGGAGCTCGTCGGCGTGCTCGGGATCCGAGACGCGGCTGGGCCAGACGTGGAAGCCGAGGCACCCGAGGTTGACGGCCCAGACCACGTGGGCGATGTCGGCCACGACCAGGGCCCGCGACCGCGTCCCGTTAGGAGTCGACACCGTCGTCGTCTCCAACCACGCCGGGGCGCTATCAGGGACCCTCTTCTGGAAGAAGGATGGCCCTGCAGCCCCGTGGGGGAACCTCTGCAGGAGCACGGGCCGGTCTCCCATGGCGGCCATCACGGCTTCCTCGATCGACAGGTAGTAGCAGGCCAGGTCCTCCTTGGTCTCACCTCGCTCCCCGAAGAACACCTTGCTCGGGTTGCTCAGCGTCACCTCGCGCCCGGCTGCGACCAGGACCAAGGTGTCGTTACCGGCCACGTGCGGAGCGTAGCGACTGCCTGGCGCAGCTCGTGCCGCACCGGTCAAACCGGCCGCCGACGATCGGCTCGCCACGGCGGGCCTAGGCGTAGGTTTCGGCCGCCACCCGCACAGTTTCGAGCGTGCGGTTCATCATCACCTGGTTGTGCGACAGGACGTCGGTGACCCCTCGCACGACGCCCCCGAGCACCTTGATCACCGAGCCGCGCCGGTCGGTAAAGGACTCCTTCACGACGGTGGCGTCCCCGTCGTCCCTCAGCTCATAGCTCCACGAGGCCACCGGCATGCCGGCAATCGCAACGTCCCAGGCGATGATCCGCTGAGGACGCACCTGGGTGATCGTGCAGGTGGTGCTCCAGCGCCGCCATCCGCGCCTGTTGTTGCCACGGAAACGAGCGCCGGGCGCCACCACGGTGGCGTCGTCGAGCCATCGGACGGACACACACTCGGGCGAGTAGTCCCCCATCCGTGTCGGGTCGGACAGCAGGTCCCACACCACCGCCGACGAGGCGGAGACACGCAGCTCGACCTCCACGCTCGCCACGATCCGATCCTATGCGCGCCGACAGCTGCCGCAGCCGCTCGGGAGGCCGTTGCCACGAGGATCGTTGCGCGAGGCGGTGCGCTCGGGCATGCTGGTGCACGGAGACGGCCACACCTCGGTGTGCCCGCGGGTGGAAACCTTGTCCCGCGGCGCGCGCGCCCATCTGTAGAGCAGAGGTCCATGGCACTCCACATGATCAGGTCCACACCGAACTTCACGAGGTCCATGCGCGGCTATGACATCGAGGAGGTCGATGAGTACGTCGATGCCCTGCGCGAGTCCGAGGACGAGCAGGTCGCGACGCTGGCTGCCGCCGAGGAAGCCAACCGGCTCCTAAAGGCCGAGATCGAGCGCCTCCGAGGCCGCATCGCCGAGCTCGAAGGCTGTATCCGATCCGAGACCCCCCGCTCGATCGCTGCCCTGGGCGAGCGGCTGACCCTGGTCCTCGAGCAGGCGGAAGCCGGCGCGGACGAGGCCGTGCGCTCGGCCAGGGAGGAGGCCGAAACCCTGATCGCCTCAGCTCGGGCCACCACGGAGGCGGAGCGCCTGCTGAGCGGCGCCCGCACGGTAGAAGCCGAAGAGCTCGCCGCGACACGGATCAGTGACGCAGACGAGCTGGCGCGCACCACGGAGGCAACCGCCAAGTCGCGCGCTGACGAGATCATCAGGGATGCAGAGGCACGCGCACTGGCCCGTCGGCGGGAGATCGAGGCATGGGTGGAGCGGGTCCGCGCCCACATCGAGGGAGAGGAGACCAGGGCTGCCGAGGAGTTCACCCGCGTTCGCGCCCTCCGCAATCACGAATTGACGGCGCTGGAGCGCCGACGCGAAGCCATGTTCGCCAGTCTGCGGGAGATGGCGGAAAGCCTGCGCGCCATGGTGGCGGCGGCCAAGGCGTCCACCGATGGCGGCCCAGAGGCGCTCGGCGAGCCCGGAGCGGGACGGCTGGTACCCGGATCCGTCGCAGCACCTGATGCCTGCGAGGTCGCAGAGCCGCCGGCACTTCAAGGTGCGGGGACGCCGAGCGATGCCTCCGACGGCGATGAGCCGCCGGCAGACTTCGAGGCGCACGGGTCGTCGTCAGCTTCGGCAACCCCCCACGCGCCTTCCGCGGCTGAGCAGTCAGCCCTGGATGCCTTCTTCGGACCGGAAGTCACACCCGTGTCCGAGGCAGCTCCGACCGCGGACCGGCATGCCGAGGAATCGGACGGCGCGGCAATGGCTCGCCCGATCACCGGACAGCCACCCTTTGACGTCGAAGCGGTCGATGGGCTCGTCGAATCGGACGCAGACGCCGGGTTTTACAGCAGCCACCGAATCCGCTGACGCGCTCCGACGTCCTTTCCTCGGGTGGTCAGAGCGATAGTCCTGCTGCGACCGCGGCGCCGAGCTCGCGGCAGTCAGCCAGGTCGGAGGGACCCGGCGCTCCGAGCACGCCGACGGTCGCCTGAGCCGGCTTCCAGCCCAGACCCGTGGTGATGGTATCGAGGGCCCGCTGACCGCCCTCCAGCCCCTGATTGCCATGGAGGTAGGCGCCGAACGGACGGCCCCTGGTCTCGTCGATGCAGGGGTAGTAGATGGTGTCGAAGAAGTGCTTCATGGCGCCCGCTAGGTAGCCCAGGTTGACCGGCGTGCCGAGCAGGTATCCGTCAGCCTCCAGCACGTCGGTGGCGCTTGCCACCAGCGCGGCCCTGCTCACCACTTCGACGCCCTTGATTGAAGGGTCCCGAGCGCCCTCGAGAGCCGCCTGATAGCAGTCGTGGGTCGCTGGGGAGACGGTGTGATGGACGAAGAGCAGCCGGGGCATCGGGGGACGTTACCCGGAGCCGCCGTTACCGTCGGCCACCGCTCGATTGCTCTCAGGCGGGTCGGGCCTGCGGCTCGCCTCTCTCTGCCCAGCGTGCAGCGACCCGATGCCGGCGGGACTGAGCCCGATCAGCCCGATTCATACCGCCCCACACCCCGCTCAACGACGGGCCCTGCGCCAAAGCCCACGTCCGGCACTCTTCCGCCACTAGGCAACCGGCGCAAACAGCCTTGGCCTGCGCGTCCGCATCCCGCTCGTCGCTCAACCACGCCAAACCACCGGCGTCCCCTTCGTTGAACCACGAGATGTAAAACGGCGCTTCATGGCAGGCGGCGTCGGCGTGCCAAGCCGGCCGGCTGCGCTCCAGGATGCCGAGAAGGTCCTCGATGCCTAGACCGGTGGCTGGGTCCGCTGGAAAAAGAGCCATATCCACCCATCGGGTCGATTCGGGAAACCTTGAGGAAAGACCAGTCAAACCTCCCGTCGCCTGGGCCTGCGTGCTCTTCGTTGTTCGCGATATTTGCCCGTTTTAAGACAACCGCGCACCGACGTCACCCAAGCACTACGCTGTATGAGAGCGATTTATACCTCGCCCATGCCTCAAGGGGGGATGTCGTATGAAGGTGGATGCGCTGCTGCGCAGCAAGGGCACCGCCGTCGTCACGGTGCGCCCGGACCAGTCCGTAGGGGATGCCGTCAGCATTCTCACTGCGCACAGAATAGGAGCGCTGGTCGTGTCGCCCGACCGTCGGATCGTCGCCGGCATCGTCTCGGAACGTGACATCGTCGCCCTGCTGGACAGCCGGCAGTCCGCCGCCCTGGATACCTCGGTGGCTTCTGTCATGGTGACTGACGTCCAGACCTGCAACCTGACCGACGAGGTAGCGTCACTGATGCGGGTGATGACCAACCTGCGGATCCGACATCTACCGGTGATCCAGGATGGCGAACTCGCGGGAATGGTCAGCATCGGTGACGTCGTCAAGGCGCGAGTCGACGAGCTGGAAGTGGACCGAGACCGCCTTCACGACTTCATCAACGCCCGTTGAGCATGCTGCTGGCCGCTCCGCGGGGGCACAGACCTGCGGGCGTGATGGGCGCAGGACCTTCCTCGGCCCCTTCGCTGAACCGGTACAACAGGATCGTGCCATCGAGGCGCCCGACAGGACAGTAGGCGCGAAGCCACCCGAGCTGAGGGTACCCTCCGGCGGTGAGCACGGACGCTGAGACCGCCACCCACCCTCGGATGCTGCGAGGATCGACCGACACGAGTTGCGATCCGTGGTGGACCAGCAGCGGCCGGGCGCCCGGGATGTCGGCCACGGTGAGATCCAGCCCGAAGGATGCGACGAATGCGCGATGGACCGTCGCCCAGCGCCTCAGCACATAGAAGTCCTGGCCCCAGTCGAGGGAGGAGTTGCTCGCCACCTGGTAGGAAGGTCCGAGGCCGGGATCGACCCATGCCAAGGAATTGGGTGCCGAGCGGACCGTCTGGACGAGTGCCACGCCCGGGAGAGCCACGAGCAGGCAGACCGCTACGCGGCCCTTAGCTCGGGCGGGTTCGGGTTGGCGTGGCGCCGGCGGACTCATGGGGTCCTCGGCGGATGGCATTCGCAGGTCGGCGACGCGTTCGGCGATCGGGGATGCGAGGATGCACCACAACGCCAGGATCGGTAGGACGTAGCGCACGCCGATGTCCCGCTTCACCTGTAGGAGCTCCACAGCCAGGACCGCTGCAGGGAGAGCCACTGCGACCATCGCCTGGCGCCGGACCGGCTCGGTTAGGCGGATGCAGGCGACCGAGCCGCCCACCAGGATCGCCAGCGTGGCCCAGGGCACCTTGACTGCCATGCTCAAGGGCCAGTACCACCATCTGCCCCCGGTCCACGACATGCCGAGCAGGTATCCGGTCGAGGGACGGGTGTCGTAGGTGAGCAAGTATTGGAGACCGTGGACGAAGGGCGCTGGCACCACGACGTAGGGCAGCAGGGACGCCGGATCGAACACCGCGTACGAGACCGCAACGGTCGCCCACGCCGCGCCTCCCACCGGAATTAGCCGACCGATCGCCCGCCACCCAGCGATCCGCCAGCCGGCGGCGACGACGACCACCGCCACCACCGCGGCCATCCCCAGCCCATCTTCGTTGGCTAACGAGACCCCGCCGCACGCCATACCTACAACGGCGAGGCGCAGCCGGGTCGGTTGGCGCAGAACGCCGAGAAACGCCCAAGCCAACAGCACGGTGGCCAGGGCCATGGGGATGTCGATGCCATCCACGTGCGCCAAGCCCAATGTCAATGGATCAGCTAGCCAGAGGACGGCGGCTAGGAGCCCCGCCCGGCGGCCGAACAACGAGCAGCCCAGCCGAAAGATGACGGCACCGACAGCGACGGCTTCCAGCAGCGGCACCAGGCGAGAGAGCAGCATCACCATCCGCAACTTCCCAGCGCGCAGCTGAGCTTGGGTGAAGAGCTCCGAGTACTGGTGCTCGTTCATGTAGCGGTAGCCGGTGGGCACCACCGGATGGGCCAGAAGCACGGGCAGCGCGGCAAGGGCCTTGCCGAGCGCCGGGTGCTCCTCGTCGAAGGTGACATCGTGAGCCGTGACGGCGACTACACCCGCCGCTATGTAGGTCGGCTCGTCGTAGGTTGGTGCATCGGTCCACGCCTGCCATAATCCCAAGCCCAGAAAAGCCGCACTGACGACCACCAGTACGAGTGCCTGTAGCCCGCCCCTCCGGGGGGTCCAGTAGGTGGCCGACACAACTCGAGGCGTCAGCTGCAGCGGCTGCTCGGCCATCCATCGGACACTACCGTCGGCGGCTGAGAGCGCAGTCCCTTCTGCCGGCAGCACGCCCCGAGCGACCCCGACCCGAGCGGTAGCGTCACCGCGATGACCTCGGAGGCGACCCTGGTGGGTCGCCGACCGCCGCCCTCGAGGCGTCGCGGCCCTTGGCGCGGCCCTTGGCCGTGGATCGTGACAGTCCTTCTCGTGTACCTGGTGGTGCTCCTCGACATCTCCGTACACGAGTACGGGAGCTACAACCTCAGCTGGGATTTCGGACAAGCCGAGCAAGCTTGGCACCTGATAGCCCACGGGAACCTGAACCCCTACGACACCCTGCACCAACACGCCTGGTGGCAGGACCATGGCGCGTTCCTGATCTGGCTCCTCGCTCCGCTCTACTGGATCGCTCCCAATGACGGTCTCACCCTGCTGGTCGTGCAGGATCTCGCCATCGTCGTAGCCATCGCTGCGGCGGCGGATTGGACGATCCTCTTCAGCGCCCGGCGGGGGGCCGCGCCGATCATCACCAACGTATGTGTCGGCACCCTGATCGCTCTGTGCGTATTCAACGTCGGCCTGTACGCCACCGTCCTCTACGACTTCCACGACCAGGTGCTCGGCACCGCCTTTTTGATCCTCACCGGGCGCGACGTCTACGCCGGGCGCCGTCGCCGCGCGCTCCTTTGGGGGGCCCTGACCTTGCTATCCATGGACCTCAGCGCACTCAACCTGGCCGCGCTGGGCGTGGGGCTCGCGCTGATCGAACGCCGGTTGCGTCGGGCTGGAGCGCTGATGGCACTGGCAGGGGTTGCCTGGTACCTGGGCATCGGACTGGCCGGCGGTTCCAGGGGCACGACGCTCGCCTACTACGACCGGATCGCCGGTCGTCACCTCACGGGCGGCCTCGGCGATTATGGCGCCATCGCTCGCGGCGCGTTGCGGCACCCGACTCGGGTCCTCCACCAACTCAACGCCTACCGCTACCCGCTCTACGAGGACCTCGTCCCGTCCGGCATCCTCGGTTTGGCTGAGCCGAGCGTCGTCCTGGCGATTCTGGCGGTGATCATTCCGGGCGCCGTCAGCTCCTACGGCGGCTTCATCAAGTTGGGTTTCCAGAACACTCCGGCGTACCTGCTGGCCGCTGTCGGATCGAGTCTGGTGCTCGCCCGGGTGGCTTCGCCGCCTCGGCAACCGGCACCCGAACCGTCAACCCCGGTAACGGGCGGGCGGCAACCGCGCTCTCGCACCGCCCTCGTCGTCGTGCTCGCAGCCGTCACGACCTCCTTCGGCCTGGCATGTGATGCCACCGTGGCCGCCAGAGGTGGAGAGATCGACTTCAGCGTCAGCGCGGCCGCAGCGCAACAGCTCGCCGTCGTCCGCCGCCTCACCCCGTCCGGCTCCGAGGTGGCCGTCCCCTTCGGGGTCATCGGACGCTTCTCGGGCAGGCGTTACGCCTACCTGATCCACGACCTGCCCTGGAAGCTACCCGTCGCAACACGGGTGGTGGAGGTCATCTTCGCCCCCCACGCCGGCAACGAGTGGCTGCCGGGCGCCAAAATCGACGCCGCGGAGACCGCCCTGGTTCGCCTCTACCGAGCGAAAGTCCTCTTCGCCGGAACCCAAGCTCAGGCATACGAGGTCACCAGCATCGCCCCTGGGGGGAGCATCACACTTCCCTGACCCTGCGACATGGCAGCAGACTCGGTCTACCGGTTGGCGTCGACGGTGGTCTGTGGGTCCTCGCCTAGGCTCCCGCCGACCTTTTCGACGGTGTCTTCGCCACGCCCCGTGCCATGCACGAAAACACGGTTGCGTCCCGCCCTCTTGGCCTCGCTCAGTGCCGCGTCCGCTCGCCCGATGGCAACCGGGAGATCCTCACCGACGGCCACGTCCACGACGCCGAAACTGACTGTGAAGCGGGGTAGGCCCGCCACTGTGACGGCCACGTCAAGCCTCGCCCGAACGGTGTCGAGGATCTCACGGGCTTTGGGCAGGGGGCAGGCCACCAGCGCCACGACGAACTCCTCGCCTCCGTGGCGGCAGACGAGATCCTGGGCTCGCACAGATTCGGTGAGAACCTGAGAGAAGAGCCGCAGTGCCCGGTCGCCTGTCTCGTGGCCGTAGGTGTCGTTGAGCGCCTTGAAGTGGTCAAGATCGGCCATGGCTACCACGAGGGAGCTCGATCCTCCGCGTTGCGCCGAGAGGCGCTGCTCGAAAGCTCGCCGGTTGAGTAGGCCGGTCAGGTTGTCGGTGGTCGCTTGCAGCTGCGTCTCAGCCATGACTCGCAGCAGGCCGATCCGTGCACCAGCGAGCTTTGCCAGGTTGCCGAGATCCTGCAACGAGTCATCCCCGAAGGTCTTCCCCGCCTGCCCGGTGGCGTGGATGACACCCACCGTGCGGCCCATGATCGACACCGGAACGCAGAGCCCCGACATACCCCCACCTGGCCGTTCGCGAAGCTTGGGACAGGCGTCGAGATCGTCACTGTCCACGAACTGCTGGATCTGTGCGCGGCGCGCCGCCGGGCAATGGTCGGGCGAGTCGACTCCGCAGCACGGGGCAGAGCCATCTGGAGAGGAATGAGCCATGCGGATCAGGTGAGCGTGGCTGTTGTCCGCCAACAACAGCTCGACGGGAGACTCCGGCAGCGTCGAGTGCAGCGAGCGCTGTACCACATCGATCACCTCCGACTCGCCCCCAGCCATGTCCAAAGCGTTGGCGAGTCGGCGTTCGAACTCCCGCCGGTGCACCTGGCCGGCTTGATTCGCAGCCTGAAGGTCAGCCTCCTCCAGGGCGGCAGTCAGCTCCCGGTTGAGGGACGCGACCAAGCGGTCGGTCCTTACCTGCTGGGAGACGCTGATCCGCAGGACCAGGTAGATCAACGGAAGCAGAACGGCGAAAGCCCAGGCCCAGAGCACCAGGTACCGCAAGCTCCCATGGGTGGTGACCTCGGTGAGGAGAAGCGCCGGCACGCTCATGGCTGGCATCACCACCGCCGCGGTGACCATGGTCAACCACTTCAAGCGGATGACACGACGCTGAGCCCGCTTCCAGTCGTCGGCAGTGACCCGGCCGGCTGGGCCTGACCCGACCCTCGATGAAGATGGATCTGGGGGCATGCTGCAATATCGGCGCTCGAGCGCCTCCAATGAGGTGAGCGTTCAATACCGGCAAAGCAAGAAGGCTCCTCAGGGCCCTACCCCTCGCCCTTGTGCCGGTCCCACAGCCAGCGCAACGTCAAGAACTCGGCAATCTTCTTCAGCATTGGTCCCCCTTATCGTGGTGATCTGGTATAGCACCTGCCGCCACGGTTCGCGACGAGGCCCTCGACGTGAGCCGAGCGCAGATGGGTACAGCAAGGGTCGGTGAGTCCCCGCCACGAGGAGAGTACATGCCTATAGCAAGCATCAACCCTGCGACCGGGCAGACCGTCCGGATCTTCGACGAACTGGGTGACGAGGAGGTGGAGAGACGCTTGGCGGCCGCGGCTTCCGCCTTCGCTACCTACCGCAGCACGACTTTTCGCGAACGAGCGGCGTGGATGAACCAAGCCGCGGCGATCCTCGACGATGACGTCGAGAGGGTGGCGGCGATGATGACTCTGGAGATGGGCAAGACCCTGGCGGCGGCGCGCCAGGAGGTGGAAAAGTGCGCCAAGGCCTGCCGCTATTACGCCGAGCACGCCCAGGCGTACCTGGCCGACGAGCCCGCAGATGCCGAGGCGACCGGAGCTGTTCGGGCATATGTCACCTACCAGCCCCTGGGGCCCGTGCTGGCTGTCATGCCGTGGAACTTCCCCCTGTGGCAGGCGATGCGCTTCGCCGCCCCCGCTTTGATGGCGGGCAACGTGGGGCTGCTCAAGCACGCCTCCAACGTCCCCCAAACCGCCCTCTACATGGAGGAGCTCTTCGAGCGAGCGGGTTTTGCTCGCGGGGTGTTCCAAACATTGCTGATCGGCTCGAAGAAGGTCGATTCCATACTGCAAGACCGACGAGTAGTCGCCGCCACCTTGACCGGCTCTGGGCCAGCGGGGACAGCAGTGGCTTCCACTGCGGGCAGCCACGTGAAGCGAACGGTACTGGAGCTCGGTGGCAGCGACCCCTTTGTAGTGATGCCGTCGGCCAACGTCCAACGAGCGGCCGAGGTGGCAACCACCGCACGCCTCCTAAACAACGGCCAGTCATGTATCAACGCCAAGCGGTTCATCGTGCACGAGGCGGTCTACGAAGACTTCCAACGCTTCTTTGTTGATTCCATGTCGGCTAGAATCATGGGAGACCCCACTGACCCCGCCACCGAGGTCGGCCCGCTGGCCTCCGAGCAACAGCTGAAGGATGTCTCCGAGTTGGTCACAGACGCCATCGACAAAGGAGCGGAGGTGCTCTGCGGCGGCGACCCCCCGGGCGGACCAGGGTGGTACTACCCCCCCACCGTCTTGGCCGGGATCACCCCTGAGATGCGAGTGCACACCGAAGAGGTCTTCGGGCCCGTCGCAACCCTCTACATGGTGGGAGGGATCGACGAGGCCATCGCTTTGGCCAACGCCACCGAGTTCGGGCTCGGCTCCAACGTCTGGACCGACGACGAGGAGGAGCGGCACCGATTCCTGCTCGACATCGAAGCGGGGATGCTGTTCTTCAACGGCAACACGACGTCCTATCCGCAGCTGCCGTTCGGGGGCATCAAGAGCTCCGGGTACGGCCGGGAGCTGTCCTCCCACGGAATCAAAGAATTTTGCAACGCGAAGACGGTGTGGATCGGACAAGGCGGAGCTTCGACCTCGGAATGAATCCGAGCCCCGAGAGCCCGTGGCCTACTCCTTGTGCGCAGCAGTCGCGAGGGTTACGTTCGAGGCAGAGTGCCTTCTCATCCAACCACCTGATCCCGACAAGGAGGGCGTCTCATGGCTTCACGTGCTTTGGACTTTCCGGTCTTCGACGTCGACAACCACATGTACGAGAGCAAGGAGGCCTTCACCCGCCACCTCCCTACCCGATACAGCGGCCTGGTGCGATACGTCGAGGTCGACGGTCGGACGAAGATCGCCGTTCGCAACAAGATCAGCGACTACATCCCTAACCCGACCTTCGATGTCGTAGCGGCCCCGGGCGCCCAAGCCGACTACTTCAGGGCGGGCAACAAGGAAGGTAAGTCCCGCCGAGAGATCATGGGCAAGCCGATCCGCTCGACGGACGCCTTCCGTAATCCCGAGGCGCGGGTCAAGCTGATGGACGAGCTCGGCCTGGACCGGGCCCTCATGTGGCCCACCCTGGCCAGCCTCCTGGAGGAGCGTCTGAGCGACGATCCCGTGGCCATTCACGCGGTGATTCATGCCTTCAACCAGTGGATGTACGAGGACTGGACCTTCGGCTACGAGGATCGGATCTATCCGACCCCGGTCATCACCCTCCCGATAGTGGACGAGGCTATCCGGGAGCTCGACTGGGTCCTCGAGCGCGGTGCCAAGGTGGTGCTCATCCGGCCGGCACCTGTCCCGGGCCTGACCGGCACCCGCTCCCCCGCGCTCCCGGAGTTCGACCCCTTCTGGCAGCGCATCGCCGAGGCCGGCGTGCTGGTCGGCATGCACGCGTCCGACTCCGGATACTCCCGCCACATCAACGAATGGGAAGGTCGGCGGGAAGGCGAGATGCTCCCCTTCGCCAACAGCACCGCCTTCGAGTTGATCATGCAGCAGCAGCACCGCCCGATCTTCGACACCATGGCTTCACTGATCGGCCACGGTCTCTGCTCGAGGTTTCCGACCCTCAAGATCGCCCCGGTCGAGAATGGGTCGGCCTGGGTGCGGCCGCTCCTCCACGAGCTCGCCGACCTCTACGAGAAGCATCCGCACGTCTTCGACGAGGATCCAGTAGCCGTCTTCAAGCGCAATATCTTCGTGCACCCGTTCCACGAGGAAGACCCGAAGGAGCTCGTCAACTTGCTGGGCGACGGTCAGGTCCTGTTCGGTTCGGACTACCCGCACCCCGAGGGCCTGGCCGACCCCCTGGAGTTCGTCGACGAGCTCGAGGGCCTGCCGATCGAGTCCGTGAGCAAGGTCATGGGCGGCAACCTGGCTCGACTAGTCGGCGTCGCGGCCTGAACTATTCAGGCGCGGCGCTCAACCGTCCGAGGTCGATGGCGCGGGTCGCCTTGGGGCCATTTTGCGACACGCGCTTGGTCGAGCGGATAGCGGTGTCGACGCCAGCGGCGTTGGCCCGCAAAGCACCCACGGTGGCGCGCGCTCGTGGGATGGAAGTGAATGGATCGTAGCTGTAGGCCTTCATCGCGTTCAGGTGCGTTATCCGGTCTATGTCATGGTCGGAGACGCCATCTAGGTGCTTCATGACCGACTCTGGAGACTGGGGCCACGCTGAGTCGGAATGCGGATAGTCACACTCCCAGCAGACGTTATCCATGTTTAGTTTGGAGCGACTCTCCACGCCGAAGTGATCGTCTATGAAACAAAGGATCACATGTTCGTGGAAGACGTCGCTCGGCAAGCGGTCACCGAAGTCCTGGCCGGTCCAAGCGTGATGGCGCTGGTATGTGAAGTCGATCCGCTCCAAGAAGTAGGGAACCCAACCAATCCCTCCCTCCGAGAGGGCCACCTTGAGGTCAGGGAACTTACGGAAGATCGGCGACCAGATGAGATCGGTGGCACACTGCACGATGTTGATCGGGGTGAGTGTTATGAGGACGTCGATCGGCGCATCCGCAGAGGTGACGACCGTGACCGAGGACGACCCGATGTGCAGGCAGGGCACGACGCCCTCGTCCGAGCAGGCCTTCCAGAAGGGATCCCAGTGGTCGGAGTGCAGGCTCGGCCACCCCAATTTGGCCGGATTCTCCGAAAACGTGACAGCATGGGCGCCCTTGGCGGCCGTGCGCCGCACCTCAGCTGCCAGGACCTCCGGGTCCCAGATCGCTGGCAGTGGGCAGGGTATGAATCGCCCGGGATGGGACCCGCACCACTGGTCGATGTGCCAGTCGTTGTACGCCCTCACCATGGCCAGTGCCACAGCCTTGTCCTCAGTCCGAGCGAAGAGTTGGCCGCAGAACTGAGGGAACGAGGGGAAGCACAAGGAACCCAGGATGCCGTTGGCATCCATGTCCCGCACCCGCTCGTTGATGTCGTAGGTTCCCGCACGCAGCTCTTCGAAGGATGTCGGCTCCAGCCCGTATTCCTCGGGGGGACGGCCGGCCACGGCGTTCAAGGCAACATTCGTCAGGACCTGGCCCTCGTACTCCCAGGCGTTGGTCCCGTCCGGGTTCGTGATGAACTTGGGAGCGAGGTCCGCGTACTTGGAGGGCAGCCGACCCTCGAACAGGTCGGGCGGCTCTACCACGTGGTCGTCCACACTGACCAGCACCATGTCTTCGAGCTTCATCGCTTACCCCCCGGGGTGGTGACGCTTGGCAGCTACAGGGAGTCGTCCGGACGTCTCCCCTCCCCGAGACTATCTTGCACGCCGAGATGGGATGCGCCACCCTGTCGAGCCGCTCGACTCGCGCCACCCCTTACCTGCGAGCCTCTCGCGGAGAGGGCCCGTTCACCCCAGGAGGAAGCAATGAGCACAACGCCAACCGTAACCCCGGCTTCGGGCGAGTCCCGAATGCTCATCGACGGCCAGCTCGTCGATGCCCGGTCCGGCAAGACGTTCGACAACGTCAACCCGGCGACCGAGCAGACGATCGGGCAAGTGGCCGACGCATCCTCTGAAGATGTCAGCGACGCAATCGCCGCAGCGCGGCGCGCCTTCGACACGTCCGACTGGGCGACCAACCATGCCCTACGCCGGCGATGCCTCGAGCAGCTGCACGCGGCCGCCGTCGAAGTTCAAGAGCAGATCCGCTCGGAGCTGATCGCGGAAGTCGGCTGCCCGATCGCGGTCACCCGGCTGGCGCAGCTCGACGCGCCGTTGGCCGACGGGCTGCTGTGGCCTGCCCGGACCATCGACAGCTTCGAGTGGGAACGACCCCTCGCCGATGCCGAGGCGTTCGGCGTTCCGAGCTGGCGACGGGTAGTCAAGGAGCCGGCTGGGGTGGTCGGGGCCATCATCCCGTGGAACTATCCCACCGAGATCCTCATCAACAAGCTGGGCCAAGCCCTCGCCACCGGCAACACGGTGGTCGTCAAGCCCGCCCCCGACACGCCTTGGAGCGCGACCCGCTTCGGGCAACTGATCGCCGAACGCACTGACATCCCAGCAGGCGTGGTCAACGTCGTGACTTCCTCCGATCACCTAGTCGGCGAGCAACTGGTCACCGACGCTCGGGTCGACCTGATCTCCTTCACCGGGTCCACCGCCACTGGCCGGCGTATCATGGCCCAGGGCGCCCCCACGATGAAGCGCCTCTTCCTCGAGCTGGGGGGCAAGTCGGCACACATCGTGCTCGACGACGCCGACCTGGAGGCGACCCTGGGATTCGCCGCCTTCGGCGCCTGCATGCATGCCGGGCAGGGGTGCGCCATGCTCACGCGGGTGCTCCTGCCCCGGGCCCGCTACGACCAAGGGCTCGACGTCATCGCCAACAGTTTCAGCATGGTGGCCTACGGCGATCCGACTGATCCTAATGTCATCCAGGGACCTCAGATCAGCTCCCGCCAGCGCGAGCGAGTGCTCGGCTACATCGATAAAGGGTTGTCGGAGGGAGCCCGACTGGTGGTCGGAGGTGGGCGGCCCGAGCATCTCCCGGTCGGCTGGTACGTGGAGCCGACGCTGTTCGCTGACGTCGACAACTCGATGACCATCGCCCAGGAAGAAATCTTCGGGCCGGTGCTGGTCGTCATTCCCTACGACGACGAGGACGACGCGGTCCGCATAGCCAACGACAGCCCCTATGGCCTGTCCGGAGCGGTGAGCGCACAGTCCGAAGAGCGCGCGCTGGCTGTCGCGCGCAGGATCCGATCGGGGACGGTCTCGGTCAACGGAGGCGTCTACTACGGTGCCGACTCGCCATTCGGTGGCTACAAGCAGAGCGGGGTCGGTCGCCAAAACGGCATCGAGGGTTTCGATCAATACTGCGAGACCAAAGTCATCTCGGGGTCTGCCACCCCCTGACGCTTCTGCTAAGCGGTCTGCGAAGAGACTGGCACATGGCTGTAGCCGGCCACGTTGGACATCTGTACCCGCCGTAGCCCCTCGGCATCGACTGCGAAGTTGGGCCAACGACGCGCAATCTCCTCCAGGGCCACCCTGCTCTCCAGGCGGGCCAACGCCGCACCTAGGCAGCTATGGATGCCGAGGCCTAGTCCGAGCGCCTGGCGAGGAGGTCGACGGATGTCGAAACGGTCTGGCTGATCGTAGACCCGCTCGTCGCGCGTCGCCGACCCGGTGAGCAACAGAACCGGATGACCCGCGGGGATCGTGACTCCCTGCCACTCCGAGTCTCGTACCGAGAACCGACCCTGGTACTGCGAGGGGGGTTGGAAGCGCAATATCTCCTCCACTGCGTTCGGAATGAGCGAAGCATCCGCAACGATGTCAGACCACTGATCGGGATGCTGCGCGAACAACACCCACGCGTTGCCCACCAGCTTGGTGACCGTCTCTGCCCCGGCGCCCCCGAGCAGGCTGGCGAACCCCGCGATCTCCCCGTCGTCGAGCCGCGTCTTCGACCCGTCGACTCGCTCCATCTCGACCTCGGTCATCTGGGTGAGCATGTCGTCGCCCGGATGCCGACGCTTCTCCTGTGCCAGCGCGAAGAAGTACGCGCCCGAGTCGGCGGCCGCCTGCTGACCCTCTGGGGTGGGATACATCTCACCCGCTTCTCGGTGGAGGCTGAGGTCCAGCCAATGCCGGATCTGCTGGCGGTCCGCCTCCGGCACGCCCAGGATCCGGGAAATAATCTCGACCGGAAACAGCGCCGAGAAGTCATCGACGCCGTCGAACGTGTCACGGCCCAGCAAACCATCCGCAAAGCCCGAGATCACTTCCCGAATCATCGGCTCCATGGCAAGCATCGCTCGTGGGGTGAACACCCGGCTGAAGAGCCCGCGCATCCGATCATGGTCCGGGGGGTCCATCATGATGATCGATCGGTAAGCCCGGATGAGCTCCGGATCGAGCCGCAACGTCGCGAGGTCGACGCCGTGCGTGCTCGAAAAGGTCTGCCAATCCTTGTGGGCGGCGCTGACGTCCTCGTTGAGGGCCAACGCCCAGAACCCATAGGAGGGGTTGAAGTGCACCGGGGCCTCATCGCGAAGGCGCCGGTAGAGGTCATACGGGTCGTTGAAGTAGGTGGGCGAGAACGGGTCGAACACCACCGGCTCTCCGATATCGACGGCTGACTTCATCCAAGATCCCACTTTCCACGATATCTGTTGCGGTTAGACGGTCGAGACGAGTGCAGAGCCATTCAGGACGCGCGCTCGGTCGCAGAGGCGCGGGTGATGGGTGCAGCCAACTGTTCGTCGTCGATCACCCTCTGCCATGCGGCCAAGGTGTCGTCGAGCGATGGACCCTGTCGCCGGCCAGGCGTGAAGGTGGCGGGCAGGTGCTTCATGCCGTTGATCACCCCGATGGTGTCGTAATGCACCGCGCCATCCGGGACGCAGACGTAATCGGGCATGCGTTTCAGGACTGCGGTCAGCATGATCTTGAACGTCGAACGGGCGACGTTAGAGCCGATGCAGCGGTGGACGCCCAGGCCAAAGCTCGTATGGCGGTTTCCGGGCCGGTCGAGCTGGATGACGTCGGGGTTGGGGAAAACCGACGGATCACGGTTGGCCATCGCCCACGACAGCCACAACCGGTCCCTCTCCTGCAGCTTGCGGCCCGACAGCTCGTAGTCGCAGGTGACGGTCCGACCGTCACCTGGTGCGGGCGTGTAGAAGCGGAGGAACTCCTCCGTGGCCGGCCCCAGAAGTCTGTCAAGGTCGTGGCGTAGCCGGTCACGCTGATCGGGGTGATCGCCCAGCCACTCGAGGCTGTGGGCTGTGAGGGCGGTCGTGGTGTCGAAACCTCCTCCAATGAGCAGCATCAGCGTGTCGCGGATGTCGTCGTCCGACGGTGCCACCCCGCCGACGTCGCCCTTGATGAGCCCGTCGACCATCCCCGGCCGCGGGTTGGCGCGGACATCTGCGATCGACTCGGTCATCCGCATGCCCATGGCGATGCTGATCTCGGTGACGCGGGGCATGTCAGGCGAGTCGGGCGGGGTGTAGACGCCGGCGTGGGCAGGCTCGCAGTAGACCACCCAGTCCGTCAGCGGCAGCCCCATCAAGGCCAACGTCATGACAGCGGGTGTGATGTTGGCGAGGTCGTCGACGAAGTCGATGGACCCGGTCTCGATCCGGGCGTCGATCGCCGCCCTGGTCACATCCTCGGTCATCGCGGACCAGCGAGCGATGGCCGCTGGCGACAGGTAGGGGTCGAGGATGCGTCGGTAATCCTGCTGCGCCGGAGGATCCATCTCAAGGAAGCCGCCTCGGGTTCTGTGCTCCCGTCCCTGTGGGGGGATGCTGATCCCCTGATAGCCGGTAGCGGTGCCCGTGACGTCGTGATCGTTGGACAGCAGCGTCGGGTTTCGGGCGATCTCGAAAACTTCGCTGTAGCCGCTCGCCACCCAGTGGCCGCCGTAGCTGTCGGTCCAGGCCACAGGGCACCTGGCGTGGAGGTCGTGGGTGATGTCCTCGAACGCATCGATGTAGCCGGGCGCGTGCCGGTCGAAGTGCACCGGCGCTTCCTTTTCCCCCTCAATGGCCATGCTGATCTTCCTCCCTTTCGACACTGATAACTCGGGGGCGGTGCCGGTACTCCAGGCTCAGTCCGTGATGATGACGGCCTGCTCGGGGCAACTGCTAGCTGCGGCGCGCACGGCGCCTTCCATCTCAGATGGGACCTGCTCGGTCACAGCCTGAGCATGGCCGTCGAAGTCGCTCAACTCGAACATTTCGGGGGCAGCCATCGCGCACAGCGTGTGCCCTTGGCACTTGGTCTCGTCTACTCGTACCTTCACCGGCCCACTCCTGCGCCAATTGGGATAGGGACTCACGGCTACGACCCACGACGCGAAACCCCTGTCCCCCGATTGTGCAAACCGTACCATGCCCGACGTCGACGTCGAGGTCAGAACCCGTCCCTGGGGACCGGGCAGGACGGGACGGACCACGGTTGACGGGCACGGGAGACGCGGCAAGACTCCGCCCCGAGCAACCACGGACCTGACCTCGCGTTCTTGCGGAGAGGTTGGAGGTCCTCTAGCGCAGGGAGTCGTTTCCAGCCATGAAGACACCTATGACAGGCGTTAGAGTCCTCGAGGTAGCACAGTTCACCTACACCCCGTCCGCTGGCGCAGTGCTGGCTGACTGGGGAGCCGACGTGATCAAGGTGGAGCACGCAGTGACCGGCGATGCCCAGCGCGGGCTGCAAATCGGCACTGGCGGTGTAGCGACGGGCCGATTCCAGCCCCTCATGGAACATCCCAATCGCGGCAAGCGGAGCATCGGCCTAGCCCTCGAGCACCCCCAGGCCCGTGCTGTGCTCCTTGAGCTGGCCCGTCATAGCGATGTATTCCTAACCAACTTCCTGCCGGACGCACGCAAGAAGCTCGGCATCGAAGTCGAGGATCTTCGGTCGGCCAACCCCAGGATCATCTACGTGCGAGGTAGCGCGCACGGCCAACGCGGGCCCGATGCTCACCAGGGAGGCTACGACGGGAGCACCTATTGGTCGCGTGCTGGGAGCGCCATGGGCTTGACACCCTCCGATTCGCCCAAGGTCATCAACCCTCCGGCAGGAGCGTACGGGGATTCCCTCGGCGGGATGACCATCGCCGGTGGAGTGGCAGCCGCTCTCTTCGCCCGGGAGCGGACAGGCGAGCCGAGCGTGGTGGACGTGTCACTGCTGGGCCTCGGCACGTGGGCCACCGCGCTTTCGGTCAACAATGCGTTGCTCACCGGAGAAGTCCCGCCGGTCGCTCCACTCGCAGGGCCTGCAACGAACCCCTTCAATCCGACCATCGGCAACTACCGGACGTCGGATGGTCGTTTCGTCAACCTCATGATGCTCCAGCCAGGCCGCTACTGGGCCGACTTATGCCGCCACCTCGACAGGGAGGACCTGGTCAGCGACGAGCGGTTCGACTCCGGTGAGAAGCTGATCACAAATGCCCTCGAAGCGGGGGAATACGTGGCTGATGCGATCGCCTCGAAGCCCTACGATTTCTGGATGGAGCGGTTCAAGACGCTCGAGGGGCAGTGGGCACCCAACCAAACGGCGTTGGAGCTCGGCAACGACCCTCAGGTCCGCGCCAACGGCTACATCGTCGCCGTGGTGGATGCCGACGGCAATCAGCGGGAACTGGTGGCCAACCCGGTGCAGTTCGACGAGACACCACCTACCTTGACGCGAGGCCCGCAGTTCGCCGAGCACACCGACGCGATCCTGGCCGAGCTCGGCCGGAATCAGGACGAGATCATCGACTTGAAGATCGCGGGCGCCGTCACGTAGGTGTACCGGCGCCTGAGGACGATGACCATGCGGCTCGGCTGCCGCTCAGCGGGCCGGCGGGCACTATGGCTGCAGATCGACGCCACGCCAGCGCCCGGCGTGACAGCCTCGCCCGGCGCCTCCCTTATCTCCAAGGAGCAGGAGCGCTGGTCTCCTCGGGCGGCTCGCCGGCGGGCATCGACAGGAGGGAAACCTCTTCCCGAAAAGTCTGCCACATGGTCTGCTCCCATGCGCCGTTCAGCTGGGCCTTGATGTGGCCGACCCTCGCGCTCAGGTCCCTCTGCGGACCGCCGGCGAGCGGTCCGGCACCGGGAGGGCCCAGCGTAACGAGGCGCTGCGCTACCTCCCGAACCGTCGATTCGAGCTCAGCTCCGGGAACGCAGCCGTTGATGAGCCGCCAGGACTCGGCCTTTCTGGCGGTGAGCGGCTCAGCGAGCAGAGCCATCTCCTTCGCCAACGGCAGGCTCAGCGAACGAGTCAGGAGCCATGCCGCGCCGCCCTCCAGGGGCAGTCCCACCCTCCCGAAGATCTCCCAGAAGGTAGCCTCCTCCGACGCATAGATGAGGTCGCACGCGAGAGCCAACTGACAGCCGCCTCCCACGGCGGGTCCGTTGACCGCAGCGATGAAAGGAGTCTCGCTGCGCCAGATCGACTCCAGGATCCGATACCAACCGTAGAGGAGCCCGTCGTCGCGTCCGACCGTCGACGACCGCCGGCGACCCTCGGGGATCTCCAGCGCTCCTCCGGGTTGGCGCAGATCGGCACCAGCCGAGAAAACGGTACCGGTCCCGGTTATCACCGCAGCCTTGACGCCCTTGTCCTCCGAGGCATCCCGGATGGCGGACAGCAGCGCGTCACGCAGACCCATCCCCCCCGGACCGGCGCCTCCCGGGTAGTGATCCATGGCATTGCGCCGTGCGGGTCGGTTGAGCCGTAGCCAGGCAACCGAGTCGACGACCTCGTAGATCAGCCCCGCCCGGTCCCATGCCACCGGATCGGGCATACGGTCATCCGTCAGGCTCCCACTCACAGCTTCAGGCTAGACCAGGGCCACCTGGCTCAGGACCGGACTCGCGGTCGCCAGATGCTCGACGATTGGAACCCCTCCGAACGTGTCTGGTGAACCGCTCGTTGTCCTCCCCGGTGAGGTCATGGTGCGACTCGTGCCCGCCGCAGCAAAGATTGCCGCAGCGAAGGCCGTCGCCCGGCCGCAGATCGCCATCCCGGAGGTGGCCACCCCTGACCGGACAAGGCCCGCAAGCCCACGACTTCAGTCGTGGGTCAAGGGCCTTTCCGTTGCGGGTGGCGTAGTCACCCGGATGGTTGTCTCACCCTCCTGCGATGATGTGCCGGTGGGCTACCGCTCGACCAACAAGACGGTCTACTCGGCCAAGTACCACATCATCTGGTGCCCCAAGTATCGCCGGCGTGTCCTGGTGGGGCGGGTCGAGGTTCGGCTGAAGGAGATCATCCTTGAGGTAGTGGCCGAGG